>NZ_JBARYB010000277.1:0-5902 GCF_049647645.1 Achromobacter sp.
CCCCAGCCGGCGCCGCAGCAGGTCCGCGCCACCCATGCGGCGGGCGGCGACACGCTGTTCCAGGACGCCTCGCCCACCAACGCGGACGACGCCTACAACGCGCTCAAGACCTACCTGATGATGGCAAATCATCAGCACGTCGATCCCACGCACCTGTCCGACCAGATCACCCGCTTCTGGCGCGGCTGGCTGGAGACCAACCGCGGCGCCATGCCGCGCGACCAGTTGATCCGCAGCGCCGAGCGCCTGATCTCGTTCTATGCAGGCCGCGCGCAGGACGCGGGCTGGCCGCAGATCGATACCAATCTGGCGCTGGTCGAGAAGACCCGCGGCAGCCTGCGCGCCGTGATGCAGGGCATGCCGGCGCGCGAACGCGCCTACGCCACGCTCAAGGCGCGCGCCGCCACCCGCTTCCAGGCCATGACGGTAGCGCGCATCGTCGGCGAGAACGACGCCGGCGTCGTCGCCGGCAGCTACGCCATTCCCGGCACCTTCACGCGTGAAGCCTGGGAGCAGTACATCCAGCCCGCCATCGGCGAGGCCGCCAAGAAGGAAGTGCAGACCAGCGACTGGGTGCTGGGCGTGAACGCCCGCGATGACCTGACGCTGGAAGGCAGCCCCGAACAGATCCAGAAAAGCCTGGCGACGATGTACAAGACCGAATACGCCGAGGAATGGCAGAAGTTCCTGCGCGGCGTGACGATCAAACCCTTCACGAGCTTCGACCAATCGGTCGGCGCAATGAACCGCCTGGGCGATCCGCAGACCTCGCCCATCGCCAAGCTCATCAACACCACCTATGAGCAGACCTCCTGGGACAACCCCTCGCTGATCAACGCCGGGCTGCAGCAGGCGCAGAGCGGCGTGGTCGGCTGGTTCAAGCGCGTCATCCTGCGGCAGACGCCGCCGTCGGCTGCGCCCGCCACCGCCGCCAACGGCGAAGCGATTCCCATGGGCCCGGTGGGACGGGAGTTCTCCGACGTGGCGCGCCTGGTGGTGACGCGCGACAACCAGTCGCTGCTGGGCAACTACATGGGCGCGCTGTCGAAGATCCGCACCCGCTTCAACCTGCTGAACAACCAGGGCGATCCCGGCCCCGGCGCGCTGACGCTGATGCGCCAGACGCTGGAGGGCAAGGACTCGGAACTGGCCGACGCGCTGAAGCTGGTGGACGAGCAGATGCTGGCGGGCATGTCGGCGACGCAGCGCGAGACGTTGCGTCCGCTGCTGGTTCGTCCGCTGATCCAGGCCTATGCCGTGACCATGCTGCCGGCGGAATCCGAACTGAACAAGGTCTGGAACGCGCAGATCTATCGCCCGTTCAATCAGACCCTGGCAGAGAAGTATCCCTTCGCCAGCCGCGCCAGCGTCGAGGCCAGCAGCGACGAGATCGGCCAGGTGTTCGGCCCCCAGGGCAGCATCGCCAAGTACGTCAACGACACGCTGGGCCCGCTGACCGTGCGCCGCGGCGACATCCTGACGGCGCGCACCTGGGGCGACATGGGCGTGAGCCTGCAGCCCACCTTCACGGCCAACTTCGCGCAGTGGGTGGCGCCGCTCTCCGGCGGCGCGGCCGGCAGCGGCGCGGCCAGCCAGCCGCAGACGCTGTTCCAGATCCAGCCCAAGCCCGCGGCCGGCGTGACCGAGTACACGATCGAGATCGACGGACAGCAGCTGCGCTACCGCAACACCCCGCCGCAATGGGTCAATTTCGTGTGGCCCAATGCCCAGGGCGCGCCCGGCGCGCGCATCACCGCCACCACCTTCGATGGCAGCGTGGTCGAGATCGTCAACGAACCCGGCCGCTTCGGCCTGGAGCGCCTGATCGCCACCGCCCAGCGCACCGCCAATACCGACGGCAGCTTCAACATGAGCTGGGGCAAGTCCAACGTGACGGTGCCGGTAAAGCTGCGCATCATCAGCAACGCCCAGGCGCCCGGCGCCGGCGGCAGCGAGCCCGGCGGCAGCCAGGGCCTGCGCAACCTGCGCCTGCCGTCGTCCGTGGTCGGCGCCTCTCCCGAATCCTCCGCCCAGACGCAACCCGGAGCGCCGCAATGAGCAACCCGCAGTCCCCCTTGTTCCGCACGGCCTACTTCGGCAAGATTCCCAGCCGCGGCGATTTCGTGAAGAACACCTCGCATCCGCAGCTGATGGCCACGCTGGATGCCTGGGTCGCCAGCACCATGGAGATGCTGGCGCAGGAGCCGCACTGGAAGGCGCTGTACGACGAGGCCGAGGCCATGCCGTTCGCGATCCTCGGGTCGCGCGGCAAGCTTGCCATCGCAGGGCACCTGCAGCCCAGCCAGGATCTGTCAGGCCGCCGTTATCCCTTCCTGTCCGCCACCTCGGTGGAAGTGCAGAAGCCGCTGGCCTTCATCGCCCGCAGCCCCATCGCCTTCAGCCGCATGTGGAACCGCATGAGCGGCGCCGCCGCCCTGCTGATGCAGGACCACGATCCCGCCTCCGCGCTGCAGACGCTCAACGAACTGGAAGGCGAAATCCGCACGGCGGCCGACGACGGCTTCGACGCGTTCGTCGACCTGCAGACCCTGGAACGGCTGGAAGCGATGCTGCGCGGCAACGGCCACGCCGCGCGCGTGCACGACATCATCCTGGCGCTGGGCATCCTGCTGGGGCCGGTGATGTCCAGCGGCTCCTCGCAACTGGACAAGGGGCTGTCGCTGCCGCTACCGGACGATCCCCTCTACATCAACCTGGTAGCCGCCTACTGGATGACGCTGATCTCGCCCTTCCTGTCGCGCGCGGACTTCGAGATCACGATCTTCATCGGCCGCATCGCCGGCAAGCACCGGCTTGCCGTGGATTTCCGCGGCGCCTCGCCGCAGACGCTGGCCAGCCTGTTGTCCACGCCGCAGGCTTATGCCGACCAGCACATCGTGCTGGAGGACGCGCCCTGGGTCCGCAATCACGTGTCGGCCAGCCACGGCCTGGCCAAGCTGTCCAGCTATCTGGACCAGCCGCGCCTGTCCTTGCGCCTGGCGCTGGACACTTTCCTCGAAGTCTTTACCGGAGCCTGACCATGCGCTTCTCATTCTTGCTCATGGCGGCGCTGTATGCCTGCACGGCCGCGGCCCAGGACGCGGCCACGGTGGTGCCCGCCAACGTCATCCCCCAACCTGGACAGGTCGTGGCCAGCGGCGCCGTGCCGGACGAGGCCACCAAGGCCGACGTGCTGGCGCGGCTGCAGCAGGTGTATGGCGTGGGCAATGTCATCGACCAGATCGACGTGGGCGGCGTGGTTGCCCCGCCCAACTGGTCCGAGCATGTCGGCAAGCTCATCGGCCAGCCGCTCAAGCAGATCAACCGCGGCCAGCTGGAGATAGACGGCACCCAGATCCGCCTGCGTGGCGAAGTGCAGAACGAAGCCTCGCGCCAGCAGATTGCCAGCGCCTTCGCGACCTCGCTCAACCCCACCTACAAGATCGTCAACGGGTTGCGCGTGTCCGCCAGCAAGGACGAACAGGGATTGCTGGATCAGGTCCTGACCAACCGCGTGGTGGAATTCGAGACCGGCAGCGCCACGCTCACCACTCGTGGCCGCGAGCTGCTGGACAAGGTGGCGGACGTGGTGCCAAAACTGCACAGCGACAAGGTGCAGATCATCGGCCACACCGACAGCTCCGGCAGCCGCAGCACCAACCTGGCGTTGAGCCAGGCGCGCGCCGACGCGGTCAAGACCTATCTGGTGGACAAGGGCTTGCCGCCCGCGCGCTTCGAAACCCTGGGGGCCGGGCCGGACCAGCCGCTCGCCACCAACGCCACGGCCGAAGGCCGCGCCAAGAACCGCCGCATCGAGTTCCGCGCCAGCCGCTAAACGCCTGGCGCCAGGCCGGCCCGCAAGGGCCGGCTCACCCGAGCAAGAACGCCGCTCAGCCGTTGTGGTCGGGCGGCTTGGGCACGCCCAGCAGCTCTTCCAGGCCGGACAGCGCGTCGCCGTTCTTGAGGACGGTGCGCAGCCACAGGTGCAGCGACATCTCGCCCCAGCTAGCGGCCTTGTCGGCCAGATAGGCCACGGGGCTGTGGGGTTCGGTGCGGCGGAAGAACTCCGCCACTTCGCGCAACTGCGCCAGCGCCTGGTCGCGCGTTTGCAGCGGGCCTCGCGCGAGTGTGGACGCGGGCGCGGCGGGTACAGGCTCGGTTGCGGACAAAGTCGGCTCCATCCGGGTAGCTGCGGGTTCAGCTGGGGAAGCGGCCGGCGCCACGGTATCCGCGCGCACCAGCAGCCCGGCGTCGCGGGCGAAGCGGCGGGTCAGTTCGGTCACGTCGCGCAGCGCGTCGCGCACCGGCGAAAAGGCCGGCCGCTCGTCGCCCAGACGCTCCGCCAAGGTTTGTTCCAACGTATCCACCGCCGCGAAGCAGCTTTGCAGATTGCCTTCCAGCTCGGAATAAAAGGCCGGCGGCGTGTCGCGGCGCGCAGCGTCGAACTGGTCCAGCGTGAGCTTGCCGCGCGTGATTTCGGCGGCGTTCTGCGGCGTGCGCTTGACCGCGTTGGCCAGCTGCGAGGCGCTGTCCCACAAGGCCGCACCGTAGCGTCCGCCTTCGGACTGCGTCAGCGGCAATTCGCGGATCAGCTGTTGCGAGCGCGCCAGCAGCCAGGCCAGATTGCCCACGCGCTGCTGCACGTCGCCCTCGTCGGGCACGGGATGCAAGCCTTCCCAGTAGTGGCGGCACAGGCCATCCACCAGCAGGTAGCCGTCGCGCAGGCCGGCGAAACCACGCGTCTTGGCCCAGGCCTCGGCCAGCCATGCGGCGACGCGTACGTCCTTGCTCTGCTCGCGCAGCACCGTGGTGCAGATGCGGATGACTTCCGGCCAGTCGGCCTCTTTGATGGCTATGACCCAGTCGCCCTGGTCCAGGTTCGGATCATCGTGGCGGCGGGCTTCGCGTATGGCGTCGAACTCGGCGGAAAACACCAGGTCGGCGCCGCAAGGCGCCTCGCCCGCAATGGGCTGCAGCAGTGTGTCGATATCGCTCATATAGGTCTAGTCGGATGGCAGGATCGCGGTCGCCGGCCCTGCGGCGCACAACGCGAAGAGGACCGATCCTCCCATATCTGTAACGGCCTTGCGTTTGAAGATGACACGTCCTATTACAAAACGCATCACGGACCCTGGATATCATGCGGGTTCCCCAGGACGAGGAACCGCGATGAACAAGTCATTCCACATGATGCCCGACGGCCGCTTCATCAATGGCAAGCCGCGCCGCTGCCCGGACGGCAGCTATGTCGGCGACGGCGGCCCCATCACCCGCGCGCCGGACGGCACTTACGTTGCCGGCAAACCGCAGCGCGCGCCTGATGGCCGCTACCTGGGCGGCGACGGCCCGGTCCGCATGGCGCCGGACGGTACTTTCGTCACCGGCACGCCGCGGCAGGCTCCGGACGGCACCTATCTGTAAGCACACATAACCAAACTGACAGGGCAACAGGCAGCCATGGCGCAGCTATCGGTGATACGCAAGGGCGACCGCACCTCGCACGGCGGGGTGGTCGTCACGGGCGACGAAACAGTCATGATCTTCGGCCAGCCCATGGCCCGGCTGGGCGACCGCGTCACCTGCCCCAAGTGCGGCGGCACCCACACCATCGTCGAAGGCGCAGCCGCCGTCAGTTCCGACCGGCGCACCGCGCTGGAAGGCATGAAGACCTCATGCGGCGCGACGCTGATCGCCAGCCAGCAGTTCTACCGTCTGGAGCAGGGCTAGGACCGCACGCACAGGCGCCGCAGTCCCAGGCGCAGCGCCAGCACCGCGAACGCGATGGGCAGCACCATGTGCAGCTGCGCCACGAACAGTTCCATGGTGGCCTCGCCCGGCGCCCAGGTGTTGCCGAACACCTGCGGCGCCGGCGGCGCCAGATATAGCGCGACCAACGCGGCCG
>NZ_JBARYB010000278.1:0-29377 GCF_049647645.1 Achromobacter sp.
GGCCAAGGCCAACCTGCAGCGCGCGCCAGCCGTGGCCGCGATGCCCGCGGCGCCAGCACCAACGCAAACGCCGGCACAGGTTCAGGCGCAAACGCCGCCCCCCGCCCGCAAGCCCGCGCCGCAGACTCCGTACCAGCGCGCTTATCCCGTGGCGACCCGCGCCTATGCGGACTATGGGCGCCAGGACTACGCGGCCGCCGCTGCTGGCGCCGAGCACGCCTTCCGCGCCGTGCCCAGACAGGGCGAATGGGCCTTGCTGTGGGTGGAATCACTGGGCGCGCAGCAGCGCTACGAGGCCGCCAGCCAGGCCGTCGACACGGCGCTGGCGCTGGGCGCGCCCAACAAGGCCGCGCTACAGGCCAGGCAACAGGCCTTTCAGCAGCAGATCGCCGCGAGCCAGGCGCCCGCCGCGCCGGCTCCAGGCAGCGCGGCCGCCACCGGCGCCTACGCCGCCTACGACAAGGGCGCGTACCAGGAAGCCATCGTCCTGGCCCGCCAGGCCGTGGCCGAAGCGCCGGACAACGACAGCTATGCCCAGCTGCTGACGACCACGCTGGCCGCGGGCACCAAGGCGCAAGCCGCCGAAGCGGAAGCGCGCTTGAGCGACGCCATCGCCCG
This sequence comes from Achromobacter sp., assembly GCF_049647645.1. GTDB lineage: Bacteria > Pseudomonadota > Gammaproteobacteria > Burkholderiales > Burkholderiaceae_B > Achromobacter. The sequence continues at coordinate 619 of NZ_JBARYB010000278.1, forward strand.
CCAGCCGGACTCGGCGCAGTTGCTCGCGCAGCGTGGCTACGCGCGCCAACGCCTGGGCCAACCCGCGGGCGCGGTGTCCGACTTCGCGGCCGCGCGCGCGACCGGCCAGGCCCCGCCGCGCCTGATCCTGGACCAGGCCTACGCGCAATCCGCGATGGGCGACAACCGCGCCGCCACCGACTCCCTCAAGCAGGCCATCGACATGGACGACGCCGGCCAACTGGGCCTGACGCCGCTGGAACGCTACAACACGCGCAGCGGCGTCGCCGCGCTGTCGCGCGAATGGGGCGCATCGTTTTCCGCGTCATACCGCGGCGCTCGCCCCGCCAACTCCAGCTTGGGCGGAGCCGCCATCAACACGCCGGGCGACGTGGTGTTCAGCACCGCGGAAATCTTCTGGCGACCGCCGCAGCTGAACAACCGCTGGGGCATGCTGGAAGCCTATGCGCGCAGCTCCAACACGCTGTACGACGGCGGCAGCACCTACGAATCGCGCCGGAACGTGGACCCCTGCACCGGAGAGAGCACGCCGGACAACCGCTCCGCCGACGAGCGTCTGCGCAACAGCAGCTCGGCCTCCGGCATTCCCAGCACCATCGGCGCGCTGGGCCTGCGCTACCTGCTGGCGGATACCGGCGTGACCTTCGGCATCGAACGCCGCTTCTTCCTGGGCTCGGCTACCCGCCAGGGCTACGCCTATCCGGAATCCAGCGCGGTGCAATGCGCGGCGCAGCAGGCCTTCCATGACGCCTACCCCAACCTGCAGGACCAGAGCGCGGTGGCACGCTACAAGCTCAACGGCAATGCCGGCGGCTGGATGACCTACATCACCTATGGCTATTACCAAGGCCGCGAGCTGCGCGTGGACGTGCCGAGCTGGCTCACCATCGAAGGCTACGCGCAGGGCGGCTACCTCTGGGACGACAATAGCGCCCGCTACACCGCCTACTCGGTGGATTCCAAGGGCCAACGCCAACAGGACCTGGGCAGTTCCTCCGGCCGCCTCAAGCGCGACCAGGCCTTCCTGTCTGGCGAACTGCGCGTGGGCCGCAGCTTCCGCGCCACCAGCATCAGCGACAAGCTGGTGCTGTTCCCGTATGCGGTAGTCGGCGCGGACTGGCTGTGGCAGAAGAGCGTGGCCAAGCTAAACGATCTGCCGGGCTACGGCAGCCAGTCGGTGGTCCTGTCCGACCATGGCACCTCGTGGTCGCTGGGCGTGGGCCCCGGCTTCAATATGCGCTACTGGTTCCGCGAAGATCACTACAACGCGCCGCGCTCCTACCTGGACTTCGGCGTCCAATACCGCACCAGCATAGGCGGCGGCGAAAGCGACCGCGCCAAAGGCTGGTTCATGAACATGACGCTGTCGTACTGAGCCGCCGATACACATCATTACAACGATTCATAAGCCCCTAACAATGAATCGGGCATAGTGCTCCGCGCCACGCAGGCAGCGCAATCGCCGCGCGTGCAAACCCGATCCCTCACCGCGTTGGAGATTGAATTGCCGATTTTCAGACAAGCTCGTTTCGCCCTGGCTGCCGCCGCCCTGACCCTGGCCAGCGGCGCCGCTCTCGCCCAACAGACCATGCCGGGCCAGATGCCCAACCTGGCTGCGCTGAGCGGGCAGATGCATGCCGCCGCCGAATATTGCAATGCCTACTCGGCAGCGCAGCTCGATCAGATGAAGCAACAACAGAAGACCGCGACCAGCGCGCAGGGCATGTCGGCCGCTGACTTCGACACCGCCTTCTCGCAGTCCTACGGCCAGGCCAAGACGCAACTGGGCGCGCTGAGCGCAGCCGACAAGGAAAAAACCTGCGCGCAGCTCAAGGCCATGGCCGCAGCGCAGCCGCGATAACCATCTCGTGCGGCAGCGTGTCGGCCGCCTAGAGCGGCCACTCCTGCCTCAAGCGCTGCGCCTCGGGCGTGGGCCCGATCAGCCAGGGATCCGCGGCAAAGGCGACCACGCCTTGCGCGCGGTAACGCCGCGCGATGCGCAACTGCCGGCGCACGCGCGCGGCATCGGCGGAACGGGCATTGAACGTGGTGCCGTCCTGGCGTTCCGACGGTAGTTCCTCGAAGAGTTCGACGATCAGGTCGAACGGCGCGCGCCGCGCCAGCAGCATGCGGTGCAGCGGCTCCAGCGCCTCGTATGCCGCCATGCCGGACACGCCAACCCCGTCCTGCAGCATAGGTCTCAGCCTTGCCGCGTCCAGCAATCCGCTCCACAGGTCGGCCAGGCTCAGCGCTCCCGGCAGCTTGCTGTGGTACGTGGATATCGTGGGTGTCCGCCCAGTCTGTTGCAGCAGCGGATCGGACAGCTCGCGCAGCCACTGCACTAAACGCGCCTGACGATCGGGCGCGGCCCAGCTGTGCTGCTCGATCTCATAGGGGATGTACCAGCCGCGAAAAGCCGCAAGCCCGGTTGCGTTCGACGCCCGCGCATAGGCCAGCGCCTGCGCCTGCGCGGCCTGCAGGAAAGCGGCCAGCGCCGCGTCATCCGGCTCGCCCAGTTGCCGCCACCAGCGCTCGTCGTAGGGCAGGCCCAGTTGCAGTCCCATGCCCAGGCGCTCCGCCTCGTCGAAGATCAGCGCCAGCGTGGGCGCCGGCAGTTGCCAGGGCTGGGCCCCGCCGTTGGCCCCGACCCACTGGATGATGATCTCGCGGAATCCCAGCGCATGCATCGCGGCGATGCGCTCGCGCCAGGCCTGCGGACTCAATTCCAGATGGCTGGGCCACAATTGCCAGAAGGTGCTTTGCACCGACCAGGCCGGCGCGCAGGCGGGCAGGCTGGCGGCCAGCGCCGCCACGCCCAGGCCCTGCAACAGGCGCCGCCGGCTGGTGGAAGCAGGCGCGGACGCCTGCATGGGCTGCCTGGCGATAAGACTTACCCTGCGCGGTTGCCGAAGATGCCCGACAAGGACGCCAGCAGATCGGCCGGGTTGAATTGCTGCTCTCCCTGCACCTCGCCGTTGGGGGTGGCCTTGTCCACCAGTTGCGGCAGCAGCGAGGACAGCGAGCCGAGCACGGAGTCCGTGTCCTGCCCGGTCTTGGCGGCCAGTTCGTTGACGACGCCGGGATCCAGCACGGAACCGAGCTGGTCGGCGCTGACAGGCATGTTCTGGCCGGTGCCCACCCACGAGGCCACGATCTCGTTCAAGCCGCCCTTCTGGAAGCTTGCGATCAGGCCGGACAGGCCGCCCGGGTACTTGTTCAGTTGCTCGATCAGCGCGGGCAGCAGCGAAGCCGAGCCCCCTTGCTGACCGCCGCCGGCCATCGAGGCCAAGGTATCCAATAGGCTCATCATCGTGCTCCTGAAAAATCGGAAAACCAGTATAGGCCCATGCCCGGCGCCCTGCCTGTCATCTGATGGATGACCCCCGGGATCTTTACAAAGCTTGTCTATCCGCGCCCGCTCAGTTGGCGGCCTTCCCCGCCTGCAGGGCCTGCAGCGACTTCAGCCCGGCGCGGCCGTCCGGCCGCAGGCCCAGCTCGCGCTGCGCCGCCTGCAGGGCCTCCCGGGTGCGGGCGCCGATCATGCCATCGGGTTCGCCGATCTCATAGCCGCGAGCAATCAGCAGCCGCTGCAACTCGCGCCGCTGCGCCCGCGACAGACCTGGATCGTCGGTCGGCCAGGCTTGCGCCAACGGACCGCCGCCGCGCAGCCGGTCGGACAGGTGGGCGATGGCCAGCGCATAGCTTTCCGCGGCGTTGTAGGAATACAGGGCGTCGAAATTGCGCGTGACGAGGAAGGCGGGACCGCCCCGGCCCGCCGGCAGCAGCAGCCCCGCCGGCGTGTCGCCCGCGGGCAGCGGCTGACCATCGGCCCGCGTAACTCCGCGTCCAGCCCAGTACGACATCGCGCGCTTGTTCTTCCGGCCCGCGCCCGAGGTATCCAGGCCCGCCGGCAGGCGGACCTCGTAGCCCCATTGCAGCGCGCTGTTCCAGCCCGCGCGCTTGAGGAAATTGGCCGTGGAGGCCAGCGCATCCGGCACGCTATCGACCAGGTCGCGGCGGCCGTCGCCATCGAAATCCACCGCCAGGCGCAAGTAGGTCGAGGGCATGAACTGGGTCTGGCCGAAGGCGCCCGCCCACGAGCCGGTCAGGCGTCCGGGCGCGATATGCTCATCCTGGATGATCTTCAGGGTGGCAAAGAACTCGCCCCGGAAATAGGCCTGGCGCCGACCAAAGCAGGACAGCGTGGACAGCGAAGTCAGCAGGGGCCGGCCGCCCAGGGTGCGGCCATAGTTGCTCTCCACGCCCCAGACCGCGGCGATGGTGGCCGCGTCCACGCCGTAGCGCGACGCGGCGCGGTCCAGGTCGGACTGCCAGCGCGCCATGCCGGCCCGGCCGTCGGCCACGCGCTCGTCGTCGACCAGCGCCGCCATGTAGTCCCAGATGGGTGTCTTGAATTCGGGTTGGGCATCCAGCAGATCCAGCACCGCCATATCGGGCGCGAGCCCTGCGGTATGGGTGTCGAACGTGGCGCCCGAGACGCCGGCCTTGAGCGCCGGGCCGCGCAATTGCGCCAGGCAGGCCGCGTATGCGTCGGCGGCCGAAGCGGCGGGCGCCAGCGCGATGAGCGCGCCGCCCGCCAGGCCTATGGCCAGCGCGCGCAGGCTGCGGGGCGGAAGTGCTTTGTTGGAAGTATCGATGCTCATGTCGTCCAGTCAACCGGCCTGCAGCGCGGCAAGCTCGGCGTCGTCGAATCCGGCGGCGCGGCGCGCCTCCAGGTTGAAGGGTCCGCGCAGCCGGGGCGCCTCGTAGCGCTGCGCCAGTTCGGCATAGCAGGCCACGGGGTCCTTGTCCGCCTGCGCGCACAGATGCTTGTACCAATGGTTGCCGATGGCCACGTGGCCGATCTCGTCGGCCAGGATGATATCGACGATAGCCGCGCTGTCGGCGTCCCCTGCTCCCGCCAGTTTGGCGCGGATTGCGGGAGAGGCGTCCAGGCCGCGCGCTTCCAGCGTGCGCGGCACCAAGGCCAGGCGGGCCAGCAGATCGGCCCGCGTGCGTTGCGCCATGTCCCACAGGCCGTTGTGGGCGGGGAAGTCGCCATAGGCGTGGCCCATGGCGGCCAGGCGCTGCCTGAGCAGATCGAAGTGATAGGCCTCTTCGCGCGCTACGTGCAGCCAGTCGCGGTAGAAGGCTTCCGGCATGCCGGCGAAGCGCCAGATCACGTCCAAGGCCAGATTGATGGCATTGAACTCGATATGCGCCAACGCGTGCAGCAGCGCCGCGCGCCCTTCCTGCGTGCCCATGGAGCGCTGCTTGACCTGGGCCGGGGCCACCAGTTGCGGCAAAGGCGGGCGGCCCGGTAACTCGGCCGTGGCCACGAACACCCGCCCACAGTCCAGCACGGCCTCATCCGAAATGGCGCGCACTGCCGCCAGCTTGTCCTGCCAGGCCATGGCGGCCAGCGCCGCCAGCGCCTGCCCGCGCAAGCAGTCCTGGCCATGCCCGGCCACGGCGGGCGTTGTGTTGCTGTCCATGTTCTTCTCTGTGCCGGGCGGCCTCGCGCCAGCCCGAAATCCCGTGAAAGCGCTATGGCCGCAAGCCTTGCGCATACCCGGAGACTTTATCATTCACCCATGGATTCCCTGCGCCTGACCATAGAGACCGACCTGTCCCGCATCGACGCCCAGCAATGGGATGCGCTGGCAGGAGACCAGCCCTTCCTGCGCCATGCGTTCCTGCGCGCGCTGCACGAAACCGGCTGCGCCGAGCCCCAGACCGGCTGGGCGCCGCATTACCTGGCGTTGTGGCGCGACGGCGCGCTGGCCGCGGCCGCGCCGCTCTACCTGAAATCGCATTCGCGCGGCGAGTATGTGTTCGACTACGCCTGGGCCGACGCCTTCCAGCGTCACGGGCTGCGCTACTACCCCAAGCTGCTGTCGGCCATTCCCTTCACGCCGGTGACCGGCCCCAGGCTGCTGGCAAGCAACGATGAAGACCGCGCCACGCTGGTGCGCGGGCTGATCGCCTTCGCGGAAGAGATCAAGGTCTCCTCGCTGCATTTGCTGTTCCCTTCGGACACCGACATGCGGGCGCTGCGCGAGGCCGGCTTCATGATCCGCGAAAGCGTGCAGTTCCACTGGACCAATCCGGGGTACGCGGACTTCGACGCCTTTCTGGCCACGATGAGCCACGACAAGCGCAAGAAGATCCGCCAGGACCGCAAGAAGGTCGCGGCTGCCGGGCTGTCGTACCGCTGGCTGCGCGGCGCCGCGATAGGCGCGGCCGAGCTGGACTTCTTCTATGAATGCTATTGCCGCACCTACTTCAGCCATGGCAATCCGCCCTACCTGAGCCACGAATTCTTCCGCCGCGCGCAGCGCGAACAGGCCGAGGCCTTTGTGCTGATCCTGGCGGAGCGCGACGGGCAGCCGGTGGCGGCGGCATTGAACCTGGCGGGTGGCGACGCGCTTTATGGCCGCTACTGGGGCGCGACCGAATACGTGCCGGGGTTGCACTTCGAGACCTGCTACATGCAGTCCATCGCCTATTGCATCGCCCATGGCATCGCCCGCTTCGAAGGCGGCGCGCAAGGCGAGCACAAGATGGCGCGCGGGCTGCTGCCCACGCCGACCTGGTCGGCTCACTGGGTCGCGCATCCCGGCTTCGCGGACGCGATCCAGAACTTCCTGGACGAGGAAACCGCGGCCGTGACGGACTATCTGGGAGAACTGGAAACGCACTCCCCGTTCAAGCGGCCGCCGCAAGGCTGAAGCCTGGGGCCTGTTCGCTCCGAACGGCGCCTTGCGCAGGTCCTAGAGAAAGCGGTCCAGCAGCTTGCGGCTGTGCTTGTCCAGCGACTGGATGTCGCGCACCAGGTAGAAGATGCCGTGGCTGTCGGCGATCAGCAGGGTCTGCGGACTCAGGCGGCGGATGTCCTCTTCGCCGCGCAGCGTGAACGACGTCGGGCCGCGGTCGGTATCGACCTGCCAGGTGCTCGGGGTGGCGAAGGTGGAGACGCTGGCCAGCTTGCGGATCTCGGGCATGAACTCCCGGCTCGCCAGCTCTTCCTCGATCAGCGCGCGCTGCGGAGCCGGTACGTCGGCCAAGTGTTCGATCCAGACCAGCTCGTGCCCGTCGACCGTCACCAGCGACAGGCCGCGGCCCGGTTCGCTGATGGGAAAGGCGCGCACGGGCAGCACGCCTTCGTGGGTCTCGCCATCGGCGGACTGGAACTCCAGGCGACCGAAAGCATTGCGGCGCAGCTGAAAAGACGGCAAGGTCATGACGATAATTCCGGTTCCGCGTCAGGCCACGGCGGCCATGTCTTCGCTGCCCGACGCCTGCGCGTCGGCCTCGGCCTGGCGCGCCTGCGCCTGATACAGGCGGTAGTAGGCGCCCTCGCGGGCCATCAGTTCTTCGTGCGGACCCTGCTCCACGATCTGGCCGCGGTCCAGCACCACCAGGCGGTCCGCCTTGCGCAAAGTGCTCAGGCGGTGGGCGATGGCGATCGTGGTGCGGCCGCGCACCAGGTTGTCCAGCGCCTTCTGGATTTCCTTTTCGGTGGTGGTGTCCACCGACGAGGTGGCCTCGTCCAGGATCAGGATGCGCGGATCGATCAGCAGCGCGCGCGCAATCGAGATGCGCTGGCGTTCGCCGCCGGACAGCGCCTGCCCGCGTTCACCGACCAGCGAATCGTAGCCATGCGGCAGCCGCAGGATGAATTCATGCGCATGCGCGGCGCGCGCCGCGGCCACGATCTCGTCGCGGGTGGCGTCCGGCTTGCCGTAGGCGATGTTCTCGGCGATGGTGCCGAAGAACAGGAACGGTTCCTGCAGCACCAGCCCGATGTTGCGCCGGTAGTCCGCCACGCGCACCGAGCGGATGTCGGCGCCGTCGACCAGCACCGCCCCTTCGGACACGTCATAGAAGCGGCAGATCAGGTTGATCAGCGTGCTCTTGCCCGAGCCGCTGTGGCCCACCAGGCCGATCATTTCACCCGGGGCGATGGCCAGGTTCAACCCGCGGATGACCTGGCGGTTGCCATAGCGGAAACCGACGTCGCGCAATTCGATGCGGCCGTTGATGTGCGGCAGCTTGGCCGGATTCTGCGGTTCCGGCACGCTAGAGACGTGGTCCAGGATGTCGAAGATGCGCTTGGCGCCAGCCGCGGCCTTCTGCGTGACCGAGACGATGCGGCTCATCGAATCCAGGCGCATGTAGAAGCGGCCGATGTAGGCCAGGAAGGCGGCCAGCACGCCAACGGTGATCTGCTTCTGCGACACCTGCCAAATGCCGAAGATCCACACCACCAGCAGCCCCACTTCGGTCAGCAGCGTGACGGTGGGCGAGAACAGCGACCAGGTGGTGTTCACGCGGTCGTTGACTTCCAGGTTGCGGTTGTTGGCTTCGCGGAAACGCGCAACTTCACGCTTTTCCTGCGCGAAAGCCTTGACCACGCGGATGCCGGGTATGGTGTCGGCCAGGACGTTGGTGATTTCCGACCAGATGCGGTCGACCTTTTCGAAGCCATGGCGCAGGCGGTCGCGCACCGCGTGGATCATCCAGATGATGAAAGGCAGCGGCACCAGCGTGACCAGCGCCAGCCACGGATTGATGGACACCAGGATGACCGCGGTCATGACGATCATCAGGATGTCGTTGGCGAAATCCAGCAAGTGCAGCGACAGGAACACGCAGATTCGGTCGGTCTCGCTGCCGATGCGGGAGATCAGGTCGCCCGTGCGCTTGCCGCCGAAATACTCGAGCGACAGCTGCTGCAGGTGCTCATAAGTCGTGGTGCGCAGGTCGGCGCCGATGCGTTCGCTGACCCAGGCCAGGATGTAGGTGCGGGCCCAGCCCAGGCCCCAGGCCAGGAACGCCGAGGCCAGCAGCCCGCCCAGGTAGAGGCGGACCTTGTCGTAGTCGATGGGTGCGCCGTTCTGGAACGGAATCAGCACGTCGTCCATCAGCGGCATGGTCAGGTACGGCGGCACCAGGGTGGCGGCCGTGCCCAGCAGCGTCAACACGAAACCCGCCAGCAGCGGGCCGCGGTAAGGCCGGGCAAAACGCCACAGGCGCAACAACGCCCAGGTGGACGACGGCGCCGCCTGTTCCTGGCTGCAGGTCGGACATTCTTCCTCGCCCGCCGGGATGACGTTATTACAGATGGTGCAGGTGCGTTCCGCCAGTTCCTCGACCTGATGGCCGGTCAAACGGATGGCCTGCTGGGTCTCGAACTGCCCCAGCAGACGCAGCGCGCCCGGATTGCGCGCCAGCGTGAAGCGCCAGGCGCCCAGGCGGGAGCTGTCGTCGTGCAATTCCAGCAGCGCGGCGCCGGCGTGGTCGGTCAGGCTGAGCTTTAATTGGGGGCCATATGCCCAGGATTCCCACCGCGGTTCGTCGGGATGGCGCGCCAGCAGCCGGCGATCGGTGGCGGCGATCAGCCCCGGGCGGAACTTCAGGCGCTGATCCAGGTCTATTTCAACCCAGGCCAACAAGGTTTCGCCATCCGCCAATTCGGCGCTGATTTCATCGCGCCAGCGGGCAGGAAAGGCTTCGGCAAGGCCGGAAAGCAGGTTTGGTTTTTTCATTGGAACGCATACCGGGCCAGGACTCTGCCCTACTAGGCGGCAACCGGTTCGCTGCCAGGACTGGCGGCAAACGTGTCCCTTCCTTACAACATAACGATTTCACGCCTTGAAGGCGTCGTATAGTAGCAGCCGATTTTTCTAATTAGGAATATCTGGGATCCCCCACTCGTTGGCATTATTCTAAAGGCGCAACCCCAATAAATTCGCGGTCTTGCATAGGGGCGTCCGCGCGTGCCAACCTGCTTCTCTCGTAAATTAAAACATGAAAAAGAAAGACATTGAATTTCTCGATGTCGTGGCTTTGCGCGGCCCGAACATTTGGACGTACCGCCCGGTACTCGAAGCGTGGGTGGATATCGGCGAACTGGAGGACTACCCCTCCAACACCATTCCCGGCTTTTACGAACGCCTGACGGAATGGCTGCCGACCCTGATCGAACACCGCTGCAGCCCGGGGGTCCGGGGCGGCTTTCTGTCGCGACTGAAGGAAGGCACCTGGCCCGGCCACATTCTTGAACATGTCACCCTGGAACTGCAGAACCTGGCCGGCTTGCGCGGCGGATTCGGCAAGGCCCGGGAAACCTCCACCCGCGGCGTCTACAAGGTCGTGGTGCGCGCCTGGCAGGAACAGGTCACCCGCACCGCCCTGAACGAAGCCCGCGACCTGGTCATGGCCGCCATCGAGGATCGCCCCTTCGACGTGCCCGCCGCCATCGCCAAGCTGCGCAGCCTGATCGACAAGCACTGTCTCGGCCCCAGCACCGCCTGCATCGTCGATGCCGCCGACGACCGCGACATCCCCTACATCCGCCTGTTCGAGGGCAACCTCGTGCAGTTCGGCTACGGCTCGGCCCAGCGCCGCATCTGGACGGCCGAGACCGACCGCACCAGCGCCATCGCCGAAGGCATTTCGCGCGACAAGGACCTGACCAAGGAACTGCTGTCGACCTGCGGCGTGCCCGTACCCGAAGGCCGTCTCGTGCGCAGCGAGGACGACGCCTGGGAAGCGGCCGAGGACATCGGCCTGCCGGTGGTCGTGAAACCCTATGACGGCAACCATGGCCGCGGCGTGTTCACCAACCTGACGACGCGCGAGGAAGTAGTATCGGCCTACCGCGTGGCCGTGGACGAAGGCAGCGGCGTGATCGTCGAACGCTTCGTGCTGGGCAACGAGCACCGCCTGCTGGTCGTCGGCGACCGCATGGTGGCCGCCGCCGCCGGCGAACCGGCCTGGGTGACGGGCGATGGCAAATCCACCATTACCGAACTCATCGACAGCCAGATCAATACCGATCCGCGCCGCGGCCGCACCGAGAACCACCCGCTGAACCCGGTGCGCCTCGATTCCGCCGCGCGGCTGGAAATCGCCCGCCAGGGCCTCACGGAAGACAGCGTTCCACCCGAAGGCCAGCGCGTGCTGGTGCAGCGCAGCGGCAACGTCGCCTTCGACGTCACCGACCGGGTGCATCCCAGCATTGCCGCCACCGTGACCCTGGCCGCGCGCATCGTGGGCCTGGACATCGCCGGCGTGGACCTGGTGGCCGAGGACATCTCCCGCCCGCTGGAAGAGCAGCGTGGCGCCATCGTCGAAGTCAACGCCGGCCCTGGCCTGCTGATGCACCTGAAGCCGGCCGACGGCACACCGCGTCCCGTGGGCCGCGCCATCGTCGACCATCTGTTCCCCGAAGGCGATGCGGGACGTATTCCCATCGTGGGCGTGACCGGCACCAACGGCAAGACCGTGGTGGCGCGCCTGGTGGCCCGTCTGCTGAGCCTGTCCGGCAAGCGCACCGGCCTGGCCTGCAGCGAAGGCCTCTACCTGGACCGCCGCCTGGTGCAAAAGGGCGACCGCGCCGATTTCGCCTCGGGCACGCGCCTGCTGATGAACCGCAACCTGGACGCCGCCGTCATCGAGAACGACAGCAGCGTGATCCTGGGCCAGGGCCTGGCCTACGACCGCTGCCAGGTGGGCGTGGTCACCAACATCGATGACGCCGACCATCTCGGCGACTTCGACATCAACGAAACGGAGCGCATGTTCAATGTGTTCCGCACGCAGGTGGACGTGGTGCTGCCGGGCGGCGCCGCCGTGCTGAACGCGCGCGATCCGCGCGTGGTGGAAATGGCCGAGCTATCCGATGGCACGGTGATCTTCTTCGGCATTGATCCGGCCCTGCCCGCCATCGCCGCGCATCTGCAGCAGGACGGCCGCGCCGTGTTCGTGCGCGACGGCGGCATCGTGCTGGCGCATGGCGGCCGCGAGGAACGCCTGGCCACCGTGGCCGCGATCCCGCTGACGCATGGCGGACGGGTCGCCTTCCAGATCGAGAACGTGCTGGCCGCGGTGGGCGCGGCCTGGGCGCTGGACATCCCCGTGGAGCTGATCCGCGCCGGCATCGAAACCTTCGATATCGACCAGGCCGACGCCCCCTGGCAGTTCACGCTGTTCGAACGCAATGGCAGCACCGTGGTGGTCGACGACGTGCACAACGCCTCGGCGCTGCGCCCCCTGATCGCCGCCATCGACCAGTTCCCGTCGACCACGCGCGCCGCCGTCTATTCGGCCGGCGCCGACCGCCGCGACGCGGACCTGATCGAACAGGGCAAGCTGCTGGGCGACGCCTTCGACCGCGTGGTGCTCTACGACGACCTGACCGTGCGCAGCAAGCGTCCCGAAGGCGAAGCGCGCGCGCTGCTGCGCCAGGGCCTGGCGCAAGGCGCCCGCGTCAAGGACATCCAGGAAGAGCCCGACCACGGCAAGGCCATCCAGAGCCAGCTCGATGGCATTGCCGCCGGCGACTTCGTCCTGCTGCAGTCCGACGAGGCCTTCTCCGGCCCCACCATCGATCTGGTCCGCCGCTGGATTCAGCAATACTGACAATATCTGCGCGCGCCCTCGCACTAGCGGGGCGCGCGTGCGCTAGACAGGAATACCTGCCATGGAAGTTTCCCGTATCCGAGCACTGCGCGGCCCCAATCTGTGGAGCAAGAACACCGCGATCGAGGCCATCGTTTCCTGCGCCGACGCCGAATGCTCCATCGACAACCTGCCTGACTTCGAAGCGCGCCTGCGCGCGCGGCTGCCCCAGACCGGGCTGCTGCGTCCGGAAGGCCATCAGGGCGCGGTCTCCATCGCCCACGTGCTGCAGATCGTCGCGCTGACGATGCAGGCGCACGCCGGCTGCCCCGTCACGTTCGGCCGCACCGCCTCCACCATCGAGCCCGGCGTGTTCCAGGTGGTGGTCGAGTACAGCGAGGAAGAAGTCGGCAAGCTGGCGATGGAACTGGCGCAGGTGCTGGTGCGCGCCGCGCTGGACGACACGCCCTTCGACCTCGCCGACGCCCTCAAGCGCCTGCGCGACCTGGACGAAGACGTGCGCCTGGGACCCAGTACCGGTTCCATCGTGAACGCCGCCACCGCGCGCAATATCCCCTATCGCCGCCTCACCCAGGGCAGCATGGTGCAGTTCGGCTGGGGCAGCAAGCAGCGCCGCATCCAGGCCGCCGAAACCGACCTGACCAGCGCCATCTCCGAGTCCATCGCGCAGGACAAGGACCTGACCAAGATGCTGCTGGACTCGGCCGGCGTGCCGGTGCCCATGGGCCGCTCGGTGACCACCGCCGAGGAAGCCTGGGCCGCGGCCGAGGAACTGGGCGGGCCGGTCGTGGTCAAGCCGCGCGACGGCAGCCAGGGCCGCGGCGTCGCCGTCAACATCGAAACCCGCGAACGGGTGATCCAGGCCTTTGAAGTGGCCGAGGAGATCAGCTCCGAGGTCATCGTCGAACGCTACATCCCGGGCCACGATTTCCGCCTGCTGGTGGTCGGCGGCGCGCTGGTCGCGGCCTCGCGCCGCGATCCGCCGCAGGTCACGGGCGACGGCGTGCAGACCATCCGCCAACTGGTGGACCAGGTCAACGCGGACCCGCTGCGCGGCGATGGCCACGCAACTTCCCTGACCAAGATCCGCTTCGACGATATCGCCCTGGCCACGCTCAGGAAGCAAGGCTTCGAAGCCGACTCCGTGCCGCCCGCCGGCACCCTGATCTTCCTGCGCAACAACGCCAATCTCAGCACCGGCGGCTCAGCCACCGACGTGACCGACGAAGTGCATCCGGAGATGGCTGCGCGCGCGGTGTCGGCGGCCCGCATGATCGGGCTGGACATCTGCGGCGTGGACGTGGTGGCCGAAAGCGTGCTCTACCCGCTTGAAGAGCAGAACGGCGGCGTGGTCGAAGTGAACGCCGCGCCCGGCCTGCGCATGCACCTGAACCCGTCCTTCGGCAAGGGCCGCGCCGTGGGCGAGGCCATCATTTCCAACATGTACGCGGATGGCGACGACGGCCGCATCCCGGTCGTGGCCGTGGCCGGCACCAACGGCAAGACCACCACCGTGCGCCTGACCGCCCACCTCCTGGGCGCCGCCGGCAACCGTGTCGGCATGACGAACTCCGACGGCGTCTACGTCGACAACCTGCGCATCGACACCGGCGATTGCAGCGGCCCGCGCAGCGCTCGCAGCGTGCTCATGCACCCCGACGTGGACGCGGCCGTGTTCGAAACCGCGCGCGGCGGCATCCTGCGCGAAGGCCTGGCCTTCGACCGCTGCAACGTGGCCATCGTCACCAACATTGGCATGGGCGACCACCTGGGCCTGGGCTACATCAGCACGGTCGAAGACCTGGCCGTGGTCAAGCGCGTGATCGTGCAACACGTACATCCCTCGGGCACGGCGGTGCTGAACGCGACCGACCCCATCGTGGCCGAAATGGCCGCGAGCTGCCCGGGCTCAATCACCTACTTCGCCGAGGACCGCAACCATCCCGTGCTGGCCACGCACCGCGCGCAAGGCCTGCGCTGCGTCTACCGCGACGGCGACGCCATCGTGACCGCGCAGCAAGGCGCCGAAGAGACCCGCTACCCGCTGGCCGCCATCCCGCTGACGCGCAACGGCACCATCACCTTCCAGGTCGAAAACGCCATGGCGTCGATCGCCGCCGCCTGGGCCTTGGGCCTGGACACGGACATCATCCGCCGCGGCCTGGCCACCTTCGTCAACGACGCCCAGACCGCGCCCGGACGCTTCAATGTGTTCGACTACCACGGCGCCACGGTGATCGCGGACTACGGCCACAATCCCGATGCCATCCTGGCCCTGGTGCGCGCGGTGGACGCCATGCCCGCCAAGCGGCGTTCGGTGGTCATCAGCGGCGCGGGCGACCGGCGCGATGAAGACATCCGGATGCAGACCGAGATCCTCGGCGACGCCTTCGACGACGTGCTGCTCTACCAGGACCAATGCCAGCGCGGCCGCGCCGACGGCGAAGTGTTGGCCCTGCTGCAGCAGGGCCTGGTCAACGCCAGCCGCAGCAAGCATGTCGAAGAGATCCACGGCGAGTTTCTCGCCATCGATACGGCGCTGGCGCGCCTGGGCGCCGGAGATCTGTGCCTGATCCTGGTCGATCAGGTGGAAGAGGCTTTGGATCACATCGCGCGCCGCATCGCGCAAGCCTGAGCCCTGCGCGGCTCCTGAAGTAGAAACGGGGCGCCTTGAGGCGCCCCGTTTGCGTGTTGCGTCAGCGCGCGCAAGTCAACTGCTGGACGACGCCACGGGCGCGGCAGCCTGGTACCTGTCGGTCACGTGCGTGCATCCCATCGCCGCCATCACGGCCAGCGTCAGCAAGATAGCGCTGCAAAGTCGTTGCGTCATGCGGGTTCCTCTTCCTTTTCTGCGGCCGAACGTGGTTGCCGGTTCCGCCATGACTATACCGTTGCGCCCGCCCGCAAGCCAGCCGCGCACCGCCCTGCCTGCGCCCTCAGATCTGGTTACCAGGCCCACTCAATAAAGGACAAGACATTGCCGAAATGTAACTATCACATCTAGTGCGGCTGCAACCTCTGCTCGCCGGAAACCGGGCCTTTTGGCGCACCGCCGGTCGTTACATTTGCCCACAGCCAGGTTTGACGGCCATGCCGCATGGCCCGTACGGTTGATGCATGGCCTGAACGAGATCTTTTAGATCGACAGGCCCTAGCTGATCAGTGTCCCACTCAACCGCGACAGCCCGGTTTACAGGCCGCAAACCGGATGGCGCTAGCAACAGGAGAGGTCACCATGAACAACGACATCATCGCTGGCAAATGGAAGCAACTGGCAGGTAAGGCCAAAGCCGCCTGGGGCGAGCTCACCGACGACGAGCTGACCCGCACCGAAGGCAACGCCGAACGTTTGGCGGGCTTGATCCAGGAGCGTTACGGCAAGACCCGGGAACAGGCGGAAAAGGAAGTCCGCGACTTTTTCGACCGCAATCCCTGATCCGGCCAACCACCAGGAGAAGCTGACATGCTGCACTACGCCGTAGTTTTCTTCGTCATTGCCATCATCGCGGCTGTCCTGGGCTTCGGCGGCATCGCCGCCGGCGCTGCCGGTATCGCCAAGATCCTGTTCTTCGTCTTCCTGGTATTGGCGCTGCTGTCCATCCTCGGCGGCGCATTCCGCAAGAAATAGAACTCGCACCCAAGACATTACGCAATCCCCGCGTCCCGACGCGCCGAACCACTAACAAGGAGCATGACTATGGAATTCCGCAAGCTGATCGCCGCCGCTGCACTGGGCACGGGCGCCGTCTTCACTTCCATGGCTTTTGCCGCCGATGACGGCAAGCCGAAACAGTCCGTGGGTGAATACGCGTCCGACGCCACCGTGACCACCAAGGTCAAGGCCGCCATCGTGGCCGACAAGCAGTTGAGCGCGCTGGACATTGCCGTGGAAACCAATGCGGGCGTCACCAAACTGACGGGTACCGTGGGCACCGCGGCAGAAGCCGATCACGCCGCCACCGTGGCGCGCGGCGTCGAAGGCGTCAAGCAGGTGATGAACAATATCAAGGTCGACCCGGCCAAGAACAAGAAGTAAGCCCTGGGGGCTATTCAAGCCCTTTCCTGAAAAACAAGGCGGCGCCCGTGTCGAACACGGGCGCCGCCTTGTTTTGGACCGCCCATCAGATGGCGGCCTCGGACCTCAGATATCGATCACGCCCCGGCCTATCTCCAGCGCGCGTCCGCCAACCTGGATCCGGCCGTCGGCATGGACGTCCAGCAGCAATCGGCAGGGCCTGCCCATCTGGTCGCCCTGCTCCACCAGGATGCTGGCGGGCAAGGAACGTTTTTGATGCCGCAGCCAGCCGCCCAGATTGGCGCAGGCGGAACCCGTGCCGGCATCTTCGTTCACGCCACCCCCGGCCTTGGCGTAGAAGTAGCGCGCCACCACCACCTGCCGGCCGTCCTGCTGGCGGCTGTCGTCGAAGGCGAACGCGTACATGACCCTGCGGCCCAGGCTGTTGGCTTGCCAACGGTCCAGCCGGGCGGCGTCCGGCGCGGCGCGGCGCACGGCTGCCACGCTAGCCAGCGGCACCAGCAGCTGATCGGCGCCAGTGTCCACCCATATCGGATCGCCCGACAGATCGCTCGCATCCAGGCCCAGCAAACCAGCGATCTCGGCGCGCTCCAGCGCGGGCGCCGCCGTCCGCACGCCGTCCGGACACGGCGCGGTAAAGGTCCAGGCATCGCCGCGAGCCGTCACTGGCACCACGCCGGCGGCGAACTCCAGGGTCAGCTCATCGCCGGTCTGCCGCAAATCCCGCACGACCTGCGCAGTGCCGATCGTGGGATGTCCTGCGAACTTCATTTCGAAACCGGGGGTGAAAATGCGCACCCGCGCCGCCGCCTTGTCGGACGGCAGGATGAAGGTCGTTTCAGACAAGTTGAACTGCGCCGCCAAATCCAGCATGGTGGCGCCATCCATGCCGCGCGCGTCTTCGAACACGCAAAGCTGATTGCCGCTGAAGGTGGAGGAAGCGAAAACGTTGAGCAGGCGGAATGCGTAGGAGGCCATGGCGGATGCGATTGTTGAAAGAGTTGCGCCGGCCTCGGCCGGCGCAATGCCCAACTTTATCGCAAGCCTCGGGCGTCGTGCTACCAGACCGCGAAAAACAGCACCCAGGCCAGGCAGAACGGCGCCAGGCCGGCTGCCAGCACCAGCCAGGCCAGCCCCTTGCGCCAGGCGCTCGCCAGGCGCGGCTTCAGCAGGCGCGCATACAGGCGCAGCGTCCACAGCACTGCCAGGCTCAGCAGCGTGAAGCGCACAGGCGCGGCCCAGGCGGCTTGCATGCCTTCGTGCTTGAGCAGGTTGACGGTGGTGGCCGACAGGCCCAGGAACACACCGATGCCGGCGGAAGGAATCAAGGCCTGCGCCAGCTTGTGCAGGCCAGGACGGCCCCAGCGCGTCGCGGGCTCGCCCGGCACAGGCGCGGCGGGCGCCAGGCGGTCGGCGATCCACAGCGACAGGAAGGAAGCCCCGCCGACACAGATCGTGGCGCCGACGACGAACATCAGGATGCCCGCGCCGTCCAGCCACGAGAAGCTGTCGTTCACTTCCGGGTAATGCGTCAGGATGAACCAGGGCGCGTTATCCAGCAGCGGCCACATGATGTCGTGTTCGACCAGCCAGGTCGCGGCCCATTGCTTGGCGGTCACATACCAGGGGCTGGCGCTCCAGAGGAAGGCGCCAATCGCGATGCCCATCAGGCCGAAGCACAGCAGCGCCGTCTGCCACGGGTCGCCATGGGTGACATGCACGATCTCTTCTTCGGGCGAACGCGGCGTCAACGCGATCGCGCCGCGATAGCCGCTGCAGCGTCCGCAGACATGGCAATCGCCCGCGCCCTTCATGTGGCGCAGCGGCACCAGCGGCGCACAGTTGATGGGTTCGATGCGGATGACCGGATGGCGCCACTTCTCTTCGTCGACCTTGAAATGCCAAGGCGCCAGCTTAGCCAGCAGGTTGAAGACCCCATTGACCGGGCACAGGTACTTGCACCAAACGCGCTTGCTACGGCCGTAGCGCCAGCCCACGATCATGGCCGCCACCGTCGACCCGCCCAGCACCGCCAGCACCGCCAGCGGATACTGGTACACGCTGACCAGTTGCCCATAGACGGTGGTCAGCGCGAATGCGACGAAAGGCCAGCCGCCCCAGCGCATCCACTTCGGGATCGCACGCCCCTGGCCGCGTTCGCTGGCCCATTCCGTCAGCATGCCCTCGGGACATAGCCAACCGCACCAGGCACGGCCCAGAATCGGCATCGAGATGAGCACGAACGGCCACCACACACCCCAGAAGGCGAACTGCGCGACGATGGTCAGGTTGTTGAACACCGAGGCCGCGTTGTCCGGCAAGGGCAGGACCGCGGGCACGATCAAAAGGAACGCGTACATCGCAACAATGCCCCACTGCAGCTTGCGCAACAGCGGGGCATGGTCACGAAGGAAGTCGGCGATACGGGAGGTTGCCCTCCCGAGTGCAGCTGCCATGGTCAAACCTTCAAATATTCAGTCCGGCAACAGTCGGATTCAGGAAGCGCTGCGGGCCGCGGCGGAAACCCTCGCGGGCTTGCCTCCCACCCAGCGCAGCAGCGCCCAGACGATGATCCAGTAAGCCACCCACAACAGCACCGAAGTCAGCGCCGGCAGAGCGCGGTAGCCGGCGAAATCGGCCAGGATCTTGCCCACGCCGGTGCTGTCGCTCAAGAGCCAGGAGCTGTCCCAGACCGGATCGATGATGGTCGGCAGCACGTCCAGCGAAATCAGGTGATCCAGGCCGCCCACCAGCAGCGAACCGGCCAGCAGCAGCAACAGGATTTCAGTCACGCGGAAGAAACGGCGCCAGGTGATGAGCTTGCCGCCCAGCTGCAGCAGCCAGAACGTCAGCAGCGCCACGACGAAGCCGGCCAGGCCAGCCAGCGCCAGCATCAACATGTTGCTGCCACCCTCGCCGGCCGACACGGTGCCGTATAGGAACACCACGGTTTCGCTGCCTTCGCGCGCCACGGCAATCGCCACCAATATGAAGAGGCCCCACCAGTTGTCGTTGGCGACGGAAGCGCGGGCTCCGCCTTCGAGTTCACCCTTGAGCGTGCGGCCATGCTTCTTCATCCAGACGACCATCTGCACCACCAGCGCGCACGCGGCCAGCGACATGATGGCCTGGAACCATTCCTGGCCTTCGTCGCTGAGCCATGTGGACACGCCCAGCAGCACCAGCGCCAGGGCCACGGCCAGCGCCAGGCCCGCCGCGACGCCGCCCCACAGATAGTTCAGCCCGCGCTTGCCTTCCGGCGTGGAGCGCAGCCAGGTGTACAGAATGCCCACCACCAGCATGGCTTCGACGCTTTCACGCCAGACGATAAAGAGGACCTGTTCCATATATTGCTACCGCTTATTCCTTGGGTTTGACGACCAAGGTGCCCTTCACGCTCTGGTGAAAGTCATCAAAAAAGGGATACTCGCCGGGACGGGAAATGGTGATCACGACAAACGACTTCACCCCCGGCCCCAGGACTTTTTCCTTGCGCAACGGGATGCTCTCGAATTCCACCGGTTCGTTGCTCTCGTTGATGAGTTCGATCTTGAAGCGTCCCGCCGGCACCTCCAGGGTGGCCGGCTCGAACGTGCCGTCAGGCTTGAATCGCAGCGTGAACGTGGGCAACTCGTCAGCCTGCGCGGGCGCCGCGCCGGCCAGGCCCGCCAGGCCGATCAGCATGGCGGCGACAACGCGTAGCAGGCTGCGCACGATCAGTAACCGCCCTTCTTGCCGGTGCCGGCGTAGACGAATTCATATTCCAGGTCGAAGGGTTCGAACCACGGACCCACGCCGGTTTCCTTGTCGACGTGGCGGCCGAAGTGGCTCATCTTGTCCGCAGTGGGCGGCAGTACCGTGTACTTCAGCTTGTACTTGCCCGGGCCTTCCAGCTTGACGTTCTCGCCGTAGTGCGGGCCGTCGTTGGCGACCATGGGCATGAAGGTGCCCTTCTGCACATTCTGGCTGCCGATCTTCTGGATTTCGTACTTCACGACCAGGTAAGGCACCCACTCGCCTTCGGGGAAGCCCGTCTTGTTGCCGGCGGTGGCGTGGATGTCGGCTTCGAGGTGCACATCCGAATCCTTGGCCGGGCGCATCATCCCGGGGGGGTCCATTTCGATCGGTTGCAGATACACCGCGCCGATTTCCATGCCGCCCTTTTCCACCGGTTTGCCGATAGGGTATTCGGCCGCGTTCGCGGCGGAAACGCTCAGAGCGACAATGGCCAGGGCCAAGGCTTTCTTGATCATGTGCATAATCCTTGAAACACAAATGGGACGACGGTTCCTAAAATACAAACAAGAACCGTTTTCATTAATGTAACTAAATCAACTGACAGAACCCTGAACCTGAGACCAGGAAATTCTGAGGATCATTGCTTTTGATCAAGCGGTGCAACAGGTCCGCGCCGCCTCCCTCAAAGCCCGAGGAACTTGAACGGCGCCGACGGCTGGAAAGCGCCGGTGGCGTCGCCCGCAAACGTGTGGCGCTGGTCCGGCCCCAGGTCCAGCTTCAGCACCTTGCCGCTTTCCGGGCTGAAATCCACGGCCTTGAGATCCACCCAGAACGTATTGGGCGTCAGCGCCGACTCGAAGAAGTACAGCTTGCGCTGGTGGTCGAAAACGGTGCGCCAGCGGGTCGACGAAATATTGGGCTGCCCGGGCGTGCTGATGCCGTAGGGCACCGAGACGTTGCGTATCACGCTGAAGACGCTGGCCAGCGCCTTGTTGGGATCGGGATCCTTGGGAATGGCGTTGATATAGAACGAAGCCCGCACGAAACGATCGGCCGCGCGGTTGGTGCCCGGCAGCATGGCGGTGCCGCCGATCTGCCGCCAGTAAGCGTCGAGCGCCAACTGCTGCTCGAACTGAGGCGAGTTGGTCATCACCTGATAGTCGCGGCTGTGGTGGATCACCTGGCGTCCGCCTATGTATTCGATGATGGCGCTGTCGCCGCTCGCGTCCGAGATCGACAGATGCAGCGTGGTCAGGCGGTCCTCGCCCGGCACGTTGTCGGAAACGATGGTGTAGGGCTCCTGCTCCAGCGCCGCCACGGCCTCCTTGACGGTGGCGTAGTTGTCCAGCACGTACTGCGCCCACGCGGCGATGGTCAGGCCGGGCTTGCTCTGCGCGTCGAATGCCGGGTACTGGGACTCGGCCAGCCACAGCAGATTGGCGCTCAGGCCCGCTTCATTCACACCGTCGGTGGTCGAGATGTCGTAGCCTGACGTGACCACGCTGCCGTAGCGCGAGGTCCAGCGCAGGGAGTTCGGGCCGGCCTCGCCGCTGCGCGCCATGCCGCGCGGCAGCACCCACAGGTTGCTGGTGATCTCGTTCTTCCAATCCATCGAACGCGCCGTGACCACCTGATCGTGGGCGCCGTGGTAAACCACGCGCGTGCAGGCCCAAGCGGCCGGCGACGCCGATAGGGCCGTCAGTCCGGCCAATGCCGTGCAGGCCAAGCGGGAAAATGCCTTGTTCAGTCTCATGCTTGCACTCCGGGGATTCTGTTCTTTTGAATGCCGCGCAAGCAAGGGCTGCTGCGCCATGATGAAAAACACCCCAAGAACCGGACCGCTATCCGGCTGTTGGGGTGCTGATCGATGAGGCCGCGCCTGGCGCAGCCCCGCCGTTACTTGCGTCCGGGACCTTGCGTGCCGCCGGGCGTGAACGGGAAGGTCGAAAACATGGCGCGCGTCTGATCCTGCATCTGGTCCTGCATCTGCACGAACAGATTCTTGCTCTGGTCGATGTAGTTATTCATCATGTTCTGCAGCATGGGCGTCTGCACGTTCATGAACTGGGCCCAGGCCTCGGGGCCGAACTGGCTGCCGTACAGGCCCTTGGACTGTTCCGCCATGCGCTGCTGGATTTCGATGAAGGCCTGGATGTTCTTTTCCAGGTAGGAACCCATGATGCCCTGCATGGCATGGCCGTAAAAACGGATGATCTGCGAAAGCATGTTCGACGAGAACATCGGCATGCCGCCGCTTTCCTCTTCGAGAATGATCTGCAGGAGGATGCTGCGCGTCAGGTCTTCGCTGCTCTTGGCATCGACGACCTGGAATTCTTCATTGGCCAGGACCAGTTGCTTGACATCTGCCAGGGTGATGTAGGTGCTGGTCCGGGTGTCGTACAGACGACGGTTGGGGTACTTTTTAATCAGGCGCAGGCTGGCGCCGGTTTGTGCTTGCGTCATGGTTGTCCCCGGATCGGGCGATCTCTAAGGCTTCGGATAGGGTTAGTGTAATCCGGAGGGCCCTCTCCCCGAGGCCCTCCGGTACCGACGGGCCGCCCGCTGGCGGCCCGCGATGCGTTCAGCCCATGTGCAGGCCGCCGTTGAGCGAGAAGTCCGCGCCCGTCGAAAAGCCGGACTCGTCCGAGGCCAGCCACGCTGTCATGGAAGCGATTTCCTCCGGCGTGCCAAGGCGGCGCACCGGAATGGTGGCGACGATTTTTTCCAGCACGTCGGGACGGATGGCGCGAACCATGTCCGTGCCAATGTAGCCGGGCGAAATCGTATTGACCGTGACGCCCTTGCTCGCCACTTCCTGGGCCAGCGCCATGGTGAAGCCATGGATGCCGGCCTTGGCCGTGGAATAGTTGGTCTGGCCGAACTGCCCCTTCTGCCCGTTGACCGAGCTGATGTTGATGATGCGGCCCCACTGACGCTCGACCATGCCCTCGATGACCTGCTTGGTCACATTGAACAGGCTGTTCAGGTTGGTGTCGATGACCGCGCGCCAATCGTCCGCGCTCATCTTGCGGAACAGGCCGTCGCGCGTGATGCCCGCGTTGTTGACCAGCACGTCGACCTGGCCCAGGTCTTTCGTGACCCGCTCGAATGCCTCTACCGTGGAGTCCCAGTCGGACACATTGCCCACGGACGCGTAGAACGTATAGCCCTGCGCTGCCTGCTCATCCAGCCATTGCTGGTAATTGCGGCTGGGGCCGCAACCTGCCACCACGCGAAAGCCTTCCTTGGCCAAGCGCTGGCAAATAGAGGTGCCGATCCCGCCCATCCCGCCTGTTACGTAAGCCAGTTTTCCGCTCATTGGACTTCCTCCTGTGTGCGACGGACGCCTCGTTAATTGACCTTCTTCTATCCGGGCCTAACCGCTGATCGCGGTTTCAGGCTGCCCGGACTTTCACATACCTGCCAGGAGCCGGCTCTATCGGCCGGTACTTGGCATTGCCTAATTTTGTTCGCGCCTTGACCTGCTTGCCCGAGTGGCCCGACAGCCAGCCAGCCCAATCGGGCCACCAGCTGCCCGGCGTCTCGACGGCCTGCGCGAACCATGTGTTCGGATCGCCAGGCAGATGATGGCCGGACTGTTCGAGCTTGTCAGCCGCCCAGTAGCTGCGGCGTTTCTTGGCCGGAGGATTCACCACGCCGGCGATGTGGCCTGACGCCCCCAGCACGAAGCGTTGCGGTCCGCGCAACACCTGGGTGGAGGCATAGGCCGAGACCCAGGGCACGATATGGTCCTCGCGCGACCCGAAGATGTACGCCGGCATTTCCAGCCGCGTCAGGTCCAGCGGCATGCCCGCGGCTTGCGCGCGGCCCGGTACCTTGAGGTTGTTCTCCAGGTAGGTATTGCGGAAATACCAGGAGAAGAACGGTCCAGGCAGATTGGTGCTGTCGCCATTCCAGAACAGCAGGTCGAACGGGGGCGGCTTCTGGCCTTTCAAGTAGTTGCCGACCACATAGTTCCAGACCAGCTCATTGGGCCGCAGGAACGAGAAAGTGGTGGCGAGGTCACGCCCTGGCATCAGTCCGCCGTTGCCCAGCTGGTGATCGCGCAGCAGCGCGTGCGCCTCGTCGACGAAAACGTTCAGGACGCCGGTATCGTGGAAATCGAGCAGCGAGGTCAGCAGGGTCAGCGAAGCCACGGGGTGCTCGCCGCGCGCCTCGGCCAAGGCCAGCGCGGAGGCCAGCATCGTGCCGCCGACGCAGAAGCCCAAGGCATTGACTTGCGGCTGCTTGGTGATGTCGCTGGCCACGCGCAGCGCCTGCAGTACCGCGTCGTCCAGATAATCGGACCAAGTCGCGCGGTCCACGCCATCGGTATCGCTGGACACCGGATTGCGCCAGGAAATCAGGAATACCGTGTAGCCCTGGTCCACCGCGTGCCGCACGAAGGAGTTCTCGGGCTGCAGATCCAGGATGTAGAACTTGTTGATGTTTGGCGGCACGATGACCAGCGGCCGCTCATGCACCGTAGCCGTCGACGGCGCGTACTGGATGAGCTGGAACAGCCGGTTTTCAAATACCACTTCGCCTGGAGTCACCGCGACGTTGCGGCCGATCTCGAACTGCGATTCGTCCGTCTGCGTGATGCGGCCTTTCTTGACGTCGCCCAGCAGATTGGCCAGCCCTTCGTTGAGCGCGCGTCCGGCGCTTTCGACGATGGATTGCTGGGCATCCGGGTTCAGCGCCAGGAAGTTCGACGGCGACAGCGCGTCGACCCACTGCATGATGGAAAAGCGCAGGCGGTCGCGCATGGGCTCGCTGACCTGAGCCGCATCGACCATGCGCGACATGGCGCGGGCCGACAGCAGGTAGGTGTGCGCCAGCAACAGGTGCGAATGATTGGAGGCCCAGGCGTCGCCGGAAAAGCGGCGGTCGGGCGGCGGCGCAAGCGCGCCACGGCGGGCGTCATCGCAAAGGCGCTGCCACTCGCGGGAGAATTCGGCCTGAATGTCGGCCAGGACTTCCGGTGCCACGCTCACCGGAATGGGCCCTGCGGAGAGATTGGCATTCACTTCGACACCTTGTTATCGAAACTACGCGATTGATGTTGCATTCCGGGTTCGGGGCTGTCAATGCGGGTATACAAGGAGGCCTGACAGGGTAGGCCGCAAGCCCGGCTGCGGGCCTTGCGCCAGATCAAACCCCGCCGAGCCAGGCCAGCAGAGCCATGCGTCCGGTTTCGCCGTCGCGACGGTACGAAAAGAAACGATCGGCGCTGGCCACCGTGCACATCCCGCTCAAGGAGACATCTTGTACTCCGGCGCGGCGCAGGCGGAAATCGGCCAATCCGGCGAGATCGGCCAGCCATTTTCCGGAGAGTCCGGGTCGCGGCGTGAAGTAGCGCAAGGTCGCGGGATCATCCTTCAAGAAGGCGTCCAGCACGTCCTGGCCGACCTCGAACGCCTGCGGGCCGATGCCCGGCCCGACCCAGGCGCGCCAGCCCGCAGCTTGCGGCGCCTTGGCGCGCATGGCCGCCAATGTATGTTCCAGCACACCGCCCGACAGGCCGCGCCAGCCCGCATGCGCCGCGCCCAGCACCGTGCCTTGCGCATCGGCGATGACCACCGGCAAGCAATCGGCCACCATGACGGCCAGCACGCGGCCGGGCCGCGCCGTGACGCTGGCGTCGACCGCCGGCTCTTCCGGGAGGTCCGCCTGATCGGCGTCGACGACCTCGCTGCCGTGTACCTGGCGCAGCCACAGGGGTTCGGCCGGCAGCGCGGCGCACACCCGGCGCCGGTTTTCAGCGACCGTGTCCGGATCGTCTCCGGCGCGGCGGCCCAGATTCAAGGTGTCGTGCGGCGCAACGCCGACGCCCCCTGCCCGGGTCGTGCAGAAATAGTTCACGCCCGCCCAATCGGGGCCTGCCACTACCGGCAGGCCAGCCACTACGCGTTCCATGCAATCTCTTCCTGGACCAAGCTCATGTCGGAAGGCACGGCCGCGGCGAACTCGACTTCGCCGCGGCCGCCCGGATCTTCGAAATGCAGCGCGCGCGCATGCAGCATCTGCCGCTGCGCGCCCGCAATGTTCTTGCCGCCGTATAGCGTATCGGCCAGGAGCGGATGCCCGAGGCTGGCCATGTGCACGCGGATCTGGTGGGTGCGGCCGGTTTCCAGGCGGCATACCACTTCGGTGACGCGGCCGCCGGGATCCGCCTCGCCGCGGCGGGCGGGCGCGTAATGGGTGATGGCCGGCTTGGGCGCCACCGGTCGCTCCACGCTCATGCGCACCGGCACGCGCGAATCGCGGCCGATGGGGCGGTCGACCTTGCCGGCCGCGGCCAGCCAGCCATGGGCCAGCGCCACGTACTCGCGACCCATGCTGCGCGCCTGCAATTGGCGCACCAGGTGCGTCTGGGCGGTTTCGTTGCGCGCCACGACCATCAGGCCGGACGTGTCCTTGTCCAGGCGATGCACGATGCCGGCGCGCGCCACCTGGGCCAGTTCGGGGTAGCGGTACAGCAGGCCGTTGAGCAGCGTGCCGCTCCAGTTGCCGGCGCCGGGATGCGTGACCAGGCCCGCGGGCTTGTTCACCACGATCCAGTCGGGACTTTCGTCGACGACCGCGAAATCGACCGGTTCGGGGGCGAAAGCCAGGGATTCAGGCGCGGGCTGGGGCCAGACGGTGAGTTCATCGCCGGGACCGACCGTCTGACGCACCTTGCCGGGCTTGCCGTTCACGTGGACGTTGCCAGCCTCGATCCAGCCCTGCAGCCGGCCGCGGGAATGCTCGGGCAACAGCCCTGCCAGCACCTTGTCCAGCCGGTCGGCGCGCGTGCTGGAAGGCACGGTTACAAATTGCGGTTCCCCCCGGGGGGAATCCTCGGAATTACCCAGGAGTTCATCGTCGGAAACGAGATCTGCGCCGGAGGCTGTATCAGACATGGAGACAAATCATATAATCAGCCTGGCATGCTAACACCAAGGATACGATTCTCGTGATTCACCACTCCGCAGCTCCCTCGAACCCCGCCTCCCGAAGCGGGCCGGTTTTGCGCGTGGTTATCGCGCTATTTGCCGTCATGGTCATCGCCGGTTGCGGCTCGACCAACAGCAAGTATGACAAGACCACCAACTGGAGCGCCGAACAGCTCTACGCGGACGCCAAGGCGGAAATGTCCTCGGGCGGCTGGAAAGAAGCCCGCGAGCGGCTGACCGCCATCGAAAGCCGCTACCCCTTCGGCGTCTACGCGCAGCAAGCCCTGCTTGAGCTTGCCTACGTCAACTGGAAAGACGGCGAAAACGAACAGGCCCTGGCCGCCATCGACCGCTTCCAGCAGCTCTACCCCAACCATCCCGGCACCGATTACGCCCTCTACCTGAAGGGCCTGATCAACTTCACTCCGGCCAGCGCCTTCATGAGCAACATCACCGGCCAGGATCCCGCCGAACGCGATCCCAAGGGCCTGCGCGCGTCCTACGACGCGTTCAACGAGCTGATCAAGCGCTACCCTGACAGCAAGTACACGGTGGATGCCGAGAAGCGCGTCGCCTGGCTGGTCAACACCATCGCCATGAACGAAGTGCACGTTGCCCGCTATTACTACGAGCGCGGCGCCTACGTGGCTGCTGCCAACCGCGCGCAGACCGTCATTACCGACTTCGAAGGCGCTCCCGCCACCGAGGAAGCGCTCTACCTGATGGTCGAGTCCTACGACAAACTCGGCATGACCGAACTGAAGAACGACTCGCAGCGCGTGTACGACAAGAACTTCCCCAACAGCGAATTCAAGACCAAGGGGCTGAAGGCCGACAAAAGCTGGTGGAACCCGTTCAACTGACGCACCGTTCCCCACCCCAGGAAAGCCCCTGCCACGCAGGGGCTTTTTTCATGGCGGCGCGCCGCGACGCAGGGCTTGCGGCGGCTGCCCGTAGATGCGGATGAAGGCGCGACGCATGCGTTCCGTATCGCCGAAGCCTACCCGGCGGGCGATGACGTCCATGCCAGCCTCGCCCTCCTCGACCAGTTCGCGGGCGGCCTCGGCGCGCACGCGCTCGACTGCCTTCGCCGGGGTCTGGCCTGTTTCGAGTTTGAACTGGCGGCAGAACTGGCGCGGACTCAGACAGGCCACATCGGCCAGACGCTCGATATCCAGCACTTCGTCCAGGTGCTGGCCCACATGGGCCAGCACCTCGCGCATGCGCCCGCTGGCCGGCGCCAAGTCCTGCAGGGCCGAGAACTGCGATTGTCCGCCCGTGCGCCGGTGATAGACCACCATCTCGCGGGCGGTGGCGCGGGCGACCGCCTCGCCATGGTCGGCCTGCACCATGGCCAGCGCGAGATCGATGCCAGCCGTGATGCCCGCCGACGTCCAGACCGTACGGTCCTCGACATAGATGCGATCCGCCTCCACCGCCAGGGCGGGATGGCGCTGCTGCAATTCGGCGGCGTGGCGCCAGTGGGTCGTCACCCGGCGCCCTTGCAGGATGCCCGCCTGGGCCAGCACGAAAGCGCCTGTGCAGACGCTGGCCAGGCGCCGTCCGCGCGCATGCGCGCCGCGTAGATAGGCCAGCATGGCCGGCGCTGCCTGGGGCT
>NZ_JBARYB010000279.1:0-9609 GCF_049647645.1 Achromobacter sp.
CACATCAACCTCACCGGCGATTACCTCTGGCGCAGCAGCGCCAAGATCGGCGCGGGCAAGTTCAGGCCGCTACGACCGCTGCAACCGGCTTAGCGTGCTTTATTTTCCGTTTTCTGAGGCGACCCCACGAAGAGCGTCCGCGACCTGTACGGATGGCAGCCCGGGGAGACCCTGGAGGAGGCCATTGCCCGTCACCAGCGAAGGCAGTGTTCATCCTCTTGATCTGAGCATGGCATTGTTCATGGCATTAGTTGAAGTTTTGATTGTAAGCTATTGATGTTTAACACGTTTCTATGATTATAGATGATCGAGTGGGAGTGAAATCAGGTCTTTCGGGGACTATCGTGACCTATCGAAAAACTGGCGTAACGTGTTGATTTAGAAAGAAATACGTCACGACAGCTATCGGTGGCTATCGCCGACCAGCAAAACGGATTGGCGGTAGAGGTGACGGTAGAAACCGGAGGCCGGATTAAGACCCTCCCGTTTACTATCCAGACCAAACCGGTCTTTGACGGTAAATCACTCCTCAGGAAAGCTTGTTTCATGCGGCTTTCCGAGCATCAGCAGGTCTCCTGACCCCTGACGGTAAAAGCCGTCATGAACAGGAGGAAAAACCTCGATGCTTACCGACACCGCACTACGCAATCTCAAGCCTAAGTCCAAGATTTACAAGGCTTCCGACCGCGACGGCATGTACGTAACGGTATCAACCACCGGTACCGTCACCTTCCGCTACGATTACCGTCTCAACGGCCGGCGCGAGACGCTGACCATTGGACGGTATGGGCCGTCCGGCATTTCGCTCGCGATGGCCCGCGAAAAGCTGCTGGACGCCAAGAAGGCCGTCGCCCAGGGCAAGTCCCCGGCGCATGAGAAGCAGCGCGAGAAGCGCCGCCTGACCGCCGCCAAGAACTTCGGCGACATGACCGCCCAGTGGATGGCCGGTGCCCGGATGGCCGACACCACGCGAGCGATGCGCAAGAGCATCGTCGATCGGGACATCCTGCCGGCCTTCCAGAACCGCCTGCTCAACGAAATCACCGCCGACGACTTGCGCGCCTTGTGCGGCAAGGTGAAAGGGCGGGGCGCCCCGGCCACCGCGGTGCACATTCGCGACATCGTGAAGCAGGTCTATGCCTTCGCCATCCTGCATGGGGAGAAGGTGGACAACCCGGCGGCCAACGTGGGCGCTGCGTCGATTGCGACCTTCGTGCCCAAGGACCGTGCCTTGTCGCCCTTGGAGATCCGTCTGATGTCGCGGCAGATGGAGTCGGTGGCCACCTATCCGACCATCCGGCTGGCGTTGCGAATGATCCTGCTGACGCTGGTACGCAAGAGCGAGCTGATCGAGGCCACCTGGGACGAGGTCGATTTCGAGAACGCGACCTGGACCATCCCGAAGCAGCGGATGAAGGGGCGCAACCCACATGTGGTCTACCTGTCGCGCCAGGCGCTGGACATTCTGGTGGCACTGCACACTTGCGCGGCCGGCTCGAAGTTTGTGCTGCCATCGCGCTACGACTCAGACCATTGCATGTCTCACGCGACTCTCAATCGGGTCACGCAGATCGTGGCGCAGCGGGCCAAGGCCGCAGGCCTGCCGCTGGAGCCGTTCACCGTCCACGATCTGCGCCGCACAGGTTCGACGTTGCTCAACGAGATCGGGTTCAACCGAGACTGGATCGAGAAGTGCCTTGCGCACGAAGAAGGGCGTTCCTCGCGCTCGATCTACAACAAGGCCGAGTACGCCGAGCAGCGGCGCCACATGCTGCAGGAGTGGGCCAACATGGTCGATGCCTGGATCGACGGGCAGACCTATGTGCCGAAGCTGATGCCGGACAACGTGATCGTGCCGGTGTTGAGCGCAATGGCCTGAAGCAGG
The DNA here is from genome assembly GCF_049647645.1 of Achromobacter sp. Classification (GTDB taxonomy): domain Bacteria; phylum Pseudomonadota; class Gammaproteobacteria; order Burkholderiales; family Burkholderiaceae_B; genus Achromobacter. The sequence continues at coordinate 1,886 of NZ_JBARYB010000279.1, forward strand.
ACCAAGGTTGTCACTTGACAACCTTGGTAAGTATTCTCATACTGGAGACTGTTGATGGCCCGGTCCTCTCATCCGAAGAAAGAAGTCGAGGAAGCACTCAGGCACGCCGAAGGGCAGGGCTGGCGTGTGGAAGTCGGTGGCAGCCACGCCTGGGGGCGGATTTATTGTCCGTACAACGATGCGGAGTGTCGCTGCGGCGAGTTCTGTATCACCAGCGTGTGGAGTACGCCGAAGAACCCTGGCAACCATGCGCGTGCCTTGCGGCGAGTCGTGGACAACTGCACGACGCACCGCAAGCAGCAGGAGGCAGCCGACGATGCCGAGGAGTAGCACGATGGAATACACCTTCACCCTGAAATACCAACTCACCGACGATGACCGTGACCCGGATGCACTGGTCGAGCGTCTGGGCGAGGCCGGGTGCGACGATGCCCTGGTCGGCATCGGGCAGCCGGGGCGGCTCGCGCTGGAGTTCACCCGAGAGGCGGACAGTGCGGACGCGGCTGTGCGCAGCGCGTTGGCCGACGTGCGGAGCGCGGTGCCAGCGGCCAGGCTGATCGAAGTCGCACCGGATCTGGTTGGGCTGACCGACGTGGCCGACATCGTGGGCGTGTCGCGGCAGAACATGCGCAAGCTGATGCTGGCCCATCCGGGCAGCTTCCCAGCGCCGGTGCATGAGGGCAGCGCGTCGATCTGGCACTTGGCGGATGTGCTGGCCTGGCTGCAGGCAAAGGGTAGCTACTCGCTGGCCATGGACGTTCTGGAGGTGGCGTGCGTTGCCTTGCAGGTCAACGTGGTCAAGGAGGGGCGGCGGTTATCGCGCTCAGCTTCCGACGAGCTGGAAGCTCTCGTTGAATGAGGCCGTCGCCAGCCTCATTCCCGACCGGAACCCGCCCGAACAGGGCGGGTTTTTCGCAGGTGGACATCCGGCTTGGCGGCGCTGATGCGAGGGGCTTGCTTGCGCTCCTCGATCCAGGCCTCCACCTCGGCCAGGTCCCACACCACGCAGCGCGGCGTCAGATTGAAACGCCGAGGGAACTCGCCGCGACGCTCCATTTCGTAGATCGTCGTTTCGGCCAAGGGGACGATCTGACGCAACTCATGACGGCGGATGGTGCGCCGAAATGGAAGTGGACTGCGCTTGGGGAACTGTGGCAGCGCCTCGTAGGCCTCCGTCCCAGGCAAAGGGAGAGACTGGCCGGGGACGGCCTCGAGCACATTGGATAGGTGCGATAGGGTTTTCACCTCGAACTCCATGAATACGCTGCATGGCGATATGGTGAATTTCAGTACCTATCGGCACAACCTGTTGTGGCGTAGGAGGGCATAGGAGGTCTACGGCTTCGTGCGCACTCGGTTAAGCGTCATGTCCCAACCAGCGCGCTTCGCCTCGCCCAAAGCGATGGATTTTGACTCTCGGCCCGTCCGGCAGCAGTTCGACCTCAAGCTGGCCAGGAGCCCCTACCACGCCGGCGGTAAACCCGGTTACGATCCATCAAAACATGCGAAACCATGGAGGTGACAGGTGGCAGACAAAAGGAACGTATTCATCAGCCATGTCCATAAGGACGATCATGGGCTCCAGAAGCTCAAGGATTTGTTGGCGCCGAAGGGGGTGGAAGTCCGGGATTCCTCCATCCACACAGGAAAGTTCAACAATGCCACTGATGAGCACTACATCAAGACGCAGATCCTTGCGCCTGCCATCAATTGGGCTGGGGTGTTCATTTGCTATGTCTCACCCCAAACCAAGAACAGCGATTGGGTGAACTGGGAAATCGAATACGCGGCCAAACAGGGCAAGCGCATTGTTGGTGTTTGGGAGCATGGCGAAAAGGAATGCGACCTGCCGGATGCGCTGAAAGAACATGCGGACGCACTGGTTGGGTGGAACGGTGATTCAATCATCGACGCGATCAACGGAAAGGATTCGTGGGAAAAGCCTGACGGCGGTGCCTGCGACCCGGTTCCACTCAAGCGGCATCCCTGCTGATGGCACGTATTCACTCCTATGTCGTGCGGTACGACAGTGGTTTTGCGCCCAACCCCTTTTACAGCTACTGCACGCTCGCGACTTGCAAACCCAGCATCCGAAGAAGCGCCAACATTGGTGATTGGGTGGTTGGCAGCGGAAGCAATGATCAAAGTGTTCGACGCGGTGGGCACCTGGTCTATGCGATGCGGGTCACCGAGGCAATGACATTTGACGAGTACGGCCGAGACCCGCGTTTTGAATCCAAGAAGCCGTACCGCAATGGCAGTCGGAAGCAAAGTTGCGGGGACAACATTTATTTCAGAGTTGCGGCTGGGGCTGCTTGGCAACAGCGCGATTCGTTCCACTCCCGCCCTGATGGCTCTCTGAACCCTGATCACGTTGCTCGTGATACGGGCGTCAACAGGGTTTTGATCAGCAACGATTTCGTATATTTTGGGGGGGAGGGGCCTGAGTTTCCCAATGAGTTGCATGATCAGCAGGGACGTCCTCTATGTAAAACTGGAATAGGTCTCACCACCTTTGACGATGCGCAATTGGTCGCGAATCTTGAGCATTGGATACGCAGCTTGGCCGTGAGCGGCTACCAAGGCGCCCCCTTTGAATGGCTGACGCTTCGCAGGTGACCGATGAAAAAGGAAGGCTCCCTCTTGCTTTCGGATTACGCTGCAGAAATTGCAGCCACGGACGTGCTCAATCCGAGCGACTTCAATCCGGTTCTCCAAGGACTGTACGGAGAAGTTGGCGGAATAATGGCCACGGTTAAAAAACATGTTCGTGACAAATCGGCATACCCTGGCTTTAAGAAAGCTGCGGAAGAAGAATTTGGCGACACCCTTTGGTACCTGGCTGCAATCTGCAGGCGCTTGAATGTTCCTCTCGATGAGATCTTCGGGGAAGCGGCCAATCACGGAAATTTCAAGAATGTTGGTGCTGCAAGTGATATCGCCGAAGGTGCAATGGCCTATATCGCAGTGCCTATTGCTGCGCCTGCATCGTTAGACACTACTCTTGTACGTTTGGGGCAGTCAGCCGCAGCGCTATTGGGAAGTACCCCTGCGCGCACTGAATTGGTCGCGTTCGCACGGGCTTACTTGGATGCAATCCATGCGGCCGAGCTAGCATTTTCGGAAGTGGCTCGCTCCAACCTTCGTAAAGCTCGCGGTGCGTTCTTGGAGCCACAAGCAGATGATCTGCTTGACCTTGATTTCGATAGTAAATTTGGAATCGAGGAACAGTTGCCCAGAGAATTCAGAATCCGCGTCAACCAACGAGGTAGTGGCAAAAGCTATCTCCAATGGAATGGAGTGTTCATTGGAGACCCTTTGACTGACAACATTGCCGACCGCGATGGCTACCGGTTCCATGACGTTTTCCATTTTGCTAACGCGGCGATCCTTCACTGGTCGCCCGTGATGCGGGCATTGATCAGGCACAAGCGGAAGAGCAATCCGAAATTCGATGAAGAGCAGGACAGTGGCCGAGCCATCGTCGTTGAGGAAGGAGTTGCTGCCTGGATTTTTTCAAGAGCCAAAGAACTGAATTTCTTCGAGAATCAGGAGAAAGTCTCACTCGGAATTCTCAAAACCATCGGCGAGTTTGTGAGCGGTTATGAAGTAGAGAAATGCCCGCTGAAGCTCTGGGAAAAAGCTATCCTGGAAGGGTATGCTGTTTTCCGACAGCTCAAGGCAAATCAAGGCGGCTGGATCATTGGAAACCGAGAACAACGCACCATCAAATACATGTCACTTGAGTCCGAAAAATGAAGATCCATCCATTCGTTGAGGCAGTTGCTTCGCTGCAATTCGAAGACTGCTTCAATCCGTATTCGGATCGATGTGAAGTCCATGATCGGCGCGATGCGCCACGGCGCCGCGCTGCAGCACTCTCCGCCATGCTGCGTCGTGCAACCGAGGAGTCTGTAGATGCCATCTGGATCGGAAGGGATCTCGGATATCGCGGAGGGCGCCGTACTGGTTTAGCCCTGACTGATGACGTGCACATGGGCCAGCACGCTAAGCGCTGGAATCTCGATCTGGTCGCAGAGCGGCCCACGATAGGAAGCGCTGTAGCCGAGCGAACTGCGGCGGTCATATGGGGCATGCTGGAACACATTGATGCTCGCATCTTCCTTTGGAACGTCTTTCCCCTTCATCCGCATGAATCCGGAGATCCGTTTACTAACCGCCAGCACAACGCGCAAGAAAGGCGAGCAGGCGAAGAACTGCTCCAGCAACTCATTGTCCTGCTGAAGCCTTCTCGCATCGTCGCCATCGGCAACGATGCCGCCGCTGCAGCTCATCGCATCACAGATGCTGTGCCGGTGATTTGCGTGAGGCACCCCAGCTACGGTGGACAGACACAATTCCAGTCGCAAATCTCGGAACTCTATGGGTACCCCATGAGTACCGGATCGTTGTTTGACGAAGTGCTCTGACTTCTAGCGCGCGGCGATCGCTGCTTCGATCCAGTTCGACAAGTTGTCGCTGATAGAGGTGTAGACCGCGCTACTGCTGGTCCCTGGCGGATCGTAGACGCGGGCGACGGTGGATAGTTTTCTACCGTCATTCAAGGTAAATGAATCGAATGGATTTTCCCCCGCCACCGATGGTTGCTGGTTGTGGTCCAGCAGTTTGTGGATACGTATCCCCAAGAGCCCCTTTCCGCTGTTCCATGATTGCTCGATCTCATATCGAATCCAGGGGCGATTTGCCGTTTCCGTGCCAATCAAAACAATGGTGCAAGTCCGCCCTTGCAATTGGTCGTCGATCCAGCGCTTGATCGCGGCGTCTCCGCCTCGCTTCACCTCTTCCCATTTGTTATCGGTCGCTGACGGGTTGCCCTCTACAACGCCAATATTGCGTATCTTGGAGGCGCGCCAACTGTCGCGCTGATAGTGAAAGCTGTAGAAGACTTTCCGTGGCATGAACAATCCTCGGTTGATGTTCTAGAGGCCAGCGCCGAGAAATGAATTAACTTGGTTTGCCAGCCAAGGGCACCGCCAGGTGCGTATGGAAGAGCTGAGCGAAGTCCACATCAACGAGCGCTTCACCGGTGAAATAGCCATGGTCCTTGGCTAGATTCAACGCCGCTCCGCCCGGCGAGGACACCGGGAGCACCTTGGCTGCAGGATGGAATCGCCTGAAAAGCTCATGCTCGGTTTCTACCCCATCCATTCCACCAATAAACACAGCAGCGCTTAGGTCCGCACGCGAGAGCATCTTTTCACGCATGACAAGCAAGCTCGCCGCCTTGTCATTGGGGACAGCGTCAGTGAAAACTACATTCTGGAAATGCTTGTTCTCTTCAGGGAACACATCTGCAAAGAACGTGCTCTGATACAAGACGACAGACTGCGAGTAATCGACGCCCAAGTCTTCACATATGCTCCAAATCATCGGGGTAATCGCAGGATGCCCACCCCAGACGATCTTGTGCTGGCGAATGACTGCTATGACCAGTTCTCTCACCGCACATTGGATGAGAAATGGATTGGCAGTTTCGTGGTAGGTGCCACGTCCAACAAGTGGCACGCTGGCCGAGAGGAATATTGCGCTCATGGCTACGCCGCCCAGTCAGCGAATTGCCAACCCGCCTCGCTGGCTTTAACCCACCTGGCGGAGTGAATGTGCTGACCCAGCCAGTCCAGATGGCCCAGCCACCTAGGATGCAGGCCTACGTGATCGTAGACAACGGCAACGGATTGTTCCGGTGAATTCGTAGACGCATCGTGCAATGTAGTTGACGTGGGAACTCCGACTGTTGGATAAACAACTACATTCCGCCCATCCGGCAGTTGGACATAAACAGCTCTGTTGGCGCCCACTCCGACAACTTGGCCGCCGATTGTTTGAATAGCGTTGCGCAGATTGCTCACGAGATTGACAGAGCGAACCGCATGGCTCTGGCTGCGAACTTCCTCCAACTGAAGACAGATGCGATCCACCGCGCCGTCTGCGATGCGTCCGGTCGCCGGATCGACTTCTTCGGGTAGCAGTTCCGCCCGACTGGCCGTCGCCGTACGCGCAGAAGGCGTTGTATCCGGCCACCCCACCCGCAAGACGCTGATGCCTTTGGCCAGAGCGCGGCCGAATTCCGCACTCGTCCAACGGCTTTCAAAGTATCCTGGGGTGTCGAGCATCAGCAGGACATCCGAGTCACAAAGCCGATGCCATAGCATGGTCTGAAAATCTTCAGCAGGTGGAATGCCATGTGTATCGAGAAACACATCGAATAGCCGAGCAGACAGCGCATCGAACAACTGCAAGGCAGCTTCCCTAGCCTCGCCCCGCCGATAGCTTACGAACACCCGGCGCTGTCGAGGAAGGAGCCCTGCACATTCCAGCAAAGCAGTTGCGACACGTTGCGCCCCGCCAGCGGTGTATGCCAAGCAGTTGAGCGGTTGCAGCAAGGCGGGGATTTCTGCGCCGACTCGATTGATGTCAGAGGCGACTGGGAGCAGCGGGATGCCTCGCGCCAGGAGCCTTGCCACATTCGCAAGGGGAGGCTCATGACCTCCGAAAAATGCCGCCGCAGACGATCGCTGTTGGTCTGGATTGAATTCATCGGGACAAACCTCCCATCCAATCTCATGCCCCAACCGCAAATTGAACATGCCGACAGCCTTTCCGACAACTTCCTCAAGTTCGGAAATTTGAGCTGCCGTTGGGGTGCCGAGCAGGGCAAGTTGATATAGCGCTGGCATGCCTTTCCTCGCAATTGCGGTGTTCTGACTATCAGACCGGGCGAGACCCAATTCGGGAATCTGTTGGCTCTAAAGATACCCGATTTCAGGGCGTCCCCGAACGGGACGCGCTGTCGTACTTCGCATCGAGCCGCTCTTGGCATCTCGCCCCTACGGGCGTCCATCGCTGACGCCTCCGGCCTGGTCAGGCCTGCGCGCTCCGCTTGCCCAGTCAGTCAGCGTGGGCGGGGAGGGCGGTCTTGCTGTTCCCTTCACCGTATCACGGCGTTCTCGCCGTCAAGGGCTGCGCGCCTTTGGCGCTTGCGGCCGTAGCCGTCTTCGACCCTGTGACGGCTTGCGCTGCGCCGTGTTGCGGCCGGTTCCAGGCAATTCCGCCTGAGCAACCGGAGCACGATCATGTCGCAACTTTCTCTGTCTCTCGATTCTTCGCTGCTGGTGCGTGACGCGCAGGGCCGTTACCTGCAGGCGTCGGCGGACCAGATTCTGGCGGCGGCACGCCAGGTCATCGATCTGAAGAACCCACGCGGAACGCTGTTCACTTCGCCGGCGCTGGTCAAGGACTACCTGCGCACCAAGCTGGCCAGCTTCGGGCACGAAGTCTTCGCGGCGCTGTTCCTCGACAGCCAGCATCGGCTGATCGAGTATGTGGAACTGTTCCGCGGCACCATCGACCAGGCATCGGTGTATCCGCGCGAGGTGGTGAAGGAGGCCCTGCGGCTCAACGCGGCAGCGGTGGTCTTTTCGCACAATCATCCGAGCGGGAGTCCCGAGCCGAGCCAGGCCGACAGGGTCCTGACCCAGCGCCTCAAGGAGGCCCTGGCGCTGGTGGACGTGCGCACGCTGGATCACATCGTCGTGGGTGGCGCAGTCACTACGTCATTCGCCGAATGTGGCCTGCTCTGCGTATTCCACGCGATGGCGGACACGATTCCATGCTGATGGCGGACAGTGTTCCAGCGTGATGGCGGACACCGTTCCAAGCTGAAGGCGGACAGCATTCCAAACTGATGGAGGACACCTGCGGGG
>NZ_JBARYB010000280.1:0-9420 GCF_049647645.1 Achromobacter sp.
GCGCGCCAGCCCAGGGTGAAACGCCGGCTCTGCCGGCGCCGTCCGCCGAGGCCCCAGCTATCGCGGCAACGCCGCCTGCAGCTGCACCCGCCGAGGCTCCCGCCGTCGCGGCCGAGGATGCCGCCAAGCCCAAGCCGGTTCCCGTGCTGGTGAGGCTGGACATCCGCCCATGGGGCGAGGTCTGGATCAATGGCGTGGCGCGCGGCATCAGTCCCCCCGTCAAGGAACTACGGCTGATTCCCGGCAAGTACCAGGTGGTGCTGCGCAATGCCGGCCTGCCGCCGTACCGTACGACGCTGGAGGTCAAGGCGGGCAAGCCCGCCGTGATCTCGCACGTCTTCCAATAGGGGGCCGCGGCTAGGCCGTGGGCATCTCTTCCGGCGCCATCGGCAGGCGCAGCGTGAAGACCGAACCCACGCCCAGCTCGCTGCTGACTTCGACCGATCCGCCGTGGCGTTCGGCCACGGTGCGCACGAAAGCCAATCCCAGGCCGGCTCCGCCGACGTCGCCGCGGGTCTCGACGCCCACCCGCGAGAACGGCTCGAACAGACGCGCCAGATCCTGCGCCGCGATGCCCTGGCCCTGGTCGCGGATGTTGACTCGCCAGAAGCCGGGTTCCTCGTCGATGCCGCATTCGATCCGGGTGTGCGCCGGGCTGTACTTGATGGCGTTGTCGATCAGGTTGCATAGCGTGCGCATGAGCAGGGTCTGATCGCCGCGGACATAGGCGGCGGGCAGCGGTAGCGCGAGGGTGAGCTCAATACCGCGTTTCTGCGCCGAGGCCCAGAACTCGTCCACGGCGTCCTGCAGCAAGCTGCCCAGGTCCAGTTCCACCGCGCTGATCGTCATCGACTCGGCGCGCGTAAGGTGCACAAAGTCGTCGACCAGGCGCAGCGTGCGGTTGGCCAGCGCGGCGATGCGGCCCAGGGTTTCGCTTTGGCCCTCGGACGAGCCGCTTTCCTGCTTCATTTCGACCAGCGCGAGGATGGAGCTTTGGGGGGCGCGCATGTCATGCGAGATGAAGCGCAACGTTTCCTCGCGCTGGCGTTCCGCCTGACGGATGCGCGAGATGTCCGTCAGCGTGGCGACGGTGCCGGCGAAGTTGCCTTCCGCGGTATGGATGGGCGCGCATTTCACGATCAGGTCGCGTCCGGCATGGTCGCGTATCTCGAGGTCGGCGCTCCATGGCGATGACGCGGCGACCGGCCCCTGGCCGCTGAGCGCCTCGGCGACGCGCTGGCGCGTGGCGGGATCGGAAATGGTCTTTTCGAGAAGATGGGTGGCCCGGCGGCCAACGCGGGGAGGGCGCATTCCCAGCCTCTGGAAATACATGACCGCGGCCTGGTTGCGGAATTGCATGCGGCCGTCCTGATCGAAAACCAGCGTGGCATCCGGCATGCCGTCCAGGCCGTCGGCCAGGAAGCGGCGCAGGTTGCGCACGCGGGCCAGCGCCCGGCGCAGCTCTCCGACGCGGCTTTCCAAGGACGCGCTGGGACCCGCGCTCTGGGCGCCGGCTTCGTTCAGCACGGGCGGGTACTCGCGCTGCAGGCGGCGCAGTTCGTTGTCCATGTAGCGCAATGCGGCCTCCTGGCTGCGCCAGCTCCAGAGCGGATAGCACAGCGTCACGCCCAGCAGCGCCGCGGCGGGCGCGAACCACACATAGGCATAAGTCAGCAACAGCAGCGCCGTCAGCAGGATGGCGACGAACAGCGCCAGGCTGACCAGCAGCGCCTGCTTGGGCGAGAGCCGCCACAGTGCCAGGCAGGCCAGCAGTACGGGCAGCGCCGCGAACAGCGCGTTGCACCAGGCGGGCGGCAGCTGATAGGCGATATCGTCGCGCGCCGCGTGCAGCAGGTTCGCGATGATTTCCACTCCGGACATGCCGCTGAGGTCGTGCGACACCGGCGTCGGGTAGGCGTCGCCCAGGCCGGTAGCCCAGGCGCCGACCAGCACGTACTTGCCGCGCAGTTCCTCGGGTGACAGGTCGCCGCGCAGCACGGACAGATAGGACACGGTGCGCGTGTGCGCGGTGGGTCCGGCGTAGGGGATCAGGATGCTGCCGTCAGGCGCGGCGCGTTGCAACAGCTTCTGCGCCGATTCCGCTTCGCCGCCGACGTCCAGCATGGCCAGGGCCAGATGGTTCCAGCGGCGGTCTCCGAGCTGCGCGCTCAGGGTGGCTGCGCGCACCACGCCATCCGGATCGATGCGCGCGTTGATGAAGCCTTTCGCGGCGGCGGCCTGCGCCACGCCGGGGATGGGCTCGTTCACTGCCGAAGGGCGGTCGAGCCGGTCCAGCACGACCGGCAGGACAGTACGCCCATGGCGCCGGATGCTGTCGGCCAGGATGCGGTCGTCGTTCGGATTGGCCATGTCCGGTTCGGCGAAGATCAGGTCCAGCGCCACGGCGCGGGCGCCCTGCAGGCGGTCCAGCAGCGCCGCGTGGACGGCGCGCCGCCATGGCCAATGGCCCAGAGCCTTGATGCTGTCGTCGTCGATTGCGACGATCAGGATATCGGGATCGGCGCCGCGCCCCGTCAACGACAAGGCGCGGTCATAAAGGATTTGATCGAAGCGCCCCAGGCCGTTGAACGAGCCCAGGATGGCGGCAAACACCGCCAAAACCACCGTCAGCCACAGCCCTGAGCGCGAGGTCCGGTCCTGCGGATCGGCGGCGTCGGCCATGAGACGGGCTCTAGTAATCGGTCAGCGTGATCAGGCCGCCCGTGCCGCTGGCGACACCCGAGCCGTCGGAGGTCAGGAGCATGTTCGCGCCCTCGAAGGTGGCGATCGCGTCGCGCCCGTTCAGGCCCAGGTCGTCCACTGCGCGCACGGAAACGTAATAGGTGCCGGGACCGGGCGCGGTGAAGCGGATATCGTTGCTGGGAAAGCTCGTCGACGATACCGGCAACGCGCCTTCGGCGTCGCGCGAGACGCGCACCACATAGCTTTGGGCGCCGGAAACGGACGAGACGTCGGCGGTCCAGGCGCCGCCGCCCGCACGCGTGGGCGTACCCAGTTGCGGCGCATCCAGCAGCGCGCGCATGCCGGAAACCACGCCGTCCGAACCCACGGCCGCGCCGTAGCCCTTGGCCATCGCCACCGGTTTGGCCGGGGCTGATCCGGGGGCGTGGGGCTGCAGGCGCACGCTGCCTTCCAGCACTTCGCTATGCACGCCTTGCGCGCCGCTTTGCACGCGGAAGCGCGTGCCGCGCACGCCGGTGACCGCAACCGGCGTGCGGATCTCGAAACGGCCCACGCCTTGTCCGGTGGGCGCCACGGACGATTCCACGCCGCCGCTTTGCACCCGGACGACGGAATCCGTCAGCGCCGTGCCTTCGAACTGGCGCAGGCGCGTCAATTCGACCGAGCCGCCGGCCGGCAGCGTCAGCTTGGAGCCGTCGGCCAGTTCCAGGGTGACGAAGCCGTTGGCGGCGGTGCCGACCGTGCTGCCTTCAGCCACGGTATCGCCAGCCCGCAGGGCTTTGCCGTCGACATTCGCCTGGCCACTGACGTGGACGACGCGGGCGTCGGCTTGCCGCACGGGAATCATGGACAGCGGGATGCGCAATTCCAGCCCGATGGGCAGCGTTTCCGGCGTGACAACCTTGTTCAGGGTTTGCAGCTGGCTCCAGTTGGCCTGCTTGTGGGTATACCGGGTCGCCAGGTCGATCAACGTATCGCCTTGGCGTACGCGGTAGATGAAGTCGTCCCCGAGCGCGCCGGCGGGTTGGCTGCGCGCCGGCGCCATCAGCGCCAGGCAGGAAATCATGGCAAGCAAAGAAAGCGCGCGGCAGCGGCTCATGACTATCGGTTCTCCTGGGGGCGCGCGCAGGCGCTTACTGCGGATTGGCTGCGATGTCTTCCGGCGAGCTAATCAGCTCCAGCCGGTAGCCCAGCGCATAAGAGGACGTGAGGCGCACGCCGTTTTCGGGACGCAGCTGGAGCTTTTGGCGAATGTTCGACAAATGGGTGTCCAGGGTGCGGGAGGTCGCGGGAATTTCCCGGTTCCATACGCATTCGGCCAGCACGTCGCGCGACATGAGGCGGCCGACATTGCGGAAAAACAGCAGGGCGAGCTCGAATTCCTTGGGAGCGAGCGGCACCACGGCGGAATCCAGGGTGATCGTGCGGGCGGCGGGTTCGATGCGATAGCGCGCCACGTCGAAGGCGTCGTCCGCGGGTTCGGCGATCTGGCTGCGGCGCAGCAAAGCCGCCACCCGCGCCAGCAGCTCCAGGGGGCGCAGGGGCTTGACGATGTAATCGTCCGCGCCGGCGCGCAAGCCTTCCACCAGATCGTCCTCGCTGGAACGGTTGGTCAGGAAGATGACCGGGATGCGTGGACCGATATTGGCGCGCAGCCACCGCACCACATCGTCGCCATCGATGTCGGGTAGATGCCAGTCCAGCAGCACTAGGTCGAATTGCTCGGTACGCAGCGCGGCCAGGAGGTCCCGGCTTTGCTGATAACTGCTGCAGACATATCCGGCAGCGGTCAGAACTTGCTGGATGCGCCGTGCTTGATCCAGGTCGTCTTCCAGCGACGCGATTTTCATCAGACGTGTTCTCGCGAAGGTTTGCTACGCAAGCGCGCGCTATGGCGCCCTACTGCAAGAGGGGAGAGGAATATATAGGTGTAAACGAATGATAACTCGGGAGGGGCCCCGGCTGGCTACGTTATGGCAAGAACTGTCAAACATTGCAAAGTTGACGAATCTTGACTGGAGTTGTTGCGCAACAACGCGCCACACTGTCTCAATCGTTCTCCCCCCCGCAGTAAGGCGTGGGGCGGAGCCGGTCGAGGTTGTTGGTCGTATGGAACAGATATGAATCAATTGCGCATACTTATGATGTCACCCGACGAGGCCGCCCGCGGCGTCGCCGTGTCCGCATTGCTGCAAGCTGGTATTTCTGCACGCGGTTGCTCGACGTCTCTCGAATTGTTTGGATTGCTCAACGGCGGCGGTTATGACGTCGTGGTCCTGGATGTCGGGACCCTGGGTGAAATCGGCTACGCCCTGGTGGCGCGCCTGCACGGCTCATCGTCCATGGGCATCGTGGTCACGGGGCGCGGCATGTCGGTGGACAGCCGCCTGCGCTGCCTGCAGAGCGGTGCCGACGCCTGTCTGCCAGATCCGCAGGATCCACGGGAACTGGCCTGCATCCTGCTGTCGCTGGCGCGCCGCCTGCCCGCCGGACAGGAAACGTCCCTGGCCGAGCTGGCCCAGAACGGCCAGTGGGAACTGCGTGACCAGGGCTGGACCCTGGCGGCGCCCTCGGGAGCGACCATTTCGCTGTCCGCCAATGAGCGTCTGATCGTGCGTTCGCTGCTGGAAGTGGCGGGCAAGGCCGTGGGCCGGAACGAGCTGGGCGATGAGCTGCAGGTCGAGGGGGGCGGGGTGCGCGCCAGCGGCTCCCGCAGCATCGACGTGATCGTCAGCCGGTTGCGCCGCAAGGCTGAACTGGCCGGCGTGATGTTGCCGATCCGCACGGTCTACGGCAGCGGCTACCTGTTCGCCGACCAGTAGCGCGGGCGGGTACACTGTCTGCGTCGCCTGGCGCCGGCAAGTCTGGGCGCTGGTCCGGAACCCGCATATCTGGCTCACGCCGATTGCCGCAGTCACTGACCCCGATTTACGGCTCCGATTTTCGGCGTATGCGGCCCTAATTTTCACGACCGCCGCCTAACTGGCACGCTTCTGCTGGCAACACGCCACACGCCAGGCTTACAATTTTCTTTGACAGCAAGCCTTTATCTCAGTTATGCTAAAGGGCTTACTGCTTTATTTCGCGCGCAAAAACTGGCCGCGGTAGGGTTTAGAAGTACGGTGTCTGGGAACGGGGTGCGTCACGAGCCTTTCGTTTCAAGCCACACGGCTTCGCGGCATCGGGTCTTTCCGGCGCCGTCGCCCCACGGCATCCAGCTTTGTGCGTTTTGTCATAGTTTGTTGGCAAGCCCGCTCTTTTACGTATACGAACGTTTGAGGCGGTTTTGCGCGAACTGCCTTCTCCGAAAGTCACTGCTTGAGGAGACGAGTACGTAAGTACTTACCCAGTGGTACGTAAAAGGGATTTCAAAGGTCATGCCTACCATTAGCCAACTCGTGCGCAAGCCGCGCGAAGTCAGCATCATCAAAAGCAAGAGCCCCGCGCTCGAAAACTGCCCGCAACGCCGCGGCGTGTGCACTCGCGTGTACACCACCACCCCCAAGAAGCCGAACTCCGCTCTGCGCAAGGTTGCCAAAGTGCGTCTGACCAACGGTTACGAAGTCATTTCGTACATCGGCGGTGAAGGCCACAACCTGCAAGAGCACTCGGTGGTTCTGGTGCGTGGCGGTCGTGTGAAGGACTTGCCCGGTGTGCGTTATCACATCGTGCGCGGTTCCCTCGACCTGCAAGGCGTCAAGGATCGTAAGCAAGCCCGCTCGAAGTACGGCGCCAAGCGCCCGAAGAAGGCTTAATAACGAGTCAGCAGTACCCCCGCGTGGCGGCAGTCCGTCACTAGGGAAGTGCGACCGCGCCATCCAGATGATGGGAAGGTGCGCGGCACGTAAGGGGTCGTCTCCATGGACGGCCATGGCCGTGTAATGAAACACGGTTCAACTGAACAGACACAAGGAAGCAACAATGCCCCGTCGTCGCGAAGTACCCAAGCGCGAGATTCTGCCCGATCCCAAGTTCGGCAGCGTCGAACTCGCCAAGTTCATGAACGTCGTCATGCTGGACGGCAAGAAGGCCGTCGCCGAGCGCATCGTCTACGGTGCCCTCGAGCAAGTGCAAACCAAGACCGGCAAAGAGCCGATCGAAGTTTTCAGCCTGGCGATCAACAACATCAAGCCGATCGTCGAAGTGAAGAGCCGCCGCGTTGGCGGTGCCAACTACCAAGTGCCGGTTGAAGTGCGCCCCGTGCGCCGCCTGGCCCTGGCTATGCGTTGGCTCCGTGAAGCCGCCAAGAAGCGTGGCGAGAAGTCGATGGATCTGCGTCTTGCTGGCGAACTGATCGACGCCTCCGAAGGTCGTGGCGCCGCGATGAAGAAGCGCGAAGACACGCACAAGATGGCAGAGGCCAACAAGGCCTTCAGCCATTTCCGCTGGTAATTTAAGGACTAACCCACCATGGCCCGCAAAACCCCGATCGAGCGCTATCGCAACATTGGTATCTCTGCGCACATCGATGCAGGGAAAACCACCACGACCGAACGTATCCTGTTCTACACCGGCGTCAATCACAAGATTGGCGAAGTGCATGATGGCGCAGCCACCATGGACTGGATGGAACAAGAGCAAGAGCGTGGCATCACCATTACGTCGGCAGCTACGACGGCGTTTTGGCGTGGCATGGCGAAGAACTATCCCGAACACCGCATCAACATCATCGACACCCCGGGTCACGTGGACTTCACCATCGAGGTGGAACGTTCCATGCGCGTCCTGGACGGTGCCTGCATGGTCTACTGCGCGGTGGGCGGTGTTCAGCCCCAGTCCGAAACCGTGTGGCGCCAAGCCAATAAGTACGGCGTGCCGCGTCTGGCCTTCGTCAACAAGATGGACCGCACCGGCGCCAACTTCTTCAAGGTCTATGACCAGCTGAAGAACCGCCTGCGCGCCAATCCCGTGCCGATCGTGATTCCCATCGGCGCCGAAGACACGTTCCAAGGCGTGGTCGACCTGGTCAAGATGAAGGCGATCATTTGGGACGAAGCCAGCCAAGGCATCAAGTTCGACTACGCAGACGTTCCGGCCGAGCTGGAAGGCCTGGCGAACGAATGGCGCGAAAAGCTGGTCGAGGCTGCTGCTGAATCGTCCGAAGAGCTGATGAACAAGTACCTGGAAACGGGTTCGCTCGACGAAGAAGAAATCAACCTGGCCATCCGCCAACGCACCATCGCTGGCGAAATCCAGCCGATGCTGTGCGGCACCGCCTTCAAGAACAAGGGCGTGCAGCGCATGCTGGACGCGGTCATCGACTACCTGCCTTCGCCCGTGGACATTCCCGCGGTTGACGGCCAGGACGACGATGGCAACCCCGTCAAGCGTGAAGCCGACGACAACGAGAAGTTCTCGGCCCTGGCGTTCAAGCTGATGAGCGATCCGTTCGTGGGTCAGTTGACCTTCGTGCGCGTTTACTCGGGCGTCCTGAAGTCGGGCGATACGGTCTACAACCCCATCAAGGGCAAGAAGGAACGTATCGGCCGCATTCTGCAGATGCACGCGAACAACCGCGAAGAAATCAAGGAAGTGTTGGCAGGCGACATCGCCGCCGTGGTGGGTCTGAAAGACGTGACCACCGGCGAAACGCTGTGCGACATCGACTCCCACATCCTGCTCGAACGCATGATTTTCCCGGAGCCCGTGATTTCGCAGGCCGTGGAACCCAAGTCCAAGGCTGACCAGGAAAAGATGGGCCTGGCGCTGTCGCGCCTGGCGCAGGAAGATCCGTCGTTCCGCGTGCGCAGCGACGAAGAATCCGGCCAGACCATCATTTCCGGTATGGGCGAGCTGCACCTGGAAATTCTGGTTGACCGCATGAAGCGCGAATTCGGCGTGGAAGCGAACGTCGGCAAGCCGCAAGTGGCTTACCGCGAAACTATCCGCAAGACCTGCGACGAAGTTGAAGGCAAGTTCGTCAAGCAGTCGGGCGGTCGCGGCCAGTACGGTCACGTGGTTCTGAAGGTCGAGCCGTTGGCTCCTGGCGGCGGCTACGAATTCGTGGACGCCATCAAGGGCGGCGTGGTTCCCCGCGAGTACATCCCCGCGGTGGACAAGGGCATCCAGGAAACGCTGCCTTCGGGCGTGTTGGCTGGCTACCCGATCGTCGACGTCAAGGTCACGCTGTTCTTCGGTTCGTACCACGACGTGGACTCGAACGAAAACGCGTTCAAGATGGCCGGCTCCATGGCATTCAAGGAAGGTCTGCGCAAGGCCAGCCCCGTGCTGCTGGAACCGATGATGGCCGTTGAAGTCGAAACGCCTGAAGACTACGCTGGTACCGTGATGGGCGATCTGTCCTCGCGTCGCGGCATGGTTCAGGGCATGGACGACATGGTTGGTGGCGGCAAGACCATCAAGGCCGAAGTTCCGCTGGCCGAGATGTTCGGTTACGCCACGAACCTGCGTTCGCTGACGCAAGGTCGTGCCACGTACACGATGGAATTCAAGCATTACTCCGAGGCCCCCAAGAACGTCGCTGACGAAGTCATCGCCGCTCGGGCCAAGTAAATAACCCTTGTCGGGGCCGCCCATCCGGGCGGTCCCGGCAGAAATCCAAGTTTCCTTGAAAGTCAAAGGATAGAGATCATGGCAAAAGGCAAGTTTGAACGTACCAAGCCGCACGTGAACGTGGGTACGATTGGTCACGTTGACCACGGCAAAACGACGTTGACGGCAGCTATCACGACCGTTCTGTCGAACAAGTTCGGTGGC
>NZ_JBARYB010000281.1:0-9591 GCF_049647645.1 Achromobacter sp.
GTGCTGCTCAGTACTTACGCCGGCACCGGCGCCACCGCCGGCCCCGCAGGCGAGGCCGCAGGGCTGCAAGCGCTGGCCAGCCAGGCCGACCAGATGGCGCGTTCGCTGGACGGCGTGGTAGGGGCGCACCAGGGCCTGCGGCTGGCGAGTGCGCTAGGCTCCAGGGGAGCGGAAGCCAGCGTGCTGGATGACGGCAAGGCGCCGCTCGCGGCCATGCATCGCGCCGTGTCCGGCACCGTCGCGGGCGACAGCCTGAATGGCGCCCGCGGCGACGCCTCGGCCAAGCACACCCAGGCGGCCGAGGGCAAGGTGCCGCACCTCACCGATCCGGTCGTGTTCATGGCCGCGCGCGCGGGCCTGGCGCAGGTCGCCGGCGAACACATGCAATACACCGCCGGCGAGACCGTGCACTGGTCGGCCGGCAAGGACCAGAACCTGGCCGTGATGGGCGCGTTGCGCGTGCACACCGGGCAGGGCCTGGGTATCGTCGCCGGCCTGCAGCAGGGCGGCGCGGACTCCGGCCTGGACCTGATCTCCGCCACCGGCGACGTCCACGTTCAAGCCCAGCACGACATCCTGCGCGTGCAGGCGCAGAAGGACATCACCATCGGCAGCGCGCAGACGTCGGTCGAATACGCCGCGCCCAAACGCATCCGCATCGCCACCGCGGCCGGCGCCAGCATCGTGCTGGAAGGCGGCAACATCACCGTGACCGCGCCGGGGCGGATCGATGTGAAGACGGGGAACAAGCAGTTTGCGGGCCCGGACCAGATGTCCTATGCCCTGCCCGTGTTCGTGCAGAGCGCGCCGGCACCGATGAAGCTGGCGCTGCGCCTGCAGGACATGCCGGGGGCGCACGGCATCGCGCCGGAAGGCGAGACTTGGCGCATCGTGAAGGTGCCTGCGGAACTGAACGTGGTTCAGCAGGGGGGACGCATCAATCCCCAGGTGTTCGATTCCTCGGAGTGGTCCGAGGTCTTGGGCGAAGGGAAGACGCCCGCCAGCGGCGAACTCGACCTGTCGGAATCGCAGCAATACGCCGTCCATAGCGAAGTGATGGCGAATCCCGGCCGTGTGTGGCTGATCAGCGGCCTGACCGCGCAGGCCATGACGCCGGCGCGCTGGACGACAACCTCGGAACAGGCGACGTCGGAGCGCATCCTCGATGCCCTGAATTTTGCGCGCAAGGGTTCGGAACTGGACACGGCGCACGCCGACTGGCTGTCCGAGCATGCCTTGGCCGACGGGTCGGCGCAGGGCATGGAGACGCTCAAACCCAAGACGAAGGCATAAGGCAGCCGCCCGCCGGCTTGCGTTCAAGAAAAAGGCCATGGATAAACTCGACATAGACCAGTACACCGCGCAGATCGTCCCGGACACGATGACGACGGTATCGGGCCAGTACTTCGACCTGAACCAGCCCTTCGCCATGCCGCGGTATGGCAACCGCTGCGAGTCCTACATCACCGGGCGGGACTACATGGCGGCCGTGGCGGCCGCGATCCGCGGGGCGCAAAGCTTCATCATGATCGCGGACTGGCAGATGGACTACGACGTGGAGCTGGAGCGGCGCGGCGAGGATGGCCATCCGGGGCGTTTGTCTTCGTTGCTGGCGGCCGCGATCGAGCGCGGCGTGCACGTTCGTATCCTGCTTTACGATTCGATCAGTATGGCTCTAGATACGCACGATGACACGACACAGGACATGCTGCATGGCTTGCCCAAGGGCAAGGGTTCTATCCGTGTCATGCTGCAATATGCCAATACGGGGCGGGTTCCTGCAACAAACACTTTTTTTTCCCATCACCAGAAGTTCGTGCTGGTGGACGGAAAAAAGGCATTTCTGGGCGGAATCGATCTGGCCTACGGCCGCTGGGAAACGCCGTCCTTCGATGTCGTCATCGACCCGAAGATACACGTGCTGAACGACGCGTACAACGCGCAGCTTGTGGCAGCCAGGAAGCCGACCCAGTCAGAACTGGACCTCACCCGGGCCTCAGGGGGACTGCCGGGATTTGAGCCGCCATTGGGCGGAACTCTGCTCGATCCCCTGCGGCAGCCGCGGGAACCATGGGAAGACGTGGCCATGAAAGTCGAGGGACCAGCGGCCTTCGACGTTTTCCTCAACTTCGTGTTGCGTTGGAACAGCTTCGCGCGCGCGGGTACCAATGTGTTCGATCCAAGCATGGATGCGAGTTGGTTCGACCGGGCGAAAGGGTCTCAGCATTTGCTTGATCCGCAGACGCGCGGCAGCGGCAATGCCACGGTGCAGATATGCCGTTCGGCCTCGTCGCAACAGTTGCAGGATGAACTGAAACTCTGGGGCGACAATTACAAGTACGTCAACGACGACTGGAAGACTCCCAACCCGAAGCGCCGCAAGATAGTTCAGGCCGCTCGGGCGAAGTGGGCGGCCAACCATCAGACCAGCATCCGGGATGCGATGGTCAACAGCATCCGGTCGGCGCAGGCCTACATCTACATCGAGAATCAGTTCTTCATTTCCGATTGCGGGGTGGATCAGCTCGGCAAGAAAACTTCGCCGGGGACCAATCCCATCATTCCGGAACTGGCCAATGCGATAGGGGCAGCCATCTATGCGGACCGGCCCTTCCATGTGTGGCTGGTACTGCCCGAGCATCCGGAAGGCCTGTTGGAAGAGCCAGCGACCCTCTCCCAGACGTGGTGGGCGCTACAGGGCGTCAAGCGCGCGCGCAACAGCCTGGTGCATCGAATCAACGCCACGCTGTACGCCAAGCACAGCAAGACCAGAAAGGTGGCTCAGCCAGCCCAGACGAACGCCGACATAGCTGTTGCGCTTGCCAATTGGGGCATGGCGGACGAATGGCGCAAGTACCTGACAGTGTTGAATCTGCGGAATTACGGTTCGACACGTCTGGGTGTTGTTACGGAAATGGTCTACGTACACAGCAAGCTGACCATCGTCGACGATGCGGTCGCCATCATCGGCAGCGCGAATATCAACGATCGCAGCCTGAACGGGAACGGCGATACCGAACTGGCCGCCGTGGTAGTGGACGACGAGGGGGCTGCGATGACCGACGTTGGCGCTGGCGTGAGAGTCGTGACGCGGAAATTCGCCCGAGACCTGCGCATGAAGCTCTGGCGCAAGCACTTTGGCATGATGGTCGAGAGCGGTTCGACGGGCGTCCAGAAAGCTGCCGGGGTACCGCAAGGAATCAGCCTGGAGAGACCTTTGGATCCCTCCAGCATCCAGGCTTTGCAGAAGCTCGCGCACGATAACCGCGAGGCGTATAGCACTGTTTTCCGGCATACGCCCCGCAACAGTTTCCGCAAGCTCCTGGATGGACGGAAAGCCTTTCCTCCGATCTACACACAGGTCAAGAAGTACGAGGTGAATGGCGTTCCAATCGGCAATGTCGGGCCGGACGGCAAGCTGCGTGATGGTTATATTCTGGTCGACGGTCCGCCCTCTGGGAAATACGATTTCACCAAGCTGCCTGATTTGCAGCCGACGTACATGGCGAATTCAGAGCATAAGATCGAACAGGCAATTGCCTATTTGCGTTCCAAAGTTAAGGGGTTTTTCGTTGAAATGCCCTTGGCGTGGGGAGCTGGCGAAGGCGATACGCCGAAGCCGCCGGGACGCGTCCTGGATAGCGTCATTGCGGAGCAGACGAATAAGCCGAAGGAAGATGTTCTTGAAAACAAGAGAGAAGAACAGGCCGCATGATGAGGTTCTTGTTCGCAGTGCGGCAATGGGTGCCGCCAGTTGACGCCCTAGGAGACAAGTCGTGCGTGAATTCTTGATCTGGGCTGCCGATATGGCGTTTCAGACCGCGTACGCCCTGGTGTACGTGCTCCCGCTAGTCTGCGTCGTGGGGATTGCGGTTCATGTCTGGCCGCGTCGCTTCGGCGCGTTGGGATCGTCGGCCTCGCGTGTGGGCCTCGCGATAGTCATGGCGGCCGTATGGCTGTTGGCAATCGTGGGGTTGTTTCTGCTCTTCTATGTTTCACGGAACTATTCCCGGGAGCATGGTTTTGTCCTGATCGCTTTTTTGGCCTATATGGCGCCGTCGCTGGTCTTGTCTCTGATCGGATTGATCGTCCGATACAAGACTCGCGCGAGAGGCGAAGAGGATGATTGACGTTCCGCTTACGCTGCTAAAGGCGGGAGAGACCTTCGCCACGGAAACGATATCGTTGCTCCCCGTGGTATGGGTTATCGGCTTGCTATTGTGTATCGAGTCCGACTTGCCATTGTTGCGTTCGATGACCTGGCGTCTTTTGCGGAATGTGATGGTGGCGTTGATGGCGCTATTTCTGGTGTACGTAGTTGTCTACGCAATATACGGTTCGGCGGTGGCTGTTTATTTTGACGATCACGGGTTCACGAATCTTACTCTGCGCACCTTGTCCACGATGTGGGTGTCGATCGCGCTGGCATTGGCGGGAGTTGTGCTGTGGATTCATCGTCGATCCAGGCAGAACTCATGACAATTCTTCGAAAATAGAACAGAAGGGCGGGCGGCTGGATGGAGGTCTGGTTTGCGGGAAATCGTGATGGCGCTCGCTGAATTCGGAGTTCTGATCGTCCGATCTTCCTGGGCTGTCGTTGAAAGTTTGGCGTAGGGTACGTGATGTCGTGGCCGTCCTGCTGGCCGTTTTCCTTTTGGTGTGCGGCGTCTATGCCATCTTCGGATACAGCGTTTCTGTCATGTTCGGTAAGCCCGGATATTTTCATATGACCGGGGATGCTCTGTGGGCATTGTCGCTATCCATCGGGATGGCGGTGCTCGGACTGGTGATGCGTGCGCGTGCCCAGCCCGTCGTATAGATTGCATTTTTTGAGGGCGTTGCTGAAACGGGGCTGCGCATCACGGACCCTTGAAATATATGCTGCCGCTGGTCTTCGGAATCGTCGTTCAGGTGTGGCCGGACGCCTCTGCCAGAGCGCCAGCTCAGTTTCACTAAATATCTTGGGAGACGGCATTGGACCACTTGATCCTCTGGTCCGCCGAAATGGCGTTTCGGACGGCGCAGGCCCTGATGTACGCGCTGCCACTTGTCTGCCTTTTCGGCGTCGCTGTCCAGGCCAGGCCAGGCAGATTTGGGGTTTTGGGATCTTCAGCGGCACGCAGGGCATTTTCCTTTGTCATGATTGCGGTCTGGCCCTTCGCCATCGCGGGCGCATTGTTGCTCAATCATGTCACCGAGAACTATTCGCGGTCTTATGGTTTTCTCTTGCTCTCCTTCCTGGTTTATTTGGGGCCGTCGATGATCTTGTCGCTCATCGGGGGGATTGTCCGATACAGGGTGCGCCGGGCGGAAACGGGCAATGGTTGACAACGCGGCGCCAGCGCTTCCGGGAATGGGTCGGGCGTCGAATCTCTGATGGCGCCGGCAGGGCCTGAATGGCCAGCCGATTCGAACCATCCATGTCGTCGTTCGACTTGTGGCCGGCGGTGCGGTTACTTTTCTGCTCCGCTTGCCCTACTATCTGGGGCCATCGCTGATCCTGCCTCGGATCGGCCAGACACTGCGCCACAGATTGCGCTGAGAGCATCGGTTCTAGCCCAGGGAGAAGAATTTGCGTGCGGTCCTTGCTGCGATTGCCGAGTCTGGCATGTTGATGGCCCAGTCGACGGCCTATCTGGTGCCGGCGGCGGGCATCCTGGCGCTGATCATCTGCCGGTGGCCCCAGCATTTTGGCAGGCTGGGGACGCGTTCCTTCAGACGCGGGATATCGGCTGGAATGCTGGCCGTCTGGGTATTCGCGCTGACCCTGCTGGGCATGTTCTATTTGCTGGCGACCAACCATGACAGCGGCTACGAGTTCCCGCTGCTTGGGCTGATGCCGTACATGAGCCCGTCTCTTCTTACCGCCCTGATCGTCCTGCTGGTCCATCGGAGAGTGGCGAAGCAGGAGCGCGGCCATGAATGAGGTATATCCCGCCAATGTCCTGCAGTCCGGCGAGTTGCTGGCCTGGGGGATTTTCCAGATCGTTCCGCTCTGGTGGGGCGCTGGAATCCTGCTGTGCCTGGAGTCCAATCTTCCGGGGCTTTCGGCCAGGGCCTGGCGCGCGGTGCGTGACGTCACGATCGCGCTGATGGCGGTGTTTCTGCTGGCGTGCATTGCGTACGCCATCTTCGGCTATGGCGTCGCCGCCAAGTTCGATAAGCCGGAGTATTTCGACAAGGCGCTGGAAGCCTTGCGCTTGCTGTCCCTGTCGATGGGAATGGCGGTGTTCGGGCTGGCGTTGCGCGCGCGTATCGGGCGCCGCGCCCTTCGCCACAGCGGCTAAAATCCCGCCATGCTTCCGCCCCAAGTCCTCGTTGCCCTTTTCGTCCTGCTGCTGGCCGTCGTCATTCCGCTGTTCGCGGTGACCATCCAGCTGAGCCGTTACATCCATTGGTCCTTCTGGGCCGACAAAGCCACGCGCGGCGAGCGGCCGCATTTCACGGGGCCGGTGCTGGCGCTGGTTTTCAGTACCCTGGCTGCCAGCGACTTCGTGGGCTACGAACCCTTTCTGACGATCTCGGCCATGAATCCGGTGCCGATCGAGGCCCGGGCTTACTTCACGGTCGCCATGCTGGCGCTGGCAGTCTGGTGCTGGGCCTACGGGCGCTCCATCCGGGACCGGGTCCTGGGCATGATCGGGGTTCGCGCCTCTTAGCGGCCGCCAGGGTGAACGCATGATATCGATCTACGATCTTCTTGCGTTGGGCGCCCTGGCACTAGCCGTCTGCCTGCCGTTCGCGGCTACGGCGATACAGCTGATGCGATGGCTTTGGTTCATCACGGGCGAGAACGAGACGCGCGGCCAGCGTCCGCGCTTTACGGGACTGGTGCTGGCGATGTTCTTCAGTTCGCTCGCCGCGACCGAGCTTCTGTTCGTGGAGCCCTTCCTGACCTTGTCCCACCTCAATCCCGTGCCACCGCAGCACCGGGAGGAATTCATGGTCGCGATGCTTGCGCTGGCCCTCGCGGGCTGGATATGGGGTGGATCGATCCGCAACCGCGTGCAAGACGCGATCCGCCGGCGTCGCCAGTCTGGCGGCTGAGGCGGGGCCAGCGGGCGGCGGATCTACTTCGCTTCCTGCACCTCGATCTTGACGGTGTTCGAACGCACGCCGTTCGACTCGATATACACCTCGTAGACCGCCGGATCCTTCGGTAGCTGCACCTGGGCCGCCAGGTCGGTGTTGAACTGCGTGCCGACGCTGATACCAGGGCTGATGGGGATGCCCTTGGGCGGACGCGAACTCGGGATCTCGTCCACTTCCACGCCGGGACGTTTGCGCGGCTTGTACTCGTAGGCCACGCCCTCGTAGACCGCCTTGGTCTGCGTGTTGACGGCCACGAAGCGCGGCAGCTGCTGGTTCCGCGATACAGGAATGATGCCTTGCGCGCACACCGGGATGACCAGTGCGCCGGAGGCTTGCGGGCGCACGCGCGCGGGCGCGGCGATATTGAGCTGGTCGTCGCTGCCATGGTTGGGCGGGATGCAGGCGTGGTCGTTCACCGTGCCGATGGGGGCGGTGGCGAACGAGGGCGGATCGATCCAGTCGGTGTTCATCGTGGTCTTCTGGGTATGAGGGGTGGGGCGCGCGGCCGTGGCGGCGACAGGCGCGGCCACGGCCAGCGCGGCTGCCAGCAGCAGGGCCAGCGCGGGCGCCAGGCGGCGCCGCGCGTCAGAACGAGGGCCAGCCATTGGACATGTCCGTCTTGCGTACGGCCTGGGCGCAGCTGGCGCAGAAGCGGATGCTGAGGCAGTCGCCGCCGAACATGACGCAGGAACCCGTGTTGCTGGGATCGGCCTGGCTGGCGGGCAGGCCGAAGTGGCAGTGGTTGCCGAACTGGGAATAGAAGTATGGCCCCTTGTCGAGTTTGGACGAGTCCATTTCGGCTTCGTCCGAGTGCGCGCGCGCCCATTCGGGGCCGCTGGGCGTCATGCCGATCAGGTGGCCGATTTCGTGCACCAGCGTTTGCTGCTGATAGTCCATGGTGACGGGTTCCCAGGGCGTCATGGCCGCCACGCCCAGGACGTTGGTGCCGGGGAACGCCACGCCGCCAGCGGCGCTTTCCATCAACCGGACCCGCAGGATGATTTTGCCCGAGGCCGGGACGGGCAGCAGGCCGGCCAGGCGGATGTTCACGGCGTGGCAGGCCTTGGGGCTTGCCGGGTCGTAGGGCACGGGGGTGACGCGATCCTTGGGAATGACTGCGCGCCTGACGCCGGCCGCGGGGTCGGTGTACTCGAACAGGCATTCCACGAACCAGTCCACGTTGGGTTCTATGTGGTACCACAGGAAGCTGACGTTGCCGTCGGCGCTGACGAACTGGATCTGCTTGTCGCCCGCGCCGGGGCCGGCCGTGGCTTGCACATACATGGGCTGGACCGGCAGCATCGAAGCCAGCCGGTCCAGGTGGCAGACGACCAGCGTGTAGGGCTCGTGCGCCGGGCCTTGCGACTGCGGGTAGACGGAGCGGGCTAGCTGGAGCAGGCGGTCCTCGCCGTCATCGGTGAACACGTCCGAGTTGGCGTCGCCGCGCGTGCTGACCGGCGGCAATTGCACGACGTC
Organism: Achromobacter sp.; assembly: GCF_049647645.1. Taxonomy (GTDB): domain Bacteria; phylum Pseudomonadota; class Gammaproteobacteria; order Burkholderiales; family Burkholderiaceae_B; genus Achromobacter. The sequence continues at coordinate 8,569 of NZ_JBARYB010000281.1, forward strand.
CACGCCATGCCGCGCGTATTCCGTCGCGGTCGGCTGGAAGCCGTGGCGGCGCGGCAGGGCCTCGGGGCCGGGCAGCATGATTTCCTGGAGATACAGCCGCTTTGCGGTTTCGACCTGTTCCGTGGAGATGATCTGGTTCTTGTCGTTCACCACCTCGAAGATGTAGGTGTTCAGGCCGGCGGCGGGCAGGGTGATGTCGTCGATTACCTTGGTGCCGTCGGCGTCGGTCACGTAGCTGTAGGAGCGCTGGTTGGGTTCGCGATACAGCGGCTGGCGGCTTTGCTCGCGCGCGGAGTAGACCGCATTGCCCGGACGCGGGCTGACCTTGACGCTGAAGCGATGCTGGCCGCCCTTGTTGAAGCGCACGCGGATTTTGGGCTTGTTGGTCTGGCGGTCCAGGCTGTCGAGCGCCTGGCCATCGTTCCAGACCTCGTCGGCCTCCTGCAGGTTGACGTACTGGAGCTTGGCGCCGCTTCTGGCCCGGTAGGCGGATGGTGTGGGCGTGCCGGCATCGGGCGCACCGCCCGCGGCGGGGCCGCCTGCATCCTGGCCGCCAGGCGCGCCTGCGGGCTTGGCGGCGGCGCCGGGCAGGTTGATCCCTGCCGCCTCCATGACCCGCTTGGCCATCGCCGGATAAGGCGAATTCGCCACTGCGGGAATGTTCATGATCGCCTCCGCCACCTTGGGCAGCGTGGCGTTGGATATCGTGGGCGATTGCAGAATGGCGCCGACCACGGACGGAATCGCGGAGTCGGTCAGGCCTGGCGTGCCGAGGATGGCGCCCGCCACGGCGGGCAGATTGCCCTGGTTGACGTCGGGCATGGTCAGCAGCGCGTTCACCGCCGAGCTCAGCGCGGCGGGGCGGCCGCCCATGGCGCCCATGGCCTGGGTCATGACCGGGCCGATGGCGGATCCCACGCCGCCGCTGCCGGCCGCCGTCAGGTTGGAGGCAGCGCCCAGCGCGGAGGCGGCGGTGGCGTTGCCCATTGCCGTGGCGGCGCCTGAAGCGCCCGACAGCACGCC
>NZ_JBARYB010000282.1:0-4835 GCF_049647645.1 Achromobacter sp.
GGCGCTGGCGCCGCGCGAACGCCGGCTGGTGACGGCCGCCGGCCTGCTGCTGGGGTCGGCGCTGGTCTTCGTCACGCTGATCGAGCCGCCCTTGAACACGCTGCGCAAGCTGCAAGCCGAATTGCCCGCGTTGCGCGGCCAGGCCGCCACGGTCGCCGACCTGACCGCGCAGGCGGTCGCCTTGCGGCACAAATCCGCCGCCCCCGCTGGCGCCATGCCCAATGCCACCGAACTCGCTGCATCGCTGGTACGCGCCGGATTGTCCGCGGACCAGTGGAGCCTGGACCAACCCGAAACCGGTCCCGGCGTGCTGCTGACCTTGAAGCAGGCGCCCTCTTCGACGCTCTTGCGGTGGCTGGACGGCGCGGCTCGCGACTGGGGCCTGGCTGTAAAACAGGTAGATCTCACACGCGCCGCCAACGTCAACGGCAGACCGCTGCCCGGCCTGGTCAATGGCAAGGTAAGCCTGACCGCGCCACAAGCGGAGCGTGGCTGAGATGGCTGGATTGCGCTTCTCCAAACGTTCCGCCGCGTTGCTCCTGGCCGGCGCCACCTGTGCCGCCGCGGCCGCGGTCGCCGTCCTGCCCGCACGCTGGCTGCTAGTCCTGCTGCCGCAAAATACGCCGGTCACGCTGGCGGACGCCAGCGGCACCTTGTGGCGCGGCAGCGCCTGGATCGCGCTAGGGCCTCCCGGCGCGCGCCGCATGCTGCCGCAGCCGGTGCAATGGCTATGGCGCTGGGACGCGCTCGCCCTGGATATCTCGCACCCCTGGCTGCAAGGCCCCTTGCGCGCCACGCCCGGCTGGAACGGCATATCCGTGCCGGCCCAGTCCCTGCGTGCGCCCGCCTCCATCCTGTCGGCGCTGGGCGCGCCCTGGAACACCATCGCGCCCCAGGGCACGCTGGACATCCGCTGGCAGCCGCTGCGGCTGGGTGCGGCCCTGCCGGCCGGCCCGGTGGCCGAACTGCGCTGGCGCAACGCCGGCACCGCGCTGACGCCGGTGGCGCCCGTGGGGTCGTATCTGCTGCGGGTGCAAGGCGGCAAGTCCGGCGCCACGCTGGCCCTGAGCACCGAAAGCGGTCTGCTGGACGTGTCCGGCCAGGGCAGCGCGGGCGGGCGCGGCGGCTTGAAGTTCCAGGGCCAGGCAACCTATGCCGGATCCGCGCGCGAAGCGGACCGGGCGGCGCTGGACGGACTGTTGTCGGCGCTGGGCCGGCGTTCGGGAGATGTCACGACCTTCGGGACCTGATTCCGGGGCATCGCGCTAGGCTAGAAAACGTACGTTATGATGTACAAATATCTAGCCTATGGAGCCCGCCATGGCCATCTCGTCCGCCGATGTAATTCCGCTGTCCCAAGCCCGGGCCAATCTGTCCGAGCTGGCTGATCAGGTCAAGTCCGGGGCTGAGAAAATCATCACCAAGAATGGCGAAAGCTACGTCGCCCTGATCGACGCCGAACGCCTGGACTACTACCACCGGCTGGAACAGGAACGCATCCACTTGCTGTTGATCGACGACGCCAGCCGAGGCTTGGCCGATGTTTCGGCCGGCAAGGTCAAGGACGCGCTAAGCGCGGTGTCCGCCCTCAAGCGCCACCGCGCGGCCAAGGCTGCCCGCTGACCGACGGCCTGCCATCGTGACCGCCAAACTTGCCGTCAAGCTCACCGCCAACTTCGAACGCCAGCTTGAGGAAATCGAAGCCTTCCTCGCGGATGCCGGGATGCCACGCGCTTTCGACACCCTGCTGGACGAGTTGGTGGCGGTGATCATCCCGAACCTTGCGGCCTTTCCCGACATGGGGCGCTTGTTCCTTGAACGGTACGTGCGCTCGGTGGAAGTCGCCAATGGCGCGGCTCGTCTCGCCAAACAGCTCAGCGCGCTCGCCAAGGACGCGGAGCTGCGCGAGTACGTGTCCGCGCACTACCTGATGCTATACGCCAGGATCAAGAACCAGGTCTACCTGCTCTCGATCCGGCACCACCGCCAACTTTCCTTCGATTTTCCAGATCGCTGGCAGGTATAGCGGCTAGGCGTCCCGCGTGACCCGCAGGATCTCCTCCGGCGAGGTCTGCCCGCTCTCGACCCAGCGCTGCCCGTCCTCGCGCATGGTCCGCATGCCCGAGGCGGCGGCCGCGCGCCGCAGCTCGCGTTCGTCGCGCCCTTCGTGGATCAGCCGGCGCGCCTCGTCGTCCACCGTGAACAGCTCGTGGATGCCGGAGCGCCCGCTGTAGCCCGTGTGGTTGCAGGCGTCGCAGCCCACCGGGTGGAACACGCGCAAGCCATCCTGCATGGCGGGTTTCTTGCAGGCCGGACAGAGCTTGCGCACCAGGCGCTGCGCCAGCACGCCCAGCAGCGACGAAGCCAGCAAGAAGGGCTCCACGCCCATGTCGGTGAGCCGGGTCACGGCGGACACCGAGTCGTTGGTGTGCAGCGTGGCCAGCACCAGGTGGCCGGTGAGCGAAGCCTGCACCGCGATCTGCGCGGTCTCCAGGTCACGGATTTCGCCGATCATGATGACGTCGGGGTCCTGCCGCAGGATGGCGCGCAGGGCCAGCGCGAAGCTCATGTCGATCTTGGCGTTGACCTGCGTCTGGCTGATGCCGGACAAGTCGTACTCGATCGGATCCTCGACCGTGAGGATGTTGCTGGTGGACGCGTCCAGGCGGCTCAGCGCCGCGTATAGCGTGGTGGTCTTGCCGCTGCCGGTAGGCCCGGTCACCAGCACGATGCCGTGCGGCTGGCGGATCAGCCGGTCCAACTGGCCCAGCACGCCGGTGTCCATGCCCAGCTTCTCCAGCTGCAAACGCCCGGCCTCCTTGTCCAGCAGGCGCAGCACGGCGCGTTCGCCATGCCCGGTGGGCAGGGTGGACACGCGCACGTCTATCGGCCGCCCGCCCACGCGCAGCGCGATGCGGCCATCCTGCGGCAAGCGTTTTTCGGCGATGTCCAGATGCGCCATGATCTTGATGCGCGAGATCAGCGCGGCATGCAGCGCCTTGCGCGGCGACACCACGTCGCGCAGGGTGCCGTCGACCCGGTAGCGCACCACGGAGTGGGTCTCGAACGGTTCGATGTGGATATCGCTGGCGCCGTCGCGCGCGGCCTGCGCGAACAGCGCGTTGATCATGCGGATCACGGGCGCGTCGTCCTGGGCCTCCAGCAGGTCCGCCACCTCGGGCATGTCCTGCATCAGGCGGTCCAGGTCGATCTCGTTCTCGGCCACGCCCATGACCGAAGCCGCGTCTTCTGAATGGCTGTAGGCCGCGGTCAGCAGGGTTTCCAGCGCCTGGTCTTCGATCTGCGCCAGCTCGATGTCGCCGTGGCAGCGCCGGATCTCGCGCACTGCCCATTCCGGGGTGCGCGGGCTGACGGTCAGGCGCGCCTGACCGCCGCGCAGCGACAGCACCGCGCGCTGCGCCCGGGCCCAGGCATAAGGCAGAGGATGCGCGCTCATAGCAGCGTATCGGGATCCACGGCCACGCTGTGCATCAGCGTGCGCGACACGCGGATGGCCTCCGAAGCGTCGCGCGCGGACTGCGTGCCGGGATATTGGCGCACCGCGAAGGACTGGGCCGTGACCGGCGCCGGCCGGCGCAGCGTTTCGGCCTGGTGTTCCGGGCGGAGGTCATAGGCGTTGTTGGACACCGAAGGCGCGGAGCCCGGCGGCGGCAGCATCGGCGCCTGCATGTCTGGCAGCGCCCAGTGCTGGCCTGGCTGCACGGCCGCCTGCGCGCGGCGCATATAGTCGTAGCGGTCCATGGTGACGCCAGCCGTGCGGTTGGCGTCGCGCACCACGTAGGGGCGCAGGAACACCATCAGGTTGGTCTTGGTGCGCTTGCGAGAATCGTAGCGGAACAGCGAGCCGATCACGGGCAAGGACCCCAGGAGCGGCACGCTGTTGGTGGAAAGCGTGACATTGTCTTCCAGCAGCCCGCCCAGCACGATGATCTGGCCGTCGTCGATCAGCACGCTGGTATCGATGGCGCGCTTGTTGGTCACGATGCCGGTGGTGGCGTTGGAGCGGCTTTCGTCGATGCTGCTGACTTCCTGGTAGATGTCCAGCTTGACCGCGCCGCCTTCGGAAATCTGCGGGCGGATGTTCAGCTTCAGGCCCACGTCCTCGCGTTCGATGGTCTGGAACGGATTGGTGCTGCCGTTGCTGCCCGAGGTCACGTACTGCCCGGTCACGAAGGGCACGGTCTTGCCCACCAGGATGCTGGCCGACTGGTTGTCCAGGGTCAGCAGGTTGGGCGTGGACAGGATGTTGGCTTCGCCGGTGTTCTCCATCGCGCGCGCCAGCACGCCCAGGTTGATGACCTTGTTGCCCAGCACGTCGACGGTGCCCTTGACCACGCCCAGGCTCAAGCCGCTGCCTATGCCGTCGATGGTGGTCGGCCCCTTGCCGGTGATGCCGCTGCCGCCCAGGTTGGTGCCGCCGATGAAGCTGGTGCCGTCGCTGTTGATGTTGCCGGCGCCCGTCATCCATTGAATGCCGAACTCCGCCGCCTTGGCCTCGCTGACCTCCACGATCAGGCTTTCCACCAGCACCTGCGCGCGGCGCTGGTCGAGCTGGTCGATGACCTCGCGCAGGCTGCGGTACAGCGGTTCGGGGGCCGAGATGATGAGCGAGTTGGTGGCCGGATCCGCCTGGATGGTCGCGCCGCCTGCCGAATACGAGACGGCCTGCGTGCTGTTGTCCTCCCGCGAGATGCGTTCCTGCTCGCCCGACAGTCCGCCCTTGTTCGAACCCGACATGCCGGCCATGCCCTGCCCCGCCTGGGCCGCCATGCCCGCCGCCGCGTTCTGCGTGCGCGCGCCGCCCTGGGCGCCCG
>NZ_JBARYB010000283.1:0-6595 GCF_049647645.1 Achromobacter sp.
ACTACACGACCGACAAGGGCGCGGCCGTGCTCAACGACTACGCGCGGGTCAACGACCCGTTCGCGCGCATCGGCAAGGAGTCGGTGACGGTGCAGATCACCAGCGTCGTGCGCGCCAGCGACACGTCTTTCAACGTGCGCTGGACGGAACGCCGCTACGTCAACGGCGCCGCGGCGGGCTTGGAGCGGTGGACGGCCGTGGTGTCCATCGTGCTCCAGCCGCCGCGCACCGAAGAACGCCTGCGCAAGAACCCCCTGGGCATCTACGTCAACGGCCTGTCGTGGAGCCGCGAACTGGATTCTTCCGAAGGAGCCAAGCCATGAATGATCTTTTCCGTAAAACCGCTTTGCCGGTGATCCTGCTTGCCCTCGCGGGCTGCGCCACGCAGGGCAAACCGCCGCCGACCATCTCGCTCGATGAGCCGGTGCAGGCCCAGCCATTGCCCGAGCCACCTGCGCCGGTGGAGGTGGTGGCCGTGCCCGAGGTGCTGCCGATGCCGGCGCAGTTGAAGCCAGAGCCCGAAGCCGAGGACGCCAAGCCCGTGCCAGAGCCAGCCGATGAGAAGGTGCGCGTCTCGCGCGCCAATGCCGAGGCGCGTGTTGCGCCCACGCGAGAGGGCTACGTCAACGCGATTCAGGTATGGCCCTTCACGGATGGCGCGCTCTATCAGGTCTATGCGGCCGTGGGCCGCGTGACCGTGGTTTCTCTCCAGCCGGGCGAGGAGCTGGTGACCGTAGCCGCTGGCGATACCGTGCGCTGGATCGTGGGCGACACGTCCAGCGGCAGCGGTGTCGAGCTGCGCGTGAATGTCTTGGTCAAGCCGATCCGCTCGGGCCTGAAGACCAATCTCGTCATCACCACCAGCCGCAGGACGTACCTGCTGGAGCTGGCTTCGACGGAAAAGACGTGGATGGCGTCGGTGTCCTGGGAGTACCCGCGCGACCGGATGCTGGCTTTGCAGCGCCAGGCGCAGGCGGCCAGCGCTGCCGCGCCGGTCGATACCGGGCTGTCGTTGGAGAACCTGCGCTTCCGCTACGCGATCAGCGGTAGCAACCCGCCGTGGAAGCCGCTGCGCGCGTTCGACGACGGGCAGAAAGTCTATATCCAGTTCCCCGCCGGCATCGCGCAAGGCGAGCTGCCGCCGCTGTTCGTGATCGGGCCGGAAGGCGACGGGCAACTGGTCAACTATCGCTTCCGCTCACCGTACTACATCGTGGATCGGCTTTTTGGCGCCGCCGAACTCCGCCTGGGCGGAGACAAGGGCGACGTGGTGCGAATTGAGCGCACGGACGGCGTTGCGCGGAGGAACTGACCATGAGCCAAGACGACGCTCCCGACCTTGCCACGCCACAGGCGGGCAAGATGGCGCCCGAGGCGGTGGCGCTGCGCGCCCAGCCGCGCCCGGTCACGCGCTTGAACCGGCGCACGCTGGCCATCCTCGTCGGCGGCCTGTCGGTCGCCGTGCTCGGGGCCACGATCTGGTCGCTGCAACCGCAGCGGCGTGGTACCAACGAGCAGACCGAGCTTTACAACGTCGATCGCGTCTCAAAGTCCGAAGGACTGGATGGCCTGCCGGCCGACTACTCGAAGCTGCCGCCGAAAGTGCCCGAGCTGGGGCCGCCGCTGCCGGGTGATCTCGGCCCGGCCATTGTGAACTCGCAGCAGCCGGTGACGCTGGCGTATGCGCCGCCGGGCCACAACCCCGAAGATGCTTTGCGCAAGGAGGCCGATGCGGCGGCGGCTTCGTCGATGTTCTTCCGCTCGGGTGGCCAAGGTGCCGCCACGGTAGCGCAGGCAGCGCCGGGTGCGCTTGGCGCGGCAAACACGCTCGCGGCCTTCGACCCGCTTGCTGCTGGGCCGGCCTCGACGGCGGCCCAGCCTGCCGACCCGACCGCCGCGCAGAACCGGCAAGACCAGAAAGAGGCGTTCCTGAAAGCCGGTTCTACGGAAACCCGCAATTCCGGCAATCTGGCGCTGCCCGCGTCGCCTTATCAAGTGATGGCCGGAACGGTGATCGCCGGCGCGCTGGTGACAGGCATCAAGTCGGACTTGCCGGGCGACGTGATCGGCACCGTGACGGAGCCGGTCTATGACACGGCCACCGGCAAGTTCCTGCTGATCCCACAGGGGTCGCGCATCCTCGGGCGCTACAACAGTCAGGTCAGCTACGGGCAGAGCCGCGTGCAAGTGGTGTGGAACCGGATCATCCTGCCCGACACGTCCTCGCTGACGCTCGACAACCTAGTGGGCACCGACCCGGCCGGCTACGCGGGCTTGGAGGACGACGTGGACTGGCACTGGAACCGCATCTTTGCCGGTGCGGTGCTGACGACGCTGCTGGGCGTCGGCGCAGAACTGGCTGCGCCGGAGAACCGCCAGGACGGCAACCGCATCGTGATCGCCGGGCGTGACAGCGCCCAGGACAGCATCAATCAGGTCGGCCAGGAGATCACCCGACGCAACATGAACATCCAGCCGACGCTGACCGAGCGGCCTGGCCTGCCCGTGCGAATCATCGTCAACCGGGATCTGGTGCTGCGGCCGTACCAGCCGCTGTTCTTCAATCGGGGAGCTTCGCAATGAGCACGACCAAGAAGCTGCGGCTCGGGCCGCTGCCCAAGACCGAAAGCGTCAAACTGACCTTTGCCTGCCCGGCCAGCTTGAAAGCCGACCTTGACCGCTACGCGGCGCTGCATGCGCAGGCGTATGGCGAGGCGGTCGATGCCGTGACACTGATCCCGCACATGCTTGAGGCGTTCATCGCGGGCGATCGGGGATTCAGGAAAGACTCGACCCCTGCTATCCCGAAGCCGCCGCTGCGGAACTCACCCCCTTAGTTCAAGCGCGTGTCGCTGCCGAGTGTCGACGGGCGTCTTCACGTAGCTGATTCCCGGATTTCCAAGAACTGCCACCAGCAACCGGCACACCATCGCCTGCATTTGCAGTGTGGTGTTGCCCGGATCTGCTGCGGGCTGGTTGCCACCGTAGATCGAAAAGCCCAGCGGTCCATCGAAGAACAAGGCTTCATGAACGGTGTCGTTTCGGACGACGGATAGCGACGAGGGAGTCGCCTTGTCGCTCTTGGCCCAATCGGGTACGGGCATATCGAATTTTTCGCACATCCACTGGACGCGCCCCGCATGTGGCACAGAAGGCTTTTGCGCCTCCTTGACTACGACGAGCTTGAAGCAGGCGTCCAGCGCCATGTAAAGGTATTGGAACTGCTCGAAGGGAAGGCTATGCGGATACTGCGCCAAGAACAAGGCATGGATGACAGCCGCAACGCGCTTGGGCGCACGTGGATCGCCGCCTTCCGAGTCCAGGTAGTCCAGCGCTAACTCGATGACGTCAGCCACAGTGCAGCGAACCAGGGCGAAATCAACAAGCACCCCAGATTTAATGGGCGTCGCATCAAGAAAGCCCGCCTCCGTTGTCGTCAGCCGCATACCGAAAAAGAAGGACAAACACCAAACCACGAAATCGAGCTCTTCTCGGCTCCTGCCTTCATGCAGCGTCAGGACATGGGTCTTGGGCAGGCCGAAGACCCGGGCGTTGTACGGCATCGAGCGAACGTTTCCGCTCATGAAGTCCCGCTGCTGCTGAGCACCCGGATAAATCCAGTCCTTGAAGGCATTGGGGTCCCCGACAACGGTGGCCACGCTATTTTCGTGGTCCGGGAGCGTTTGGACGGAGAAACGGCCGGTCGCGATGTCGCAGGGCTTGGGGTAGTAGCCGAACTCGATGGCAATCCCATTGAGCGGCGCGCTGAGTGGTTGCTCCATCACAGTACAGGTGGCCTCATGAACATTGTTTCGTAAATTATCTAATCGACCCTGCTCTGACAGAACAATTCACGGTCAATTTTGTGAGCCAAGTTGGATGGCACCCTCCCCGCTTCGCCCCAGCGAGTTGTTCCGATTGCTGACGATAGTCACCATAGATCCATACGAACACAGCGCCTTAGGAACCCTCATGCTCGCTCACGTTCATTGCACCGATGCTGGCGATACCGCCTTGCCGCCGAAGGCATCCATTCCTCGTCCGGGTACGGATGGGTACGAAGACCTTCCTCAGTTTTCGGCCAAACTTCCCCTCCCGTTCCGCCGCACCATTCGCCGCCAAGATTTGCACCAGATCGTCCCTTTGGCGGACACGACGATCTATGGAATGGAGCAACGTGGCGAGTTTCCACGCCGATTCAATCTGACCTCGCGCTGCGTTGTTTGGGATCTGGAGGAAGTCGAAGCTTGGATTGAAGCTCGCAAGCAGTCCTCTCGGTCCGGTGCTATCACCAAGCCCAACGGACCTGATGTCAGGCTACGCAAGCGCCGACCCGTGCTCGATGTAGCTTCGACGTAGCAATGTGGCTAGGCGATCAGCAGTTTGAGCTCTCGCGCCGCTGCCACGGGCAGTCGATGAACTTCCTTGGTCAAATTAACTTCCAACGCTGCACGCGCGGTCTCCAGCATCTTTCGCTCAAAGGCATAGCCCCCCTTCTCTTCCAGCCAGCCCAGCACTTCGGCCAAGTGCCAGATTGAGGCGCTGCCCTCGTGCACCGGTGCTGGAAAAGTCGCAGCATGAGAAAGCATCACCTTACGCATTGCTTGGCGCGACACGCCCACCAATTCGGCGACATCGGTCAGCCCAACGAAATCCGGTGCCGCCTCCACGAGCTTCGCCAAGGGGACAGCACGCTTCACGTCGGCCAGCGCACTGCGCACCGCGGCCTGCGCGTTTTCAGCTTCGCGGGTGAACTCAAGCGCCAAGCGACCCGGCTGCCCGATACCCACCAAGGCGTCATCACAGCCGGCACTGCCGAGACGCTCGACCAGCACATCCGGATCACTGTCGTGCTCGGCGAGCTGGTACTTCAGGATGAAGGTGTATTCCATGGATCAGTCCTCAGATGACGATTCAGCTTCGTTTCGTTGCTGATGGATCGTGCAGTTATCCACGACCCGCCGCAGTGCTCGGGCATGATTGCCAGGGTTCTTCGGCGTGCTCCACACGCTCGTAATGCAGAACTCGCCGCAGCGGCACTCATCGTCGTTGTAAGGGCAGTAAATCTTGCCCCACGCATGACTGCCCCCGACCGTGACGCGCCAGCCCTGCGTTTCCGCATGCTTGAGCGCATCTTCGACCTCCTTCTTTGGATGAGAGGAACGGGCCATTCAAGGTCTCCAGTATGGGGATGAATCGTCAGGTTGTCAACTGACAACCTGACGTGAAGTGACTCAGACCGATGCGCTCAGCACAGGCACGACCGTATTGCTCGGCAACAGCGTGGGCGCGTATGCGCCACCCTCCACCCAGGCATCGACCATGTTGGCCCACTCCTGCAGCATGTGGCGGCGCGGCTCGGCGTATTCGGCCTTGTTGTAGACCGAGCGCGAGGAACGGCCGTCTTCATGCGCCAGGCACTTCTCGATCCAGTCGCCGTTGAAGCCGACCTCGTTGAGCAGCGTCGAGCCGGTGCGGCGCAGGTCGTGCACCGTGAAAGGTTCTAGCGGCAAACCGGCAGCTCTGGCGCGCTCGGACACGATCTGGGTCACGCGGTTGAGCGTCGCCTTGGACATACAGCGGTCGGCATCGTAGCGCGACGGCAGGACGAACTTCGACCCCGCTGCGCAGGTGTGCAGCGCAACGAAGATGTCCGCAGCCTGGCGGGACAGATAGACGACGTGCGGGTTGCGACCCTTCATTCGTGATTTTGGGATCGTCCAGGTCGCGTTCTCGAAATCAAGCTCGGCCCATGTCGCCTCGATCAATTCGCTCTTGCGTACCAGCGTCAACAGAATCATGCGCAACGCCAGGCGAATGGTCGGATAGGTGGCCACCGATTCCATCTGCCGGTACATCAGACGGATCTCCATCGGTGACAGCGCTCGATCCTTGGGCACGAAGGTCGCGATCGAAGCCGCGCCCACGCCATCGGCCGGGTTGTCGACCTTCTCGCCGTGCAGGATGGCGAAGGCGTAGACCTGCTTCACGATGTCGCGCACGTGGACGGCTGTGGCGGGCGCGCCGCGAGCCTTCACCTTGTTGCACAAAGCGCGCAGGTCGTCGGCGCTGACTTCGTTGAGCAGCCGGTTCTTGAACGCCGGCAGGATGTCCCGATCAACGATGCTCTTGCGCATCGCACGCGTGCTGTCGGCCATCTTGGCGTCGGCAAGCCATCGGGCAGTCATGTCGCCGAAATTCTTGGCAGCGGTCAGCCGGCGCTTCTCGCGCTGCTTCTCGTGCGCCGGGGACCTGCCCTCGGCAACGGCTCTCTTGGCGTCGAGCAGCTTTTCGCGGGCCAAGGCCAGTGAGATGCCGGCCGGCCCATAACGGCCGATGGTCAGCGTTTCACGCCGGCCGTTGAGACGGTAATCGTAGCGGAAGGTGACGGTACCGGTGGGCGATACCGTCACGTACATGCCGTCACGGTCGGAAGCCTTGTAAGTCAGGGACTTAGGCTTGAAGTTACGCAGTGCGGTGTCGGTAAGCATCGAGGTTTTTCCTCCTGTTCTTGACGGCTTTTACCGTCAGGGGTCAGGAGACCTGCTGATGCCTGGAAAGCCGCATGAAACAAGCTTTCCAGAGGAGACATTTA
>NZ_JBARYB010000284.1:0-8974 GCF_049647645.1 Achromobacter sp.
GCTGGCCTCGGCGTGCTGCTGCAGCGACACCATGATGGCGGCGCGCAGCGGCGCCTCGTGCGCCGCCAGCCGGGGATAGGCGAAGCGCAGCAGTTCGTCGACCCGCTCGGCGGCGTCGGGCGCGGCCGAGTCCCAGGCCAGGATCGGGCCCAGGCTCTCGTCCACCACGGCGGCGATCAGCGCGCTTTGGCTGGGAAAGTAGCGGTAGGCGGTGGCGCGCGAGACCTGCGCGTGTTCGGCCAGTTCGGCCACCGACGGCGTGATGCCCTGGGCCATCAGCCGCTGCGCCGCATCCAGCAGGGTCTTGCGCATGCGCGCGCGCGGCCCGTGCGGCGGTTCGCCGCTGGCGGCAGCCTGCGGGCTGGCCGGCGCGATCAGCCGCGCCGCGCCGGCTGCGGAGGGGGCGGGAGTTTGACGTGAGACAGGTGTCTCAGTATGATTCTTTCGTCTCATTTCTAGATTCTACAGGCCTCGCGGCCTCACATATCGAGGCGCGCACCGAGTGTAGCCGCCCGCGGAGGAGTCATGACGCATTCGAAACGGCGGGTCTACGTGGCCGCCACCTACGACACCAAGGGCCAAGAGGCCGAGTACGTGATGGACCTGCTGCGGCGGGATGGGCTGGATCCGGTGTCCGTGGACGTGTCCACCTCCGGCGCCGCCAGCGCGGCCCAGGTGCCGGCCAGCGAGGTCGCCGCCAGCCATCCCGGCGGCGCCGGCGCGGTCTTCACCGGCGATCGGGGCACGGCCATCGCGGCCATGGCGCTGGCCTTCGAACGCTACGCGGCCGCCAATGCCGAGATCGGCGCGCTGCTGGGCCTGGGCGGTTCGGGCGGCACCGCCCTGATTACGCCGGCCATGCGCGCGCTGCCCATCGGCACGCCCAAGATGATGGTGTCGACGATGGCCTCGGGCAATGTCGCGCCCTATGTCGGGCCGTCGGACATCGCCATGATGTATTCCGTGACCGACGTGGCCGGCCTGAACCGCATCTCGCGCCGGGTGCTGGCCAACGCCGCCGGCGCGATCGGCGGCGCCTTCAAGCAGGCCGCCAGCGCTGTGGCCGATGATGGCCGGCCTGCGGTGGGCATCACCATGTTCGGCGTTACCACCGCCTGCGTGCAACAGGTGACGCCGCTGCTGGAGTCCCGCTACGACTGCCTGGTGTTCCACGCCACGGGCACGGGCGGGCAGTCGATGGAAAAACTGCTGGACAGCCATTTGCTGGGCGGCGTGCTGGACCTGACCACCACCGAAGTCTGCGACTTCCTGTTCGGCGGCGTGCTGGCCTGCACCGAGGACCGTTTCGGCGCCGTGGCCCGCACCGGCTTGCCCTACGTGGGCTCCTGCGGCGCGCTGGACATGGTGAACTTCGGCGCCATGGACACCGTGCCGGAACGCTACCGCGGCCGCAAGTTCTACCCGCACAATCCGCAGGTGACGCTGATGCGCACCACCGCGGAAGAAAACAGCCGCCAGGGCGAGTGGATCGCCGCCAGACTGAACCAATGCCAGGGGCCGGTGCGCTTCCTGATCCCGGAAGGCGGCGTGTCCGCGCTGGACGCGCCGGGCCAGGCGTTCTGGGACCCGGAGGCCGACGCGGCCCTGTACGCGGCGCTGGAGGCGAACCTGGTGCAGACCGCCGACCGCCGCCTGGTGCGCGTGCCTTGCCACATCAACGACCCGCTGTTCGCGCAGACCGCGGTCGACCAATTTCTTGAAATCGCTACACACTGAGGACCGCCGCCATGCCGCGCTTTGACCGCAACGAACTCCTGGACAAGTATCGCGCCATGGTGCGCGCGCGCACGCCCATCGTCGGCGGCGGCGCGGGTACCGGCCTGTCGGCCAAGTGCGAGGAAGCGGGCGGCATCGACCTGATCGTGATCTACAACTCGGGCCGCTACCGCATGGCGGGCCGCGGCTCGCTGGCAGGCCTGCTGGCTTACGGTAACGCCAACGAGATCGTGGTGGACATGGGGCGCGAAGTCCTGCCGGTGGTGAAGAAGACGCCGGTGCTGGCCGGCGTCAACGGCACCGACCCGTTCTGCGATTTCGACGTGTTCCTCGACGACCTCAAGCGCCAGGGCTTCGCCGGCGTGCAGAACTTCCCCACCGTGGGCCTGATCGACGGCACCTTCCGCGCCAACCTGGAAGAAACCGGCATGGGCTACGCGCTGGAAGTGGACATGATCCGCCTGGCACATGAGAAAGGCATGCTGACCACGCCCTATGTGTTCAACGAGGACGACGCCGTGGCCATGACGAAGGCCGGGGCCGACATCATCGTGGCCCACATGGGCCTGACCACCGGTGGCGCCATCGGCGCGGAAACCGCGCAGACGCTGGATGACTGCGTGGCCGCCATCGACCGCATCGCCGCGGCCGCGCTGACGGTGCGGCCGGATATCATCGTGCTGTGCCATGGCGGCCCCATCGCCACGCCCGAAGACGCGGCCCACGTGCTGCGCGCTTGCAAGCACTGCCATGGTTTCTACGGCGCCAGCTCGATGGAGCGGCTGCCGACTGAACAGGCGCTGACCGCGGCCACCCGCGAGTTCAAGAGCCTGACGTTCTGATTCCGTAGTTCCCTCAATCCCTGGGCCGCGCGCCCGCAGGAGTCCGCATGCCGCACACCGTATACGTCAGCGCCATCATCCACGCGCCGCTACAGCAGGTCTGGGCCAGCTTCCGCGATTTCAACGGCCTGGCCGCCTGGCATCCCGGCATCGCCGAAAGCCGCCTGGAAGAGGGCGGCCGCCACGACGCCGTGGGCAGCGTGCGGCACCTGTCGCTCAAGCCTTCGGGCTTCGTCCGCGAGCAGCTGCTGATGCTGGACGATCCAGGCACGGCGCTGCGCTATTCCATCATCGAGACCGACCTGCCCATGCGCGATTACGTCGCCGGCGTGTCGTTGCATGCCGTCACCGAAGGCGGCCAGACGCTGGCGGAATGGTGGGCGGATTTCCGCGTCGAGGGCGCGGAGTTGAGCGACGTGGCGAACGCCGTGGGCCGCAACGTGTTCGCGGCAGGGCTGGCGGCCTTGGACGAGAAGCTGCGCGCGGCCTGATCGCGCTGCGCCTCTTCTACGCTTTCAAGCCTTTGGCCGGCATGCGCTTGCAGCCCGCCGGCAGCTGCGCCGTGCGCAGGTAGTCGTGGATGGCGCGGATCAGCGCCTGCGCGGCGGGGCTCAAGGGATATTCCTTGTGGCGGATGAGGCAGACCGTACGCACCACCGTGGGCCGGGCCAGCAATGCATAGGCCAGGCCGGGCTCCATCACCCGTTGCGCCGCCAGGGCGGGCAGTAGCGCCACGCCGAGTCCGGCCTTGACCAGCGCCGCCTGCGAGGTGGTGCTGGAAGCTTCGTAGAAGGGCGCGCCGGCCTCTATCGGCAGGTCGGCGCGGGCCCGCAAGAGCGCCATGATGCCGGTCTCGTCCACCACCCCCACCAGTTTGCGGCCGGCCAGGTCCGACCAGCGCATGGCGCCGTCGCGCGCGGGACGCAGACTGGCGTCGTCTTCCCGGTACAGCACGCCGAAGCGGTCTTCCAGCAGGGCGTCGAACTGCAGGCCGGGCGCGTCGGCCCAGCGGCTGGTCAGGCCGAAATCCACTTCGCGCGTGGCGACCTTGCGCTGGATGCGGCCGGAGTTGTCGTCGCTGAGGTACAGCCGCACGGCCGGATATCGGGCGGAAAAGGCCGCAGCGGCAGGCGCGATGATCTGCGTGATGGCCGACGGCGCCGCCGCCACGCCGACGCGTCCGCGTTCCAGCGCGCCGTAGCGCTGCACATCGTCTATCACCCCGTCGAAATCCGCCAGCAGCCGCATGACGCGCGGCAGGAATTCCTCGCCCGCCGCCGTCAGCAGCACGCGTCGGCTGGTGCGCGCGAATAATTGCGTGGCCAGGGCGTCCTCCAGTTGCCGCACCAGGCTGGTCACCGACGACTGCGTCTGGAACAGGCGTTTGGCCGCATGCGTGAAGCTGGATTCCTGGGCGACCGCGACAAAGGCGGTCAGGTGCTTTAGCGTAACGTGCTTGGGCAGACGATTCATTTCAAATCATGATAGATGGATCAATAAAAACAATTTTCCCAGATTGATCGGGCGGACGATACTAGACCCTTTCCGCGGCAGCTGATTCAAGCGCAGCCGCCGGCACGACCCTCAAGGCGGGAGCACCATGCGGCAGGAATCTCTGGATCTGATCATCGAAGGCGGCTGGGTCATCGACGGCCTGGGCGGCCCCCGGCGGCGTGCCGACGTGGGCGTGGCGGGCGAGCGCATTGCCGCAATCGGCGACCTGGCGGGCGTGCCGGCCGCGCGCCGGATGGATGCGCGCGGCAAGATCGTGGCTCCCGGTTTCATCGACGTGCACGGCCATGACGACCTGATGTTCGTGGAGCGTCCGGGTCTGGAATGGAAGACCACCCAAGGCATCACGTCGGTGGTGGTGGGCAATTGCGGCGTGAGCGGCGCGCCCGCGCCCTTGCCGGGCAACACTGCCGCGGCCCTGGCCCTGCTGGGGGAAACGCCCCTGTTCGTCGACATGCAGGCCTACTTCAGCGAGCTGCGCGCACAGCAGCCCATGATCAACGTGGCGGCGCTGGTGGGGCATGCCAACCTGCGTCTGGCCGCCATGCGTGACCCCGCAGCGCAGCCTACGGCCGAAGAGCAGGAAAGCATGCAGCGCATGCTGGACGAAGCCCTGGCCGCGGGCGCCGTGGGCTTCAGCACGGGCCTGGCGTACCAGCCCGGCGGCGCGGCCCGCCCCGCTGAGCTGGAAGGCCTGGCGCGGGTGGCGGCGGCGCGCGGCGCGATGCACACCAGCCATATCCGCAACGAAGGCGACGAGGTCGAAGAGGCCGTCGACGAGGTGCTCTCGGTCGGGCGCAACACCGGCTGCGCCACCGTGCTGTCGCACCATAAGTGCATGATGCCGCAGAACTGGGGCAAGAGCCGCGCCACACTGGCGAACATCGATCGCGCGCGCGGCGAGGGCGTCGAGGTGGCGCTGGACATCTACCCCTATCCGGGCAGCTCCACCATCCTGATTCCGGAGCGCGCCGAAATCATCGAAGACATACGCATCACCTGGTCCACTCCCCATCCCGAGTGCGGCGGCCAGTTCCTCAGCGATATCGCGGCGCGCTGGGGCTGCGACAAGACTACGGCGGCGCAGCGCCTGTGCCCGGCGGGCGCGATCTACTTCGCCATGGACGAGGCCGAGGTCCAGCGCATCTTCCAGCACGAGTGCTGCATGGTGGGCTCGGATGGACTGCCCAACGACGCGCATCCGCATCCGCGCCTGTGGGGCAGCTTCACGCGCGTGCTGGGCCGCTATGTGCGCGAGGCCGAACTGATGACGCTGGAGAGCGCCGTCGCCAAGATGACGTCCTTGCCGGCGCGCGTGTTCGGCCTGGTCGGACGCGGCCAGTTGAGCGAGGGCGCCTGGGCCGACATCGTGGTGTTCGACGCCGATACGGTCGAGGACCGCGCCACCTGGGAAGCGCCGACGCTGGCGTCCGCCGGAGTTGAGCACGTACTGGTCAACGGCCAGCAGGTCTTCCCGGCGGAAGCCGGGATGGCCCGCCCCGGGATGGCCCGCCCCGGCAAGATCCTGCGCCGCGAGGCGATGGCGCAGGCCGCCGCCCGCGCAGCTACATAAGAATTCCAACCATCCCCACAGGAGACATACCCATGATGCGCAAGACTTGCGTGGCCCTGGCGCTGGCCGCCATGCTGCCCGCCGCCCACGCGGCATTTCCCGACCGTCCCATCACCCTGATCGTGCCGTTCCCCGCGGGCGGCCCGACCGACATCGTGGGCCGTCTCGCGGCAGCGAAGGCCGGCGAGATCCTGGGCCAGCAGATCGTGGTGGAAAACCGCACGGGCGCGTCCGGCACCATAGGCATGACGGCCACCGCGCGCGCCAAGCCGGACGGCTACACCGTCGGCCTGGCCACCGTCAGCACGCATGGCACCGCGCCGCACCTGTTCCCCAAGCTGGCCTACGACCCGGTCAAGGATTTCACGCCCGTCAGCAACCTGGTCACCAGCCCCAACATCCTCAGCGTGAATCCGCAGTTTCCGGCCAAGACGCTGGGCGAGTTCGTCGAGCACGTGCGCGCCAATCCCAACAAGGATGGCTATGCCAACGCCGGCGCGGGCGGCGTGAACGACCTGGGCATGATCTGGTTCCTGCAGATCATCGGCGGCAAGATGAACAGCATTTCCTACCGCGGATCGGCGCCTGCGTTGACCGACGCGGTGGGCGGCGTGGTGCCGGTGATCTTCGACAATTTCCCTTCGTCGCTGCCTTACCTGAAGAGCAATCACCTGCGCGCCCTGGCCATTACCGGCCCGCAGCGCAACCCGCGCCTGCCGGACGTGCCGACGTTCGCCGAGCAGGGCTACAAGGACTACGACGTGACGGCCTGGTATGGCGTGGTCGGTCCGGCTGGCATGCCCGATGACGTGCGCGACAAGCTGGCCGATGCCTTCGCCCGCGCCGTGCGCGATCCGGCCACCGCAGCCAAGATGGAAGAAACCGGCGCTTTTCCGCTGGGCAACACCCCGGCTGAATTCGGCCAGCAGATCCGCGCCGAGCGCGACCGCTGGAAGACCGTGATCGACAAGGCCGACATCAAGCTGCAGTAGGCGGGAAAGGGGCGCAGGCGGTCCGCGCTCAGTACACGTCGCGGCGGTAGCGGCCGTCGCGCTGCATGGCCTGCAGGCGCGTCGCGCCCAGGATGTCCTGCAGCGCGGCGTCCACGCCGCCGGCCATGCCTTGCAGGCTGCCGCAGACATAGATGGCGGCGCCTAAGTCGGCCCAGGCCCGCACGGCCTCGGCTTGGTCGCGCAGATGGTGCTGCACATAACGGCGGTCGGCCTGGTCGCGCGAGAACACCGCGTCCGCGCGCTCCAGCGTGCCGTCTTCGCGCCAGGCGTCGATCTCAGCGCGGCAGAACCAGTCATGCAGGGCATTGCGTTCGCCGAAGACCAGCCAGTTGCGCCGGTGGCCCGCCGCGCGGCGCGCCTTGATCAGGGCGCGCAGGCCGGCCAGGCCGGTGCCGTTGCCCACCAGCAGCAGGGGACGGTCATCGGCCGGCGCGTGGAAATTGCGGTTCACGCGCACGCGCAGGTCTATCGCGTCGCCGGGCTGGGCGATGTGGGTCAGCCAACCGCTGCCCAGGCCCAGGGCGCCATCGGAACTGCGCATCTGGCGCACCAGCAACTGAATCGAACCGTCTTCGGGCAGCGAGGCGATCGAGTACTCGCGGTGCGCGAGCAAGGGGCCGCCGGCTTCGCGTCGCGGACCGATCTCGGCGATGTCGCCCGCCTGCCAGCTACGCACGCCATCGGCTGGCGGCGTTAGCGTCAACAGGTAGCAAGGGCCGCCCTGGCTTTGCGGATTGAGCGGCTCGCGCGCGGCCAGGCGCCAGGATTCATAGACCGGCGGCTGCCAGTCGGGCAGGTCGCTGCGTCCGGCCAGCAGGCCCAGGTGGTGCTGCCAATGGCGCAGGGCTGCCGGGTCGCCGTTGTCGACTTCGACCAGGTCGAACAGCGGCGTCGCGCCTTGCGCGTGCAGCCAGTCGTCCAGGCGATGGCCAAAGCCGCAGAATTGGGCGTATTCGCTGTCGCCCAGCGCCAGCACCGCGTAATGCGCGCCGGCCAGCGCCGGGGCAGCCTGCTGCATCTGTTCGGCGAAGGCCGCGGCGGCATCGGGCGGGTCGCCTTCGCCATAGGTGCTGACCACGAACAACATGCGGCGATACTCGGCCAGACGCTTGGCGTCCAGCTGTCCCAGCGCGGCCACGCGCACGGCCAGGCCGCCCGCGCGCAGGGATTCGGCGGTTTGCGCCGCCAGCGATTCGGCATAGCCCGTCTGTGTCGCGTAGGCGACCAGCAAGGTGTCCTCGGGCACGGGCGCTTGCAGCGCTTGCAGGGCCAACGCCTGCTGCGCTTCGTGGCGCAGGGCGCGGCGCCGGGCCCAGACGCACAGGAGCAGCCAGGCTCCCACCACGCATGCCGCTGCGATCAATCGTGTTGCTGGCATGGCGTCAGTCGATGGCGGCCAGTGCCTGGAATGCGGGCGTGGCGACGACGCGCCAGGCGCCGCGCTCGCGCAGGATGAACAAGGCCGCCAGATCATGGCGGTGCGCGTAGGCCAGGCCGTCGTCTTCGCCCAGCACCGTCAGCGCGGTGGCGAGCGCGTCGGCTTGCATGCAGCCGGAGTGCAGCACGGTGACCGAGGCCAGCTTGTTGCGGACCGGCAGGCCGGTGCGCGGATCGATGGTGTGGGCGTAGCGTTGGTCGCCGCTGCCCGCATGGCGGCGGTAGTCGCCCGAGGTGGCGATGCTGCGGTCGCACAGCGGCAGCGCCAGCGCGTGGTCGTCGCTGGCGTCCGGCACTTCGATGGCCACGCGCCAGGACTGGCCGTCGGGCCGTCTGCCGCGCGCCCGCAACTCGCCGCCCACTTCGATCAGGTAGTCGGTGATGCCCAGGGCATCGAGCGCCATCGCGGCGCAGTCCACGCCGTAACCCTTGGCGATGGAGGAAAGATCCAGATAGGTGCCGCCTGCTTGAAATGCCGCTTGCCCTTGCTTGTCGAGCTGCACGCGGCGCCAGCCGCAGCGCGCGCGCGCGGTGTCGATGGCGGCGGGCGAGGGCGGTTCGAAGGCGCGCTGGTGCGGTCCGAACCCCCAGGCATTCACCAGCGGTCCGACGGTGGGGTCATAAGCGCCGCCGCAGTCCTCGGCCAGCGCCAGCGCGTGGCTCAGCACGTGGAAGAATCCCGCCGGCAGCGCCTGCCAGCCGGCTGCGGCCTGGTTGTAGCGCGTGATGTCGGAATCCGCTTCCCAGGTGCTCATCTGGACGACCACCTCGTCCAGCGCGGCCTGGATGGCCTGGCGCGCCGCGGCCCCCGTGCGCCCGGCCGGCAGCGCCATGCGCGCCGACCAGGTGGTGCCCATGGT
>NZ_JBARYB010000285.1:0-3516 GCF_049647645.1 Achromobacter sp.
CGCCCATTGCGCGCGCCGCCAAGCCGCACGTAGTGGTGGTGGGCGGAGGTTATGGCGGCGCCACTGCCGCGCGCTATTTGCGGCTGCTGGGCGCAGGCGCCGTCGATGTCACGCTGGTCGATGAGAACCCGGCTTTTGTCTCCTGCCCGCTATCGAATCTGGTACTGGGCGGCAGCAAGTCCATGGCCGACATCACCGTCGCCCGCGACGGCCTGTCGCGCCACGGGGTGCGCCTGCTGCGCGACCGGGCGCTCGCCATCGACGCGGCGGCCCGGCAGGTTCGGCTGGCGGGCGGTGAACGGCTGTCGTATGACCGGCTGATACTCTCGCCGGGCGTGGACATGCAGTGGCAACGCATCGATGGCATGGACGCGCCGGGCGCGCGCGAACGGATTCTGCACGCCTGGAAAGCGGGCGCGCAGACCGCGGCCTTGCGGCGCCAGCTGGAGGCCATGTCGGACGGGGGCAACTATGTGCTGACCATACCGCTGGCGCCGTACCGCTGCCCGCCTGCGCCATACGAGCGCGCCTGCCAGGTGGCGTGGTACTTCAAGCAGCACAAGCCGCGCTCCAAGGTGCTGGTGTTCGATGCCAATGCCGACATCACGTCCAAGGCCGCGCTGTTCCGCCGCGCCTGGGCTGATTCCTACGCGAACTACATCGAATACACGCCGCAGTTCGAGGCGGTCGCGGTGGATGCCGCCCGTCTGAGCGTGGAGTTTGAACTGGGCGAAACCGTGCTGGCGGACGTGCTGAACGTGGTGCCGCCCATGCGCGCCGCGGCTATCGCGGTGGACGCCGGCCTGGCGACGGCCAATGGCGCCTGGTGCGAGGTGGATTTCCTGACCTTCGAATCGCTCGCCGTGCCTGGCATCCATGTGCTGGGCGATGCGATCCAGGTCGCGCCGGCGATGCCCAAGTCCGGCCACATGGCCAACCAGCATGGCAAGACCTGCGCCGCCGCCGTGCTGGCCCTGCTTGGCGGCGGCAGCGTCAATCCGCTGCCGCTGTATGCCAACACCTGCTACAGCTACACCTCCGACCGCGAGGTCATGCACGTGGCCAGCGTGCATCGCTACGACGCCGCCGCGAAGACCATGCTGCCGGTGGCCGGAGCCGGCGGATTGTCGGCCGAACCCAACGCTAGGGAAACTCCCGATGCCCAGGCCTGGGTCCAGGCAATCTGGGGCGACATGCTGGGTTGATCCCCTTGTTTGACCGTGTAGCCGCCGCCAGGTGTTGCGGCGCAGCGTGCCAATCGGCTTCTTTATGTGCAAAGATAATTTGCATATAACTACAGAAAATAAAGAAGCTGGGTAACACCCACGGAGGAGAAAGGTGGATCGAGAGGCAAAAGTGGGACGCCTGCGCAAGGCGCCCGAGAATTTCGTGTCCGCCGATCTGGCGCAGGATATTGCCCGCAATGGCCTGGACGACACCCGCCGAGGTTTTTTGCTGCGCAGCTTCCAGACGGCTGGCGCCGCGTTGGCCGCCGGACTGGCGGGCAACGCGCTGGCGCAGAAGGCGGGCGATGAGATGATCCTGACGCCGCGTCCCTGGACCACGTCGCTGGGGCAACCGGTCGCCGCGCGGCCCTATGGCGTGCCGTCGAAGTACGAAGCGAACCTGCAGCGGCGCCAGTCGCCGGGCCTGACCCGGGTGCCCGCCTCCTCGGTCGCCTTTGCGCCCTTGCAAGGCCTGTTCGGCATCATTACGCCGAGCGGGCTGCATTTCGAGCGCCATCATCAAGGCTGGGTGGACATCGACCCGGCGCAGCATCGCTTCATGATCAATGGCCTGGTGGCGCAACCCAAGGTCTACACCATGGACGACCTGATGCGCCTGCCGTCCGTGTCGCGCATCCATTTCATCGAATGCGGCGCCAACAGCGGCCCGGAATGGGGCAATGCGGCCGTTCCGACGGTGCAGTACACCCACGGCATGCTGTCCTGTTGCGAGTTCACCGGCGTGCCGCTTTCGGTGCTGCTGGAAGACTGCGGCGCCGACCTCAAGCGCGGCAAGTTCGTGCTGGCCGAGGGCGCCGACGGTTCCAGCATGACGCGCACCATATCGATGGAAGCGGCGCTGGACGATGCCATCGTGGCCTGGGGCATGAACGGTGAAATGCTGCGGCCCGAGAACGGCTATCCGCTGCGCCTGGTGGTGCCGGGCGTGCAGGGCGTGTCGTGGGTGAAATGGCTGCGCCGCATCGAAGTCGGCGACCAGCCCTGGAACGCCAAGGACGAGACCATCCACTACGTGGACCTGATGCCCGGCGGGCTGCACCGCCAGTACACCTCGATCCAGGAGTGCAAGTCCGTCATCACCACGCCGTCGGGCGGGCAGGTGCTGCTGGACAAGGGCTTCTGCAACATCTCCGGCCTGGCCTGGTCGGGCCGCGGCAAGGTCAAGCAGGTCGATGTGTCGATCGACGGCGGCCGCAACTGGCGCACGGCGCGGCTGGAAGGGCCGGTGCTGGCCAAATGCCTGACGCGCTTCAATATCGACTGGGTCTGGGACGGTTCACCCGTCATCCTGCAAAGCCGCGCCCAGGACGAGACTGGCTACGTCCAGCCGCGTTCGGGCCAGTTGCGCGAGGTGCGCGGCACGCGCTCCATCTATCACAACAACGGCATTCAATCGTGGCGGGTGGCCGAGAGCGGAGAAGTGAGCAATGTCCACATTGAATAGCCTGCGCGCCGCATTGGCCTGTACGGGCCTGGGGCTGGCGATGCTGGCTCCGGGCGCAGAGGCGGCGGATAAATTCCCGGGCGTGGGGCGAGGCGCCACGCCGGCCGAAGTGGCGGCCTGGGACATCGATGTGCGGCCCGATTTCAAGGGCCTGCCGCCTGGCAGCGGCACGGTGCTGCGCGGCGGCGACATCTGGGAAGGCAAGTGCGCGTCCTGCCATGGCAGCTTCGGCGAGAGCAACGAAGTCTTCACTCCTATCGTCGGCGGCACCACCGCCGATGACATCCGCAGCGGCCGCGTTGCGGCGCTGGCCGGCAATTCCCAGCCGCAGCGCACCACGCTGATGAAGGTCAGCACGGTCTCCACGCTGTGGGACTACATCCATCGCGCCATGCCCTGGGACAACCCCAAGACCCTGTCGCCGGACGAGGTCTACGCCGTCACGGCCTACCTGCTTAACCTGGGCGAAATCGTGCCCGAGGATTTCGAGCTCTCCGACAAGAACATCGCCGACGTGCAGGCGCGCATGCCCAACCGCAACGGCATGACGCGCGAGCATGGCATGTGGCTGCTTGCGGACAAGCCCGATACGCAGAACACGGCCTGCATGAGCAATTGTGTCGAGGCCGCCAAGGTCTCGTCCGAGCTGCCGGACTATGCGCGCAACGCCCATGGCGACATCGCGGCGCAGAACCGCCTGATCGGGCCAGTGCGCGGCGCGAACACGCTGGCGCCTCCCTTGACCGGGGCTGCGGGCAGCAATGCCGACGCCGTGCGCCTGCACGCCAGCCAGACTCTCGCCACGGCGGCGGATGCGGCCAAGCC
>NZ_JBARYB010000286.1:0-18059 GCF_049647645.1 Achromobacter sp.
CGCCAGGGGCAGGCGCAGCGGCAGCGGCTCGTCCAGCACCGGGTCCAGCATGGCGTGCAGCAGGCGCCGCTGCTCGCGCCATTCGTCGACGCGGGCCTGGTCCTGCGGATGCGCGGCCAGGAAGGTCTCGACCTCGGCGCGGCGCGCCGGCGGCAACTGGCCGTCCGCATAGGCATGCAGGTCGGCTTCGGTAATCGGGGTGCCCGCGCCGGGCACCGCATGGAGGCGTTTCTCGTTCATGTCATTTCACGCGATGGAGCTTGCTGACGGTGTCGCGCGCGTGCATCAGCGCGCCCAGCTTCTCGCGGGCGCGCGACAGGCGCGACATGACCGTGCCCATCGGCACGTCCAGTATCCGGGCGGTTTCCTGATAGGACAGGTCTTCCACGCAGATCAGCAGCAGCACTTCCCGCTGTTCCGCGGGCAGGGTTTGCAGGCAGCGGTCCAGGTCGCGCACCTCCAGGTGGTCTGTCTGCGTGGCGCGCACCGGGGCGTCGGGCAGGTCGCCCGAGGCGGTCTGCTCGGCCCGCCGGCTGCTGGCGCGCACGCCATCGATGAAATGGTTATGCATGATGCCGAACATCCAGGCGCGCAATTCGCCGCGCCGCTGCCATCGCGAATAGCGGCTCCATGCGCGCTCCAGCGTGTCCTGGACCAGGTCGTCGGCCCGGTGGGGGTCGCCCGTCAGCCCGCGGGCGTAGCGCCGCAGGCTGGGGATGCAGGCCAGGATCAGGGCTTCGTCTTCGGCGCGCATGGGTTGCTGCGGTAGCTCTCGGACGCCGCTTCAGGGCTTGGCCGCGTGCCAGACATCCTTGAAGTTGTCGCCCGCCTTGTCGCCGGCCTTGGCGTCCTTGGCGTAGGTGTACAGCGGCTTGCCCTTGCTGGCCCATTGCTTGCTGCCGTCGTCGCGGGTGATGATGGTCAGGTCGCCCATGGGCTTGGCGTCGGCGCTGGCCATGACGGGCGGCCAGATCTTGGCGCACTGGTCATTGCAGGCGCTCTTGCCGCCGGCATCCTTGTCGAAGGTGTAAAGCGTCATGCCGGCGCTGTTGACCAGCATGCCGTCCTGGGTCTTGACGGCCTGGGCCTGGGCGCCGGCCGAAAACAGGGCGGCGGCGGAGATGGCCAGGGCTGCGGCGATGTGTTTGCGCATGGTGTGCCTCGTACGTAGATAGGGAAAGTGGGAGACTGCCCCCTACAGACGCTGCCGGTCCCGGCTTTATTCCACCCGGACGGAAAGAAGTTGCAAAGGGTCAGCCAGCCGGCCGGACCGCGCCAGGCTCGTAACGCATTTCGTGCTCCAGTTCGGTCTCCTCCACGGGGGTGAAGCCCAGCGCTTCGTAAAGGCGGCGGGCGGGGTTGCCTTTCAGTACGCTCAAGGTGACGGGGACGCCCTCGGCATCGGCCTGGTCCAGCACGCCTTCCAGCAGGCGGCGGCCCAGCCCGCGGCCCTGGAACGCGGGGTCGATCTGGATCTGGACGATGCGCCAGCTGTTGGCATCCCGGCCATGCTTGAACAGGCCGGCGGGCCGGCCGTCCAGCCAGACGATGCGGGCGTCCTCGAAGCGGTAGCGGATACGGGCCAGGTGGTGGTCGTCATCCAGCGGCGCGCCTGCTCGCAGCAGGTGCTCCTGCAGGGTGGTCTTGCGCAGGGCAAGCAGGAAGGGCAGGTCGTCTTCGGTGGCGGGCTGTAATGCCAGGGAGCAGGTCTGGGTCATGGAAGCGGGGGGAGGGAGGTAGGGGCGTCCGGCTGCCGTGCCGGCCCGATTATCAGGTTATAGAGCGGTTGCGCCCCGGGCGCCAGCCCAGCCGCCGGCGCCTGGCTCTTTGACTCCGCCCCTAGACCTGGTCCTTCAGTCCTGTCCTTCAACCGGTGTCGCCAGTGCGCGCGCATTCCCATCCCAGCTCGGCCAGCGGCTCCACCTTGGCGCCCATGGCCTGGGCGTCGTCGGCGGCGGCGTTGCCGCCCGAGGCGCGGGCGGCGACTCCTTGCAGGATGGCGGCCATGCGGAAGAAGCTGTAAGCGAGATAGAAGCCCCAATCGGCGACACCGGCCAGCCCGCGCGCCTGGCAGTACGCCGCCACGACCTCGTCCTCCGCGGGGATGCCCAAGGCGCCCAGATCGCATCCGGCCACGCCGCGCCACAGCTGCGGCGATACCCGCCAGCACATGCAGTAATAGGCCAGGTCCGCCAGCGGGTGACCCAGCGTGGAAAGCTCCCAGTCCAGCAGGGCCAGGGCGCGGGGCTCGGTGGGGTGGAAGATCAGGTTGTCCAGGCGGAAGTCGCCGTGCACCAGGCGGGTCTCGTCGCCGGCGGGGATGTTGTGGGGCAGCCAGTCGATCAGCGACTCCATGGCGGGCAGGTCCGCCGCCGGCCGGCTGTCGCGGTACTGGCGCGTCCAGCGGGAAATCTGTCGGGCATAGTAGTTACCGGGGCGGCCATAGCTTTCCAGGCCCAGGGCCGCGTAGTCCAGTTCATGCAGCGCCGCGAGCACGCGGCTGGTTTCGGCGTAGATTGCGCCGCGCTCGGCCCGGTCCAGGCCCGGCAGGGCGGGGTCGACGAAGGTGCGCCCCTGCACATAGTCCATCAGGTAGAAGGGGGTGCCGAGCAGGCTGTCGTCGGCGCAGTAGTCCAGCATGCGCGGCACGGGCACCTTGCCGCGCTCCAGCGCCCGCATGACCTGGAACTCTCGGTCGATGGCATGCGCCGAGGGCAGCAGCTTGCCCGCGGGCTGTTTGCGCAGCACGTACTGGCCGCGGGCCGTGGTCACGATGTAGGTCGGATTCGACTGGCCGCCGGCCAGGCGGCGCAGCGTCACTTCGTCGGCTTGGGCGGCGTAGCCGGCGTGTACCAGGTAGGCCGCCAGCGCGTCCTGGCCGGCGATCGTCTCCACTGCCGCGCCCGTCACGATTGCGCTCCGGCCTGTTGCTGCGCCTGCCAATGCCAGAACTCTTCGCCCTCGTCCATCAGGAATCGCGCCAGCACCATCTTGTGCACTTCCGAGGCGCCATCCACCAGCCGGGCCTGGCGCGCATAGCGGTAGATCCAGGCCAGGGCCGTGTCGCGGGAATAGCCGCGCGCGCCGGTCAGCTGGATGGCGGTATCGACCGCCTTGTGCAGCGTTTCGGAGACGACGATCTTCGCCATCGAGACTTCCTTGCGCGCGAAACTGCCCTGGTCCAGGGCGACGGCGGCGCGCATCGTCAGCAGGCGGCCGATCTCGATCGCCATGGCGCATTCGCCCAGCATCCACTGCACGCCTTCGCGCTCGGCCAGCGCGGTGCCGAAGCTCTGGCGGGTCGCCACGTACTCGCGCGCGATGGCCAGGGAGCGGCGGGCCAGTCCCAGCCAGCGCATGCAGTGCGTCAGCCGCGCGGGTCCCAGGCGGATCTGCGTGACCTTCAGGCCGTCGCCCACGCCGAGCAGGCGGTTTTCATCGGGAATTTCCAGCCCGTCGAACACCAATTCGCAGTGGCCGCCGTGCTCCTCCGGTCCCATGATGGGGATGCGGCGCTCGATGCGCCAGCCCGGCTGGTCCGCGTCGAAGAGAAAGGCCGTCAAGCCTTTGCGCGGATCGTCCGAGGTCTTGGCCATCAGGATGAAGTGCTGCGCCACGCCGGCGCCGGTGATGAACCACTTCCTGCCGTGGATGCGCCACTTGCCGTCTTGCAGGGTGGCGGTGGTGAGCATCATGGACGGGTCGGAGCCGCTGCCCGGATGCGGTTCGGTCATGGCGAACGAGGAGCGCACCTTGCCGTCGATGATGGGTTGCAGCCAGCGCGCCTTCTGCGCCTCGGTGGCGACCTTCTCCAGCACCATCATGTTGCCGTCGTCGGGCGCCGCGCTGTTGAACACCACCGGTCCGAAGATCGATACGTTCATTTCCTCGTAGCAGGCCGCCATGCCGACGCGCGACAGGCCCTGGCCGCCGCGTTCGCGCGGCATCTGCAGCGCCCATAGCCCGGCTTCGCGCGCGCGGCGGCGCAGCGGCTGCAGCACTTCCTCGCGGATGTTCTCGTGTTCGTCGTAGGAGGACGGGTCGGCCTCCACCGGCAGGATGTGCGTCTCGACGAAGGCCTTGATGCGTAGTCGGTAGCTTTCGATTTCTGGCGTGAGGCTGAAGTCCATGTTGCGTCCCGGAGTCAGAGCGTGGAAATGAGATGTCCGCCGTCCACGACCAGCACGGAGCCGGTCATGAAGGAAGAGGCGTCGGAAGCCAGCAGCAGCAGCGGGGCGGACAGCTCCCGCGCCTGTCCGAGCCGGCGCTGCGGCACGCGCCGGATCAGCGCCTGTCCCGCGTCGCTGGCGAAGAACTCGCGGTTCAGGTCGGTTTCGATATAGCCGGGCGCGAGCGCATTGACGCGGATGCCGTGGCGCGCCCATTCCAGCGCCAGGGCCTGCGTCAGCTGGATCAACGCGGCCTTGGAGGCGGCGTAGGCAGGCACCTGCTGGGCCACCCGCAGCCCCAGGATGGAGGCGATGTTGATGATGCTGCCGCCGCCGTGCGCCTGCATGTGGCGGCCGGCCGCCTGCGCCACGCGCCAGGTGCCGTTCAGGTTGACGTCGATCACGTCGCTCCAATCGGCCTCGGTGTATTCCAGCGCTGGCCGGGTGGCGGTGATGCCGGCGTTGTTGACCAGGATGTCGATGGCGCCGTCCAGGCGCTCGGACGCGGTGTCGAACAAGCTTGCGACGCTGTCGGGCTGGGTCACGTCCAGCGCGATGGCGCAAGTCCGCCGGTCCGCGGCGGCCAGTTCCGCGGCCAGTTGCTCGCCAGCCTGCAGCCTGCGTCCGGCCAGGGCCACGTGCGCGCCGGCGGCGGCCAGGGTACGCGCGAATTCCGCGCCCAGTCCGCCGAAGGCGCCGGTCACCAGGGCCCGCTTGTTGCGTAGGTCCTCGAACATGCTCACTCTCCTTCGGGCGATGCCGCCGCGGGGGTCATGCAGGCTTGTACGCCGACGCTTCCACTTCGATCAGCCACTCGGGCCGCGCCAGGGCGCGCACCACGACCAGCGTCGCGGCGGGGCGGGCCTCGCCCAGATAGGCCAGCCTGACCGGGCCCAGCAGCGGCAGCTGGCTTTCGTCGGTGATGTAGGTCACGACCTTGACCAGGTCGCCCGCGTTCATCCCCGCGGCCTCCAGCATGGCCTGGATGTTGCGCCAGGCGGCGTGGGCCTGGGCCTCGAAGCCTGCTGCGAGCACGCCTTCGGAAGATACTCCGACCTGGCCGGCGATGTGCAGCCAGCGTCCGGCGCCCTCGGTCAGCACGCCCTGGCTGTAGGGGCCCAGGGGGGCGCAGACGCCGGCGGGATTGAGTGGTTGGCCTGCCATGGAGACTCCTTGTGAAAGATCAGGCCCGGTCCGCGCCGGGCAGCAGCAGATCGAGCGTCTTGTTGAACAGCGGATAGCCGACGCCGGCGAAATCGGTCAGCAGGTCGAAATGGTTGCGTTGCGGCACCACCAGGTTCTCGACCTCGTGGCCGTGGCTGGCGCAATGCCGTGAAAAATCCCGGCTCTGTCCGCGAAATCCCTCGGTTTCCAGGGCGCCGGCCGCGAACACCATGGGTACTTCGTACAGCGTGGCGCGTTGGTACAGCCCCAGGCTGCGGGCTTCGGACACGCTCATGTGGAGGTCGCGGTTGATGGAAGTACGCAGCAGCGGCTCCAGATCGAACAGCCCGCTCAGCCCGACGTAGCCGCGTATTCGGCCGGCCAGGGCGGGAACCAGGTCGCGGCGCAAGGCCATGGCGGCCATGTGTCCGCCCGCGGAGTGGCCCGACAGCACGATGCGGCTGGCGTCGTAGCCGTGGCGCTCGCCCTGGGCGGTCAGCCAGGAGACGGCCGTGCAGGCCTCGTCGACGATGTCGGAGACGCTGGCATGCGGCGCCAGCGTGTAGTTGGGCAGCGCCACCGCCACGCCGCGCGCCAGGTAGTCGTCGGCGATGAACGAGAAGCCGTGCTTGTCCAGCGCGCGCCAGTAGCCGCCGTGGATGAAGACCAGCAGCGGCGGCGCCGGCACATGGTTGGGAACGAACAGGTCCAGCAGGCTCGACGGCCGCTCGCCGAAGCGCAGGTCCAGGCGCGCCTCGCGCCGGCCGCGCGTCTGCGCGCTGCGGCGCGCATAGGTAAAGTAGATCTCCTCGCGTTCGGGATGCCTGGCTCGCAGGTTGTACTGCGCTTCCTGCTCCGGATCGATCGCCTGCTCCTGGGAAGAAAACGTCATCGCTTCACCTGTCTCCTGTCAGGCGCCCAGGTAGGCAGCCTGTACCCGTGTATCGTCGCGCAGCGCCTGGGCGCTGCCCGAATACGCCACCCGGCCTTCCTGCAGCACGTAGCCGTAGTCCGCGGCGCTCAAGGTCAGCTTGGCGTTCTGTTCGGCGATGAACAGCGTCAGTCCTTCCTGCTTGAGCCGCCGCAGCGACAGGAAGATGTCCTTCACGACCAGGGGCGCGAGGCCCATGGAGGGTTCGTCCAGCATCAGCAGGCGCGGGCTGCTCATCAGCGCCCGGCCGATCGCCACCATCTGCTGTTCGCCGCCGGACAGCGTCCCCGCGGCCTGGCGGGCGCGCTCGGACAGCCGCGGGAACAGGTCCAGGACGAAGTCGAGATTGCGGCGGAACTCCGCCTGGCGGCGCTGCTTCAGCAGCTTGTAGCCGCCCATCTCCAGGTTTTCGCTGACCGACAAGGGCGCGAACACGCGCCGGCCTTCCGGCACCAGGACGATGCCGCGGTCGACGATGCGGTCGGCGCTCAGCGCTTCGATCGCTTCCCCCTCGAAGCGGACGCTGCCGCGCAGCGGCCGCAGCAGGCCGCTCAGGCTGCGCATGACGGTGGTCTTGCCGGCGCCGTTGGCGCCGAGCAGACAGCCGATCTGCCCGGCGGGAATCTCCAGGCTGGTCTCGCGCAGCACGTCGCCCGCGCCATACGAGGCGCACAGGTTGGTGATTTCAAGCATCGGGCATGTCCTCCCCGAGATAGGCCTGCAGCACCAGGGGATCGGCGCGCACCGCGTCGGCCCGGCCTTCGGCGATCTTGCGGCCGTAGTTCAGCACCAGGATGTCGTCGCACAGCTGCATGACGAAGCTCATGTTGTGTTCGACCAGCAGCACGCTGACGCCGCTGGCGTTCACTTCGCGTATGACTTGCGCCACCTGCGCCACTTCGGCATGCGGCACCCCCGCGACCGGTTCGTCCAGCAACAGCAGGGTGGGGTCGGCGGCCAGGGCGCGCGCGATTTCGAGTATCTTGGCCTGGCCGAAGCTCAGATCCGCGGCCAGCACGTCGGCATGGCGGGCCAGATGCAGTTGCTCCAGCCGCTGCATCGCGATGTCGCGCATCTGCCGTTCGTCGCGGCGCTGCGTGGGTGTGCGCAGCATGCAGGCCCACAGGCCGGAGCCGAAGCGCGCGTGGCAGCCCACCATGACGTTCTCCAGCACCGTCAGGTCCTTGAAGATCTGCAGGTTCTGGAAGGTGCGGGCGATGCCCAGCCTGACGCGCTGGTGCGGCGGCAGGCCGCGCACCGAGCGGCCGCGAAAGGACACCTCGCCGCGCCCCGGGTGCAGCAGGCCGGCGACGATGTTGAACAAGGTGCTCTTGCCCGCGCCGTTGGGCCCGATCAGCCCCTTGATCTGGCCTTGCCGCAGGTCGAAGGACAGGTCGGCAAGCGCGGCCAGCCCGCCGAAATTGATGCCCAGGTCCCGCACCGACAGGAAATCGTGATCAGCCATGGCGCACCTTGCCCTTTGTTGCCGCCACCGGGGATGCCGGCTGGCTGGCGGAGCGCCGGCACAGCCGCTGCGCCAGTCCCGCCAGTCCGCCAGGAAAGAACATCAGGACCAGGATCATGCCCAGCCCGAACAGCAGCAGTTCGACGTCATGGAAGGCGCGCAGCAGCTCCGGCGCCGCGGTATAGACCAGCGCGCCGAACAGCGGTCCCCAATACTTGCCCCAACCTCCGACCGCGACCATGACCAGCAGTAGCACCGACGCGGAGAAGCTGAAGGTTTCCGGCGACGCGAATTGGTTGAAGTGCACGTAGAAGGTGCCCGCCAGGGCCGCCACGGCGGCGCAGAGCACGAATATCGCGACCTTGAGCGCATAGGTGTTGATGCCCAGGCTGGCCGCGCCGACCTCGCTGCCGGCCACGCTGATCATGGCGCGGCCGATGCGCGAACGCGTCAGGTTCAGGAAGCCCCACATCAGCAGCAGGCCGGCGGCCCAGGCCAGGTAAAAGAAGCGGCGGTCGGTATCGAAGGCATAGCCCGCGACGGTGATGGGCTCGACCCCGGACAGGCCATTGGGGCCGCCGGTGAAGTCCACCAGCTCGACGAACAGCACCGACAGGATGGCATTGAATCCCAGGGTCGCCATCGCCAGGTAATGGCCGCGCAGCCGCAGCACGGGCAGGGCGATGAGCAGCGCCGCCGTGCTCGCGACCGCCAGCGCGACCGGGATGCCGACAAGGGCGGGAATGCCGTACTTGGCCGACAAGGCGCCGCTGACATAGGCGCCCAGGCCGAAGAAGCCGGCCTGGCACATGGAGATCTGCCCGCAATAGCCCATCAGCAGGTTGAGGCTGGCGATCAACATCAGGTTGATGCTGAACGTCACCGCCAGTCCCACGGCATAGCTGTTCGGCGCCACCAGCGGGAACAGCAGGAAAAGTCCCCACAGCGCCAACAGGATGCGCAGGTCGCGGTGTCCGCCATCCCCGGGCGGGCGGATTTCTGATTTCATCGTCACCCCCTTCAGACCTTGTTGATTTCGGCTTTGCCCAGCAAGCCCTGGGGGCGGTAGAACAGCACCAGCAGCAGCAGGATGAAGGACAGCGCGTCCTTGTACTGCGAGGAAATCAGGCCGCCTCCCAGCGCTTCGATCACGCCCAGCAACAAGCCGCCGAGCAAGGCGCCCTGCAGGCTGCCCAGCCCGCCCAGCATGGCCGCGCTGAAGCCCTTGAAGCCGAGCATGGTGCCGTGGTCATAGGAAGTGAAGGTCAGCGGCGCGATGATCACGCCCGCGATGCCGCCGGCCAGCGCCGCCAGCACGAAGGCCACCGTTACCGAACGCCGCACGTTGATGCCGACCAGGGCGGCGGCGTCGCGGTCGATGGCCGTGGCGCGCAGGGTCTTGCCCAGCAGCGTGCGCTCGAAGAAGAAGTGCGTACCCAGCATGAAGACCAGCGCCACGCCCATCACCCAGAAACTCTGCGGCGGAATCTGCGCCCCCGCCAGCGGCACGGGCGCATCGCCCGAAAACGCGGGATAGCCCATGGGCGTCTTGCCCAGCCCCAGCATCACCAGGCTCTTGGTACAGATGGCCAGGCCGATGCTCAGCAACGTCACCAGCAGCGGCGCGGGCTTCTTCAGCGGATGGATGATCAGGCGTTCGGATACCCCTCCCGCCAGGGCCACCAGGGCCACCGCCGCCAGGCAGGACAGCCATAGCGGCAGTTCGGCCACCGCGTAGCAGGCGGCCGCCACCATGCCGCCCATCATGACCCATTCGCCCTGGGCGAAGTTGATGGCGTCGGTGCTTTTGAAGATGACGTTGAATCCCACCGCCACGATGGCGTAGATGCTGCCGGTGGTGATCCCGGCGACCAGCAGTTGGACGATTTGCGCGGACATATCCATGGCGGGACCCCGTGCGGACTCAGTTGGGCCGGCGCGCGGCCAGCGCGATGCCCGGCAGCTCGACGCCGAATTCGGCCAGGCGCCGCGTCACCGTCTCCAGGTACGACCACAGGATCTCGTACTCCCTGTCGCGGGAAACAGCGCCCAGCCCGGCTTCGGCGGTCAGGGCATTGGCCTGGCTTTCGGCGCCGTCGGGCTCGGCCAGCCAGGGGCAGTGGTAGCCTCGCAGCTCGACTTCATTCAGATAGCCCAAGACGGCCTGGGCCACGGCGGCGCGGTCGGCGTCGGACCAGGCGGCGGCGCGTTCCGCCACATAGAGCCAGCCGAAGGTGGCGTGACGCTCCTTGGCCTGCACGCACTGTTCCAGGATGCGGCGCGCCACCGGTTCCCTGGCGTTCTCCAGATAGGCCCGGAACAGCTCCAGCTCCAGCCCGTCCTCGACCGCGGCGTGCGCAGTGAAGAAGGCGTCGGCATTGCATGCGGCGTCCAGCACCTGGCGGTGGCGGCATTGGTTGAAGATGGCTTCCTGCTGCGGGCTGGGAGGGCGGTTCAGGTAACCGCCCAGCAGCGTGGCGTAGCGATGGAAGCACTCGATCTGCCAGGCTTCCTCGGTGTTGCGCACGGTGAGGAAATACTTGGGGTCGGATTCGCGGCCGCTTTCCAGGCACAGGCGCACCAGCAGCGCCGGCGTTTCGCTCAGGCCGGCGTATTCCACCCAGGCGCGGCGGCTCCAGGTCAGGCGGGCCGCGTCGCGGACCCGGGCGTCGAGCGCGCCGATGTCGAAGCTGGCCCAGGGAATGTCGGTTTCGGGCGCCCAGCGCTGCTGCTTGCCGGTTTCGTACAGTTCGCGGATCGAGGTAATGGACTGCTTGAGCGTCAGCGGGAAGCGGCGCTCAACGGGAATTCTGGTCGTAGCTGCGTTCATGACGGGTCCTTGGATTCAGAATTCGCCGATCTTCGGGTGATGCAGCAGGGGCAGGCGCACGCCCCAGGGCTCCATCTGGCGCCGCACGCGCTGCACCGTTTCCACGAACAAGGGCTTCTCCAGTTCCTCGACGGTGGAGCCCAGTCCGGCTTCCCAGGTGACCCGGTCCACTTCCATCTCGGCGCGCGAGGCTGGGTTGTCGGGCGCCAGCCACGCGCTGTGGTAGCCGTTGAGCTCGACCTTTTCCATCATGTTGATCACGGCGTTCTCCACCACCTTGATCTCGGCGGGCGACATCTGCGGAATGCGATGGTCGAGAAAGCGCCAGCCGAACGCGCAGTGCCGCACCTCGTCGCGCATGATGCGGGCGCAGATCTGCTTGGCGACGGGATCGCGGGTGATCTCCACCAGGTGGCGGAAGACGTCGAACGCGATTTCCTCGGCGGCGCAGACCAGCGCGGCGAGGATCGCCTCGACCGACACCTCGGGGTCCAGCGCCATCTTGCGCACGCCGTGGGTGGCGACGGATCCTTGGTATGCGGCCTGGGCCGGCTGCTCCATGTAGCCGCCCAGGGCTTCGGCCATGCGGTAGCAGGCTTCCGCGTGGCGGCTTTCTTCCTGCGAGCGGATGGTGAAGAACAGGCGCAGGTCGGGTTCGCACTTGTCGTGGCAGAAGCGGATCTGCAAGGCCGGGCTTTCCGAGATCGCGCCGTACTCGCTCCAGGCGCGGCGGCTCCAGTACTGGCGGGCCGCGTAACGCTGCTCGGGCGTGTATAGCGAGGCATCGAACAGATGCCAATCGATGTCGGTGCGCGGGTCCCACTGCTTGACCGTCGCCAGGTGGTATAGATCGCGGATCTTGGGGATCCGGGTGTCCAGGTCCAGCGGAAAGATGCTTTCCGGATCGTCCAGGATCGTACGCGGCTCGGCGCTTGCTACGTTCATGACTGCACTCCCAGGTTTGCCGCGCCGGCGGCGCGCGTGAGTGGAGGTTGCGGAGACGGGGTTGCTTACTTGTAGTCGGCCAGCCGGAATTGCCCGTCCCGGTAGCCGAGCATGACGATGTCATCCTTGTCCAGGCCGGAGTGGCGCTGCGGCGAGAAATTGAAGACCCCGCCCACGCCCTGGTAGCCGGTGATGGCGGTCAGCTGTTCGCGGGTCTTTTCCTTGTCGCCGCCGCTTTTTTCCAGGGCGGCGCGGGCCAGCATCATGGCGTCGTAGGTCTGGGCCACGAACTGGTTGGGCTTGCGCTTGTAGCGGGCCTCGAAGCGCTTGCTGAGGTCGACGATGCGCGTCTTGATGGGATCGGCGTCAGGCAGGTCCTGGCCCACCGGGAACTTGACGCTAACCAGCAGCAGGTCCTTGACCGAGTCGCCGGCCAGCTTCATGTAGCGCTGGTCGACGAAGCCGTAGCTGTGCACCAGCGTGAGCTTGTCCAGGCCCAGTTGCTGCGCCTGCTTGATGAACACCACGCCGGCCGGGGTCACGGTCCAGCAGATGATGGCCTGCACCGAAGCATTCTTGATGCGCGTGAGCTGCGGGGTCAGGTCGGTGTCCGCGGGGTTGAAGGATTCGTAGGTGATGTCGATGCCGCGCTTGGCGGCCAGCCTCTTCATCTGTTCGACGGCGCTCTGGCCGAAGCCGCTGTTGTCGGCCAGCAGGGCGGCGCGCTTGATGCCTTTCTTGTCGAAGTAGTCCAGCACCCGGTCGATCACCTGGTCGTCGTCCACGGTGCTCTTGAACACGTACTTGCGTTCCGCCACAGGCATCACGATCTGCATCGAGCCTTCGGTGGAAATGAAGGGGGTGGCGGCCTTGTCGACCATCGGCACCATGGCCATGGCGATGCCGCTCATGTTGCCGCCGCCGACGATGATGTCCACCTTGTCCTGGGACAGCAGCCGCTTGGTGGCGTTGATCGCCTTGGCGGTCTGGCTTTCGGCGTCGTAGAACACCCATTCGACCTTCTTGCCGCCGATGCCGCCGGCGGCGTTGATGTCGTCGATGGCCATTTCCATGCCGGCCTTCATGTCTTCGCCGAGGAAGGCGGCCGGACCGGTCACGGACAGGATGGATCCTATCCGCACCGAGTCCTGTGCGCTGGCGGCGTGCATGCCCAGCATCAGCGCGGCGGCCGGCAGCGCGATGGCCGCGCGGCGCGAAAACTCCAGAAACGTCTTTATGCAAGTCATGGTGCTACTCCTGTACCTGATGCGGGATTTGGGGTGTGCAGCAACTTCCACGAACAGCGAAAACGTAGTTGGGCTAGTCCCCCACGCCTGAGGGGTTGCGGAACTCGAGCGAGTCCGACACCTGGTCCGTCTTGCCTGCGCCGTTCTGCAGCGGCACGCGCACCGAGTACCGGACCTGGTCCGCGCGATAGTGGGACAGGCCGGACATGACCGGCTGGTCCTGTTTGTCGAAATACACCAGGTGCCGCGTCAAGACAGGATCGCCGGGCAGCAGGCTGAGGTAATCGGCATGCTCGGCCTGCACCGCGCCGCCCTCGATCTTGAGGTTGCCGTAGGCCAGCTCGACCTGACGGCCGATAAGTTCCAGCAAGGAGCCAGCCTCGGCCTGGCGGGCGTCGATGTGCGGGATGCGGTCGACGCGCACATAGCGGTAGTCGATCGAAATCGGCACCTGCTGGACCGTGCGCAGCCGCAGGATGCTCCAGACCCGCGTGCCGGGCGCCACGTCCAGCTCGCGCGCCACGGCGTTGGAGGCGGGCTCCTGGGCACAGTGCAGCACCCGCAGGCTGAGGGGGCGGCCGTGCGCCGACCATTGGTCGATGAAGTCCATGGCCGGGCTGAACTGCTCGTCGATCTTGGGGGCGCAGACGAAGGTGCCGGACCCGCGGACCCGCCGCAGATAGCCCTCGTCCACCAGTTCCTGGATGGCCTGGCGCACCGTCATGCGGCTGACGTCGAATTGTTCGCTGAGCTCGTGGTCGGTGTGGAAGCGGTCGCTTTCCTGCTGCCAATTCAGGATCATCATCAGCACGCGCCGCTTGATCTGCACATAGAGCGGCAGAGGGGAGTCCCGGTCCAGCGCCACGGGGCTGCTGGCGACGGGGGGCTCGCTGCGTACGTTCGTAAGAGTGGACATGACAGCTGGGTTCCGGAATATGTATATAGGATTTGTATATTTGTCTAGTTAACTAGACTTTATGATATATTGATTTCGAAAGTCAAGTACGGATTAGCGATATGAATATTTCTACGCTCGACCTTGCGTTGGCACTCGCGCCCCATGGCCTGGATGCCGTCCTGTCCTTTGATCAGCCCGCCTCGCTGGACCGGGCGGATGTGCTCGTATGGGATCCCGCCGGCCTGTATCCCGTCCTGGAGGCCGCCTGCGAACGCGCCGATCCACCCGTGCTGGGAGTGGGCGCGTCGGAATGGCTGCTGGCCACCAGCCGCCATTGGCGCGAGCAATTCAAGCGGCTGTTGGCCGCGGGCGGCACGCTGGTGGTGCTGGTGCCCGCGCCGCGCACGGTGGGCGTGCACACCCTGCAGGACATCCTTCCCTACGACTGGTCCGATCCCCTCATGCCC
The DNA here is from genome assembly GCF_049647645.1 of Achromobacter sp. Classification (GTDB taxonomy): domain Bacteria; phylum Pseudomonadota; class Gammaproteobacteria; order Burkholderiales; family Burkholderiaceae_B; genus Achromobacter. Next base: position 14,117 of record NZ_JBARYB010000286.1, read on the forward strand.
AGGACGGTGCGCAGCCAGGCGATCGAGGGCGACGCCGCGCCCCAGCAGGCGGGCGAGCCTTTCCGCACGCTTTTCACCGAGGCCGCGCGCTGCTTCCAGCCTTGCGCGACCCTGGCCGCGGCGCCGGGCGCGAGCGTTCTGCAGACAGGGTCGGGCCTGACGCTGGCCAGCTACGCCAGCGAACCGCCCGGCCGCCTGCTGCTGCTTCCGGCGCTGGCGCCGGGGTTGGCGCAGGACGAAGCGGGCGCGGCGCTGTTCCTGCGGGAATTGTGCCGTTGCATCGATCGGCTGGGGCAGCGCAGCGGCGTGCGCCTGGCGGCGTGGCTGGACCTGCAGCGCAGCCCCGCCGACGAGCAACTGCATGGCCGCCGCGCGCAGTGTCTGCGGGAGCGCCATGCGCTCGATCTCGAACTGCAGGAACTGGACCGCGCCATGGCGGAGCGGGACTTCTTCAAGCAGTTGCTTGCCGGCGAAGGCCTGGGAGCCGGGCTCGCCGCCGCGGAAGTCTTCCGCCGCAAGGGCGTGCCGGTCCACGCCGACTGGGTCGAGAAAGACCTGCACATCGTCGAACTCGACCAGCGCAACCTCCTGGTCAAGGCGCGCCTGGCGGGCGAGCCGCTGGACGCCGCCGCCCTGCGCCGGCTGGACGAGGCCCGCGCCAGGGTGACGGACTATTTTTCCAGGCCGACACCCATCCTGGTGGTGGACTGCGCCGACAACGCCTTGCCGCCTTCCGCGCGCTCGCCGCACTGGGACGCCGCGACGCTGGCGGGGCTGGAGGATGCCTACATGCTGAGCGGCCTGCACCTGTACGGCTGGCATCTGGAAACACCCGGCGACAGCCCATCCCGCCTGCTGCAGCGCTTGATGCAGGCGGACGCGGACCTGCGCGATTCCCTGCTGCGCGCCACCTTGCGCGGCCTGTCCCCGCTTGCCGCCGCCTGATGGGCGCGGCGAGCGTTTCGCCTCTGTGAGACTCCGATGCCCGCCGACACTCCTGATCATCCAGCCCCGGATATCGAACGCAATAGCGCCAACCATCTGGCGCTTACACCGCTGAACTTCATCGAGCGCGCGGCGAAGGTCTATCCGGAGCGCACCGCCATCGTCCACGGCGCCTTGCGCCAAAGCTGGAGCCAGACCTACGCGCGCTGCCGCCGCCTGGCCAGCGGGCTGGCGCGCCTGGGCGTGCGGCCCGGCGATACGGTGGCCGTGATGGCGCCCAACATCCCGGCGCTGTACGAGGCCCACTTCGGCGTCGCCATGGCGGGCGCGGTGCTCAATGCCCTGAACACCCGGCTGGACGCGGACACGCTGGCCTACATCCTGGACCACGGCGCAGCCACGGTGCTGCTGACGGACCGCGAGTACGCGCCGGTCATGGCGCAGGCGCTGGCCAGGACCCGCAGGCGGATCCGGGTGGTGGACATCGACGATGCCGTGTACGACGGGCCGGGAGAACTGATCGGGGAAATGAGCTACGAGGCGCTGCTGGACACAGGCGACGCCGCGACCGAAATCCCCTGGCCGGCGGACGAATGGCAGTCGCTGTGCCTGAACTACACCTCCGGCACCACCGGCAGGCCCAAGGGCGTGCTGTACCACCATCGCGGCGCTTACCTGAACGCGATGGGCAACGCCCTGGCCTGCGACATGCGCCAGCATGCCGTGTACCTCTGGACCTTGCCGATGTTCCACTGCAATGGCTGGAGCTTTCCCTGGACCATCGCTCTGCTGGCGGGAACCAACATCTGCCTGCGGCGGGTCGAGGCCGGGGCCGTCTTCGACGCCATCCAGGCGCACGGGGTCGATTATTTCTGCGCCGCGCCGGTGGTGCTGGGCATGCTCATCAACAGTCCGCCGGAGATCAAGCGCCGCGCCGCACGTCCGGTGCAGGTGCTTACGGGCGGCTCGCCGCCGCCGGCCGCCGTCATTGCGGCGATGGATGAACTGGGCATAGACGTCACGCATCTGTACGGCCTGACCGAGAGCTATGGCCCGTCGATCAGTTGCGCCTGGCACGAGGCCTGGAACGATCTGCCGCTGGACCAACAGGCCGCGCTCAAGGCGCGCATCGGCGTGCGCAAGCACACGATGGAACAGGTCCGCGTGCTGGATCCCGCCACCCTGGACCCCGTGCCGCCGGACGGCGTCACCGTGGGCGAAATCATGATGCGCGGCAACACGCTCATGAAGGGCTATCTGAAGAATCCCCAGGCCACGGCCGAAGCCTTTGCCGGCGGCTGGTTCCATACCGGCGATCTGGGCGTGGTGCATCCCGACGGCTATATGCAGATCAAGGACCGCGCCAAGGACATCGTGATTTCGGGCGGCGAGAACATCTCGACAGTCGAGGTCGAGGAGGCGCTGTACGCGCACCCCGCCGTGCTGGAAGCGGCGGTGGTGGCGCGGCCCGACGCCAAATGGGGCGAGACGCCCTGCGCCTTCGTCACGCTGAAAGACGGCTGCGCCGCGACCGCGGACGAGTTGGCCGGCTTCTGCCGCGACCGGCTGGCGGGCTTCAAGGTGCCGCGCACTTTTGTGTTCGGTCCGCTGCCCAAGACCGCCACCGGCAAGATCCAGAAGTACCTGCTGCGCGAACAGGCGCGGCAGCTGTGAGTCCGCCGCTTTCGGCGCGGTCCTAGGCGCGCGGCAGCAGGTCCAGCGCCTGCGCGTCGAAGCGCCGCAGGTTCGGGAACACCAGGCCCAGGTCCTCGCGGCCGGCGCCGAACCAGGCGCCCAGGGACGCGCCCAGCTGGTCCACGGCCAGGGTGGGCAAGAGGCGGCCGTTGTCGACGAAACCGGGGCCGTCCAGGGCGATTTCCGGATGGCTGCCGTAGTAGCGTCCGCCCTGGACGGCGCCGCCCAGCACGAAGTGATGCGAACCCCAGCCGTGGTCGGAGCCGTTGCCGTTGGAGCCCAGGGTGCGGCCGAATTCGGAGGCGGTGAACGTGGTCACCTGGTCCGCCACGCCTATCGCCGACAAGGCCTGCTGGAATGCGGCCAGGGCCTGGCCCAGTTCCTTGAGCAGGGCGGGGTGGGTGTCGTTCAGGCCGGCGTGGTTGTCATAGCCGTTCTGCGACACGAAGAAGACCTGGCGCCGTGCGCCCAGCGCCTGCCGCGCGGCGATGATACGGGCGACGATCTTCAACTGCTGCGCAAGCGGCGATGAAAAATCGCCAGGCACGGCTACGTCCGCAAGGGCCGCGCGCAGGCGCGCGTCGGCGTCGATGGACTGCGCGGCGATACGCGACATCTCGCGCTCCATCAGATGCTCGCGCGGTTGCGTGATCAGTTGGCGCAGCAAGGCCGTGCAGGCGCTGGAGCCGTACATGTCGCGGGTCAACAGGTCGATGCGGGTGGAGCCGTGGATGCCCACCCGGTATCCGGCGATCTTGCGCCCGGCCAGCAGCACGCTGCTGCCGCCAGCGGTAATGCCCGTGAAGGTGCGTTGCGCGTTGGCGTCGGCGTACAGGTCCGTCAGCCGGCCCGCCCAGCCCGATGCGGCACCCTCGGGCGCCAGCGCCTGCCAGTACGACTGCTGGTCGTTGTGCGAGAACAGCTTGGGCGGCAAGGGCACGCGCGCGCCTATGTATTCCTGCTTGGACGTGGGCACGACCAGCGGGCCTATGTTCAGCAGCACCGCCATGTCGCCGCTTTCGTACAAGGGCTTGAGCGGCGCCAGCGACGGCGCCAGCGCGAACTGGACGCCGCCGGGCGCGGGCTGCTTGCCGCGCAACGCGGTGGCCTGCAGGGCATCGCGCGGCAGTGCGATATCGGTGCGGGCCTGGGCATAAGCCTTGTATGAGGCCGCGTCGTAGGGCACCAGCGAGTTGTAGGGGTCGTTGCCGCCGTACAGGAACACGCAGACCAGCGCCTTGTAGGTAGAGGCTGGCGCCGATTGCGCCGCCGCCGCGCCCAGGGCAGCGAGGTTCAGCGCCAG
>NZ_JBARYB010000287.1:0-6268 GCF_049647645.1 Achromobacter sp.
CCCGTTTGCCGCCGATGCCGGCGCAGCGCGGCGTGCCGGTCGGGCCGCTGACGCCGGCGCCGCCGCTGCCGGTGCCAAGGTAAGTGGGTATTGGACAGGAGGCGGCAGAAAGACCGGAAAATAAACCGGAATCATGGCGGTCCAGAACGCACCTCCGCCATCCGCATATACGACCGATAAGGCTCCCGCTGGACCATCCCCTCCAGCAACTCCCGCAGGACGTCCTGTACGATCTTCACCGCCTGCGTCAGCGGCCGGTTCGACGCGGTGGCCAACATCAGGCGCGTGGACAGGGCGGGGTTGACGATCCTGCGGGCGACCAGCTGGCCGTTGTTCAACTCGCCCACCACCGCGGGCAGGGCCAGGACCGTGTGGGCCAGTCCGTTCAGCACGATTTCCTTCATCAATTCCAGCGCGTCCATTTCGAACACGACGTTCAAGGGCGTGCCGGCTTGCGCCGCCGCCTGTTCCAGCGTGCGGCGCAGGCCGTGGCTGCGCGTGGGCAGCGCCAAGGGCAGATCAGCGAGCTGCGAGAAGCCGATGGAGGACTGGGCTCGCGCGGCGGGCGACAGGTTCTGCGCGGGCGACACCAGCGCCAGGTCCAGTTCGGCCAGGGGGTCGACCACCACGTGCTGGGAACGCCGCGCGTCGTGCAGCACGGCAATGTCGACGCGGGCGTTGGCCAGCCATTCATGCACATAGCCGCTATAGCCCGTGATGACGTTGAGCTGGATGCGCGGATGGCGCTTCCAGATTTCCGCCACCAGCGGCATGCCGACCATATGGGACAGCGTAGGCGTCAGGCCCAGGGTGACCTGGCCCGAAGGCGATTTCTGCTCGTCGTGGAATTCGGTCACGACCCGCGCCATTTGCGCCAGCAAGGGGCGCAAGCTATCCAGCAGCTTCTCGCCTTCGGGCGTCAGGGACACGCCGCGGCCGTTGCGATAGAGCAGGGCGCAGCCGCATTCGTCTTCGAGCTTCCGGACCTGGCGGCCCAGCGCCGATTGCGCGATGCCGAGCACCGAGGCGGCCTTGGAGAAGCTGCCCGAATCGGCCACGTGGATCAGGTTCTCGATCTTGCGTAGGTCCATCGCGATGTCTCGCCGCCGGCACGCGCGGGCAGGCGCTCCTTGTGTGCGTTTTTTGTATATCTGATAGGCACAGTATGCCTACATGGCATCCCGCCAGCCACCCTAGAATCCAAGCGAATCCGACCCGCGCCTGCGCGCCTGCTTTTCGTTTGCCGCCATCCATGAAACCTGCTTCCGAACCGAACACGTCCTCCCACGCCTTGCTCCAGATCTTCGCCGGCAACGGCATCGACCGCGTTTTCCTGGTGCCCGGCGAAAGCTATCTGGGCGTGCTCGACGCCCTGCATGATTTCCCGGGCATCGACGTGGTGACCTGCCGGCATGAGGGTGGCGCGAGTTTCATGGCCTGCGCCGACGGCCGGCTGACGGGCCGGCCAGGCGTGGTCATGGTGTCGAGGGGACCGGGCGCGGCCAATGCGGCCATCGGCGTGCATGCCGCGCAGCAGGACGGTGTGCCGATGATCCTGCTGATCGGACAGGTGCCGCGCAAGGACCTGCGCAAGGAGGCTTTCCAGGAGATCGATTATCAGAAGATGTTCGGTTCCATCGCCAAGTGGGTCCATGAGGTGGCGGCGCCGGAAGACTTGGCCTGGGCGGCTTTCAAGGCACTGCGGGTGGCGACTTCCGGCTCGCCGGGGCCGGTGGTGCTGGTCGTCCCGGAAGACGTGCAGCAGGCGTTGGTGCAGCAACCGGACTGGCTTGCCGAGCCAGCCAGTCCGGCGCAGCCCGCGCCCGCCACGCTGCAGCGGCTGCAGGCCTTGCTGGACGCCGCGCGCAAGCCGCTGATCATCGCCGGCGGCGCCTTCAATGTGCCCGGCGGCCGCGATGCGCTGCGGCAACTGGCGGAACGACATGGCATACCTGTGGCGGTATCGTTCCGCCAGCACGACCTCTTTCCGAACAGGCACCCGCTGTACGCCGGCGACCTGGACCTGGCGACGCAGGCGGCCCAGGTCGCGGCATTCGACGCCAGCGACCTGATCCTGGCGCTGGGCACGCGCCTGGGCGACATCACCACGCAGGGCTACGCGTTCCCCGGTTATCCCAAACCCTCGCAGACGCTGGTGCACTGCCATGCCGATGCGCATTTCGTGAATCAGCATTTCGCGGCCGATGTCGGCATCGTTGCCGATCCGGTGGCTACCGCGCAGGCATTGGCGGCCTTGCCCGCCACGGGCTGCACGGCCCGCGGCGACTGGGCCGCGTCCCTGCGCGCCATCCGGGAACGCGCCTCCGCCTGGCCCAGTCCACGGGCCGACGACGGCGTGCCGTTCGTGTCCGTGGTCCGCGCCCTGGCCGAACAGGCGCCCCGCGACCTCATGGTCTGCCTGGATGCGGGCACCTTCGCCGCGCCGGTGTACCGCCATTTTCCCTTTGTCTACCCGCAGAGGCTGATGGCCTCGCAGTCCGGCGCCATGGGCTATGGCACGCCGGCGGCCATCGCCTCGCAATTGCGTCAGCCGCAAAGCAAGGTGGTGTGCCTGGCGGGCGACGGCGGCTTCATGATGACGGGCAACGAGATGATGGCCGCGGCCGAGCGCGGACTGCCGGTGTTCTTCATCGTCTCCAACAATAATAGCTACGGCTCCATCCGCCTGCATCAGGCGCGCACCTATCCCGGACGCTACGCGGGCACCAACCTGGCCAGCCCCGATTTCACGATGATGGCGCGCGCCTTCGGCATGCAGACGGAGCACATCACGCGCCAGGATCAAGTGGCTGACGCCATTGCGCGCGGGCTGGCCTCGAGCGCGCCGTACTTCCTGGAGGTCAAGACCAGCCTCGCCGCGATCCTGCCGGAAGGCGCGGACAGCGGGGCGGGCATCGATCTGCTGGGGCGGGGCCAGCCGGCGGCTCATTCGCGGTAGCCGGGATCCTTCCTGTCCATCAGGCGCAACATGGCCGGCCATTCCAGTTCGCCGAAAGGACGGCGCGTGGCGGGCTGATACAGGTGCCAGGTCTTCTCGATCACTGCCGGCGGCGGCAGGCACAGCTCGCGGTTGGCGGCCAGCGCATCGACCTGCGCCTTGCAGGCCATCTCCAGCCAGTACAGCGTGTTGAACGCCTGCGCGATGCTGGGGCCTGCCGCCAGCAGGCCATGGTTGCGCAGGATTATCGCCTCGTTCTGGCCCAGGTCCGCCACCAGCCGCGCGCGCTCGTCCAGGTCGATGGCCACGCTTTCGTAGTCGTGGTACGGGATCTTGGCGAAGCGCATGGCGGTCTGGGTTAGCGGCAGCAAGCCGCATTGCAGCGCCGACACCGCCATGCCGGCCCGCGTGTGCGTATGGATGACGCAGTGCACGTCATGGCGGGCGCCGTGCACCGCGCTGTGGATGACGTAGCCGGCGGCGTTGATGCCATATTCGCCCGGATTGCTCAGCACATTCCCGTCCAGGTCGATCTTCACCAGGCTGGACGCGGTGATTTCGTCATACAGCATGCCGTAGGGATTGATCAGCAGATGGCCCTCGGGCCCGGGTATGCGCGCCGTGATGTGGTTGTAGATGAGATCGCTCATGCCGAAATGGGACACCAGCCGGTAGCAGGCAGCCAGTTGAATGCGGGTGTCGCGTTCTTCGGGGCTCATGGAGGTAGCGATATGCATGGTTGTGATCTCCTGTTCAGTCCGAGGCTTTGACGCTGAAATCGCGTACCACCTTGCCCCACGATTCGTATTCGGACTGCATCAGCGCGCCGAATTCGGCGGGCGTGGCGGTGGTGCGGACCTGGGCGCCCAGATCCGCCAGCTTGTCGCGCACGGCGGGGTCCGTCAGCACGGTATTGACCTCGGCAGCCAGCTTTTGCTGGATCTCGGGCGGGATGCCGGCAGGCGCGATCAGGCCCAGCCAGGCGCCCATGTCAAAGCCGGGGAAGCCCTGTTCGGCGACGGTAGGCACATTCGGCAGGCTCGCGACCCGCTCCGGGGTGCTGACGGCGATCGCTTTCAGGCGGCCGGCCTTCACCAGGGCCAGGGACGACACCATGGTGTCGAAGGTGGCATAAGTCCGTCCGCCCACGATGTCCGTCTGCGCCTGGCTGCTGCCCTTGTAAGGCACGTGGATCATGCTGGCGCCGGCCTTGGCCAGCAGCACCGAGGTCACCAGATGGCTGGTGGTGCCCACGCCGGTGGTGGCGTAGGTGTACTGGTTCGGCTTGGCCTTTACCGCGGCGAGGAATTCGCTCAGGTTGTTGGCCGGATTATCCGGACTGACGACGAACAGGTAGGGCAGCCAGGTCAGCAGGCCGATGGGCGCGAAATCCTTGCGCGCGTCGTAGTTCAGGTTGGGATAGACATGCGGGTTGATGGCTTGCGGCGCGGAGGCGCCGATCATGAGCGTATAGCCGTCGGGCTTGGCGCGCGCACCCAGGCCGGCGGCGATGGAGCCGCCCGCGCCGGGCTTGTTCTCGACGATGAACTGCTGGCCCAGCCGCTGCGCCAGACGGTCGCCGACCATCCGGGCGACGGTGTCGGTGGCCGTGCCGGGTGGGAAGCCGACCAGGATGGTGACAGGCTTGGCGGGATAGGGGGCTTGCGCCCAAGCCGGTCCGGCTGCGGCCCAGGCCGAAACGGCCAGCATGGCTGCCAGCGCGGTCCGCCGCCATGATGATGGAAGTGCCCCGGGGGCGGATTGCGTTCCGCCTCGCCTTATCGCATTGCGCATCGTTGTCTCCAGTCATTGTTCTGATGGCGGGAGAGCGCCTGCGCCTGCCCGCAACGGCGCCCGGTGGGCAGTCCGTCGCCGTTCAAGGTCGCACAAGGACCGGCCGCCTTCAATGACGCTGGCGGCCAAGCAGATAACGCGGAATGGCATGGATGGCGGACGCCGCGCAGGCGTCCGCCGGGGGGATCAAACCGTCAGGCTGATCCAGGTCGTCTTCAGATCGCTGTACTTGTCCAGCGCGTGCAGCGACTTGTCGCGGCCGAAGCCGGATTGCTTGACGCCGCCGAAAGGCACGGTGATGTCGCCGTCGGCGTAGCAGTTGACCCACACCAGGCCCGCGCGCAGGCGGCGCGACAGGCGGTGGGCGCGCGACAGGTTGGCGGTCCACAGGCCAGCGCCCAGGCCGTAGATCGAGTCGTTGGCCAGCCGCACGGCGTCGTCCTCGGTGGCGAAGCGCTGCGCGGCCAGCACCGGGCCGAAGATCTCTTCGCGTACCAGGCTGTTGTCCTGGCCGGCACAATCGAAAATCGTCGGCTCGATGTAGTAGCCGCCGGTGGCGGTCCGAGCCTGGCGGCCGCCCAGGCGCAGTTGCGCACCCTCGGCGGCGCCAGCTTCGATGCGGGCCAGCACCCCGCGCATCTGCCGTTCGTCGACCATGGCGCCCATGGCGGTGGCGGGGTCCAGCGGATCGCCCGGCTGCAACGTGGCAGCGTAGTCCGCGACCTTGGCCATGAAGGTGTCGTAGATGCCGTCCTGCACGTACAGGCGCGAGCCCGCGATGCAGACTTCGCCCTGGTTGGAGAAGATGGCCAGCGCCGCAGCCTGCGCGGCGCGGTCCAGGTCGGGACAGTCCTCGAACACGATGTGCGGCGACTTGCCGCCGCATTCCAGCCAGACGCGCTTCAGGTTGGATTGGCCCGAATATTCCATGAAGCGCTTGCCGGTGGCGGTGGAGCCGGTAAAGGCGATGCAGTCGACGCCGGGATGCAGGCCCAGCGCCTGGCCGGCCTGCGCGCCCAGGCCGGGCACCACGCTGAAGACGCCGGCGGGAATGCCGGCTTCCTCGGCCAGCCCCGCCAGCCGGATGGCCGACAGCGTAGCCTGTTCGGCGGGTTTGAGGATGACGCTGTTGCCGGCTGCCAACGCCGGCGCGACCTTCCAGGCGGCCATCATCAGCGGGTAATTCCACGGCACCACCGCCGCCACCACGCCCAGGGCTTCGCGCGTGATGGTGGCCAGCGCGTCCGGGCCGGTGGGGGCGATCTCGTCGTAGATCTTGTCGATGGCTTCGGCGTACCAGGCGTAGCAGCGCGCCGTTTCCGGCACGTCGAAGGCCAGCGCGTCGCGGATGGGCTTGCCCATGTCCAGCGTTTCCAGCAGCGCCAGTTCCTCGCGGTGCGTGTCGATCAGCGCGGCCAGGCGCAGCAGATGCTGCTTGCGCTGGCGCGGCGCCAGGCCGCTCCAGACGCCGGCCTCGAAGGCGCGGCGGGCGGCCTGCACGGCGCGGTCCACGTC
>NZ_JBARYB010000288.1:0-22594 GCF_049647645.1 Achromobacter sp.
GGGTCAGCGGGTCGCTGTAGAACACGGGTACGCCCAGCTTGTCCATCACGCGCGCCAACGGCGCGGCGGCGGCGGGCTGCCAGGCGATCAGCAGGTCGGGGCGCACGGCCGCCACGCGTTCGGGATCGGGCTGGGTGCCGTCGCCGATCACGGGCAACTGGCGGGCGGCGGGCGGATAGTCGCTGCCGCGGATGGTGGCGGCGATGCGGTCGCCCGCGCCGGCTGCATAAACCAGTTCGGTGGCGTGCGGGGCCAGGGTGACGGCGCGCCGGGCGGGGGCGGCCAGTGAAACCGCACGTCCCTGGTCGTCGCGGACCTGGATGGCGGCGCCGGCAGCAGGATCCGCCACGGCCTGGCCGGCTGCCGCCGAGGGCAAGGCAAGGCCCGCGAGCAGCCCCGCGACCACGCCCACGCCCAGCCGTAAGCCCGGGGCCAGGAACCGCCCCGGAACGATGCGTGGGAGAGCGCGTGCGTGGGTCATGCAGGAAGTCGATATAGCCAGCGGGGAACGCCGACTATATCGGAATGCCGCGATCAATAGCGCAGCGTGAGCGACGCGTAGAAGTTGCGGCCGGGGGCGGGGTACAGGCTGTAGTTGGCGACGGGGCCCAGCATTTCGAACGAGGCATTGCCGCCGCGGATGCCGTAGGTGGCGTACTGGCGGTCGAAGATGTTGTTCACGCCGATGGCGCCTTCGATATTGCGCGTGAACTTGTAGGCCACCTTGGTGTTGAACAGCACGTAGGCGTCCAGCTCCTTGGCGAACTGGTTGGCCTGGTCGTTGTCCATGCGCGACTTGCCCACGTACTGCGCCGTGACGTTCCACAGGAACGCATCGGTGGGGCGCCAGGTCACGCCGGCGTTCGCCAGCCACTTGGGCGCCAGCGGCACGGTCTTGCCCGCCAGGTCCACGCCGGCGTAGGTGCCGGAGCGGAACTGCGCTTCCATCCAGGTCAGGTTCGCGTCCAGCGACACGCTGCTGGAAATCGCGGTGTGGCCTTCCAGTTCGATGCCTTGGCGGCGGGTCGGGTCCAGGTTGGTGTTGGCGCCGGTGCCCGGGCCCCACATGCCGTCGGCCAGCGGGTTGTACTGGATCTCGTTGGTCAGGTCATAGCGGAAGTACGACAGGCGGGCGCTGCTGCTGGCCGACTGCCAGGTCACGCCGATTTCCTTGTCGGTCGACGTCTGCGGCGCCAGCGGGTTCTGCACCGACAGCAGTTCGTCGGCATTGGGCAGGCGGAAGCTGCGGCCGACCTTGCCGTACACGCCGAAGCCGGCGGGCAGGTCCTGGCGCACGCCCAGCTGCCAGGCGGTCAGGTGGTTGCTGCGGTCCGACGCCGTGCCCGAGCCGGAGATCACGTCCAGGTCATCGGAGGCGTACTGGCGGCGTATGCCGCCCGTCACGTAGGTGCTGTCGGTGGCGCGGATCTGGCCTTCGGCGAACAGGCCGTACTGATGCTGGCGCGACTGCCACTTCGATGGCTGGAAGTCGTAGTAGGCGTTCTGGTTGGCCGTGGTCTTGGCTTCCTGGCCGTCGGCGCCGAAGACGAGGCTGTGGCCGCCGTTGATCGGCAGGCGGTAGCGCACGCTGGCGATGTTCTCTTCCAGCTTCTGGTCGCGCAAGGTGTCGCCGAAACCGTCGTAGGACAGGCCGTTCAGCTTCTTTTCGCGGGTCGACAGGTCGGCGTACAGCATGCCGGCGCCAATGGCCTGCTCGAGCTGCAGGCCGAAGGTGGTGGTGGTGGTCTTGACGTAATCGACGTCGTTCTTCGAGCCGCGCCGATCGTCCTCGTACTCGTTCACGCCCGTCTTGGGATTGATCGTGCGCGGGCCGGGCAGTTCCAGCTTCTGCGTGGTGGTGCGGCCGTACAGGCGGATCGAGCCGTCGTCATGGCGGAAGGTGATGCCGCCGCCGCCGCCCTCGCGGCGCTCGCCGCTGTGGTCGCGGTAGCCGTCGCTGTGCAGCGACTGCATGTAGGCGTCGATGCCGACCTTTTCATTGTTCATGGCCACGGCGGCGTCGTACTGGCGCAGGCCGTAGCTGCCGAAGGTGGCGGTGGCGCGGGCGCTCACCGGTTCCTTCGAAAAATCTGAGCGGGTGATGATGTTGATCACGCCGCCGGTGGTGCCGCCGCCGTATTGCACCGAGCCGCTGCCGCGCACGATTTCAATGCGTTCGACCTGGTCCAGCGGCACCACGCCCAGGCTGGGCGCCGACAGGTCGTTGGTGTTCTGCTTGACGCCGTCGATCAGGATCAGCGTGTTGCTGGCGCCGGTAATGCCGAAGCCGCGCAGGTCGACGATGGAGTTGTCGCTGGAGCTGCTGGTATTGATCAGGTGGATGCCGGCCTGGGTCGACAGCAGGTCCTGCATGGTGCGGGCGCTAGCCGCGGCGATGTCTTCGGCGGTGATGACCGAGATCGACACCGGCGGCGTGCGGCCGTCGGTCGGCACGCGCTGGGCGGTGACCGTGACGGCGTCGAGCTGGGGAGTGGCGGAGGCGGTTTGCTGGGCGGCGGCGATGGCCGGGGCGGAGCAGAGCAGGGCGCCGGCGTAGCGCCGGATGGAGCGGGTTTTCATCTACGTAACCTCGATGCGACCCGCGACCCCGCAGGCCATACACGATGGGGAGGGCGCCCACGCCGCGGCGGGCCGGTGAGGGCCTGGCGGCACAGCATGGACTTCCTTGCGATCGAACTGGCCGGTATCGGGCTGCCATGGGCGCATCGCGCGCATGGGGACCGTTGCGGGGGCAGCACAGGCTGGAGCCAGGGTTTGCCGGCGCCTTGTGGGGCCGCAATCCAGGGAGGTTCTTCCTGTTTCCCGTTTACCTTTCGCGCGCGGCCGGCAAGTGTTGCGTTCTTGCCAGCCCTGTGCGCCGAAAGCACCGGTTCGGGGCCGAAACTGTATCACCGGGAGGCGCGGATAGGCCCATTTTGTTACGATCAGGGCTTGTTTTTGCGGTGTTTTTCGCTTTTTCGCCACATTGCGCCGCCGTTGCCAACTCCATTCGGACCTGCCCGTGTCGTATCCCCGCCTGCCTTACCCGCCCGAAGCCTATACCCATGGCGGCGATTTCGCCCGCCTGCTGGGCAAGCGCATCCTGATCCTGGATGGCGCCATGGGCACCATGATCCAGCGCTACAAGCTGGGCGAGGCGGATTTCCGCGGCCAGCGTTTCGCCGACCACGGCAAGGACGTCAAGGGCAACAACGAACTGCTGTCGCTGGTGCGGCCGGACGTGATCTCCGAGATCCACCGCCAGTACCTGGAAGCCGGCGCCGACGTCATCGAGACCAACACCTTCGGCGCCACCACCATCGCGCAGGGCGACTACGACCTGCCGGAACTGGCCTATGAACTGAACCTGGTGTCCGCCCGCCTGGCGCGCGAGGCCTGTGACGCCTACAGCACGCCCGAGCGGCCGCGTTTCGTGGCCGGCGCGCTGGGCCCGCAGCCCAAGACGGCCTCGATTTCGCCGGACGTGAACGACCCGGGCGCGCGCAACGTCACCTTCGAGGAACTGCGAGTTGCCTATGTGGAGCAGCTCAACGGCCTGCTGGACGGCGGCATCGACATCGTCCTGATCGAAACCATCTTCGACACCCTCAACGCCAAGGCGGCCATCTTCGCCACCGAGGAAGTGTTCGAGGCGCGCGGCGTGCGCCTGCCCGTCATGATCTCGGGCACGGTGACCGACGCGTCCGGCCGCATCCTGTCCGGCCAGACCGTGGAAGCCTTCTGGAACTCGGTGCGCCATGCGCGCCCCATCACCATAGGCCTGAACTGCGCGCTGGGCGCGGCGCTGATGCGCCCCTACGTGGCCGAGCTATCCCGCATCTGCGACACCTACGTCTGCGTCTACCCCAACGCCGGCCTGCCCAACCCCATGGCCGAGACCGGCTTCGACGAAACCCCGGCCGACACCTCCGCGCTGCTGGAGGAATTTGCCCGCGCCGGGCTGGTGAACATGTCGGGCGGCTGTTGCGGCACCACGCCCGACCACATCCGCGAGATCGCCGCCAAGGTCACCGCGCTGACGCCGCGACCCGTGCCGGACATTCCAGTGAAGACCCGCCTGTCGGGCCTGGAGCCCCTGAACATCGACGAGGACACGCTGTATGTCAACGTCGGCGAACGCACCAACGTGACGGGCAGCAAGATGTTCGCCCGTCTGATCCGCGAAGAGAAATACGACGAGGCGCTGGCCGTGGCCCGCCAGCAGGTCGAGAACGGCGCGCAGATCATCGACATCAACATGGACGAGGCCATGCTGGATTCGGTGGCCTGCATGCGCCGCTTCCTCAACCTGATCGCGTCCGAGCCCGACATCGCGCGCGTGCCGATCATGATCGACAGCTCCAAGTGGGAAGTCATCGAGGCCGGCCTGAAGTGCGTGCAGGGCAAGCCCGTGGTGAACTCGATCTCCATGAAGGAAGGGCTGGAGCCCTTCCGCCACCATGCGCGCCTGTGCCGCCGCTACGGCGCGGCCGTGGTGGTGATGGCGTTCGACGAATTGGGCCAGGCCGACACGCTGGAGCGCCGCAAGGAAATCTGCGGCCGCGCCTACAAGATCCTGGTCGAGGAAGAAGGCTTCCCGCCCGAGGACATCATCTTCGATCCGAACGTCTTCGCGGTCGCCACCGGCATCGACGAGCACAACCATTACGCCGTGGACTTCATTGAAGGCACGCGCTGGATCCGCGAAAACCTGCCTCACGCCCGCATTTCGGGCGGCGTGTCCAACGTCAGCTTCTCGTTCCGCGGCAACGAGCCGATGCGCGAGGCCATCCATACGGTGTTCCTCTATTACGCCGTCAAGGAAGGCATGACGATGGGCATCGTCAACGCCGGCCAGCTGGGCGTGTACGCCGACCTGGATCCCAAGCTGCGCGACCTGGTCGAGGACGTGGTGCTGGACCGCGCCGAGCCCGTGGGCAAGACCGAGGCCGACGACGAGCGCACGCCGACCGAACGCCTGGTGCAGTTCGCCGACAGCGTGAAGGGCTCGGGCGCCAAGAAGGAAGAAGACCTGGCCTGGCGCGACGCGGAAGTGGAAAAGCGCCTGTCGCACGCGCTGGTGCATGGCATCACCACCTTCATCGTGGAAGACACGGAAGAAGTGCGCCAGAAGATCTTCGATCGCGGCGGCCGCCCCATCGAAGTGATCGAAGGCCCGCTGATGGACGGCATGAACGTGGTCGGCGACCTGTTCGGCGAGGGCAAGATGTTCCTGCCGCAGGTGGTGAAATCCGCCCGCGTCATGAAGCAGGCCGTGGCCCACCTGATTCCCTTCATCGAGGAAGAAAAGCGCCAGATCGCGGCCGCTGGCGGCGACGTGCGCGCCAAGGGCAAGATCGTCATCGCCACCGTCAAGGGCGATGTGCACGACATCGGCAAGAACATCGTGTCGGTGGTCCTGCAGTGCAATAACTTCGAAGTCGTGAACATGGGCGTGATGGTGCCTTGCGCCCAGATCCTGGAAAAGGCCAAGGAAGAGAACGCCGACATCGTCGGCCTGTCCGGCCTGATCACGCCCAGCCTGGAAGAAATGGCCTACGTCGCCAGCGAAATGCAGCGCGACGAGTATTTCCGCAGCCGCAAGCTGCCGCTGATGATAGGCGGCGCCACCACCAGCCGCGTGCACACTGCCGTGAAGATCGCGCCCAACTACGAAGGCCCGGTCATCTACGTGCCGGACGCCAGCCGTTCAGTGGGCGTGGCGACCAACCTGATGTCCGACCAGTCGGAAACGTATCTGGCCGACCTGGCCCAGGAATACGAAGAGGTGCGCCGCCGCCATGCCAACCGCAAGGCCGCGCCCATCCTGCCGCTGGCGGAGGCGCGCGCCTCGCGCCCCGCCATCGACTGGGACAACTACACGCCGCCGCGCCCCAAGTTCATCGGCCGCCGCACCTTCAAGAGCTATGACCTGGCCGAGATCGCCAAGTACGTGGACTGGGGCCCGTTCTTCCAGACCTGGAGCCTGTTCGGCCCGTTCCCGGCCATCCTGGACGACAAGGTCGTGGGCGAGCAGGCGCGCAAGGTCTACGCCGACGGCCTGGCCATGATGAAACGCATCATCGAAGGCCGCTGGCTCACCGCCAACGGCGTGGTGGGCTTCTATCCGGCCAACAGCATCAACGACGAGGACATCGAGGTCTACAAGGACGAGACCCGCAGCGAGGTGCTGTTTACCTACCGCAACCTGCGCCAGCAGGGCGCCAAGCGCGAAGGCGTCAGCAACAAGTCCCTGTCCGACTTCATCGCGCCCAAGTCCAGCGGCAAGCTGGACTACATCGGCATGTTCGCGGTCACGGCGGGCCTGGGCATCGAGAAGAAGGAAGCGGAATTCGAAAAGGCGCTGGACGACTACTCCAGCATCATGCTGAAGTCCCTGGCCGACCGCCTGGCCGAAGGCTTCGCCGAGTGCCTGCATGCCCGCGTGCGCCAGGACCTGTGGGGCTACGCGCCCGACGAGGCCCTGTCCAACGAAGACATGATTGCCGAGAAATACGTGGGCATCCGCCCGGCGCCAGGCTACCCGGCCTGCCCGGAACACGTCATCAAGACCGACATGTTCCGCGTGCTGGACGGCGCCGATATCGGCATGATGCTGACCGACAGCTATGCCATGTACCCGGCCTCCAGCGTGTCCGGCTTTTACTTCAGCCACCCGCAATCGCAGTACTTCAATGTGGGCGTGATCGGCGAAGACCAGCTGCAGGACTACGCCGCCCGCAGCGGCCGGAGCATCGAGGACCTGAAGCGCACCCTGGCGCCGAACCTGGGCTGACGGTTTTGGGGGCGGCAGGCGTACATGCCTGTCAGCCCCCGGTCTACTACGCGATTCTGCTCGCCAGGCGCCCGTCCGACGCCCACGCTGTCACGGCTGCTATTCGCCCTGCTGCGTCTTGCCCTTGCCCACGTAGGGAATGGCGTGGTCTATGGTTTCCCAGATGTAGCGCCCGGAAGGGCTTTGCTGCTCCTCGGCCACGTGCGACACCAGGCCGGCCGCGCGCGAGATGACGGCGAAGCCGCGCATCAGTTCGGTCGGCACGCCGATCTCGCTGAGCAGCGCCGCCACCGCGCCGGTGGCGTTGATGGTGATGTGCTTGCCGTAGGTCTCGTCGATCGCGGCCGCAAGCAACCGCAGCGCCTTGACCGAATCGCCCTTGAGGTCCGGCTCGGCTTCGGCCAGCGCCAGCAGCTTGATCGAGCGCGGATCGTCGGGCTTGTGCAGATGGTGGCCGAAGCCGGGCAGGGCGCTGCGGGACTCACGGAATTCGCGAGCGATCGCCAGCGCCTCGGCGCGGCCGTCCCCGGCCTGGCGGATGCGGTCCAGCAGGCGCGAACAATTTTCCATGGTGCCGACGAACTGGCTGCCCACCGCCATCAGGCCGGACGCCACCGCGCCCTGCAGGTTTTCCGGCGCGCTCATGTAGATCAGCCGCGTGGCGATCGCGCTGGGGGTGAGGCCATGCTCCATCAGGGTGACCAGCACGGCGTCGACGATGCGCAGGTCCACCGGGCGCGCCTCGCGGCCCAGGATCTGCATGATCATGACTTCGGTGAACGTCTTCTTGCCGATCAGGTCCTCGACCAGGTCCACGTCGCGGTAGGACATGCCGGTGAGGTGATGCGCGCAGAGGCGGGTTTCGGGCGTTTTCATGAGATCTCCTTTTGGGCCGCGTCGCGCACGGCGTTTTTCAGCACCTTGCCCACGCTGGAGCGCGGCAGGCTGTCATGGATGTGGAATTGCTTGGGCGTGGCCACGGGGCCGAGCAGGCCGCGCACGTGGGCCTTGAGCTGGTCTGCGCTGGCCTGTGCGCCGGGATGGAATTGCACGGCGGCGTGGACCGCTTCGCCCCACTTGTCGTCGGGCAGGCCGAACACCGAGCACTCGTAAACAGCAGGGTGCGCCGACAGCGCGTTCTCGACGTCCACCGGGTAGATGTTGAAGCCGCCCGTGATGATCACGTCGCGCAGGCGGTCCTTCAGGAACAGGTAGCCGCGGGCGTCGATCAGGCCGGTGTCGCCGGTGTGCAGCCAGCCGTCGACCACCGTTTCGGCGGTTTTCTCGGGCAGGCGCCAATAGCCGGACATGACCAGGTCGCCCTGCACCACGACCTCGCCGATCTCGCCGCGCGGCAGTAGCGCGCCATCGGGCGACATGATGGCCACGTCGGTGAGCCAGGTGACGCGCCCGACCGAGGCGCGGTTCTCCGGCGCTTCCAGATCGGCAGGGCGCAGCACGGTCACGATCTGCGGCGCCTCGGTCTGGCCATAGGTGGTGCCCAGCACCGGGCCGAAGAAAGCGCGGGCGCGGTCGATCTTTTCCACGGGCATGGGCGCGCCGCCATAGATCAGGTTGCGCAGGCGCGGGAAGTCGGCGCGCGAGACGCCGGGCTGCGCCATGATCATGTAGATCAGCGTGGGCGGCATGAAGCTCAGCGTGCCGCCGCGCTCGCGGAAAGCAGTGGTGATGCTGGCCGGCGTGACGCCGTCCAGCAGCAGATGGGCGCCGCCGCGCGCCAGCACCGGCAGCAGGTAGGTGCCGGTGCCGTGCGTGATGGGAGCGGCCACCACATAGCGGTCTTCGTGCGTGAGCCCCCAGCTGGATATCTGATTGATGATGCCCGCGTTCCACGCGTGATACGGCTGCATCACGCCCTTGGGCAGGCCGGTGGTGCCGCCGGTGAACTTGATGGCCTGGGTGGCGTCGCGCGGCAGTGCATGGCGTTGCGGCTCGCGTCCGGCGCAACGGGCCAGCAGCGCCTCCAGCGCCAGCGGCGCCGCCGCGTCGTCCAGATGGATGTGGCGACGGCCTTGCGGCGCCTGGGCCTCGGGCGCCAGCGGCGCGCCCACGGCGTCGACGATCACGATGGAAGGTTCGGTGGTGTCCAGGATGCGCCCGATCTCGCGCTCGGTGCTGCGGTAGTTAAGCGGCACCCACACCTTGCCGCTGGCCAGCACCGCCAGCAGCGCCAGGATGTGCCGCGCGGAATTGCCGGCGCAGATCGCCACGCGCGTCTGCGGCGCCGGGTCCAGTTCCTGCAAGGCCGCGGCCAGCGCCCGCGTGTCGGCGGCCAACTGTGAGTAGGTGACCTGGCCTGCGGGACCGTCCAGCGCGACGCGGTCCGGATACTGCTCGGCGGCGCGGAAGAAGAAATCTATCGGGTACATCCTGGGGTTCCTAGTTGGCTTTGAGGTTTGCGTTCTTGACGACCGTGCCCCACTTGTCGATCTCGCTGGCGATCTTTTGGGCGTAGGTGTCGGGCGTATTGGGTTGCGGCGGCGCGTAGAAGCCGGACTGCTGGTAGGACGCCTGCAGGGCGGGGCTGGCCAGCGCTTTATTGATGGCCTGGTTCAGCCGCTCGATGACGGGCTTGGGCGTGCCGGCCGGCGCCATCACGCCGAACCAGGATTCCACATCGAAGCCCGGCAGGCCGGATTCGGCCAAGGTCGGCGTGTCCGGCGCCGAGGGCAGGCGCTGGGGCGAGGTGACGCCGATGGCGCGCAGCTTGCCGGCCTGCACGTGCGGCAGCGACGAGGGCAGGTTGTCGAACATGGAATCGACCTGGCCGCCCAGCAGGTCGGCCACGGCCGGACCGCTGCCGCGGTACGGCACGTGCAGGATGTCGGTGCCGGTCTGCATCTTGAACAGTTCGCACGACAGGTGGATGGACGAGCCGCTGCCGGACGAGGCGCAGGTCAGCTTGCCGGGGTTTTTCTTGGCGTAGGCCACGTACTCCTGCACCGTCTTGACCGGCAGCTTGGGATTGACCACCAGGATGTTCGGAATGGTCGCCAGCAGGCCGACGGGCTCGAAGCCCTTCACGAAGTCATAGTTGAGCTGGCTGTACAGCGTGCGGTTGATGGTGTTGGCGATGGAGCCCACGTACAGCGTGTAGCCGTCGGGCGCGGCGCGCGCGACGATTTCCGCGCCGATGTTGCTGTTGGCGCCGGTCTTGTTCTCGACCACGATGGTCTGGCCCAGCTCTTCCGACAGGGATTTCGCCATCAGGCGCGCCACGATGTCGGTGGCGCCGCCCGCCGCGTAGCCGACCACCAGCGTCACGGGACGCTCGGGATAGGGCTTGGCCGCCAGGGTCGGGGCCGTGAGCAGCGCGCCCAGGGCGGCCGCCGCGGCGGCCCACCGCTTGCTTTGCATCTTCATTGTTGTCTCCGTCCTGTTTGTCTAATATTTGGACAGCTCTGCGTCTGCCCAACTTCATATTGGGCTTTGATAGGGGCCTCATCAACGCAACCTGTCCAAAAATTGAACAATCCAGAATCCGAAGGCTCCGGACCGCGCGTATTGCGCCGCGGCTTGCGCGTGCTGGGCGTGCTGCGCCAGGCGGGCGCGGCGGGCATGCACGTGGTCGACATCGCGCGCGCGGCAGGCATGCAGCGCACCACGGCCTATCGCTATCTGGACGTGCTGGTGCAGGAGGGTTACGCCTTGCGCGAGTCCGAGGCGCCGCGCTGGCGCGTGGCCGAGCTGGGCGTGATGATGGCGGGCGATCCGCATGCGCAGGCGGTGCGCGGCCTGCGGCCGGTGCTGCGCCAGATCAGCGATGTCAGCGGCGACTCTGCCTTTCTCATCTGCCGCGCGGGCAACGATTCGCTCTGCCTCCACCGGGAGGTGGGCAACTACCCCGTGCAGGTGCTGGCGGTCACGGTGGGGCATCGCCAGCCCTTGGGCGTGGGGGCAGCCGGGCTGGCGCTATTGGCGGCGTTGCCGGCGGACGAGTCCGAAGAGGTCATTGCGCAGAACGAGCAGGCGCTGCGCGCCTACGGCGGCATGACGGTGGCGCAGATGCGGCGCCTGGTGGAGAACACGCGGGATCGCGGCTGGTCGGTGGTGGGCAATGCCGCGGTGCCCGGCGTGCTGGGCGTGGGCGTGGCCCTGTGCGATGCGGGCGGATATCCGCGGCTGGCCGTCAGCGTGTCCAGCCTGATCAGCCGCATGCAGGCGGCGCGCCAGCGCAGCATTGCCGACCTGATCCGCGCCCAGTTGGCGCAGGACGAGGTCAGGGCGCAGCGCTGGGCGCTGCCGGGGGTTGCGGGCAGCTAGGCGGCTGCCGGCGTCGGCACCCGGTAGGTCTTTTGGTAGTGCACCGTGAAGGTCTTGAACGCGTCTAGCGCCTTGTGCGGGTCGTGGCCGGGCTTGACCAGGAAGCTGTCGAAGCCGACGCGCGCCTGGTAGTGGATGGTGTCTATCATCACGTCGCCCACGGCGCGCAGTTCGCCTTGCCACTGGTAGCGCGTGCGCAGCAGCTGCGCCAGCGAATAGCCGCGGCCGTCGGTGTAGACCGGGAAGTCCACGGCGATGAAGGCGATGCCGGCGGGGTCCAGCGTGCCGTCGGCTTCGGCCAGGTCGCGCAGGTCGGCGTCCGGGTCGAGCTGGACCGCGACCGGATGTTGGTGGCGACGCAGCGTGGCGCGCGAGGTCTTCCAGACGGAAAGCGGCACGATCCAGCCCGGCGCGTCACCAGGCACCTGGCCCTCGGCGGGGACTTCGGGTTCAGGCGTGAAGACGCGCGAGGCGTCGGCCTCCAGGCGGCCGTTGCGGATCAGGTGCGGGCCCGGGGCGTCGTGCGGATAGATTTCAGACATGGGCGGCCTCGGCTTGCGGCGTGGGTTTGGCGAAGGCGGGATCGGAGTAGACGTCCTGCTTGAAGGGATCGATGCCGACGCGGTCGACCACGTCGATGAAGCGTTCCTCTTCGCTGTCGCGCAGGCCCAGATAGGTGCGGACCAGGCGGTCCACCACGCCCGCGACCTGGTCGCGCGCGAACGACGGGCCGATGATGCGGCCGATCGCGGCGCCGCCGCCACGCGTGGATTCGATGTCGGGCAGCGGCTTGGCGGCGCCGTTCTGGCGTCCGCCGATGGTGACCTGGTACCACTCCTCGCCGGCCTTATCGACCCCGAGAATGCCGATGTGGCCCACGTGATGGTGGCCGCAGGAGTTGATGCAGCCCGAGATGTTCAGGTCCAGCTCGCCGATCTCGAACAGGTAGTCGAGGTTGTCGAACTGGCGCTGGATGGCTTCGGCCACGGGGATGGAGACGGCATTGGCCAGCGCGCAGAAATCCCCGCCCGGACAGGCGATGATGTTGGTCAGCAGCCCGATGTTGGGCGTGGCCAGGTTCAGCGCCTGCAGGGTGGTCCAGAGTTCATGCAGGCGCGCGCGGCGCACGTCGGCCAGGATCAGGTTCTGCTCGTGCGAGACGCGCAGCTCGCCGAAGCCGTAGTCGTCGGCCAGATTGGCCACCGCGTCCATCTGGTCGGCGGTGATGTCGCCCGGCGGCACGCCGGTGGGCTTGAGCGACACGGTGACGGCGGCGTAGCCGGCCGCCTTGTGCGGGTGCACGTTGGTGCGCAGCCAGCGCGCGAAACGCGGATCGGCGGCGGCCAGCGCGGCGGTGTTGTCGACGTCCTGCGCGGCGGCGGCATCATATTGCGGCCAGACGAAGCGGGCCTTGATGTTGTCGACGAATTCCTGGGTGATGGTGTCGGGGCCGCCCTTGATGAGCTGCCATTGTTCGTCCACCTGCTGCGCGTAGACCTCAGGCGTCAGATCCTTCACCAGGATCTTGATGCGCGCCTTGTACTTGTTGTCGCGGCGGCCGTGCAGGTTGTAGACCCGCAGCGCGGCCTGCAGATAGGTCAGCAGGTCCTGCCATTCGACGAAGGGATTGATCAGCTTGCCGACGATGGGCGTGCGGCCCAGTCCGCCGCCGACCCAGACGCGGAAGCCCAGCTTGCCGTCGCGTTCGACGGCCTGCAGGCCGATGTCGTGCACGCCCACGGCCGCGCGGTCCTGCACCGCGCCGCTGACCGCGATCTTGAACTTGCGCGGCAGGAAGGCGAATTCGGGGTGCAGCGTGGACCACTGGCGGATGATCTCGCACCACACCAGCGGATCCACCAGCTCGTCCGGCGCGACGCCGGCGAAGTGGTCGGTGGTGGTGTTGCGGATGCAGTTGCCGCTGGTCTGGATGGCGTGCATCTGCACCGTGGCCAGCTCGGCCAGGATGTCCGGCACGTCTTCGAGCTTGGGCCAGTTGAATTGGATGTTCTGGCGGGTGCTGAAATGGCCGTAGCCGCGGTCCCACTTGCGCGCGATGTGCGCCAGCGTGCGCAGCTGGCGCGACGCCAGGATGCCGTAGGGAATGGCCACGCGCAGCATGGGCGCGTGGCGCTGGATATACAGGCCGTTCTGCAAGCGCAAAACGCGGAATTCATCTTCCGTTAGTTGGCCATCGAGGAAGCGGCGCGTCTGGTCGGAAAACTGCGCCACGCGTTGCTCGACGAGTTGCTGGTCGACGGGGTCATACACGTACATGTCTACTGCCCTTGAAGTCTTCTCGGTCTGGACCCCAGCGGTCACCCGGCGCAATGCGGCAGGAGTAAGGGGTTCATAACCGTAACAGGCAGCTCTGGCGACCGTCTAAGTCATTCTGGTAATAAGGTAATGGGGCCCCACGCTGCGCGCGCTTGCTGCCCCCCGAGGGGGCTGTCCCGCCTTGGGGCGGCCCGGCGGCGGGACGGCCTTTCTTGCGCGGCAGTTGATTCAACGTTCGATTTACAACGCCGCGTTCACCGCCCACTTCGCTACCACGACCAGAATGATGACCAGACAAGCCGCCAGCAGCAGCCCGGTCAATATCAATGGCGCCGGCTTGTTGTTGGCGATGTCGGCATCGTAGCCCCGCCCGCGGCGCACGCCGAAGAAGCCCCACAGCACGGATTTGACCGTGCGCAAGAAACTGAGCATGTTGTCTCTCCTGGCGTAGTGGCGGATGCCGCCAATGTAGGCCGCCGCGCGCCGTGGAAACAGATGCAGATCCGCCTTACTCGACCGTATCAGGCGTCGAGCCGGCCGGGGCGCCGATGCCGCGCACGATGTGCTCCAGCAGCTCGCGCGCGGCGGGCGAGACGTGGCGGCCGGCGCGGCTGAGCACGTGCAGGCTGCCCTGGTTGAGGATGGGGTTGGCCAGCGGCAGGCTGGCCAGGCGCTGGGTGCGCATGTCCGCGGTGACCGCGATGGGCGGCGTCAGCGCGTAGCCGATGCCGGCGGCGGCGAACTGCCACAGCGCCTTGAAGGACGAGGTGGTCAGCACGTTGCGCAGCCGGACCTGTTCGCTGATCTCGGCGGCCTGGATATGCTGGCGCACGCCGAACCCTTCCTGCATGGATGCGCCGGGGTATTCGGCCAGGTCGGTCAAGAGCAGCGGACGGCGCAGCCGGGTCAGCGGATGGTCGTCGCGGACGATGGCGCGGATCGGCTCGGGCCGCGAATAGTGGGTGCGCAGGCGGGCGTCGTTGGGCGGCTGGAATACCAGTCCTATATAGGCGCGGTCGTCGACGATGCGCTGCACGATTTCGGAGGTGCGCGCCACGTCGATGTCCAGCGTGACCTCGGGGTGGCTGCGCCAATAGCCGGGCAGCACGCGCTCGAACATCAGTTCCACGAAGCCTTCGCCCAGCACCAGATCGATGTGTCCCCGTTCGGCCTTGCGCAGGCTGTCGATCTCCGAGAAGAAACTCTCCTGTATGTCCTGCTGGCGCTTGATGTAGCGCGCCAGGATGTGTCCGGCGTCGGTGGGCACCACGCCGCGGCCGCGGCGTTCGAATAGCGCGATGCCGCAATCGCGTTCCAGGGCGGCAATGGCGCGGCTGACGGCGGACGGGTCCATGTCCAGCACTTCGGCGGCGCCGCGCACCGAGCCGCGGCTCATGACCTGCATGAAGTAGTGGGTACGGCGGGCGTCGAGTTTTTCGTCCATGGCGGGGGCTCCGGGCAGGGAGTGCGGCGGCAGATCCACAGATACAATCTAGGGTTTACCCTTGCATGACCCGAGATCATGCAAAATTTTCCCCGGAAAAGCCTTTCCGTTGCATTTTACGCAACGTTTATGCGCCAGCCCTGTCATGGTTGCGCACTGGGCCCCCGGCGAAAATCGGCCCTGCTGCGTGCGCCATCGCCGCCGCCGCGCTGCGACGCCCATGCGGGCGCCGGCCGGCCGGGATGGCGGCGGGCAGCCAAGACGACTATTCACGTTCATCAGGGGAATCCGATGTCACACGCCAGCGCCAGCCTGGCCGCGCCCTCCATGCCGCTATCCGGGCGCATCCGCATGCTTGCCGCCATCTTGCTGGTGGTTGTCATTTCCGAGGCGATCGGCAGCGCCACCTTCAACGTCGGCCCGGGCAAGATCGTCCTGCAGCCGATGCTGTGGGCCATCTTCATCGGCGCCGTCGTCGCCGCCTTCGGCCAGCGCCTGCCCGCCGGCCTCGGCATCGATACCGCCATGCAGACCCGCATCAGCGGCTACCTGCAGTACGCGCTGCTGCCCTTCCTGGCCAAGCTGGGCCTGATGGTGGGCGGCGCCTTGCCGCAGGTGCGCGAAGCCGGCTGGGCCCTGGTGTTCCAGGAGTTCGGCCACTTCTTCGGCACCATGGCCATCGGCCTGCCGCTGGCCCTGCTGCTGGGCATCAAGCGCGAGGCCATCGGCGCCACCTTCTCGGTGGGCCGCGAGCCCAGCCTGGCCATCATCGGCGAGCGCTACGGCATGAACTCGCCGGAAGGCCGCGGCGTGATGGCCGAGTACATCACCGGCACCGTGATCGGCGCGCTGTTCGTGGCCCTGATGGCCGGCTTCATCACCAGCCTGAACATCTTCGATCCGCGTTCGCTCGCCATGGGCGCCGGCGTGGGCTCGGGCAGCATGATGGCGGCCGGCGTGGGCGCGATCGCCTCGCAGCAGACGCCCGAAGTCGCGCACCAGGTGGCCGCGCTGGCCGCCGCCGCCAACCTGCTGACCACGGTGGTGGGCGTGTACTTCACGCTGTTCATTTCGTTGCCGACCACGATCTTCCTGTACGACAAGCTGGAGCCCGTGCTGGGCCGCTACTCGCGCGGCAAGGCCGAGACCGCCGCAGTTGCCGACGACAGCGCCGCGCAGGAAACGCCGGCGCATGGTGTCAAGATGGGCTTCGGCGACCGCCTGACCGCCTACGTCATCTGCGGCCTGTTCGCGCTGGTGGGCAACCGCCTGGGCTACAACGTGCCGTTTGCCGACGCCTTGCCGGGCATGGGCATCATCATCCTGCTGGTCGTCATCGCCGACCTGGTGCTGCGCGTGGTGCCCAAGCTGCCGGCCGTGTTCGTGCTGTCGCTGATCGCCATGACCGCCGGCTGCCCCGGCGTGCTGCCGTACTCGGACCAGATCATCGCCCTGGTCGGCAAGGTCAACTTCCTGCCGTTCACGACCGTGATCCTGGCCATGGCCGGCCTGTCCATCCTCAAGGACCTGCCTGCCTTCCGCAAGCTGGGCTGGAAGATCGTGGTGGTGTCCCTGGCCGCCAACGCGGGCACCTTCCTGGGTGCCACCATGATCGCGGAATTCTTCCACTGAGCGGCGCCTGGTCCCGAATGCAAAACCGCCTGATGAAAGTGTCAGGCGGTTTTTTTTTGATCAGGACGTGTGCCCAGGCCGGTAGCGTGCGTTGTCCGTGACATTCTCGGTCGCGCCGATATTGGCGACCTTGGGGATGCCCAGGCCCGCCGCCTTCATGGCGACGGCGGTTTGCAGTTCCTGGACCTGCGGGTTGCCCATCGCGATACGGTAGGCCTGCAGCGGCATCAGGCCTTCGATGGTGCCCAGGTCGTTGGCGGAGCCGGCGCGCTGGGCCACGGGGTCGGGTTGCGCGGTGAACTCATCGAGCGCGCGGCGCATGCGTGACTCCGCGTGCAGGTCGCGCAGCGCGTCGGCGTTTGAGGCGCTGAAAGAGGCCAGCGGCAGCGGCAGGTCGTCGCGTTCGCGAACGGCATTCGCCGCATGTCCGGCGGCAGCGGCCCGGGCGGCCTGGACATGGGCGACGCGTTGGGTTTCGGGGAATGCGCGCGTGCCGTCCAGCGCGGCCGAGCGCGCGGGGTAGGGCGCGTCGGCCCGGTGGATGGCGGAGATCGCAGCGACGTTCATGCTGAGGCCCCTTTCTGATGACAGGCCGGCGGATCGGCCCGTCTGGCAATTTCACTGTAACAGCTGGGGGCGATCGTGGCGAAAAAAAGGCCCCTGACCATGTCAGGGGCCCTAGCGACGCGGCCCGCGGGCCGCGCCGTACCCAGGGCAGGTGATGGCCAGGGAGCCCGGCGGGTTCTCCCGGCCCTGCGCCTGCCCAAACCGGATCAGGGCTTCGTCGCTTGCATGGACGGGCGCTGGCTGAAGGTCTCGTACCAGGCGGCCGTGGCCGGGTGGCCGGCGCGCCAATCCAGGTCGGGAAAGCGGAAATCCAGATAGCCCAGCGCGCAGCCGATGGTGATGGTGCCGATGTCGAGGCGGCCGTTCAGCGAGGCGGCGCTCTTCTCCACCAGGGCGAGGCCGTCGCGGACCTTGCCCAGCTGGCCTTCGACCCAGCCGTCCCAGCGCAGCGCTTCGGGGCGCAGCACGGTTTCATAGCGGGCCAGCAGCGCCGCGCCCAGCATGCCGTCGGCCATCGACTGTTCCGTCAGCACTTGCCAGCGTGTCTTGCCGGCAGGGAACAGCGCGCCGCCGCCCAGGTCGTTCAGGTATTCGCAGACCACGCGGCTGTCGTACAGCGTCTGGCCGTCGTCGGTGATAAAGGTGGGCACCTGGCCCAGCGGATTGCTGGGGATGATGCTCTGGTCGCGCGCGACGGGGCCGGCCGCGCTGGGCAGCTTCTCGATGCGGTCGGCCAGGCCGAGCTCATGGGCGATGACCATGCACTTGCGCACGAAGGGCGAAGCGGGCGAGTAGAAGATTTTCATGGGGATCCTTGTCGGTGGAGAGGCGTCAGTGTTGTGCATGCGCCAGATGTTGTCCAGCGATCCAGCCGAAGGTCAGGGCGGGACCGAGCGTGATGCCGGGGCCGGGATAGGCGCCGCCCATCACGGATTGCATGTCGTTGCCGGCCACGTAGAGACCGGCAATGGGCGCGCCCGCGGCGTCCAGGGCCTGGGCTTGCGGGTTGGCGGCGATGCCGCAGGCCGTGCCGATGTCGCCGGGATAGACCTTGACCGCGTAATAGGGACCCGCGCCCAGCGGCGCGAGGCAGGGATTGGGTTGGTGCGCCGGATCGCCCAGGTAGCGGTTGTAGGCGGTGGAGCCTTTGCCGAAGTCCGGATCCTGACCCTGGGCCGCGTGAGCGTTGTAGCGGTCCACCGTGGCTTGCAGCGCCTCGCCGGGCACGCCCAGCCGGGCGGCCAGCGCTGCCAGATTGGCCCCTTGCAGCAGATAACCCGCATCGATCAGATGCTGGCGCGGCCTGCCGCCGGGCAGCGCCAGGCCCAGGCCCCAGGCGTCGATGAAGCGCTGGTCGCAGATCAGGAAAGCGGGAATGCTGGGCGCCGTGCCGTTGCCGCGGTACATGGCCTGCACGAACTCATGGTACGAGGCCGATTCGTTGACGAAGCGCTGGCCGGCGCCGTTGGCCGCGATGAGGCCGGGCTTGGCCCGGTCCCACACCAGGTGCGGGTAATGCAGGCGCTTGCCGTCCGCGGCTTCCAGGACGGATACCGGCGCCCAGAACGCGGGGCTGGCGTGACCCGTGCCGAGCGCGGCGCCGGCAATTTCCGACAGGCGGATGCCGTCGCCCGTATTGTCCTGCGGCGACATGGACCAGAGGCCGGTGGGCTGGGGATAGGTCTGGGCGCGGCGCTCCGGGTCCCAGGGAAAGCCGCCCGTGGCCATCACCACGCCGCGCCGCGCGCGGATATTCAGCGTCTTGCCGCCGCGCGCGACGGCGGCGCCCAGCACGCGGCCGTTCGCATCGCGGTGCAGCGCCAGCGCCGGCGTGTCGAGCCAATATTCGATCCTGCGGGCCAGCAGGCCGTGGAACAGTTGCGCGGCCAGCGCATTGCCCAGCAACAGGCGGGTGCCGCGGTGATAGCCGCGCGCGCGGTCGGCTGCATAACGCAACACCAGCTTCATGCTGTGGCGCCAGGCCGCGAATGAGCGCGTGGCGCGCAGCAGATGGCGCACGTCGGTGATGTTGACCATCATGCCGCCGAGCACCGTGAATTCCTTCAGCGGATCGCGCAGCGTACGGAAGTCGCGGCCGAGCTTGCGGCCGTCGAACTCCAGCGGATCCAGCGAGCGGCCGCCCATCGCGGCGCCGGGCAGGTCGGGGTAGTAGTCGGGCGACGCGGTGCGCGCGGCCACGTCCAGGATGCCGCGCGACGCCAGGTAGTCCATCATGCGCGGACCGGCTTCCAGGTAGGCGCGCTTCATGTCGTCCGGGGACGCCGCGCCCACGGTCTGTTCCAGATAGGTCCACACCTTGTCGAAGTTGTCCGGATGGCCGGCGGCTTCCGTCTGCGCGTTCAGCGGTATCCACAGCGCGCCACCGGAGATTGCGGTGGAGCCGCCGATGTGGCCGGTTTTTTCGACCAGCAGCACGTCCAGCCCTTCCTCGCGCGCCGTCAGCGCGGCGGCCATGCCGCCCGCGCCCGAGCCGACGACCAGCGCGTCGACTTCCTTGTCCCAAGTGATGCCTTCCATGCTGCCTATGCTCCCGAGCCGCCCAGCGATTTGCCGCCGTCCACGAAGATGACCTGGCCTGTGATGAAGTCCATGTGCGGCGCGGCCAGGAAGGACACGGCATTGGCGATGTCTTGCGGCTGGCCCGCGCGGCCGGTGGGCTGCAGGGCCAATTGGGCCGCCAGGCGTTCGGGCGTGAGGTTGCGCAAGAGCGGCGTGTCGATAAGCCCGGGGGCGATGGCATTGACCAGGATGCCGCGCGCGGCAAGCTCCATGGCCGAGGCGCGCGTGTAGCCCACCAGGGCCGCTTTCGAGGCCACGTAGTGCGGGTGGTTCTTCGCGCCCAGGTAGGCGCGAGACGCGATGTTGACGATCTTGGCGCCCGGCGCCATGTCGCGCGCGGCCTCCTGCGTCAGGGTCGCCACCGCCAGCAGGTTGACGTCGAAGGCGCGGCGGTAGTCGGCGCTGTCGACCTCGAAGAACTTGCGCTCGTCGAACAGCCCCGCGTTGTTGACCAGCGCCGCCAGCGGCGCGAGCGAACGCGCCAGCGCGCGGGTGGCGGCCTCGTCCGTCAGGTCCACCACGCGGTGCTCCACGTCCAGCCCTTGCGCCTGCAACGCCTGCGCCTCTTTTGCGGCCAGCTCCGCGTTGCGGTCGGCCAGCACGACGCGAAAGCCGTCGCGCGCCAGCCGTTCCACGATCGCCAGGCCCATGCCGCTTGCGCCGCCCGTGACCAATGCCGTGCCCAGATTCATGATGTTCCCCTATACGGCCAGGTAGCCGCCGTCCACGGGCAGCACCACGCCGTTCACGTAGCTGGCCATGTCCGAGGCCAGGAATAGAACCGGTCCGACGATCTCGTCGGCCCGTCCCGCGCGCGCCATGGGCGCGCGTTGCATGTACCAGTCCGTGCCCTGCGCCTGCGCGCGCTGGCCCGCGGTCATCTCGGTTTCCATCAGGCCGGGGGCGACGGCGTTCACGCGCACGCCGTGCGGCGCCAGGTCGCGCGCCAGCACCTCGGTGAACGAGCGCACGCCGCCCTTGGACACCACGTAGCCCGCGGTCGAGATGCTGCAGCCGTAGGCCACGATGGAACACAGGTTGACGATGGCGCCGCGCGTGGCCTTCAGCTGCTCGACGAAGGCATGCGTGACGTTGAACGTGCCTTGCAGGTTCACGCTCATCACGCGTTGCCAGATCTCGGGCGTTTTGGGATCGTCGAAGGGGGCGCGGGCGGAAATTCCGGCGTTGTTGATCAGGATGTCCAGATGGCCGTGTTCGGTGGCGGACCGCTCGGCAAAGGCGCGCACGGCGGCGGCGTCGGTCACGTCCAGCACCGCGTCCGCGGCCTTGCCGCCCGCGTCGCGGATGGCCTGCGCGGTGGCAACGGCAAGCGCCGCATCCACGTCGGCGACGATCACGGCCGCGCCTTGGCGCGCAAAGCCCTGCGCGATGGCCGCGCCCAGGCCGCGGCCCGCGCCCGTCACGAGCACCCGCTTGTCTTGCATCGATATCATGGTCGGTCCTTTCGGCGCGCTAGGCGCCCAGATAGGCGCGCTGCACGCCTTCATCGCTGGCGAGCGCGGCGGACTCGCCTTCCAGCGCGATCTCGCCGTTCTCGAGGATGTACGCGTAGCTGGACACCGACAGCGCCAGCTTCACGTTCTGCTCCACCAGCAGGATGGTGATGCCTTGCTCGCGGTTCAGCCGCAGCACGATGTCGAAGATCTGTTCGACCACCAGCGGCGACAGCCCCATCGACGGCTCGTCCAGCAGGATCATGCGCGGGCGCGCCATCATGGCGCGGCCCGTGGCCAGCATCTGCTGTTCGCCTCCGGACAGGGTCGCGGCCTTTTGCTCGTAGCGTTCGCGCAGGCGCGGAAAGGTGTCGCAGACCATGTCCAGATCCTGCTTGACCGCCGAGCGGTCGGTGCGCAGGTAGGCGCCCATTTCCAGGTTCTCGCGCACGCTCATCTCGCGGAAGATCTCGCGGCCTTCCGGTACCTGCACGATGCCGCGTCCGACGATGGCGTCCGCCGCCAGGCGGTGTATGGGCTCTCCCGCGAAACGCACGCTGCCGGCGGTGGGCGCGACCAGGCGCGAGATCACATTGAGCGTGGTGGACTTGCCCGCGCCGTTCGCGCCCAGCAGCGCCACGATGGCGCCCTGCGGCACTTTCAACGACACGTCCTGCAGGGCGCGGATATTGCCGTAGGCGGCCGATACCGCCTCGACTTCAAGCAGATGTTCAGCCACCGGCGGCTCCCTTGCCCAGATAGGCTTCGATGACCCGGGCGTTGCTGCGCACTTCCGCGGGCGTGCCTTCGGCGATCTTTTCGCCGAAGGACATGACGGTGATGCGATCCGAGATCGACATCACCAACTGCATGACGTGTTCCACCAGCAGCACCGTGATGCCGTCGCGCTCGCATAGCTCGGTCAGCAGACGGTCCAGCGTTTCGATCTCGCGGTTGCGCAGACCGGCCGCGGGCTCGTCCAGCAACAGCAGCTTGGGCGATATGGCCAGGGCGCGCGCCAGCTCCAGCATCTTCTGGCGGCCGAAGTCCAGACTGCACGCCGGCGTGTCCAGGAAGTCGGCCAAGCCCACGCGCTCCAGCAAGTGCTCGACCCGCTCGCGCGTCTGCGCGGCCGCCGGGCGCAACAGCTTGCCGGGGCTGTCGGCGCCATGCGCGTAGGTGCCCAGCAGGGCGTTTTCGCGCACGCTCAGCGCGCCGAACAGCTCCAGGTTCTGGAAGGTGCGGGCCACGCCCAGCGCCGCCATTTCATGCGGCTTCTTGCGGGTGATGTCGACGCCATCGAACTGGATGCTGCCGCTGCTGGGGCGGTAGTAGCGCGAAATGCAATTGAAGGTGGTGGACTTGCCCGCGCCGTTGGGACCGATCAGTGCGTGGATGCGGCCGCGTTCGACCTGCATGGACAGGCCGTTGATCGCGGTAAGGCCGCCGAACTTCACGGTCAGGCCTTGCACGTCCAGATAGGGATGGCTGCTCATGCCGCGCTCCTTTGGGTCGGTTTGGCCGCGGCCTTGCTGGGCGCGGAGGGCAGCGGCGCGGCGG
>NZ_JBARYB010000289.1:0-30222 GCF_049647645.1 Achromobacter sp.
GTGCTCACCGCCGCGCGCGATGCCGCCGAGGCGCTACGGACGGCCGCGGACGCGAGGGTAAATGGCGTGGGCTTGCCCGACGGTTTGCGCCAGGCGCTGCGCCAAGCCGCCAATACCGCCGAGATACTGCTGGACAGTGTGGGCGTCGTGCCCGCGCTGCTGGTGCAGGGCAAGGCGCTGTACGACGCGCTTGATGCGGTGGTGGGCCATCCCGGCCAGTTGGACGAGCTTTTCGCCGACGCCGCGGCGCTCAAGCCGCGCCTGCAGGCCATCACGGACGCCGTCGGGCCGCTGTCCGGCACCATAGGCAGCGCGCGCCTGCTGGAAGGCGCGCCGCGCCAGATCGCGCAGACGGCGCTAAACGCGGTCAAGCTGGCGGTCGATGCCGTGCTGGCCAGCGCCGAACTGCTGGAGCTGCTGACCGGCGATGAACTCACCATCCGCTTCGATTGGAATCCGGTGATCAAGAGCTGGTCGATCAAGCCCGGCGACCCGCCGCTGTTCCGCGTCAACGATGCGCGCGGCTTCCGGGTGGCGGTGGAAGCGCGCGTGCGCAAGAACGGGCAGAGCGCGCCCAAGATGTCGGTGGTCTGCTCGCTGAAGGACTTCGACCTGGTGCTGATCGCGCCGGCCAGCTTCATGGAACTGAACTTCGAGAAGATCGAATTCCGCATCGACACGGCCGCGAAGATGGACGTGGACGTGCTGCTGACCGACATCAAGTTCGTGGGCCCCTTGTCCTTCGTCGAAACGCTGCGCGACCTGATCCCGCTGGACGGATTCTCCGATCCGCCTTACCTGGACATCTCGGCCAAGGGAGTGGACGCGGGCTTCGACCTGGCGCTGCCGGCCGTCGCCATCGGCGTCTTCAACCTGTCCAACCTCAGCCTGGGCGCGGGCTTCACCGTGCCCTTCATCGGCCAGCCACTGGCCGTGCGCTTCAATTTCTGCACCCGCGAGCAGCCCTTCAATCTGTCGGTGTGCATGTTCGGCGGCGGCGGCTTTTTCGGCATCACGCTCGATCCCAGCGGCGTCCAGCTCATGGAGGCCGCCTTCGAATTCGGCGCCAGCGTGTCGGTGAACCTGGGCGTGGCTTCGGGCGGCGTACACGTCATGGCGGGCATCTATTTCCGCATGGAGAAGAACGCCTGCTCGCTGGCCGGCTACTTCCGCATGGGCGGCTGCGTCAGCGTGCTGGGTATCGTCAGTATTTCCATCGAGATCTATCTGGAACTGCGCTACGAGTTCGAAAGCGGCAAGTGCGCGGGGCGCGCCACCATCACCGTCGAGATCGAAGTGTTCATGTTCTCGATGAGCGTATCGCTGTCCTGCGAGCGCAAGTTCGCCGGGTCCAACGGCGACCCGGGCTTCCGCGACCTGATGGGGCCGCGTCCCGAGCTGCCGCTGGCGCAGGAGCTGGCGCTGATCGACGACAGCACCGAGTACGCCTGGCGCGAATACGCCGAAGCCTTTGCCTGAGGAGCGACCATGGCCAAGCAAACGATAGTCTGGACCGTGATCCCCAACGGCCGCGTGCCGGCCGGCCCCGACGCCGGCCGGCTGCGCGTCTCCATCGTGGCCTCGCCGCGCCTGACGCCGCAGGCCGCGGACGAGCAGCAAGTGCACGCCTACGCCGACTGGGTCAACTGGCCGCGCACGCTGGAACGGGTGCGCTTCGTGCTGAACACCGGCATGGCGGAGATCGAACTGGAGCCGCAGGCGCAGGCCGACGCGGCGTTGTGGGAACGGCTGCTGCCGAAGACCACGCCGGTGGCCGGCTTCGTGTTCCGCGACATGAGCAAGGTCAACCTGTTTTCGTATTCGGTGGCGGGCGTGCTGGGCCTGGCCCGCAAGCACTACGGCCGGCTGGCGGTGCAAGCCACCGGCACGCCGCCCACGCTGCTGCCCTGGCGCGACGCGCATCCGGGCCTTAAGGACATGCTGGGCGACTGCGGCACGCGCACGACCTACATCTCGCTGGGCGACCGGCGCGTCGAGATGCCGCTGCCCGGCTTCGACCGCTTCTTCGACGATGGCGGCGACGGCGCCGAGCGCGTGCTGCGCTCGCAGGTCTACGGTCCTCACAGCATCTATGAGGGCCGCGCCGCGGCGCCGGGCGTGAACGCCGAGGGCAATCCCCAGCCCGGGGTGAGCTTTCCGCTGCGCGCCCTGCCCACCCGCTGGAACGATGGCGGGCTCGCCGGCCCCGACCAGAACCTGATGAAGCTGTGGAACTCGCAGGCCGAGTACACCTTGTTCCAGGCCAACCGCTTCTATCGCCGTGATCCTCCCACGGCGCAACAGCGCAGCATCCGGCGGCCGGATGGCGAGAACGTGCCCGCACCGCCGGCCCAGCCGGAAATGGATTTCCACGCCATCGTCGCGTCTTACGGCGACTATCCGGCGCTACTGCGCCAGCTCGGTCTGGTCATCGACTGCCTGCTGCCGGCGGACTCGCCGATCGCGCAGCAACTGGCGGCCGCGCCCGCCGCGCAAGGCTATTTCTTCCTGACCCTGCGCTGGGAAGACGGCCACGACGCCGGCGACGACGCCTGCCCCGCCACCGCCTGGACCGGCGATCAGGAACGCTTCACCACGCGGCCCCGCAATCCTTCCGACCATGAGCGCGGCATGCTGAAACTGCGCCGCGCCGACGACAGCTGGAACCTGTACGAACCGCGCAGCCCCTTCGATGTCTATCAGGCAGACCCCGACGGCGCGGCGCTCAAGACCGTGGACTTCGTACTGAGCGCCCAGAACCTGATCGCCAAGAACCTGGCGCTGGGCGCCGACGGCGCGGTGACCTACACCACCGGCGACAAGCAGGGCGTGGCTGCGCTGCGCTCGGGCGGCCTGGGCGTGGCGCGCCGCGGCCGCGCCTGGGAAGTGGCGCAGAACGCGGCTGCCGCGGCCCTGAAGAACGCCGTTCTGTCCGGCGCGCCGGGCAGCATCGTGCTGTACGCCGAGGACCTGCTGCGCGGCTATCGCGTGGACGCGCAGCCGCAAATGCCGGGCGATCCCCCGCCATGGCGCTCGCTGTGCCAGCGCGCCGGCGCCTACCGCTGCACGGATGGCGGCGCGCCGCTGCAATTGCCCGATGACGAGGGCTATGTGAAAGGCGCCTCCACCAGCGGCGGCGAGGATCCGGAAGACCAGTACCTGCATGAATCCCTGTTCCGCTGGACCGGCTGGAGCCTGGTGGCGCCGCGCCCGGGGCGCACCCTGCGCGACCGCGTGGACCCGGCTAGCGGGGTGCAGGGCGAAACGCCGGAAGAGGTGCAGGACACGGCCACGGAAAAAGGCAATGGCCTGGCGGTCAGCTTCACGGCTGCCAAGGGCAGCCTGCCGCGACTGCGCTTCGGCATGCCCTACCGCTTCCGCGCGCGCCTGGTGGACCTGGCCGGCAACAGCCTGGCGCTCGACGATCCCTCGCTCAAGCAGGACGACAACGCCACGCAGCCGGTCGTCTACTGGCGTTTCGAACCCGTGGATCCGCCGGCGCTGCTGCAGCGCGCCCGCGTGAGCGAAGGCGAATCGCTGGAACGCATGGTGATCCGCAGCAACACCGGCATGGACCCCGCAGCCTACCTCGAGAGTCCCGACTTCAAGCATGCCCGCCAGCAGGACGCCTCCAAGGACTTCGCGTACACGGCGGTCAACGAACGCCATGTGGTGCCGCCCAAGGCGTCCCAGCTGCAATGCGAAACCCACGGCTTGTTCGACGCCATGATGGGCGATCCCGCCGGCATCAAGCAGGCCTATGAGACCGCGGCCCGCGATGCAGCCACCCTGTACGACAAGGGGCCGAATACGGACATAGAACTGGTGACGCCGCAGGCGCTGCAGAAGGTGGCCACCACCGATCGGGTGCCGCCGCAACAGCCCTCGGCCGAGCAGCCTACCGGCGAGCGCCTGGCCGCCGGGCAGTACGTCATCCACCGCGAAGCCCAGGTGCTCACGCCCTATCTCCCGGATCCGGCGGCGGGCGGCATCGCGCTGCGCGCCCAGCCAGGCTACGCCTTGCCCGGCGTCACGGGGCCCAAGGTGCTGGGCCCCAGCGCCGTCATCGCGCTGACGCCTGCCCAGGAGCTGGTGCTGCTGGTGGCGCATGCGTCCAAGTGGCCGGACACGCTGGGCCTGCGCATCGTGCTGCAAGAGCGTCTCGCCACCCTGGCCGATCCACCCTGCTCGGAAGA
This sequence comes from Achromobacter sp., assembly GCF_049647645.1. Taxonomy (GTDB): domain Bacteria; phylum Pseudomonadota; class Gammaproteobacteria; order Burkholderiales; family Burkholderiaceae_B; genus Achromobacter. Next base: position 4,197 of record NZ_JBARYB010000289.1, read on the forward strand.
CTTTCCCGACGACGGCCTGCCCACCTGGGACGAGGCCAAACGGGTCCTGACCTTCTACCTGCCCAAGGGCCGCATCGCCCGCCTGCGCTATTCCAGCTTTGTAAATCCCGGCCTGGCCAATACCTTTGGCATACCCGCCTGGGCGAACAATGAGGGCGAGCGCGCCACGCTGCGCCTGTCATCCGTGTTGGGCGGCTGCTGGATGGTCACGCCCTATCGTCCGCTGGTGCTGGTCCACGCAACGCAGCAACCGATCTGCGATCCCCTGCTGCTGATGGCGGAGGAACCGCAGCGCGGACCTGGCGATGCCCACGCGGACCTGTACGCCCGCGTGCGCCTGCACGGCCCCACCACCGGCAAGGTCGAGATCGAGGCCGACTGGCACGAATGGGTGGACGACCTGCAGAAGCAGCGTCCCGAACGCCAGGCCGGCCATGGCGTGCTGGCCGAGGTTCCCCTGTCGGAAAACTACGCGAACCTCTTCAGCCTGAGCAATGCGGTGGAGGAGCAATTGAACGCCAACGACAAGCTGCGCGCGCGCGGCGACCGCCATGAATTCGGCGACACCCGTTTCCGCCTCATCCGCTACCGCCTGCGCGCCGCCACGCGCTTCCGCGAATACCTGCCGCCCTCGCTGTACGAGCAGGCGGACAAGGTCACGCGGCTGGGGCCCATCGCCGACGGCCCGCTGGTGGAAACAGGGGCGGACGATGACCCCGGCGCCCCGGTGCTCAGGCGCGACGGCCGGGCGCAGAATACCGTCGTGCGCGCCAGCGCGCCGCCCGACGCCCCGGTCCTCACGTATGTGGTGCCGACCTTCCGCTGGCAGGAAACGGCCGGCGCCGGCAAGCTGGACGTGACGCGGCTGGGCAACGGCTTGCGGGTCTGGCTGGAGCGGCCTTGGTTCTCGTCCGGCGACGGCGAACTGCTGGGCGTGGTGATCGCGGGCGACGGCCTGAACTTCACCGACATCGCCAACCCGCTGACGCCGCTGGTGACGCAGTGGGGCATGGATCCGCTATGGGAGACGCCCCAACCCAAGCATAAGGCGCGCGTGTCGGACTTTTCCGCCCGCGTCACGGACGAGCAAGTCTATCTGCAGGAAATTCCGTCCAAGCTGGTCCATGTGGTCGGACACCGCGTGCGCTGGAGCGAGGAACGCGCGCGCTGGTATTGCGACATCGAGCTCGACCCCGGCCGCACCTACATGCCCTTCGTGCGCCTGGCGCTGGCGCGCTATCAGCCCAACGCCATCAGTTCGGCCAAGCTGTCGCGGGTGGTGCAGGCCGAGTTCTCCCAGGTGCTGCCGCGCCGCCGCGCGGTGTTCGAGCAGAAGCGCGGCCGCCTGACGTTCAGCCTGCGCGGCGTGGTGCCCGCGCACGGGCCGATGAAATTCCCGCTGGATTCCGAGTACCTGAACATCTCCTTCATCCCTGGCATAGGCCAGACCGCCGAAAGCGGCCGCAACCGGGTGGAGCTGGTGCTGCAAACGCGCGATCCGGCGCTGGACAGCGACCTGGCCTGGAGCGATGCCGCAGTGCTGGCGTCGGGCCTGCTGGATCCGTCGGGACCGACGCCGCAGCCGCCCAACCCGGGGCCCATCCTGATCGACCGCATGCGCGAACTGCCCATCCTCGAAACCGCCACGCCCACCACGCTGGCCGATCTGTCGCGGCTGGGCAACGTGGTGGTCGGCCCGGTGGTGCGTTTCCCGCCGGTGCTGGAGGGTCCCCTGCTGGGCGAGCTGCTGGACCCGGTGATCTGGTCCGCCAGCGTCGCGCTCCCCGACAGCGGCGGCAAGCCGGCGCGCATCGCGGTGCGCGAGTACGAGCGCTACTACACCGACAACTCGGTGCCCGAACGGCGCGCGGGCGCCATGCAACAGCGCCGCGTGGTGGAAGAGCGGCTGGTGTACTCGGCGTTCTTCGGGGTCTAAAAAAAAGGGTGCCCGAAGGCACCCGAATCCACCCTACAACAGCAACTACAACTGCATAACTCTCCTGCCGCGCTTAGGCGACCTTCTGATCCTTGCCGTGTTCGAACTGGGCTTCTTCCGTCGAGCCGGTCAGCGCCGTGGTCGAGGACTGGCCGCCTTCGATGGTCTGCGTGACGGCGTCGAAGTAGCCGGTGCCGACTTCGCGCTGATGCTTCACGGCGGTGAAGCCGATTTCAGCGGCAGCGAATTCCTTCTGCTGCAGTTCGACGAAGGCGCTCATCTGGCGGCGGGCATAGCCGTGGGCCAGCTCGAACATGCCGTAGTTCAGCGCGTGGAAGCCGGCCAGCGTGATGAACTGGAACTTGTAGCCCATGGCGCCCAGCTCGCGCTGGAACTTGGCGATGGTGCCGTCGTCCAGGTTCTTCTTCCAGTTGAACGAGGGCGAGCAGTTGTAGGCCAGCAGCTTGCCCGGGAACTGGCGATGGATGGCCTCGGCGAACTTGCGGGCGTATTCCAGGTTGGGCGTGGAGGTTTCGCACCAGATCAGGTCGGCGTACGGGGCGTAGGCCAGGCCGCGCGAGATGGCCTGGTCGATGCCGGCCTTGGTGCGGAAGAAGCCTTCGACGGTGCGCTCGCCGGTGATGAAGGGGCGGTCGTTCTCGTCGACGTCGCTGGTCACCAGGTCGGCCGCGTCGGCGTCGGTACGGGCCAGCAGCACGGTGGGCGTGCCCATCGTGTCGGCCGCCAGGCGCGCCGACACCAGCTTGGCCACGGCTTCGCGGGTCGGAACCAGCACCTTGCCGCCCATGTGGCCGCACTTCTTCACCGAAGCCAGCTGGTCTTCGAAGTGCACGCCCGACGCGCCGGCGTCGATCATGGCCTTCATCAACTCGAAGGCGTTCAGCACGCCGCCGAAACCGGCTTCGGCATCCGCCACGATGGGCGCGAAGTAATCGATGTAGCCTTCGTCGCCCGGGTTCTTGCCTTCCATCCACTGGACCTGGTCGCAGCGGCTCAGCGAATTGTTGATGCGGCGAACCACTTGCGGCACCGAATTGGCGGGGTACAGCGACTGGTCGGGATACATTTCGCCGGCCAGGTTGGCGTCGCCGGCAACCTGCCAGCCCGACAGGTAGATCGCCTTCAGGCCGGCCTTGACCTGCTGCATGGCCTGGTTGCCGGTCAGGGCGCCCAGCGAATTCACGAAAGGCTCGCTATGCAGCAGTTCCCACAGGCGGGTGGCGCCGCGGCGCGCCAGCGTGTGTTCCACGCCGATGGAGCCGCGCAGGCGGATGACGTCCTCGGCGCTGTAGTCGCGCTTGATGCCTTGCCAGCGGGCGTTTTCGGCCCAGTCCTTCTGCAGATTGCGGATTTCGGTTTCGCGGTTGCTCATGTTGATGCTCCTGGTCAGTGATGGGAAGACTTCAAAAGATTCGCGTCCTGCGTTGCGTGAATCGTTGGACAAAGTCTATGCCTCTGCTGCGGAGCAATGCGGGCTTATGTCTTATACAAGACGAAAAATATTATTCTTATTAATCAATAGTTTATAAATTCAATTTCGTATTGCGAAACGCAATTGTCATCTGTGAAATGAGCTCCCGCTGCTGCGCAGCAGCGGCTTTCACATGACGAACGTTACATTTCACGATATGGAAAATCAGGCTTTTTTGCCAACGCCTACAATGCGCTCATTCTTCAAGTTTCCGATGACTCCGCTATGACGCTGTCCCACGGCCCGCTGGGCCAGAGCGTGGCCTACGCCTCGCAATACGACCCCTCGCTGCTCTTCCCCATTGCGCGTTCGCACAACCGCGCGGCGCTCAACCTGGAAGCGGGCAAGCTGCCCTTCACCGGCGTGGACCTGTGGAATGCCTACGAACTGTCCTGGCTGGACGCCAAGGGCAAGCCGCGCGTGGCCATGGCCACCTTCTCGGTGCCGGCCGACAGCCCCAACATCATTGAGTCCAAGTCCTTCAAGCTCTATCTGAACTCGTTCAACCAGACCCGCCTGGTCAATTCGGCCGCCTTGCGCGGCCGCCTGGAACGCGACTTGAGCGCCGCCGCAGGCGCGCCGGTGGGGCTGGATTTCTTCCTGCCGCAGCGCTTCTCCGAACTGCGGATGGGCGAAATGGACGGCATCTATATAGACAAGCTGGACATCGAGATCGACACCTACGAGCCCGCGCCCGAAGTGCTGCGCACCCGTCCGGGCGACGTGGTCGAGGAAACCCTGGCTTCGCGCCTGTTGAAATCGAACTGCCCGGTGACGGGCCAGCCCGATTGGGCCAGCGTGCAGATCCGCTACCGAGGCGCGCCCATAGACCGTGAATCGCTGCTGCGCTATGTAGTGTCGTTCCGCCAGCACGCGGAGTTCCACGAGCATTGCGTCGAACGCATCTTCGGCGACATCATGCAGGCCTGCCGGCCGGAGCAACTGACGGTCTACGCGCGCTACACGCGCCGCGGCGGGCTGGACATCAACCCGTGGCGCAGCAACTTCGAAGCCGGGCCGCCAGCGGACGTGCGCACCGTCCGCCAGTAGTGCGGAAACCGCGTTATTTCACGAAGGGCTCGGGCCGGGGCGTGTCGTCCTCCGACGGCGGCAGCACCGGATACTGGAAGGCTGGCTGATCGCCCGTCAGAGTCTTCAGGAACGCCACGATCTGCGCGTTCTCGTCAGGCGTGAAGGTCCGGCCCAGCTGCAAGCGGCCCATGACATCCACGGCCTGCGTCAGCGTGGCCGCCTCGCCGTCATGGAAGTACGGATAGGTCAGCGCCACGTTGCGCAAGGTCGGCACCTTGAAGTTGAAGCGGTCGGCGTCCTTGCCCGTTACCGCCGCGCGGCCCTCGGCCTTGTTCTCGGTAACGTACGGCGTGACCAGGCCCATCTTCTGGAACGAATTGCCGCCCACCGCCACGCCGTTGTGGCAGGCCACGCAACCGCTGTTCTTGAACAGGTCATAGCCCGCCAGTTCGCGCACGGTCAGCGCCTTCTGGTCGCCGCGCAGCCACTGGTCGAAGCGCGAATTGGGCGTCACCAGCGTTTCCTCGAACGCCGCCAAGGCGCCGGTAACCTCTTCGATCGTGATGTCGTCCTTGCCGAAGACCTGCTTGAATTCCGCCCGGTAGCCTGGGATGGAGTTCAGCACCTGCACCGCCAGTTCGTGGGTGGAGGCCATTTCCATGGGATTGGCGATGGGGCCGCCCGCCTGCTCGCGCAGGTCCTTGGCGCGGCCGTCCCAGAACTGGGCGATGCTCAGGCTGGAATTGAGCACCGTGGGCGAGTTGATCGAGCCCTGTTGCCACTTGTGCCCGATCGACGCCTTCAGATTGTCCGAGCCGCCCATGCCCAGGTTGTGGCAGGAATTACAGGAAATCGCGCCCGAGCGCGACAGGCGCGGATCGAAGAAAAGCTTCTTGCCCAGCTCGACCTTGGCCGGCTCCTTGATGACCGCCGGCTCCACCGGCTGTATCGGTTCCTGCGAGGCCGCCGCGGCCAGGTTGGTCCAACTGCCCAAGGCGATTCCTGCCGCCAGCAACGCGCTTGCCCTTCTCATTTTGCTTCTCCTGTAAATAACCTTTGTCCTATAAGGGTCATTACATCAGAGGGAAGCAGGTCGAACCTTGCGCCGGGTCAAACGGCCGGGCCCATTCAGGGGGCCCGCCAGGGTCAGGAACGTGCGGCCACGGAGGGCGCGGTCGCGGGCTCTGCGCGCCGCGCCTGCACCGCGATCCACTGCGCCAGGAAGGCGGCGGCGGCAAACGCCACGCCGGCGCCCACCCAGGGGCCTTGGCGCAGTCCAGCATCCAGCAGCAACCCGAATGCCAGCGGGCCGAGCGCCGAGCCCACGTCCATGCCGGAATACACCAGGCCGTAGACCGACCCGGTGGATCCCTTGGGCGTGACGCGGCGGATCAGCATGTCGCGCGACGGCGCCGCCACGCCGGAGCAGAATCCCGCCAAGGCCACCACCGGCGCCGCCAGGACGGCCGGCACCAGGCCGAGCGCCAGCACCACCAGGGTCAAGCCCGCCAGGATCAGCGCCACCATCACGGTGCGCTCGGTACGCGGGTTGGCCGACACCAGGAAGCCACCCGCGGCCATGCCGACAGCCGAAGCCACCATGTACCCGGACAGCGCCGAGCTGGCAGCGACCTTGGACAAGTCGTACAGCTGGCCCAGCAAGGGAATGGTGTAGTTCTGCACCGAAGACAGCGCAATGGAGGTGCAGGCGAAGAACAGGAATGCGCCCCACAGCGCTGGCTTGGACAACAACGTGCTCAGCGTGGTCAGCACGCTTTCCTGAGGTTTCGCCGCAGGCTTGGCGGCAGCCTTGCCGGCTTCGGCGTCCGCATGGCCTTCCAGCGGCGACGGGCCGCCGAGCAGGTCACGGCCCAGAATCGTCAACAGCAGGACCAGCGCCACCAGTCCGGCCGCGCTATAGGCCGCCACGCGCCAGTCCGCCAGCAAGGTGATGCTGGTCATGAAAACAGGGGTCAGCGCCCAGCCCAGGTTGCCTGTCAGGCCGTGCGCCGAGAACGCGTGCCCCAGCCGCGGCGCGGAAACCCGATGGTTGATGATGGAATAGTCGGCGGGATGGAAAACGGAATTGCCAATGCCGCCCACGACCGCTGCCGCGACCAGCATGGCATAGCCGTTGGCCGATCCAATCAGCACTCCGGACAGCACGAAACACGCCAGCCCGAACCACAGCACCGGCCGCGCGCCGATCCGGTCCACCACAAAGCCCGAGGACGCCTGGCCGATGCCGGATACCACGTAGAACGTGGAGACCAGCAGCCCCAGGCGGGCGAAGTCCAGGCCGAACTCGTTGCCCAGCGATACATAGAGCGAGGGCAGCACCAATTGGAAGAAGTGGGAGGAAGCGTGGGCCACGCCGATCAGCATGATGAGCTTCCAGTCGCGCCGGCGGGCGGCGGCGTCCAGGGCCAGGGTATTCGCAGCGGTGTTCATTGCAGGCGGCCGCGGTCAGCGGCAGGTGGCGCGGCGCCAGGGGCGATGCGCGGGTTGTCTCCGGCAACGTCCGGTGCTCCGGACGTTGGACTTTGAGGCGCCATGCCGGATAGGCCGGCCGATCGCTCTTTGTATGTAACGGCGGCCGCCTTGCGCGAGCCGGGCCGCCGTTGTGTAAACCAATATGGACGGACTGGACTACAGGGCTTTTTCGCGGATGGCGGGCCAGGCGCGCTGCAGGTAATACAGCATCGACCACACTGTCAGCACCGCCGCCACGATGATCAGCACATCGCCCAGCAGGCGCGCGCTGACGCCATAGATCGGCTGGTTGTACAACAGGCACGGAATCGCCACCATCTGCGCGGCCGTCTTGAACTTGCCCAGCCGGTGCACCGCCACGCTGGCGCTGGCGCCGATCTTGGCCATCCATTCGCGCAGGGCGGAAATCGTGATTTCACGGCCGATGATGATCAGGGAAATAAAGGCGTCGACGCGGCTGAGGTCCAGCAGGACGATCAGGGCGGCACAGACCATCAGCTTGTCGGCGACCGGATCCAGGAAGGCGCCGAACGCCGAGGTCTGGTTCCAGCGGCGGGCCAGCCAGCCGTCGAACCAATCGGTCAGAGCCGCAATAATGAAAGCCCAGGCGGCGAAGGTGTCGCGCACAGGGACCGCCATCCAGCTTTCGGGCAGGTAGAACAGCCCGACCACCAGCGGAATCATGGCGATGCGCAGCCATGTCAGGATAATGGGTACATTAATTGGCATAGTGTCCGTATGCTAACAGCAAGATGGGGTCCCCCCCCGAAGCGCCGGAGGCGCTTCCCCCCCAGGGGGGCGCCGCTGCGGACCGGCGGAGCCGGATCCGCGCGGCCCGGGTGGCGCTACGCCGCTTGCCACATCTGCGTCCGGCGCCTTTGAGGCATCCTGGGTGGTTGGGGTTGGAGGCATTTTTCCGGCATTTACGCACGGCTGCGTTACCGCAACGCTTCATAAATACGAATGGCCAGGTCCTGGGAGATGCCGTCGACTGATGCCAGGTCTTCGATGCTGGCGGAGGCCACCCCGGAGAAGCCGCCGAAGCGGGCCAGCAGGCGTTGGCGGCGGCGGGCGCCTATGCCTTCGATCTCTTCCAGGCGGGACACGTTGCGGGCCTTGGCGCGGCGGGCGCGCATGCCGGTGATGGCGAAGCGGTGCGCCTCGTCGCGCACTTGGGCGATCAGCATCAGCGCGGCGGATTCGCCGCCCAGCGCCACCGGCGGCCGGGAATCGGCGAACACCAGGGTTTCCAGGCCGACCTTGCGCCCTTCCCCCTTGGCCACGCCCACCAGCGTCTGGATGTCCAGGCCCAGCTCCACGAACACTTGGCGGGCGACTTCCACCTGGCCTTTGCCGCCGTCGATCAGCACCAGGCCGGGCATGGGCGCCTCGCCGTCGGCGACCTTGGCGAAACGGCGGCTCAACACCTGGCGCATCGCAGCATAATCGTCGCCCGGCGTGATGCCGCCGATGTTGTAGCGGCGGTAGAGCGAGGGCTGCATGTCATGGTGTTCGAACACCACGCAGGACGCCTGGGTGGCTTCGCCGGCCGTGTGGCTGATGTCGAAGCATTCGATGCGCAGCGCATCCAGCGCGGTTTCGTCCGTGTCCAGGTCCAGCGCCTCGGCCAGCGCCAGGGTGCGGGCGGCGCGGGCGCCAGACTCGGTCAGCGCGCGGGCCAAGGCCATTTCGGCATTCTTGGTCGCCTGCTCCAGCCAGGCGCGGCGCGCGCCTTGCGGACGCGTCAGCACTCGCGACGGCCGTCCGCCCGCCTGCTCCACCAGCAGGCCGATCAGGTCGGGATCGGGCAAGGCGTGCGAACAGACCAGCACCGGCGGCATGGCATTGTCGGTGTAGTGCTGGGCGACGAAGGCTTCCAGCACCTGCGGCGCGGCCTCGCCTTCGGCATGCGAGGGAAAGAACGGCTTGTCGCCCAGATGGCGGCCGCCCCGCACCATGGCCAGGTTGACGCAGACCTTGCCGCCGGCGATCGCCACCGCGATGATGTCGGTGTCCTCGCCGCTGACGTTCTCCATGGTCTGCTGGTGCAGCACCCGCGCCAGCGAGCCCATCTGATCGCGCAACGCCGCGGCCTCCTCGAAGCGCAATTCGCTGGCGGCCTGCTGCATCCGGTTTTCGATCTCGCCCATCACGTCCTTGGCTTCCCCATTCAGGAAGCGCACAGCGCGCTGCACGTCGCGCTCGTAATCGGCCGCCTCGATCGCGCCCACGCAGGGCGCCGAGCAGCGCCCGATCTGATGCAGCAGACAGGGCCGCGAACGGTTGGCGAAGACCGAGTCCTCACAGGTGCGCAGGCGGAACACCTTCTGCAGGATCTGGATCGTTTCGCGCACGGCCCAGGCGTTGGGGAACGGCCCGAAATACTGGCCGCGCTTGTTGGTGGCGCCGCGGTAGTAGGCGATGCGCGGCCAATCGTGGCCGGTGATCAGCAGGTAGGGATAAGACTTGTCGTCGCGGAACAGGATGTTGTAGCGCGGCTTCAGAGTCTTGATGAGGTTGTTTTCAAGGATCAGCGCTTCCGCTTCGGAGCGCGTCACCGTCACCTCCAGCCGCGCCACCTTCGCCACCATCTGGGCGATGCGGGGGCTGGCCAGGTTCTTCTGGAAATACGACGAGACGCGCTTCTTCAGGTCGCGCGCCTTGCCGACATACATGACCTCGCCGGCCGCATCCAGATGCCGGTATACGCCCGGCAGATGCGGCAGGTCAGCCAGGAACGATTTGAGATTGAAGTCGTCGGGCATTCTGGTAACGGCTTTCAGCCTGCAAGGTATCCCAGTCCGGCGCATCAAAGCGCGGCATCAGGCGACGGATGCGGGCCACGGACTCGGGCGCGTGCTCGAACTTCAAGCGCTCGAGCAATTCGTCGGCCAGGTCCGGCCGGTTGCATACCAGCACCATGTCGCAGCCGGCGCCCAAAGCGGCGTTGGCGCGGTCAAGGATGTCGCCTGCCACCGAGGCGCCTTCCATGGTCAGGTCGTCCGAGAACACGACTCCATCGTAGCCCAGGCGGGTGCGCAGGATGTCCTGGACCCAGCGCTTGGAGAAACCGGCCGGATGCTTGTCGACCTTGGGGTAGATCACGTGCGCGGGCATTACCGACGGCAGCACCGCGTCGCCCAGCCAGGCATAAGGGGCAGCGTCGTCCTTCAGGATCTTGTCCAACGGACGCGAGTCCACCGGGATCTCATGGTGCGAGTCCGCTTCCACGTAACCATGGCCGGGGAAGTGCTTGCCGCAAGCCGACATGCCCGCCAGTTGCAGGCCCTGGATCAGCGCGCGCGACAGCATCGTGACCACGCGCGGGTCCTGGTGGAAGGCACGGGTGCCGATCACCTTGCTGACGCCGTAATCCAGGTCCAGCACGGGCGTGAAGCTCATGTCCACGCCGCAAGCGCGCAGCTCGGCGGCCAGCACGTAGCCGGCTTCGGTCGCCAGGCGCATGGCTTGCAGCGGATCGCGGTTCCACAACACGCCGAGATCGCGCATGGCGGGCAGCGGCGTGAAGCCGTCTTCGCGGAAGCGCTGCACGCGGCCGCCCTCGTGGTCCACCAGGATCAGCAGGGGCTCCTTGCGGGCCTTGTGGATCTGGCGCGTCAGCTCGGTCAGCTGCTTGCGGCTTTCGAAATTGCGGGCGAACAGAATCACCCCGCCCACCAGCGGATGGCGCAGGCGCTTCTTTTCCGCCTTCGTCAGCGTGTGTCCCGCCACATCGACCATCACGGGGCCGGGCGGCAGGACCGCCTTGGATTTCTTTTTGGCCATGTCAGGCTTCCTTCTGTCTGAGTCTGGCAAGCCGGCGGCGGGCACGGGGTCCGCCGATCAGGGCTTGCGTTCAACCACCACGTAAGCGGCGGCCATGTCGGATTCGTCGGTAATGGACACATGCGCCGCGCCAAAACGCTGCTCATACCATTGCAGCAGTTCGGGCGCGATCACCAGCACGGGACGCCCGCCGGGCGCATTCAAGGTCTGCACGCGCCGCCAAGTCATGGGCATGCGCATGCCCAGCCCGATGGCCTTGGAAAATGCTTCCTTGGCCGCGAACCGGGTGGCCAGGAAGCGCAGGCCGCGCACCGGGTCGCGGGCACGGCGCGCGTGGAATTTCTGCAGTTCCTCGACGCCCAAGATTTTTTCCGCGAAACGGTCGCCGTGACGCGCCAGCGCGCGCTCGATGCGATCGATGCGCAGCAGGTCCATGCCGATGCCGGCAATGGCGCCCGCGGGCGCGGCGGGACGGGAGGCGTCAGACATGGGAATATGCGCGCGTCCGGCGGCAAGCGAGAGGCATCGGTTCCGCGGTCACAGCCCGCGCAGCGCTTGCAGGCGAGCCTGCACCATCAGCGCCTTCATGTCGCGCACCGCCTTTTCCCAGCCGTCGAACACCGCCTGCGCGACGATGGCGTGGCCGATGTTGAGCTCGGCGATGCCGTCCAATGCGGCCACCGGCTTGACGTTGCCGTAATGCAGGCCGTGGCCGGCATTCACGCGCAAGCCATGTCGCAGCCCTTCGGCCACGGCCAGGCGCAGCCGTTGCAGTTCGGCCTCGGCGGCCTCCCCCTCGGCCTCGGCATAGGCGCCAGTGTGCAATTCGATCACCGGCGCGCCGGCCCGGGCCGCGGCCGCGATCTGCACGGGATCCGGATCGATGAAGAGCGACACGCGAATGCCGGCCTCGGCCAGCAGGCCGACTGCGTCCGACACGGGGCCCATGGCGCCAGCGACTTCCAGGCCGCCTTCGGTCGTGAGCTCGGTGCGCTTTTCGGGCACCAGGCAGACATCGCTGGGCTTGACCGCGCAGGCGATCTCCAGCATTTCCGCCGTCACCGCGCATTCCAGGTTCATGCGCGTGCGCAGTTGCGGACGCATGGCATAGACGTCCTTGTCCTGGATGTGGCGCCGGTCTTCACGCAGATGCAGCGTGATCAGGTCGGCGCCGGCATCCTCCGCGCGCAGCGCGGCAAGCACCGGATCCGGGTAGGTCGTATGGCGTTGCTGCCGCAGCGTGGCAACGTGATCGATATTTACACCAAGTTCTATCATTGCACTTTCGTTGTTTCTTCCCAGCCGCCGCCCAGGGCCTTGTACAGTTCCACGCGGTTGATCAGCGCGGCCAGGCCAGTCTGGACCAGGGCGAGCTGGGCATTGAAAAAGTCCACCTGCGCGGTCTGCACCTGCAGGTAGCTGTCGATACCATTGGTATAGCGCAAATTCGACAGTTCCAGCGTGCGTCCGGACGCGTCCTGCAGGGCGCGCTGGGCGTCCAGCTGCGCTCCGTAGGTAGCTTCGCCCGCCAGCGCGTCCGACACTTCGCGGAACGCCTGCTGGATGGACTGTTCGTACTGCGCCACGGCGATATTGTCGCGCGCCTTTGCCAGGTTCAGCCCTTCGCGGATGCTGCCGCCGGCGAACAACGGCGTGGTGATCGAAGGCGAAAAGCTCCAATAACCCTGGCCGCCCTTGAACAGGTCGCCCAACGACGGACTAGCCACGCCCAGCAGGCCGGTCAACGAAATGGTCGGGAAGAACGCCGCGCGCGCCGCGCCGATATTGGCGTTGGCGGACATCAGTTGGTTTTCCGCGGCCATGATGTCCGGACGGCGTTCCAACAAGTCGGACGGCAGGCCTGCAGGCACGGTGGCCAGCAACTGGTCGCGGCCGAACACGGCAGGCGCCGGCAGGTCCGGCGGCAGCGGCGCGCCAACCAGCAGCACCAGCGCGTTCATGGCCTGGGCCTGGGCGCGGGCCAGTTGCGCCAGATCGGACGAAGCCGTATCCAGCAGCGTCTTGGCCTGGTTCAAGTCCAGTTCGGAGGCCACGCCGCCGTCGAAACGGCGCTTGACCAGGTCATAGGATTCCTGGCGCGACGCCAGGGTACGCTGCGTCAGCTCCAGCTGGACCTCGGCGGCGCGCAGGTTGAAATACGACTGCGCGACCGACCCGACCAGCGTGATTTGCGCGCTCTTCTGTGCCTGCTCCGTCGACAGGTATTGCTGATACGCCGCCTCGGAAAGGTTGCGCAAGCGGCCGAACAGGTCGATCTCGAAGGTGGTCAGGCCAATGCCGGCCTGGTACGAGCTGCTGATGGAGCCCGAGCCGGCCGCCCGCATATTTTGCGGCAGATGCTGGCGCTGGCCCTGGATGCCGGCGCCGATGCTGGGCCATTGCGCGCCGCGCTGGATGCCGTACTGGGCGCGGGCCTCTTCCACGCGCTCAACCGCCACGCGCAGGTCGCGGTTATTGGCCAGCGACAGCTCGATCAGGCTTTGCAGACGCGGATCGCGGAAGAACTCGCGCCAGCCCAGATAGGCGGCGGGCGTGCCGTCTTGCGGCATGACCGCGGTGGACGGCTGGGTACCCAGCGAAGTGGGCTTGGCGTAACCGCCGTACTGCACCTTGGGCTGGTCGGGCCACGTGCCCACCACAGGCGCATCGGGGCGCTTGTAATCAGGCGCCAGCGAGCAGCCGGCCAACGCCACCGCCACGAAAGCGGACAGGGCGGTCTGTTTGAACTTCAGGGCTTTCATTCCTTGCCCTCCTGGCCACCGTTGGGTTGTGCGGGATGTTGCGCGGCGGCGTCCGGCGCAGCCTGTCCGGCTGCAGCCTTCTTGGCCGCCTGCTCTTCTTCGAAGGCGCGCAGTTCCGCGCCCAGCAGGCGCGGCCGGGTCTTGAACAGGCCCAGCACCACCACGAAGAAGGTTGGCACGAAAATCACCGCGAACGGCGTGGCGGCCAACATGCCGCCCAGCACGCCCAGACCCACGGCGCGCTGGCTGGCGGCGCCGGCGCCGGTCGCCATGGCCAGGGGCACCACGCCCAGGATGAAGGCCAACGAGGTCATCAGGATGGGACGGAACCGCAGCCTGGCGGCTTCCACCGCCGACTCGTACAGGCCCATGCCGCGCGCGTACTGGTCCTTGGCGAACTCCACGATAAGAATGGCGTTCTTGGCCGCCAAACCGATCACGGTCACCATGCCCACCTGGAAGTACACGTCGTTGGACATGCCCAGCGCACTGATCAGCGCCACCGCGCCCAACATGCCCAGCGGCACCACCAGCATCACCGAAATCGGGATGGCCCAGCTTTCATACAGGGCGGCCAGCACCAGGAACACTACCAGCAGCGACAGGCCCATCAGGATCGGGGCCTGGTTGCCAGCCTGGCGTTCCTGATAGGAAAGGCCGTTCCACTCGTAGCCAAAGCCCTGCGGCAGTTGGCCCACCAGGCGTTCCATCTCGGCCATCGCCTCGCCCGTGGTGTAGCCCGGCGCGGCGTCGCCGCTGATGCGCATGGACTCGTAGCTGTTGTAGCGCACCACCTGCACCGGGCCCTGCTTCCATTCGGCCTTGACGAAAGTGGACAGCGGCACCATGCCGCCCTGGCTGTTGCGCGCATTCAGCTGCAGCACGTCATTGAGCTGCATGCGGTACGGCGCGTCGGCCTGCACCCAGATGTTCTGCATCCGGCCCAGGTTGGGGAACTTGCTCAAATAGGCGGAACCGACGGCGGTGGAAATCAGCGAGGCGGCCTCGTTGAAATCCACGCCCAGCGCGGCTGCCTTGTCGCGGTCAATGGTCAGGCCGAGCTGCGCGCCCGGTCCAAGACCCGTGATGCGCACCTGCGACAGCACGGGGCTCTTCATGACCAGGCCCATGAGCTCGCCGGTGGCCGCTGCCAGGGCAGCGGAACCCGCCGCGCCGCGATCCTGCAGGCGGAAGTCGAAGCCGGTGGCGTTGCCCAGGGACGAGATGGCGGGCGGCACCAGGGTGAACACCTGCGCGTCATGGATGCCCATCAGCTGCTTTTCAAAGGCCCGGAAGGCGATCGCGCCCGCGGAATCCTTGCGCTCCTTGCGTTCGCTGAAGTCCTTCAGCGTGACGAAGGCGATGGCGGCGTTCAGGCCGTTGCCGTTGAAGCTGTAGCCCTGCACGGCAATGACGTTCTCGACCGCGGGCACGTCCGCGAAGTACTTCTCGACCTGCTCGATAACCTCGACCGTCCGGTTGGCGGTGGCGCCGGTGGGCAGCTCGATGTTGCTGACCACGTAGCCCTGGTCTTCCTCGGGCAGGAAGGACGAAGGCAGGCGCAGGTACAGCCAGCCCAGCAACAGGACCAGCACCAGGAACGCCAGCATCATGCGGCCGCCCTTGTGCAGCATGCGCGACACCCAGTTCTGGTAATTGTGGGTGGTGGCGTCAAACTTGCGGTTGAACCAGCCGAAGAAGCCCTTCTTGTCCTCGTGGTGGCCCTTGGGCACCGGCTTGAGGATGGTGGCGCACAGCGCCGGAGTGAAGGTCAACGCCAGCAGCGCCGAGAAGAAGATGGACACGGCCATCGCGATCGAGAACTGGCGATAGATCACGCCCACCGAACCGCTCATGAAGGCCAGCGGCAGGAACACCGTCACCAGCACCAGCGTAATGCCGATAATGGCGCCGCTGATCTGAGGCATGGCCTTCTTGGTGGCTTCCTTGGGTGGTAAGCCCTCTGTGGACATGATCCGCTCGACGTTCTCCACCACCACGATGGCATCGTCGACCAGAATCCCGATGGCAAGCACCATGGCGAACATGGTGAGCACGTTGATGGAGAACCCTAGCGCCAGCATCACCGCGAACGCCCCGAGCATGGCCACCGGCACCACCAGGGCCGGGATCAGGGTATAGCGGACGTTCTGCAGGAACAGGTACATCACCAGGAACACCAGCACCATGGCTTCCGCCAGGGTGTGGACCACCTGCTCGATCGACACCTTCACGTAGGGCGCCGTGTCGTACGGAATGGAGTAGGTAATGTTGCCCGGGAAGTACTTGGACAGTTCCTCCATTTGCTGGCGCACGCCCTGCGCGGTAGCCAGCGCGTTGGCGTTGGGCGACAGCACAATGGCGAATGCCGCCGTCGGCTTGCCGTTCAGGCGGGCGCCGAACTGGTAATTGTCCGCGCCGACTTCAATACGCGCGACGTCGCGCAGCAGCACCTGGGAGCCGTCGGTATTGGCGCGCAGGACGATCTTGCCGAAGCCCTCCACGGTGCTCAGCTGGCCGTTGGCCGTGACCGTGGCGGTGATGCGCTGCGAGTCCGGATTGGGCGGCGCGCCGATGCTGCCACCGGAAATCACCACGTTCTGCTGGGCGATGGCCTGGTTGACCTGCGACATGCTCAGGTTGAAACCGACCAGCTTGGCGGGATCGACCCACACGCGCATGGCGCGCGGCGCCGCGAACAGCTGGAACTGGCCCACGCCGGGCACGCGCGATACGGGGTTCTTGATGTTGCGGGTGATGTAGTCGGCCAGCGCGGTCTGGTCCAGCGAACCGTCGGTGGACGACACCGCCGCCACCATCAGGAAGCCGGTACTGGTCTGTTCGTATTGCAAGCCCTGCTGCTGCACGGCGGTCGGCAGCTGCGCGACCACGTTGGACACGCGGTTCTGCACGTCCACCTGCGCAAGGTCTGGGTTGGTTCCCGGAGCGAAGGTCGCCGTGATGGTCGAGGTGCCGTAGGAATCGCTGACCGACTCGTAGTAGATCAGGCCCTTGGCGCCGTTGAGCTGGTCTTCGATGATACTGGTGACTTGCTCGGCCACTTCGTTGGCCGAAGCGCCGGGATAGGTCGCCGTGATCGTGATCGCGGGCGGCGCCACGTCCGGATACTGCGAAATCGGCATGTTCGGGATCGCCAGCACCCCGGCCAGCAGGATGAACAGGGCGACTACCCAAGCGAAAATCGGTCTATCAATAAAAAATTGCGGCATGTGGGCTGACTCTGAAAGCGATGCTCACCAAAGAGGAACGCGGCGCTTGCGCCGCGTGCCGCTTAAGATTTCTGGCCTGCGGCCTTGTCCTGCTGCGCAGGCTCGGCCGGCTTGGCGCCAGGCTGCGGGGCGGATTCCGCGGGCTTGGCGCCCGGTTGCGCGGGAGCCTGGCCGCCCGGCGCGGGCGTGCCGTTCTTCCATTCGCTGGCCTGCACCGGCGCGCCCGGACGGACCTTCTGGAATCCTTCCACCACGACCACGTCGCCAGCCTTCAAGCCGCTGGTGACGATCCAGTTGCTCTTGAGAGCGCCGCCAGTGGTGACCGGAATCTGCTCGATCTTGTTGTCCTTGACCAGCAACAGGCTTTGCAGGCCGTCCGCGGTACGCTGCAGCGCCTGCTGCGGCACCATCAGGGCCTTGTCGTCCACGCCCTGCTCCAGGCGTACGCGCACATACATGCCGGGCAGCAGGATGCCGTCGGGGTTGGGAACTTCGGCGCGCAGGTTGACCTGGCCCGTGGTCGGGTCCACGGTGATGCCGGTGAACAGCAGCTTGCCCGGCTGGCCGTACTCGGAGCCGTCTTCCAGCACGATGGTGGCGCGCGCCGTGTCCTTGCCGACTTGCTGCAACTGGCCGCTGGCGAAGGCGCGTCGCAAGGATGCGAGCTCCGCGGTGGACTGGGTGAAGTCCACGTAGATCGGATCCAGTTGCTGCACCGTGGCCATCTGCGTGGCGGAGGTGGCCTCGACCAGCGCGCCTTCGGTGACTAGCGGCTTGCCAATGCGGCCGGTGATGGGCGAGGTGACGTCGGTGTAGCCGAGATTGATCGCAGCGTTGTCCTGCGCCGCCTTGGCGGCGGCGACGGACGCGTCCGCCTGGCGGTACGAGGCCACGGCGTTGTCGTATTCCTGCTTGCTGACGGCGTTGGCCTTGACCAGCGGCGCGTAACGGTCGGCCAACAGCTTGGCGCTGAACAGATTGGCCTGCGCCTGCTTGAGCTGCGCCGTCGCTTGATCGTAGGCAGCCTTGTAGGGCGCCGGATCGATCTTGAAGAGCAGCTGGTTTTCCTTGACGTCCCCGCCCTGCTCGAAGGCGATCTTCTGGACGATGCCAGTAACGCGCGAACGGATCTGCGCATCCCGGACGGCATCAACGCGGCCGGGCAGGTCGGACACGATGGGCGCGCGCTGCGGCTGGATCGTAATGACGCTGACCTGGGGCATGCCTGGATTCATGTGCGGCTTTTCACCGCAACCAGCCAATATCAGTGCGAGGACCCCACCGGAAAAAGCCAGCCCTGAAACACGTTTAGGCGAAAACCGCATTGAAACCCCCGCGTAGCGTAATTAACCATAATCGCGTCATGTAATCGCAGTATTCAACCGCGGCTCTGGCCGCGATCAAAATAAGAAGCATGCGTCATCAAGGCACGTAATCAGCCCAGTAATGTAACTCAGTTATTGGGGAAATCACTGATTTTTAGTGCTTCAAATACCACGCGCGGCGGGATTTCATACAACAAATCAGGTCTCGGAAAGCTCGCGCAGCTTGCCCAGGAACACATAGCCCATGCCATGCACCGTATGCAGCGGCAGCCGGACGCCGGCCAGCAGGACTTTGCCGCGCAGGCGGCAGATCGCCACATTCAGCGTGCGCATCGTGGTGCGCCTGCGAGCGGTCAAGAATTCATCGCGCCGCAGTTCCCGGGCGGAATTGCCCGCCAGGCACAGCAGGCAGGTGCGCTCCAGGGCAGTCAGGCCGATGCGGATACCCTGGGGCGTAAGCAGGGTCCAGCCCTGGTAGACCAAGGTCCACCAGCCGTCCATGGCATAGAGAGTGTCGGCCGCGCGGGCGGGCGCGACCTGGGCAAGGCGAGCGGGGGCATTCACGACGGATCTCCACCAGGACGGCCCGCGCCGCGCGGGATGGCGGCCGGCTCCCGGAACAAGGTTGCAAATCGCCCGGAAAGACTACCGCCTGAACCCGCCGATGACGGATTTGTAAGGCATCTATAAGACCAATCCGATCGAAAACCTGCCCAGTGCCGTTCCGGAAACCCCGCCGAGCCTCGGCCCCGCCAGTTCAGGTGCGTTTGCCGTTGCGATGGATATCGTGGGTGACGAAACAGCTATCCTGGGTCGGACGGGCCAGGATGCCGGGTTTGGCCAGCGTGGCGCGGATGTCGGCCAAGCCCGACTCCCAGTGCTCGCGCATGGCCTCGGTGCCAAACTCGTAGTCCTTGGAGTAACGCTCCCGGTGCTTGGACTCGTAGATAAGGTTGATGATGTTGGTGGCCGGCGTATGGGACAGCTTGCGGATGTCGTCGAACTCAGCCGCGTTGCGCTCGGCTTCCGGCAGCTTCGCCAGCAGACGCTGCAAGCCGTGCCGCAGCTTGAGCACGCGCCGCATCTGGTCCGTGACCAGGCGGGTCCGGCTCGAATACTGGATGTCCTTCTGCCGCTCGGCCACTTCCTCCAGGTTGGTCGGCAGGCCGCCGCGCGCCGGCCACAGGTCGACCTGGAACGCCAGCGTGTCCCGCATGTTGTCCGTGGTCAGCACCTGGGCCAGCGGCGTGTTGGACACGACGCCGCCGTCCCAATAGTGTTCGCCGTCGATCTCGACGGAGGGGAAGCCCGGCGGCAAGGCGCCCGAGGCCATGATGTGCTCGGGCTTCAGGGTGTCCTTCTGGCTGTCGAAATAGGCGAAGTTGCCGGTCCGCACGTTGACCACGCCGAAACTGGCGCGCACGGCCCCGCTATTGAGCAGGTCGAAATCCACGAACTCCCGCAAGGTCGCGGCCAGCGGCGTGGTGTCGTAGAAGCTGGTGGACGCCGCGCCCTTGCCGTGCACCAGGTAGGGCGGCGGAAAACGCGGTTTGAAAAAACCCGGTTGGCCCGAGAACAGGGCCTGGAATGCCGACACATGCCCGTTCATGACCGGCGAGCCGAAGCCGAATGGCAAGCCTTCGAACATGGCGCCGAGCGTATCGCCCCAGGGCACCGAGGCAAAACCCGCCGGGCGGCAGATGCTTTCCCAGAAGCCGCGCAAGCGCTCCACACGCTCGTCCTCGCGGGAGCCCGCGATGATCGCCGCATTGATCGATCCGATGGAGATGCCGGAAATCCAGTTGGGCCGGATACCCGCTTCGTGCAATCCCTGGTACACCCCGGCCTGGTAGGCCCCCAGCGCTCCCCCGCCCTGCAGCACCAGGGCGACGACTTCATAGGGCGGCGTATCGCCGGTGTCTTGGGTCGGGGCCTTGCGGCGAGTACTCATGCGGCTTCCTCTAGGCAGGGCTGGCGGGCCACCCTACTTGCTTTTGTCTGGCAATTGCGGCGCGGCCACGCCCGCGCGGAACGGATACTTGGAGAATATCTGTGCAACCACCTTGTCCGTGTTCTCGGCCGAGGCGCTCGCATCGGGCTGGACCTCGCCCACCGCCACGCCTTCCCACACCAATTGCCTGCGGCGCGCGTCGACGAGGTCGATATTCAAGGTGCCCTCAGTATATTGGTAGACGTCATCGCCCCAGCCGTAACCGGGCCAGCCGCCGTAGAAGCCGGTGCGATAACCGTAGTAGGGCCCCATGGGCGGCGCGGCGGGGGTGACTTGCACCTTCTGCTGCAGCTTGGCGCTGAAATTGACCAACAGGTCGGGATTGGAAGCGCTATAGGTATAGCCGCGCATTTCCATCTGGCCACGCGTGGCGTTCTTGAGGCGCTCGGTCAGCAAGCTGCTGTAGCCCGCTTTGTCCGTGCCCAGCGGCGCCATGTACCCGAACGTTCGGTACTGGGCGAAATTCGCCTGGTGGTCATAGTCGCTCTTGACGGTGGGCCCCGAGGCGCAAGCCGCCAACAGAGCCGTCATGGAACCCGCAGCCAGCAATTTGAACGCTTTCATGTCGTTTTCTCCGAGAGCCCGATGCCTGGACATAGTGCCGCGAAGCCCGCAAAATTTCAACAGCATCTCATTCTCATCCCTCCCGCCACGAGGCGCCAACCGCCGCCGTCCATTACACTTTGAACCGTCCCATACCCTGACCACGGCACGACACAGATGTTGGAACTCGACGGCTCGATTTGGTTTCGCTCCGGCGCCCAGACCTGGGGCGGAAAAAACCGCATAGACCTGCTGGCGCAAATAGATGCCACCGGTTCGATCACGGCCGCCGCGCGCGCCGTGGGCATGAGCTACAAGGGAGCTTGGGACGCGATCGACGCCATGAACAACCTGGCGGGCGAGCCTTTGGTCATCCGGGCCGCCGGCGGCAAGGGCGGCGGCGGCACGCGCCTGACGGACCGCGCGCGCGGCCTGATAGGCACCTTCCGCGCCCTGGAAGCCGAACACCGCAAGTTCATGGAAAACCTGACCCGCGCTGGCATGACCGCCAGCGGCGACATCGACCTCATGAGGCGTTTCATGCTAAAGACCAGCGCACGCAACAAACTGCTAGGCACCGTCATCCAGATCCGCGCCGGCGCCGTCAACGACGAAATCGTGCTGCGCATCGCGGGCGGCCTGACCATAACGGCCACCATCACCCGCGAAAGCACGCAGGAACTGGGATTGGCGATGGGCAAGGAGGCGATCGCGCTGGTCAAGGCGTCGTCGGTCATCGTGGGCGCGCCTGGCCCCGGCCTGCGCCTGTCGGCGCGCAATCAACTGCCGGGCAAGATCACCGCCCTGCGCCCGGGCGCCGTCAACAGCGAGATCCTGATCGGACTGGACGGCGGCGTGACGCTGGCGGCCATCGTCACCAATGAAAGCGCGCAGGATCTGGCCTTGGACATAGGCGCCGACGCGGTGGCGATCTTCAAGGCTTCCAGCGTGATACTTGGCGTGCTGGACTGATCTCTCAGACGCCCACGTCCTCATCGTGGCGCCGCACCCTGCCCTCGCGCACTTCGAATACTTCGTCGGCCAGCGCGTCCACGTCGGCCGGGTCGTGCGTGATCAGGAGCATGGGTACGTCCAGCTGGCGCTGCAAGGCGTTGAGCTCCGACCGCATCTTGCCGCGCAGTTGCGAGTCCAGCGCTGAAAAGGGTTCGTCCAGCAACAGGATGTCCGGCCGCAGCATCAGGGCTCGCGCCAAGGCTACCCGCTGCTTCTGCCCGCCCGAGATTTCGCTGGGATAGCTGCCCACGATGGAGCCCAGTTCGAACGCGTCCACCCAGCGCTGCGCCTCGGGCCCGACCTCGCGCCTGGGCGGATTGCGCCAACCGCGCCGCAGGCCGAAAGCAATGTTCTGCGCCACGGTCAGGTGGGGAAACAGGGCGTAGTCCTGGAACAGGTAAGCGACGCGGCGCGACTGCGCGGGCAGGCTGACGCCGGCATTGGAATCGAACAGCACGCGGCCGTTGATCTCGATGCGGCCCGAATCGGGCCGCAGCAGGCCAGCCACCGCGCGCAGGGTCAGGCTCTTGCCCGCCCCCGACGGACCGAACAGCGCGATGCGCTTGGCCGAGGAATCGAATGCCACGTCCAGCGCAAAGCGCCGGTCGCCGGACACCATCTGCTTGCGCACCTGGATGCTGACGCTCATAGCGCGCTCCCGTTGCGCCGGCCGCTGACGGGCACCAGCTTGCCGGCCAGCAGCAAGACCACCACGCAGGTCACCGAGGTGACCAGCACCAGCATGTTGGCGGTGGCGTCGTCGCCCGCCTGCACCGCCTCGTAGATGGCGACGGACAGGGTTTGCGTGCGCCCCGGCAGGTTGCCGGCAATCATCAGGGTGGCGCCGAATTCGCCCAGCGCCCGCGCGAACGCCAGCAGCACGCCAGCGGCGATGCCGCGCGCGGCCAAAGGCAGGGTGACGCGGAAGAACACCCCCGCCTCACACACGCCGAGCACGCGCGCCGCGCTTTCCAGCTGGCTGTCGACGTTCTCGAAGGCGGCGCGGGCCGATTTGAACACCAGCGGGAAGGCCACCACGGAGGCCGCGATCACCGCGCCCTGCCAGGTGAAGACCAGCTCGATGCCCCAGCCCGCCAGCGTCTCGCCGATGATGCCGCGGCGCCCCAGCAGCACCAGCAGGTAATAGCCCAGCACGGTGGGCGGCAACACCAGCGGCAAGGTCAGCAGCGCGTCCAACAGGTCGCGTCCCGGCCAGCGCCAGCGCGACAGGCCATAGGCCGCGGCCGTGCCGGCCACGGTTGCCAACAACGTGGCCCAGCCTGCCACTTTCAGGGAAAGCAGCAGCGGCACCCAAACCGGATCACTCATCAATGCCTACGATTCAACAGGTATCAGGGCTTCTGGAAGCCGTAGCGCGACAGTATCGCCTGACCCGCGGGAGACAGCACATAGGCGACGAAACTTTCGGCTTCCTTGGCGGCCGCTTCGCGGGTGGTGACGGCGATGGGATAGGTCACCGGCGTCTGCGAAGGCACGCGCACCGCAACCTTGACCTTGTCCGCCATGATGGCTGCGTCGGTCGCGAACACGAAGCCGGCGTCGACCTCGCCGCGCGCCACGTAGTCCAGGCTCTGGCGCACGTTCTGGGCCAGCACGCTCTTGGCCTGCACTTCCTTCCACAGGCCGGCCGCCTCCAGCGCGCCCTGGGTGTAGCGGCCCACCGGCACCGATGCCGGGTTGCCGTAGGCGATGCGCTTGACGTCGTCGCGGGTCAGGTCCTTGAGCGCGGTGATGTTGGCCTTGCTGTCGGCCGGGACGATCAGCACCACCTGGTTGGCGGCGAAGTCCACCCGGGACGCCGCCTTGACGGCCTTTTCTTCAACTGCCTTGTCCATGGCCTTCTGGTCGGCCGAGGCGAACACGTCGGCCGGCGCGCCCTTGACGATCTGCTGCAGCAGCACGTCGGACGCGCCGAAGTTCAGGATGACCTTGGTGCCGGCGTGCTCTTTTTCGTAGCCTTGAGCGACTTCCTTGAAGGCGTTGGTCAGGCTGGCGGCGGCCGACACCACCAGGTCGCCGGCGTTGGCATTGACGCTCCATGCGGCGGCCAGCGCCAAGGACAGCGCCACGATCGGACGTTTGCGGAACATGATCTTCTCCCAGGGAAATCGCTAAGTCAGTAACGAAATATATATAGGTATATAACGCTAGTCAATTTGGCTTCCCGGGGTGGCGTTGAGCAATATCAAGGAGTGGCGGCCGGGGATTCAGCCCGCCGGACCGGGCGCGGGTCTCAGCCCCGCGCCACCGTGGTCGCATGCACGGCCTCGGGCGCCAGTCGCGCCCGCAGGTGTTCCAGCGCCAGTTCGGGCCGGGCCGTGCCGCACATGAAAATATCCAGCGCCGCGAACGCATGTTCGGGCCAGGTATGGATGCTGATGTGGGATTCGCTCAACAAGACCACGCCGGTCACACCGGCGCCGTCGCCGAAATGATGGAAGTGCGCGCTCAGCACATGGGCGCCCGCCGCCTGGGCCGCGGCGATCAGGTCACGCTCCAGCGCTTGCGCGTCAGTCAGACGATCCGCCGGCACGCCGCGGAAGTCCGCCAGTACGTGGCGGCCAGGTGTGGCATGCGGGGTCACTTATGGGATCCGCCCGAGGACCAGCCCGATCCGCCGGACGAGCTGCTGCCCCAGCTGCTGCTACTGGTACTGCCGCCGCCGCTGCTGATGCGGGCGCCGGGCGAACTTGCCCCCGTGGTGGCCAGCACGACCACGACCGCGTAGATGGCATACATGAGCTTGCCCATCTTGCTATTCGTCCTTGCCTGATAGTTTGTCCGCCAGCGCTGCGGGGATCCAGAGGAACGCCAGGCCGATCAGGATCGGGATGATGCGTCCGCTGAAAATATTGCCCAGATTCAGGAACCCCATCGCAATCATGGCCGTCCAGGCCCATTTGCGGTATCCCCTGCCCTTGCCGCTCAAGGGCAGGGCCTTCTGCTTGGCGAGTTCAGGGTTGCCGAACCATTCGGCCAGTTGCGCCGGCGCCACCGGACCCGAGGCCGACCAGCCCAGTTCGGACTCGCTCAGTTCGCGAGTCAGCTTCAGGTTGCCGGCCTTGTAGTCGGTAATCTTGGTGCTGTCGCCGACCTTGACGCGCCAGTTGAACGCGCCCAGCGCCAGTTCCACGCGCGAGGTGTAGTCGTACAGCTTCTGATAAAGCTTGGAGCGCCAGCGCACGCTGCTGGCATTGTTGAGGCTGGGCCAGGTGTCGCACACCTGCACGCGCTCCCAGCCCTCGTCCGTTTCCACCAGCCAGATGAACCCTTTCACCGGATTGAACAGCAGGTATTCGATCCAATCGGACGGTTCCTCGGGATCCGGATCGGCGCACTTCATCAAGCCGATGAGCGTGTAGGAAGCGCCATCGATCTTGGCCACCGCGCCCAGCGACAGCGTGGTCTTGATGGCCTGGACCTTGCGGGCCTTCTCGATGACTTCGGCAGTCGGTCCCGAACAATCGACCGCGGCCGAGCACGAGGGGCAGACCACTTGGGTGGCCATGGCTGCCACGAAGCTTATCGGCCCGCCGCAGTTCGGGCAGTCCAGCGCCTTGATCTGTCCGCGGAAGCGGCCAGCGGTCTCCTCGACCTGCTCGTTGGTCCGCAAGGATGCCGCCTGCATGGCGGACAGGTCGAAGGCCTTGCCGATGTACAGCTCTGGCTCGGACCCGTCGGAAAAATCCAGTGTCAGGAACGCGTCCAGGCTGCGGTAATCCGCCACCTTGGCCAGCCAGCCCGCGCCCGGCACGAAGGGCAGTTCGCCTTGTGTGCCGCCCGCCTGGCAGGCCCGCACATCGGCAGCCGTGAAGCGCTGGCCGTCCAGCTTCAGTTCGTCGCCGGGCGAAATGTCGTCGAACGCCGGCATGCCCTGGGTGGACTTGACCTTGCGCCGCCGGGTTACGGCGTACTGGCCCGAGGCGTCCGACAGCCAGCCGTCGGAACCGTCCTCGAACCACAGGTACCACTCGTTCCAGAAGCCTTCCTCGTAGCGCAACTGGATGCGGCCGATAAGGTCAAAGCGCTTGCCCTCATGGGTGCCGGCCGCGCCCAGGCACAAGGGCGAGTAGTCCTCCAGGACGTCGGCGGCCTCGCCGATGCGTTTGACCGAGTCGGCGTCCTTCAGCAAAGTGCTGCGGCAGGCGCCGCAGACCGCCATGACGGATGCCGCGGACGTGAACTTGACTGGAGCGCCGCACTGCGGACACAGAACCTGCTGCATGGAGCCTTAGCTGGTGAGTTTCTTCAGCACTTCGGCCTTGGCCGAATCGTAGTCGGCGGCCGTGATCAGGCCTTTGTCCAGCAGATCCTTGAGCTGCTGCAGCCGCTGCGCCGGGTCGCCCCCGGCGGCAGCCGGCGCCGGCTGGGCAGCTTGCTG
>NZ_JBARYB010000290.1:0-3015 GCF_049647645.1 Achromobacter sp.
GGCTCGACGTTTTGTTCGCGCAGCCATTGCAGCGCGGTGTCGGGATCCGGCGCCGGCAGCGGCAGGCGGCGGCAGCGCGACACCAGAGTGGGCAGAAGGCGATCCGGCGCGTCCGCGACCAACAGGAACACCGTGTGCGGCGGCGGTTCTTCCAGCACCTTGAGCAAGGCGTTGGACGACACCACGTTCAGCGCATGGGCCGGGTACAGCAGCGCCACGCGCCAACCGCCGCGGTGCGTGGCGGTGTTGAACCAGGATTCCAGCGAGCGGATCTGGTCTATGCGGATTTCCTTGGATGGCGCGCGCTTGGCGGTGCCCGTGGCCGGCTCCGCATCTTCCGCGGGCTCGGCGGCGTCCGCCCCTTCTTCCACGGCCACGGCTTCGGGCCGGATGCGGCGCAGGTCGGGATGGTTGCCGCTGGCGAACCAGGCACAAGCGGCGCAACGGCCGCAGGCCAGGCCGTTGTCCGGCGTTTCGCACAGCAGGCTGGCCGCCGCGGCGACCGCGAAGTCCAGCTTGCCGATGCCGGCCAGTCCGTGGATCAGCCAGGCATGGGCGAAGCGCTCGCGATTGCCCAGCCAATGACGCGCCGTCTCGGCCTGCCAGGGCAGGAATTGCGGCGCGTTGGACGCCGTGGCGTCCTCGTCTTTGGCGGCGCGGGTGGCGTTCATGCCGCCTGCCCCAGCAATTCGCGCAGCCCCGTCTCCAGGCCGGCGCGGACCTGGTCGATGGATTGGGTGGAATCGACAATGCGGATGCGCTGCGGATCGGCCGCGGCGCGCGCATGGTAGGCCTCGCGGGTGCGTTCGAAGAAGGCTGCGCCCTCGCGCTCGAAGCGGTCGGGTTCGCGCGCGTCGGCCAGCCGGGCGCGCGCGACTTCCAGCGGCACGTCGAAGAGCCAGGTGCGGTCGGGCTGGCCGGCCTGCATCCAGGTTTCCAGCGCGGCCACGCGCGCCGCGCCCAGGCCGCGGCCCCCGCCCTGATAGGCGTAGGTGGCGTCGGTGTAGCGGTCGCAGACCACCCAGGCGCCGCGCGCCAAGGCCGGCTCGATGACTTGGTGCAGGTGCTCGCAACGGGCGGCGAACATCAACAGCGTCTCGGTGTCCAGCCCCATGGGGTCGGTCAGCAGCAAGGCGCGCAGCTTTTCGCCCAGCGGCGTGCCGCCGGGTTCGCGGGTGGACACCACGTCCAGCCCCTGCGCGCGCAGGAAATCGGCGATCCAGACGGTATGCGTGCTCTTGCCCGCGCCGTCCACGCCCTCCAGCGTGATAAAGCGTCCGCGCGTGGTCATTGGTCTTGTCCTTGTGCTTGTGCCGGGTCCGGCTCGGGCGCCGCATCCGGCGCCGGGGCAGGCGCCGGGCTGGCCTGAGCGGCTGCGGGCGTACCATTGGCCGGACTGCCGTTGGCGCCGCCGCGGCTCGATGCCGGGGTGGGCGCGGCATTCTGGCCCTGGCCCAGGATATAGCGGGAAACGTTGCGGTTGTGCTCGTTCAGGTTGACCGAGAACTCGCTGGTGCCGTTGCCGCGGGAAACGAAAAAGAGGAACTTGTGCTGCTCGGGCTGCACCGCCGCCAGCAGCGCCGCACGGCCCGGCGCCGCGATCGGCGTGGGCGGCAGGCCCGGCCGCGTGTAGGTGTTCCAGGGCGTGTCGGTCTGCAGGTCGCGCTTGCGAATCCGCCCCTGGTAAGCCTCGCCCATGCCGTAGATCACCGTCGGATCGGTCTGCAGCAGCATGCCGATCTTGAGCCGGTTGGTGAACACGCCGGCCACCCGGCGGCGGTCCGGCCCGTGGCCGGTTTCCTTTTCGACGATGGAAGCCAGCACCAGAGCCTCGTAAGGCGTGGTCACCGGCAGATCCGGCTGGCGCTTGGCCCAGGTGTCCTGCAGGATGCGCTGGCCTTCCTGGTAGGAGCGGCGCAGCAGGTCGTAATCGGTGCTGCCCGGCGTGAAAATGTAGGTATCCGGGAAGAACAGCCCTTCCGGCTGCTTGATGTCGGAACCCAGGCGTTCCATCAATTCTTCATCGGTGGTTTCGCCCAGCGTCTGCTTGACGTCGGGATTCGCGCGCAGCGCCTGGCGGATCTGGCGGTAGGTCCAGCCTTCCAGGAACGTAATCTGCCGCTGCGTCATGTCGCCGCGCGCCAGGCGTTCCAGCAGCTGCCAGGGCGAATCGCCATTGATCGCCTGGTAGCCGCCGGCCTTCATCTGCTTGTCCAGTTCGGACAGGCGCGCCATCCAGACGAATCCCGGCTCCCAGACCGGCACGCCGGCCTCGTTCAGCGCGCGCGCAACCGCGCGCGGGCTGCTGCCCGGATCCACCACGAAATCTATCCTGTCGGCTTTCAGCGGCATGGGCTTGTGCGCCCAATACCAGGCGCCGCCCACAGCTGCGGCGGCAGCCAGCGCGATCAACAGGAAAAACCACAGGACGAAAAAAAAGAGTCGCTTCTTCATAAGTGTCGGAAGTTTAATTGATCGCGCGGACCTGTCGCGGCTAAAGAGGGGCAGAACGCGCCGCGCGTCCCTGCGCGCGGCGGGGACATGGCCCAGCCCGGAGGGGAACACGGCTATCATCAGCACTTTGATGACGCGATAACGCCGCCTCCATGCACGCTTTCCATTCTTCGATTCCCGCCCGCGCAGAAGGTTGCGCGCAAGTCGCGCCGCTGGAAGATTTCCTGGTCTTCGCCGCTGCCGGCGCGGACGCCCTCACCTTTCTGCACGGCCAGCTCACGCAGGACGTCACCGGCCTGCCGCAAGACGCCGCCCGCCTGGCCGGCTACTGCACCGCCAAGGGCCGCCTGCTGGCCACCCTGGTGATGTGGCGCGGCGCCCCCGGCGGCGCGGACGACGCACCCCAACTCTACGGCCTGGTGCGCCAGGACCTGGCGCAAGCGCTGCTCAAGCGCCTGTCGATGTTCGTGCTGCGAGCCAAGGCCAAGCTTGCCGCCACGCCGCTGCACGTGGCGGGCGTGACGGCCTCGGCCGCCGAAGCCGCCGCGCTCGAAGCCGCGG
>NZ_JBARYB010000291.1:0-10245 GCF_049647645.1 Achromobacter sp.
GCCGCGGGCGGCGTCGCTGGCGCGGGCCTGGGCCAGAGCGCCCGCGCGGTCCACGGTGATGAAGGCGTTGAGGTCCGCGCGGGCGTCGATGCGGTCCAGGCAGGCCTGGGTCAGCGCAAGGCTGCTAATGCGCCCTTGCCGGATCAGGGCCGCGGCCTCGGTGACGGTCAGGTCGGCCGGGGACGCGGCGGGCAATGGCTGGTTGGACGTATCGGACATGGCGCTTCCTTACCTGTGCGGATTCTGACGAACCCGTACCTATACAGGTCGGCGCCGGCGCTGTCGAGCGAGTTGCGCCGCGGCCTCTCCAATCAGCCCGGCTTGCGCACCACGATGGTGGCCGTGTCGCTGGTGAAAGACGCGTCGTCCCTGACGTCGAAGTGCGTGCGCACCACGTCCGGCGCAATGCCGAACATATGGCGCAGCGCCGCCACCAGCGTGTCCGGCGTGCGCATGCGCGCGACCCAGGACTGGAATTCGAGCGGCAGGCGGCGCGGCGCCAGGCCCTGCAGGGTGAAGCCGGCTTCGGTCAGCATGCGGGTCCACTCGGCAACCGAGTAGTCGCGCACGTGCGAGGTGTCGCGCAGCACCTCAATGGTCTGCAGCCAGGTATCCAGCAGCGGCTCGCCCGGCGACACCACGTCGGCGAACACGGCGATGCCGCCAGGCTTCAGGACGCGGAAGGCTTCGCGCAGGCCGCGGCCCGCATCCTGCCAGTGGTGGGTGGAATAGCGCGACATCACCAGATCGAACTCGCCGTCGTCGAACGGCAGGTATTCGGCCTTGCCCTGACAGGTGGCCAGGTTGGCCAGCCCGCGCTTGGCGGCCTCGCCCGCGACCACGTCCAGCATTTGCTGCGACAGGTCATAGGCGGTGACGTGCTTGACCTGCGGGGCGACGTGAAAGCTGACATGGCCGCCGCCGCAGCCCAGGTCCAGTAGCCGGGCTGCGGGGTGCTGCGCGGCGATGCCGGCCATCTGCAGCAGGTCTTCGCCCTGGGCGTGTACGGCGCTGGTCAGGTAGGCGGTCGCGCGCGGGCTGAATTGGCGGTCGACGGCGGCGTCATGGGTGCTGGCGGTCATGAGGAATCCTTGGGTGGCTGGGCCCGGTACGGATAGGGAAAGCGTGTGGAAGTGGCGGCCCAGGCGCTAAGATAGGCGGCTGCCCATACACGTACAAGTCCATTGTTCATCCTGGTATGACTACTTCCCCCCAGACCGCCGCCGCCGGCCACGAAGGCTCCCCCCTGCGCCGCCAGGCGCTGGGAGAATTCGTGCGCAGCGCCCGTTCCCGCATCACGCCCCAGATGGCCGGCCTGCCCGAAGGCATGCGCCGCCGCACCCCCGGACTGCGGCGCGAGGAAGTCGCCCAGCTGTGCGGCATCAGCGTCACCTGGTACACCTGGATCGAGCAGGGGCGGGAGGTGTCGGTATCGCCTTCGGTCTGGTCGCGCATCGCGGGCGTGCTGCAGTTGGCCCGCGCCGAACGCGCCTATCTGTTCGACCTGGCCGACTGCGCCGATCCTCAGCATGGCCGCGACGACGCGGGCGCGCCCGGGCCCTTGCAGGAATGCGTGAACGCGATCAATGCGCCGGCCTACGTGCTGGACCGCGCCTGGAACCTGCTGGCCTACAACGAGCCCTTGCGCGACCTGTTCGACAACTGGCCGGCGCGCGATCCCGAACCCAATCTGCTGCGCTACATCTTCCTGGACCCCGCCGCGCGCGAGCTGGTGGTGGACTGGGACCAGCGCGCCCGCCGCGTGGTGGCGGAATTCCGCGCCGACGCCGGCGCGCACCTGGACGAGCCCGCCGTGCTGGCGCTACTGGACAGCCTGAACCGGCAGAGTCCGGTGTTCGCCCACTGGTGGACGCGCCACGCCGTGGTGGAGCGCGAAGGCGGCCTGCGCGAATTCCAGCATCCGGGACGCGGCAAGCTGGCCTACCAGCAGATCACGTTCCGGCTGGCGACGCATCCGGATCTGAAGCTGGTGATGTTGCTGGGCGGGGGCGCGTAGGCCTGCCCCGCAGAGGCTCTCGTGCGGGCGCATCTTTGGGACGGGACGCTCGCCGTGCGTGGCAGAGGATTCCGCGCCGCCGCTCAGCCCTTGAAAAGACTGTCCTGCATCCCTGCTTCGACCAATCCCTGCAGCAGTTTTTTCACCGGCGCCGGCAGTGCCACCGACGCCAGCTCATCCGCCGCCACCCAGCGTTCGGGCCTGGCGGATTCGCGCAGGCCTGCCGCGCGCACCGGCACCAGCCAGGGCCGGATGTGCAGGCGGTAGTGCGTGAAGGTGTGGGCAAAGGCGGCCAGCTCGAAGCGTTGTTCGGGTTCCAGGCCCAGCGCGCGCGAGGCGCTATCCGGGTCTTGCGACACGTCGAACTCGGGCAGGCTCCACAGTCCGCCCCAGATGCCGGGTTCGGGCCGCTGCTGCAGCAGGAAGGCGCCTTCGTGCCGCAGGACCAGCATACAGGTCTCGCGTTCCGGGATCGCCTTGCGCGCCTTGGGCGTGGGCAGTTCGGCCTGGCGGCCTTCGCGCTTGGCCACGCAGCTGTCCGCGGTCGGGCAGGCGTCGCAGGCGGGCTTGCCGCGCGTGCATAGCGTGGCGCCCAGATCCATCAGGCCTTGCGTGTAGGCGGCCATGTCCAGGCCGGGCGCGGCTTCGACTTGCGCGTCGGCCAGCGCCCACAGTTTTTGTTCGACTGCGCGCTTGCTCGGGTCGCCGGCGATGCCGAAGTGCCGCGTGAACACGCGCTTGACGTTGCCGTCCAGGATGGGCGCGCGCTCGCCGTAGGCGAAGGCGGCGATGGCCGCAGCCGTGGAGCGGCCGATACCGGGCAGCGTGGCGATGGCTTCGGCCGTGGGCGGGAAGCGTCCGTCCCAATCGCGCGCGATCTCCTGCGCGCAGCGGTGCAGGTTGCGGGCGCGGGCGTAATAACCCAGTCCGGCCCAGTAGGGCATCACGTCTTCCTGCGCGGCCGCGGCCAGCGCGGCCACGTCCGGGAAGCGCTGCAGGAAGCGTTCGTAATAGGGGATGACCGTCGCCACCTGCGTCTGCTGCAGCATGATCTCGGAGAGCCAGATGCGGTAAGGATCCCGGGTGTTTTGCCAGGGGAGATCGTGGCGGCCGTGACGGCGTTGCCAGTCGACGATACGAGGGGCGAAGTCCATGGCGGCAATTATCGCATCGCCCTATTGCCGGGGGTGGGGCGAGCGGTTACAACCAATGGAAACAGAAGCGCGCCAGCGCCCGCAATTCACGTCCCTTGCTCGCCCGCGTGCGCTTCAAGAGGGTGTCGCGCGTAGCCGGCCGGGGTTCCTGGATCCCTTGGAGTAGACATGAACGCTCCTGCCTCGCCCGCCTTGCGCGCCGCGCTTGAATCCGTCCAGCTGGACGACAAGTACATCCTGGAATCCGGGCGCGCCTGGATGAGCGGCATCCACGCCCTGGTCCGCCTGCCCATGATGCAGCGGGTGCGCGATGCGCGCGCCGGCCTGAACACGGCGGGCTTCGTGTCCGGCTATCGCGGTTCTCCGTTGGGCGGCGTCGACCAGAACATGTGGAAGGCGGCCAAGTACCTGAAGGCCCACCACGTCGAGTTCCAGCCCGGCATCAACGAAGACCTGGCCGCCACCGCGGTGTGGGGTTCGCAGCAGGTCAACCTGTTTCCGGGCGCCAAGTACGACGGCGTCTTTGGCATGTGGTACGGCAAGGGGCCGGGCGTGGACCGCTGCGGCGACGTGTTCAAGCACGCCAATGCCGCCGGCACCTCGCGCCACGGCGGCGTGCTGGTGGTGGCGGGCGACGACCACCCCGCCAAGTCCTCGACCTTGCCGCACCAGAGCGACCACATCCTCAAGGCCTGCATGATTCCGGCGCTGTTTCCCGCCAGCGTGCAGGAAGTGCTGGACTATGGGCTGCATGGCTGGGCCATGAGCCGCTACGCGGGCGTTTGGGTGGGCATGAAGTGCATCACCGACATCGTCGAAGTCTCGGCTTCAGTGGACGTGGACCCCCACCGCGTGCAGATCCAGCTGCCGCAGGACTTCCTGCTGCCGGCCGACGGCCTGAACATCAGGCTGCCCGACACGCCGCTGCAGCAGGAGGCCCGCCTGCTGGACTACAAGCTTTATGCCGCGTTGGCCTATGCCCGCGCCAACACGCTCAACCGTGAACTCTGGCAGGTGCCGCAGCGCGACGCGCGCTTCGGCATCATGACGTCCGGCAAGGCTTATCTGGACACGCGCCAGGCGCTGTCCGACCTGGGCCTGTCCGAGGCCGTGTGCCAGCGCATCGGCCTGCGCCTGTTCAAGGTGGGCATGGTCTGGCCGCTGGAATCTACCGGCATGCAGCGCTTCGCGGAAGGCCTGGACGAGATCCTGGTCGTGGAGGAAAAGCGCCAGGTGCTGGAGTATCAGCTGAAGGAAGAACTGTTCAGCTGGATCGGCAGCGGCAAGAAGATTCCGCGCGTGGTCGGCAAGTTCGACGACAAGGACGGCGGCGAATGGTCGGTGCCGCAAGGCAATTGGCTGCTGCCGGCGCACTACGAATTCTCGCCCTCCATGGTGGCGCGCGCCATCGCCGCGCGCCTGCTGCGCTTCGAATTGCCCGCGGATGTGCGCGCCGGCATCGAGGCGCGCCTGGCCTTCATCAGCGGCCGCGAACAGGCGCTGGCGCGTCCGCGCGTGGTCGAAGAGCGCAAACCCTGGTTCTGTTCGGGCTGTCCGCACAACACCTCGACCCGCCTGCCGGAAGGCTCGCGCGGGATGGCAGGCATAGGCTGCCACTACATGGTCAGGTGGATGGACCGCAGTACCGATGTGTTCACGCAGATGGGCGGCGAGGGCGTGCCCTGGGTGGGGCAGGCGCCGTTCACCGAGGAAAAGCATGTGTTCGCCAATCTGGGCGACGGCACCTACTTCCATTCGGGCCTCTTGGCGATACGCGCGGCGGTGGCGGCCAAGGTGCCGATCACCTACAAGATCCTGTTCAACGACGCCGTGGCGATGACCGGCGGGCAGCCGGTGGACGGCCCTTTGAGCGTGCCGATGATCAGCCGCCAGATGGCCGCCGAAGGCATCGAAAAGATCGTGGTGGTCACCGATGATCCAGACAAGTACAAGCACATCGAGGGACTGGAGCCGGGCGTGCCGGTCAGGCACCGCGACGAGCTGGACGCGGTGATGCGCGAATTGCGCGAGCATCCCGCGGTATCGGTGCTGATCTACGACCAGACCTGCGCCACCGAGAAGCGCCGCCGCCGCAAGCGCAACGCCTATCCGGACCCGGCCCGCCGCGTGCTCATCAACGAGCGCGTGTGCGAGGGCTGCGGCGACTGTTCCCAAAAGTCGCATTGCCTGTCGGTGGAACCCCTGGACACCGAGTTCGGCCGCAAGCGCACGATCAACCAGTCCAGCTGCAACAAGGATTTCTCCTGTCTGAAGGGCTTTTGCCCCAGCTTCGTGACGGTGGAAGGCGGCAAGCTCAAGCAGCCGGGCGCCCTGGCGCAGGACGGCGCCATCGACGCGGACGTGCCGCATCCGGCCGCGCGCGAACTGCGCCAGCCCTACGGCGTCTTCATCGCCGGCGTGGGCGATACGGGCGTGGTCACCATTGGCCAACTGCTGGGCATGGCCGCGCACCTGGAGGGTAAGGGCTGTTCGGTGCTGGACATGGCGGGCCTGGCGCAGAAGGGCGGCGCGGTGTATTCGCACGTGGTGTTGGCGCAGACGCCGGACCAGCTGCTGAACACGCGGGTCGCCATGGGCGAAGCCGACCTGCTGCTGGCTGGCGACCTGGTCGTGGCCACCAGCGCGGAATCCATGGCGCGGCTGAATCCGGATCGCACGCGCGTGCTGCTCAACAGCGACACCGCGCCGACGGCGGCCTTCGTGAGCAATCCGGACTGGACGCTGCCGGGCGCCAACCTGACTGCCGACCTGGCGGCCGCCTGCGGCAAGGAGCACCTGGCCACTGTCGATGCCGCCGCGCTGGCGGTGGGCCTGCTGGGCGACGCGATCTATTCCAATCCGCTGATGATGGGCTATGCCTACCAGAAGGGCTGGCTCCCGCTGTCGCAGGAGGCGCTGCTGCGCGCCATGGAACTGAACGGCCAACAGGTGCCGAAAAATCTCGCCGCCTTCGCCTGGGGGCGCCGCGCTGCGCACGACCTGGTGGCTGTGAAACGCTTGATCGCCAACGGTGGCGCGCCATCTCAGCCTGAAGGCATCATTGAACTCAAGCGCCCGCGCGTCGCCAGTCCGGTGCTGGAACTGAAGAAACCCGCGGGCGAGCTGGAGCGGCTGGTGGCGGTGCGCAGAGCTTTCCTGACCGAGTACCAGAACGAGGCCTACGCCCGGCAATACACCGAACTGGTGGACAAGGTGGCGCGCGCCGAGCGCGAGGCCACGGGCACCAACCGGCTGGCGCTGGCGGTGGCGCGCTATTACTTCAAGCTGATGGCCTACAAGGACGAGTACGAAGTCGCGCGGCTGTACTCAGACGGCGAGTTCCTCAAGCGCGTACAGGCGCAGTTCGAAGGCGACTGGAAGCTGCGCTTCCATCTGGCGCCGCCGCTGTTCGCGCGGCGCGACAAGGACGGCCACCTGATCAAGCGCAGCTACGGTCCGGGGATGTTGCGCGTTTTCCGCGCGCTGGCGCGGATGCGCGGCTTGCGCGGGACGAAGCTGGACCTGTTCGGCTATACGGCCGAGCGCCGCG
This sequence comes from Achromobacter sp., assembly GCF_049647645.1. Taxonomy (GTDB): domain Bacteria; phylum Pseudomonadota; class Gammaproteobacteria; order Burkholderiales; family Burkholderiaceae_B; genus Achromobacter. Next base: position 6,722 of record NZ_JBARYB010000291.1, read on the forward strand.
CCGAACGCGAGCTGATCCGCGAGTACCGGGAGACGCTGGCGGCGATTCTGTCGAAATTGAACCGCGGGAACCTGGAGCGCGCCGTGGCCTTGGCCAGTTTGCCCGAAGAGATACGGGGGTACGGGCATGTGAAGGAGGCGGCGATGGAGAGGGTGGCTTTGCGGCGGCAGGAGTTGCTGAAGGGATTCAGCGCGACTGTGGTGTCTATCGGGGGAGCGCGGGTGGCTTGATGCAGGAGCGCTGAAAGCAAAAGCTCCTGCGCTACTCAGACATCGGATCCTGAAACTGCGAGCACTTGACCTGCACCAGCTTGCGGTCCTGCAAGCGCAAAGCCGTCAGCGACCCGCCCCACACGCATCCGGTATCCAGGCAGATCGCATCCGGCCGCTGCAGCAGCCCCAGCGTCGACCAATGTCCGAACACCGTCGTGACGTTCCGCGTGGCGCGGTTGGGCACGTCGAACCAAGGCACCAGGCCGGCCGGCCAGGCGCCCGGCGTCACCTTGGTGGCGAATTCCATGTGGCCGTTGGGCGTGCACAGGCGGATGCGCGTCAGCGCGTTGATGATGACCCGCATGCGCTTGCCGCCCTTGTGGTCTTCCTTCCAGGTGGCGGGTTCGTTGCCGTACATCTTCTGCAGCGCCTTCTGCCAGTTCGGCCCGCGCAGGGCGTCCTGGACTTCGCCGGCCAGGGCCAGCGTCTTGGCAACGTCCCATTTGGCCAGCGTGCCGGCATGGACCAGCAGATGGTTTTGTTCGAAATGGGCCAGCGGGCGGAAGCGCAGCCAGTTGATAAGCTCGGCCATGTCCGGCGCCCGCAGGATGTCTTCGAGCGTGTCCGATTTGGAGGGCTTGCGCACCCCTGCGGCCGTGGCCAGCAGGTGCAGGTCATGGTTGCCTAGCACCGAGGTCGCGCGGTCGCCCAGGTCGATGATGCGGCGCAGGGTTTCCAGCGACTGGGGGCCGCGGTTGACCAGGTCCCCCGCGAACCAGAGGCGCGACTTGGGGTCGCCGACCAGTTCGGGGTGGGACAGCAAGCGATCCAGCGGCGAGCAGCAGCCCTGCACGTCGCCGATCATCCAGATACTGCCGTTCATGCGGGACTTTTGCTCCAAGGCCAACGTTGTTGCACGATCCGCGTGATGGTGTGGCGGTACTCCATATAGCCCATGGCGCCCAGCGCCACGATCATGGCGCCGATGTTCGGACCCAGGGCGGTCAGCCAGGCCGGCCATTTGCCCAGCATGCCCACGTTCAGGGCCAGCTGGTTGAGCATGAAGAAGCCCACGCCCAACAGGATGCCGATGAAGACCTTGGCGCCTACGCCGCCGCGGCGCGTCTGCATCAAGCCGATGGGAGCGGCAATGGTGATCATGACCAGCAGGGTGAACGGATACGCCAGTTTGCGCCACAAGGCGACAACCTGTCGACCATATTGCAGCTGGTTGTTGCGCAAATAATCCACATAATCCAGCAGCGTGGCGATGGACATGCGTTCCGGGGTCAGCACGCGGGCCAATAGGCGTTCGGCGCTGAGCGTGGTGTCAATCCGACGCTCTTGCACTTTCACCACGGTAGCCGGCGGGTTCTTCGGCGGGCGAGCATCGGCCAGTGCTTCAGCAGCTTGGTCGTCGAGTCGTGTTTCAGTGACATTGTTCAGCCACAGGTCGCCATGGAGGAACAGGCCGAGCGGCGAGGTGGACAGGACGGAAAGGGTTTGGTCCTTCTTGAACTCATAAATTGTGACGTTGGTCACCTGGCCGTCGCCTTTAAGTTCGCCGATGTTGATGATGCGGGTGCCGCCGTTGGCGGTGGGTTCCTTGAACCAGTAGCCGCTGTTCAGGCGGTCGCCGCCGGCCTTGCCGCGGAACAGCAGGTTGGCTTCGCCGGATTTGATTTCGGCCCAGGGCGTGACGTACTCGGACAACAGGCCCGCGCCTATCATCAGCGGGATCGTGACGATCCAAAGCATGCGCAGCAGCTTCATGCCGCTGACGCCGGACACGCGCAGGATGACCAGCTCGTTGCGCTGGGCCAGCCCCGCCAGCGCCAGGATGGCGCCGATCAGCAGGCCGATGGGCAGCAGGTCGTAGAGACGGGTGGGGATCGCCAGTGCCTGCATGTACAGCAGGGCCATCATGGAGAACTTGTCGCCCACGTTGTCCAGATCGTCCACCAACGCGAAGAACGTGAAAAGGCCTAGCAGGGCCATAAGGACCACTGCGCAAGAGCGATAGATCTCGCGGGCCAGGTAGCGACGTGCGGTACGCATGAAAGGAAGGAGGAACGCCTAAACCCGAAAGCTTAACAAATCCCGCCGCTGAGGGTGGGGCCGGAGAGCTGGATCCGTGTCAGGGAATGTCGACCATTTGCATCCGCCGCGTCAGAACGCCTACCCGGGAGTTCAGGTACCGGGTGTTGCGGTGGGCGTCGTAGAAGCGCGGGTTGGGCAGCATGGCCGCCAGCCGCGCCGATTGGCTGGCCCCCAGGTTGGCGGCGGTGGTGTTGAAATAATGTTTGGCGGCAGCCTGGGCGCCGAACACGCCCTCGCCCCATTCCGCCACGTTCAGATACAGCTCCAGGATCCGCTCCTTGCTCATCACATGTTCGATCATGTAGGTCAGGACGAGTTCCTGGCCCTTGCGGATATAGCTGCGGGAGCTGGACAGGAACAGGTTCTTGGCCAGCTGCTGGGTGATGGTGGAGCCGCCGCGCATCTTGCTGCGGCCGGCATCCTGCTGTTTCTGGTTGTACTCCCAGGCCTTGCGGATGGCGTCCCATTCGACGCCGTCGTGCTCGGTAAAGTTGGAGTCCTCGGAAGCCACCACCGCGCGTTTGAGGTTGCGGTTGATCTGGTCGTAGGGCACCCATTCGTACTTCAGCTCGAAGTCGGGGTTGCCGTCGCTCAGGCGGGAACGTTCCTCGCGCATGATCGCGCTGCTGCCGGGGGGGCGGTAGTTGTACCAGACCACCTGGGCGAACAGCCAGAACTGGTAAAGCAGCACCAGGCACACCAGCGCCATCAGCGCGCCGCTGACGATCCGGAACCAGGAGCGGCCCTTGCGCGTCGCCATGCCGCTTATTGCCCGGCCTGGAGCGCCTCGCGCAGCGCTGCCAGCACCGGGGCGGGGTCGGGACGCACGCCGTGCCAGATATAGAAGCTCTCGGCCGCCTGGCCCACCAGCATGCCCAGGCCGTCGGCCGTCAGGGCGGCGCCGTCGGCTGCGGCCTGCTTCATGAAGGCGGTGGGCTGGGCGCCGTACATCATGTCGTAGGCGGCGGCGCCAGGCGCATAAAGGCCCGGGGGCAGGTCGGGGGCGGCGTTCTGCAGGCCGCTGGCGGTGGCGTTGACGACCAGGTTCCAGCCGCTGGCCAGGGCGGCGTCCGCCAAGCTCCCGCCCGTGACCGCCGTCTGCGGCGACACGCCGCTGTCGCGCCAGGAGGCGGCCAGCGCTTCGGCCTTGGAGGCGGTGCGGTTGACGATGTGGATGCGAGCGCAGCCGGCCTCGGCCAGGGGCTGCAGCAC
>NZ_JBARYB010000292.1:0-18791 GCF_049647645.1 Achromobacter sp.
CGCCGGCGCCGAACCCCGGCTGGTGCGCGGCCACCGCGTCGACATCCTCCGGCGCGCCATCGCGCCGCTGGCGCCCGAGCTGACGCCGGCCCAACAGGACCGGGTGGCCCAGGCCCTGTCGCTGGTCTACGGCACCGAGGTGTTCCTGGTGCTGAAGGACATCTGGAAACTGGAGCTGCCCGAACTCACGGACGTGGCGCGCTGGACCGCCCAGGCCATCATCGCGCAGGCGCTGGCCGAGGCCCGATCCGGAAATTGACTGCCTGGAAAGCCCGCTCGGAAGTAACCCCGCCGCTTACTGGCCCGACTTGCGGTGGCTGCGGAACAGCAGGTGCGTAGAAGCCAGGTGGAAGCGCATGGCGATCTGGGCGCATTCGGCGTCGCGCGCGCGCAGCGCCGCGATGATCTGACGATGATGCTCCACGCTGCGCAGCATGTCGTCCTTGGTGTAGAAGTAGAACGAGCCGATGATGATCGGCATGTCCAGCAGGCTTTCCACCATGGACCGCACCCGGGCGGATTGCGCCGCTTCGAGCAGCGCGTGGTGGAACTGGTTATTGAAGTGCTGCACCTGCGCGACGCTGTCGGGAGCCTCGGCGTTGATGGCATCGAGCATGCACTGATTGATGCGCTCGAGTTCGGAGATCTGCTCCGGACTGGCCCGTTCGGCGGCGGCCTTGGCGGAATACGGTTCAAGCAGCATGCGCAGTTCGAACGCTTCGTCGATGTCCCGGTCTTGCCAGCCCAGCACCACGGCTCCGCGCCGGCCTTCGTGCTTGACCAGGCCGTCTGTCACCAGGCGTTCGATCGCGCTGCGCACCGGCGTCCGGCTGACGGAAAGTTCGGCCGCAATGTGCTCTTCGCGCAGGCGTTCGCCGGGCATGAAAGAGCCTGCCATCAAGCGGCGGCGCAACTCTGCATAAACGTAATCGCGGGCGCTCGACATGATGGCGCATGACTCCAGATCAGGGTTGTCGAACTATACCGGAAGCCTATCCGGCAATCGCGCCTGGCCGCGTCAACGCTGGCGTTGCCCGAGCCGCTCCAGGAATCTGGGCCAGACCTCCGGATTCAGCAGCCGGGAGGGCCGGCGTCCGGCCAACATTTCCATGATCTGGCTGGCGGATCCTTGCGCAACCTTGCGCCGGCCTTCGTGCGTGACGCCTCCGGTGTGGTAGGTTGCCACGACATCGGAACGCTGCAGCAGGCCATGCCCGGGCGGGGGAGGTTCCTGGCTCCAGACATCCAGCCCTGCTCCCGCCAGCCGCCCATCCTGCAAGGCCGAAAGCAGCGCCTGCTCATCATGGATCCCGCCGCGCGCGGTGGAAATGAACAGCGCGCCGGGACGCATCCTGGCGTACGCGTCGGTCCCAATCATGCCCCGCGTGTCGTCGTTCAGCGGGCAGTGCAAACTCACCACGTCGGCCTGTTCGAGCAGTTGCGGCAGACTCACGGGCTCGGCGCCGCGGGTGCGGATTTCCTCGCGCGTAAGCAGCGGGTCGCATGCCATCACCCGCATGCCGAAGCCGGTGGCGATGCGCGCCACTCGGCGGCCGATCTCACCGAGGCCCACGATGCCCAGCACGCGCCCTTCGATCTCGCGCCCCATCAGGGCCTCGCGCGAGGCGGCGGATCCCGCCAGCAGCGCGGCCTGGGATTCACGCAGGCGCTTGACCAGCGACAGCAGCAAGGCGAACGTCATTTCCGCCACTGACGCGGCGTTGGCGCCGGCCTGGTTCACCACCGCCACCCCGGCCCGCGTGCAGGCCGCCACGTCCACGGTGTCGTAGCCCGCGCCGCCCGACGAAACGCAAAGCAGCGCCGGGCACCGCGCCAGCAAGCTTGCCGAAACCTGCCAGCGCGCGGGGACTTCATCCTTGGCCGCGCTGACATGGTAGGCCTGCGCGCCGGCCAGTCCCGCCGCCGTGATCGCCTCGTCGCGCGCAGGCAGCACTTCGACGCTCAAGCCCGGCTCGCCCTTGATGCAAGCATCGAACGCAGGGTCGATCCAGAGATCCAGCCGAACGATGCGCATCCTGTCCGACAGTCGCGCAGCCTGGCTCACGACTGCGCCTCGGCGCATCCCAGCTGCTTGAGCCGGGCATCGACCCAGGACGTATCCAGCGATCCCGCCGCGATGTCCGCCAGCATCCTCGTTTCCAGTTCGTGCTTGGACTGGGCAGCCAGGTAGACCGCCTCCGTCTGCTCGAACGGAATCGACAGCAGGCCATCCTCGTCGCCCAGGATCAAGTCGCCCGGGGCTATCGTCATGCCATCCAGGGCAATGACGCAGTTGATCTCGCCAGGCCCATCCTTGTAGGGTCCCCGGTGGGTCACGCCAGCCGCATAGACCGGAAACGGACCGCGGCGGATCGTGCCGCTATCGCGGATCGCGCCATTGATCACGATGCCGGCGATGCCGCGCGTCTGCGCGTAGCTGGTCATGATTTCGCCGATGATGGCGTTGGTCAGGTCGCCGCCCGCATCCACCACGATCACGTCGCCGGGCTGCGCCAGATCAAGCGCCTTGTGCACCAGCAGATTGTCGCCAGGACGGGTGCGCACGGTCAGGGCCGGACCCGCAAGCGGGCTGCCATCGTGCATGGGCTGCAGGCGCGCGCCGCCGGCCGTCATCCGCGACATGCAGTCGCTGATGTTGGCGACCGGCACGCCTTTGAACTTGTCCACGGTTTGCTTGCTCGCCGCACGCTTGCGGGCGTGGATCTCAAAACCGATCATGTTTGCTCCTGTCGGAAATTGCCATGCGTTGCCATTACTGTTTAGGAATGCCGGCGTCCTGCACGACCTTGCCGAAGATCTCGTGGTCCGCGCGGTGCTGGCGAGCCAGGTCCTCGGGCGCGCCCTTGAGCACGCTATAGCCGGCGTCTTCCAGTTTTTTCACCAACTCTGGTTGGGACTGGACACGCTGCAAGGCCTGGTTCAGCGCGGCGATCACGTCATCCGGCGTCCTGGCGGGCGCCATCAGGCCCCACCAGATCGATTGGTCTATCGTCTTGAATCCGCTTTCCGCGAACGTGGGCACGTCGGGCAGGGCCGGCGCGCGCTCCTTGGCGACCACGGCCAGCGCGCGGACCTTGCCGCCGCGGATCTGCGGCAGCAGCGAAGCCACCGAGCCCACATACATGTCGATGCGGCCGCTGGCCAGATCCGGGAACGCCTGGCCCCAGCCCCGGTAAGGCACGTGCATCAACTCCATGTTCGCCGCCTTGCGCCAGAGATAGCCGGTCAGGTCGCCGGTGCCGCCGATGCCGGGTATGCCAAGCGAAACCACGCCAGGGCGAGCCTGTGCCGCCTTGACCACATCGCCGACCGTCTTGAACGGGGATTCGGGCAAAACCACGAAAACGCTCGGTGACGTGGCCACGGGGCCGACAGGCCTGAAATCCTTGAACGTGTCGTAGCTGAGCTTGTTGTAGAGCCAGGGATTCAGCACGATGTTGTCGGTCTGGGCCATCACCAGCGTATGTCCATCCGGACGCGCGCGGGCGGTGGCGTCCAGCGCCAGGTTGCCGCCGGCGCCCGGCTTGTTCTCCACCACCATGTTCCAGCCCTGGTCCTGGCCGATCGCGCTGCCGATCATGCGGGTCAGCGTATCGGTGCCGCCACCGGGCGGGAATGGGGAAATGAGCGTGATGGGCGCCGTGCCCATATCCGCCGCGTTCGCGGCGGCGCAGCCCAGCACGAGCGTTGCCGCCAGGAGTTTCTTCAGAACCTTCATTGTCTTCCTCGCACAGTTGATTCTTGTTGGATATGCCGTCGCTGCGTCGCGCTGTAGCGCGGCGCTCAGCGCTCGCGCGCCAAAGCCGTCAGCCAGGCCAGGCGCGCCTCGACCGAATCCGGCAGATTGAAATTTCCGTCCGCTCGCGCATCCAGGATGCCTTGGCTGGTCCGGCTGAAAAGCCGTTCGACGCCATCGAGGACCAGGGGCTCCAGTCCCGCCCCGATCAGTTGCTCGCGGGCCTCGCGGACTTCCGCCTGCCGGCGCTGCGCATGCAGCACGTGGGATCGGACAAACGAATCCATGAAGGCCGTAAGCGGCGTCTGGTCGATGTCCGCCAGTACCTCGTAAAGCGAGGCTCTCAACCCCATGGACTCGGCCGCCACCAGGCATTCCACCGCCAGGCTTTCCATGCCCTTGGTCATGATGCTGCGCAGCAGTTTCAGGCGCACTGCGTCGCCCGCCGCTCCTAGTATGGCGCGCGCCGGCGCCCCGCCGCTCTCGGCCAGCCGCAGCACCGCGTCCGTGCCGGTCCCGGCGCAAAGCAAGGGCGTACGCTCCGCCAGCAGGGCAATGGCGCCCATGATCGCGACGTCGGTGAAGTCGATATTCCGTTCGGCGGCGGCCGCCGAGGCGGCCTGCATGTCGGGCGCGCTGGCTGTCGTGAAGTCGGCGTAGACCGCGTCCTGGCGCATGTGCGGGAAGCTCTGCCGCGCCATCTCCAGTGCCGCGTGGCCATAGACCGCCGACACCACGATGTCAGCCTCGCCCAGCCACGCGCCTGGCGCGGCGTGCAATCCGGCGCCATGACGCCGGGCGCGTCCCGCCATTTCCTCGTCCTGCCGCAACTCGCAGATCGCGACCAACGTATGCCCGGCGGCGCTCCATGCTTGCGCATAGCAGGAACCGACCTCGCCGCAGCCCAGTAGAGCAATTTTCATCTCTATAAATACAATAAAAAAACAATTATGCTTTATAGAATGAAAAATTTGCACTTATTATTCGTATAAACCCTAGGATTTCTTTATTTTTAGTACATTAAAAAAACATAACTGATCCTCACCGTACTCCCAGACCATTGAAATCGGACGCGCGCAGGCGGCCCGCCGAGAGCGACGGACGCCCGATCGGCGCATGTACTAACGATGGATAGCGGTCATTCAGAGATGAGAATGACGCAATGCGCGCGGCTGCCCGGCGGGCAACCGCGGCAGTGGATTCCCCGACGCGTCAGGCGCGCCGGCTCATGCCGGCGGAGATGGTTCGCGCCGTGCGACACAGCGGTTCCAGGCACTGCTCCACCATCTGTCCGGTCGAGCGCACGCCCTGGATCCACACGATGTTGACGCAGCCGTACAGCTTTCCCGGCGCGGCCATGATGGGCACGGCAATGGCCTCCAGCCTGTCGTTCTGGTCCTTGCGGGTCTTGTCGTAATCGCCGCCGAAGCGTTGCTCGCGCAGGGCGTAGCCCTGGCGGCGCGTCTGCTCCAGCAGCTTGGCCACGGCGGCGCAATCGTGCGCCAACGCATCGCCCTCGCGGCGGCTGCGGCGCAACGCCTCCAGGATCGAATCGCGCTCCTTGTCGGCGCAGAACGCCAGATAGGCGCGTCCCACCGCGGAGCGCAGCATGTTGATCTGGAAGCCGATGTTGTCGCGGCGGATGGTGAAGTACGACTGACTGCGGTTGGTTTCCCGCACGATCATGGCGCTGCCGCGACGCACCGTCAGGTCCGACGGCCATAGCACCTCCGCCTGCAGGCGGTCCAGCTCGGGCGCCGCGCACTGGCCCAGCAGGTCCAGCACGCGCGCGCGCCGGCTGGGTTCGTTGAGCGAGCTGGCTGGGCAGAAATAGTCGTCGGCGATCCGCCGCCAGATCAGCCCGCGCAATTGCAGCGTCGCCAGGATGCGCAGCAGCGTGGCCTTGGCGTAGCCGGTGCGTACATGCAATTCCTGCAGGCTTGCGCCCTGTGTGGCGCGCACTTCATCCAGCACGATCAGGCCGCGCTCCAGCGCGTCTATCGTCTTTACCTTCGGCGTCCAACGGCTCATTGCGCCTCTCTTTCCGCACATCTGAAAATTTCACTGAGTGAAACTCTAGCAAAACCTGCTTGAGCCGCCCAGCCCCCGCGAAATATCGTGGCGTCTATCGCAAGCCGTGGTGGCTGGCGGAACAGGACGAGAGGCGGGAATGAGCGGACAGGCTGTACGCAATGTGCTCTGGATCATGTGCGACCAACTGCGCTGGGACTACCTGTCCTGCTATGGGCACCCGCGCCTGCGCACTCCCAACATCGACCGTCTGGCCGCCGAAGGCGTGCGCTTCGATAATGCCTTCGTGCAGGGGCCGGTCTGCGGCCCGTCGCGCATGTCCTATTACACCGGCCGCTATGTCACCAGCCACGGCGCCGTGTGGAACTTCGTGCCCATGCCCGTCAGCGAAATGACGCTGGGCGACTATCTGCGTCCGCTGGGCGTGCGCGTGGCCGTGGCGGGCAAGACCCACGTGGAGGCCGACAAGGCCGGCATGCGGCGCCTGGGCATGGACCCGGCGAGCGCGACAGGCATCCTGGCGGCGGAAGGCGGGTTCGAGCCCTACGACCGCGACGACGGCATCTGGCCGCCGGGCTTCAGCGATGAATCGCACCGGTATACGCAATACCTGCGCCAGCAAGGCTATGCCGGCGCCAACCCCTGGCACGACCACGCCAATTCGGCGCTGGGCGCCAACGGCGAGATCCTGTCCGGCTGGAACATGCGCTATGCCGGCCTGCCGGCGCGCGTCGCCGAGGCGGACTCCGAAACGCCCTACATGACGCGTCGCGCGATCGAGTTCATGGAGCAGAGCGGCGAGCAGCCCTGGGTGCTGCACCTGTCCTACATCAAGCCGCACTGGCCCTATGTCGCGCCCGCGCCTTACCACGCCATGTATTCGACCGACGACATGCTGACGGCCAAGCGCGTGACGCGCGAACTGGACAACGCGCATCCCGTGCTGCAAGGCTTTCGGCAGGCCGAGGTCAGCCGGAACTTTTCCTGCGACCAGATGCGCGAGACCGTGATACCCACCTACATGGGCCTGATCAAGCAGGTCGACGACCAGCTGGGCGTGCTGTTCGACTATCTGCGGCGCAGCGGCCGCGACCAGGACACCATGGTCATCTTCTGCAGCGACCATGGCGACTACCTGGGCGATCACTACCTGGGTGAAAAAGAGCTGTTCCACGACTGCGTGGCCAAGGTGCCGCTGATCGTGCGCCTGCCTGGCGACAGTGCGCGGCGCGGCGCGGTGGAATCGCGGCTGGTGGAAGCCATAGACCTGGTCCCCACCATCCTGGACGCGCTGGGCGCGGAGATCCCCGACCACATCCTGGAAGGGCGTTCCCTGCTGCCGCTGCTGCGCGGCGAGGAACCCGCCGACTGGCGCCGCGCCGTGTACTCGGAAAACAACTACGCGTTCCGCGACTTCGTGCGCGAGCCGCTGGGCCGCCCCGCCGACGGCTGCCACACCATCATGGTGCGCGACCACGAATGGAAGTACGTCCATTTCGAAGGCCTGCGCCCGCAGCTATTCAACTTGCGCGCCGACCCCGACGAATACGACGACCTGGGCGCGGATCCCGCGCACGCGCCCATCCGGGAACGCTACCAGGCCATGCTGTTCGACTGGCTGCGCAATCGCAAGATCCACCCCACGGTCAGCCACGCCGCCATGACGGGATGGTCACGCAAGGAGGAGTCGGTCGGCATCCATATCGGCAGGTGGTAGCGCAGCGCGCCCGGACCAGGGCGCCTGGAAAACAAACGTCAGGAGACAGCATGAAACCGCATTTACTTGCGCTGGCAGCCTGTGTGGCCGCCAGCACGGCATCGCACGCCCAGCCGAAGGAGGAGTGGCCCACGCGTGCCATCCGCATCGTGGTCGCATTTCCCGCGGGATCGCCGGGCGACACGGCCGTGCGCATCGTGGCCGACGCGGTGGGACAGTCGCTGAAGCAGCCGCTCATCGTCGAGAACCGTCCCGGCGCGGGCGGCAATATCGGTGCGGAAGCCGTGGTCCGGTCGCCCGCCGACGGCTACACCTTCCTGGAGGCGCCGGACACCGTCGTCACCATCAATCCGGCCATCTACCGCAAGCTGAACTTCAAGGCCGATGACCTGACACCGGTGGTCGCGCTGGCGAACTTCAACCAGATGCTGGTGTGCTCGCCCGCTTCCGGCCTGCGCACGCTGGCGCAGCTGGACGCGCAGGCCAGGAAGACGCCCGGCGCGCTCAGCTACGCCTCCGGCGGCCAGGGCGTGCCGGGCCATCTGGCCATGGAGCTATATCTGTCGGGCGCGGGACTGGACGTCCTGCACGTGCCCTACAAGGGGCCGTCGCCCGCCACCCAGGACGTGCTGGCCGGGCAGGTGCCCTGCGGCTATCTGGCGTCGCCCGTGGTCGCGCCCTACGTCGCGGCCGGCAAGCTCCACGGGCTGGCGGTGTCGGGCAGCGCGCGCTCGGTCCAGGCGCCGGACGTGCCGACCATGCAGCAGGCGGGCGTGGCAGGCTACGACGCCACCTTCCGCGAAATGCTGTTCGCGCCCAAGGGCACGCCGGCCGCCATCGTGCAGCGCATGAACGAGGAAGTGGCGCGCGCCCTGGCGCTTCCCGAGGTGAAGCAGAAGCTGCAAGGCAACGACCTGGATCCACGGCCCGAATCGCCCGACGCCACCGCGCTGCGCCTGCGCGAGGACGCCGCGAAATGGACCGGCGTCATCCGCAAGATCAAGCTCAAGGTGGACTGACACGCCCGCCCCGCTCCCGCCGTCCGCGCCACTTCCGCCGCGCGGGCGGCATCCCCCGACACAGGAGGCCACATGAACGCAGCAACATCCACCACCGTCTTCGGTTCGCTGAAGGGCTACCGCAAGGGCTCGATCGAGATCACACAGGGCTCGCCGCGCCACTACGTCTTTTCCAACATCTTCGAGGTGGCCGCGAGCTCCGCGCCATACGAAAAGGTCGTGGTCGGCAAGAACCTGGAGTACGTCATCGAAACCCTGCGCGCCGAGGGCCAGTCGCCCTGGTACGCCTGCAGCCATGACGAGTTCGCCATCCTGATGGACGGCCAGGCCCAGGTCGAGTTCCTGGCCCTGGACCAGCCGCCCGCCGCCGCGGACGGCAGCGTGCTGGCGGGCCAGGCTCCCGCTGGCAAGCCCATGGGCCGCGTACTGCTGGGCCGCGGACACCAATGCCTGCTGCCTGCCGGCTGCGCCTACCGATTCACCGCGCCGTATCCGGGCGTGCTGCTGATACAGACCCGCGCGGGCGAGCTGTCCGTCGAGAAGTGGGCGGACATCTGCCTGCAATAAGCCCCCTCTTTTCCTTCAGGAGTACCGATATGGCCATGCTGGATACGCACACCCCCTCCTTCGCCGCCGGCAAAGTCGCGGCCGGCGCCGCCGACGCCGCCACCGGCTACAAGCGCTTCGATCTCGGCGCGTTCACCTTCATCCGCGACGAATACTTCGTCAAGGTGCACTGGCCCTCCAAAGGCCAGATCCGCACCCACGCGATCCCGGCCGATGCCTTCCTGCGCGCCCTGATGCGCGACGTCGCCTGGGGCTTCTTCTACGGCTGGGTCAATTTCGACCACGTGTTCGGCACACGCAACCACTATGGCAAGGTGGACGTCTATGCCGGTTCGTTCAACGGCGTGATGAAGGCGGCGGACGTGGATTACACCGAGACTTTCGATACCCCGCTCATCATGGCCACCTTCAAGGCCATGCTGCACGACTGGACCAACGAGGGCTTCGATCCCTTTGCGGCCCCCGAGGAGACCGGCTCGGCCTTCGGCCGCAAGCATGGCGACAACATCGCCGCCATCGAGCGTTCGCGCATCGCCACGCGGCGCATGCCGGGCCTGCCGGAAGACTCGCCGCTGCGCGACGACCTGCCGGTCAACCGGGCCTTCGCCGACGTGACCCAGGACGAGCCGCAGATCCATGCCGAGCCGGGCTACGAAGACGCGCTGCATGCGTTCAGCCTGTTCAAGTACCTGTCGCGCTCGGACGTCACCTGGAATCCTTCCGTCACGTCCGTTTGCGGCGCCAGCCTGTTCTGCCCGACCACCGAGGAATTCATCCTGCCGGTGTTCCATGGCAACGACCGCGTCGAATGGTTCTTGCAGCTCTCGGACGAGATCGTCTGGGACATCGGCGACAAGGACACCGGCGCGCCGCGCGCCCGCGTCACCATGCGCGCCGGCGACATCTGCGCCATGCCCGCCGACATCCGCCATCAAGGCTACTCGACCAAGCGCTCGATGCTGCTGGTGTGGGAGAACGCAACCCCCGACCTGCCCCAACGCTACGAAACCGGCGAACTCGCGCCCTACCCGGTCGCGTTCTGAATCCGCCCCCCACTCATAACGAATCCAGAGCCATGCAGAACAAACTCTATATCGACGGCCGCTTCGTGGACGCGGCCGCTGGCGGCACGATCGACGTGCTGAACCCGCACGACGGTTCCCTCATCACCGCCATCGCCGCCGCCGAAGCCGAAGACGTGGACCGCGCCGTGGCGGCCGCAAAGCGCGCCTTTCCCGCCTGGGCGCGCATGGCCGCGGCCGAGCGCGGACGCCTGCTGCTCAAGCTGGCCGACCTGATCGAAGCCAACGCGGAAGAACTGGCGCAGCTGGAAACGCTGGACACCGGCCACCCGATACGCGATACGCGCGGCCTGGACGTGCCGCGCACCGCCGGCTGCTTCCGCTACTTCGGCGGCATGGCCGACAAGTTGCAAGGCAGCGTCATCCCGGTGGAAACGGGCTTTCTCAACTATGTGCAGCGCGCGCCCATCGGCGTGGTCGGCCAGATCGTGCCCTGGAATTTTCCGCTGATGTTCACCAGCTGGAAGCTGGGACCTGCGCTGGCGGCTGGCAACACGGTGGTGCTCAAGCCGTCTGAACTCACGCCCCTGTCGACCCTGCGCATCGCCGAGCTGATGGCCGAAGCGGGCTTTCCCGCCGGCGTGGTCAACATGGTGCCCGGTGACGGCCACAGCGCGGGCCAGCGGCTGGCCGAGCATCCGGACGTGGGCAAGATCGCCTTCACGGGATCCACCGCCACCGGCCGCCGCATCGTGGAAGCGTCCAAGGGCAATCTCAAGCGCGTGCAGCTGGAACTCGGCGGCAAGGGCGCCAACATCGTATTCGACGACGCCAACCTCGACGCCGCCATCAACGGCGCAGCCTGGGCCATCTTCCACAACCAGGGGCAGGCCTGCATCGCCGGCTCGCGGCTGATGCTGCATGAGAAGATCGCCGATGCCTTCCTGGAGCGCTTCACCGCGCTGGCGAACTCCATCCGCCTGGGCGATCCGCGCTCCCCCGACACCGAAATGGGCCCGCTGACCTCGGCCCAGCACCGCGACAAGGTCCTGTCCTACGCCGGCATCGCCGCCGAACAGGGCGCGCGCGTGCTGGCCGGCGGCACGGCGCCCGGCGGCGAACTGTCCCGCGGATACTACGTCGCGCCCACCATCGTCGAAGCCAAGCCGCAGGACCGCGTCGCGCAGGAAGAAGTGTTCGGCCCCTTCGTCACCGTGCTGCGCTTCGGCAGCGACGAGGAGGCCCTGGCCATTGCCAACGCCACCGACTACGGTCTGGGCAGCGGCCTGTGGACGCGCGACCTGGCGCGCGCCCACAAGCTGGCGGGTTCCATCCACGCGGGCATGTGCTGGATCAACTGCTACAAGCGGGTCAATCCCGGCAGCCCGTTCGGCGGCGTGGGCCAGTCTGGCTACGGCCGCGAAATGGGCTTCGAGGCCATGCATGACTACACTGAAGCCAGGTCGGTGTGGGTCAACGTGGACGCCGCCGTGCCGCCGCATTTCAAGCGCTGAGGAGCCGCCATGAACCCTGCCAAGCCGAACGCCGAAACCGCCTTGACCGACGCGGTCGCCGCCGCCTTTGCCCAGACGCCGGACCCCAGGCTGCGCCAGCTGATGCAGTCGCTGGTGCGGCACCTGCACGCCTTCGTCGCCGACGTCGAGCCCACCGAGGCCGAATGGATGGCGGCGATCCGCTTCCTGACCGAAACCGGCCAGACCTGTGACGGCGCGGTGCGGCAGGAGTTCATCCTGCTGTCCGACACGCTGGGCGTGTCGATGCTGGTGGACGCCGTCAACCACCGCAAGCCGGGCCAGGCCACCGAAAGCACGGTGTTCGGCCCCTTCTACATCGCCGGCATGCCCGAGCGCGCAGCCGGCGAGGACATGGCGCAGACGCCCGGCGAACCCGCGCTGGTACATGGGTACGTCCGCGACACCGAGGGCCGGCCGCTGGCTGGCGCCGTGCTCGACGTGTGGCAGACGGCCGCCAATGGCATGTACTCGGGCCAGGACCTGGACCAGCCACACGGCAATCTGCGCGGCCGCTACCGCAGCGGCGAGGACGGAAGTTTCGCGATCCGCACCATCCTGCCCGTGTCCTATCCGATCCCGGGCGACGGTCCTGTCGGCCGCATGATGGCGGCCACCGGCCGCCACATCTTCCGGCCCGCGCACCTGCATTTCATGATCGACGCGCCGGGGCGCCAGCGGCTGGTCACCCACCTGTTCAATGCCGGAGATCCCTATCTCGCGTCGGACGCTGTGTTCGGCGTGAAGCCCTCGCTGGTGCTGCACTACAGCCGGCAGGGCGCGGACTCCGCGCTGGGCCAGCGCCATGGATTCGATTCGGACTTCCATGAGGGACGCTATGACTTCGTGCTGCCCCGCGCTTGAACCGGCGGCCGAAGCCGCGCTGTGCCGGATTGAGGACATCCCGGATGGCGGTTCATTGACGGTGGACCTGGGCGCGCAGCCGGTAATCCTGCTGCGGCGCGGGCAGTCGGTCTGGGGCTACCTGAACCGCTGCCCGCACTTCTCCGTCACGCTGAACGCCGCGCACGGCATGGTCCTGACCTATGAGGCCCAGGTACTGATGTGTGCGCATCATTCGGCCCTGTTCCGCTTCGAGGACGGGCTGTGCATCGAAGGCCCCTGCCAGGGCGCGGCGCTGGATTCCCAGCCGCTGCTCGTGGACGCGGGACGTGTCTATGCCGACCGCGGCATGCTCCTGGATCCTGCTGGTTGACGTAACCCACCACAATTGCTACACACACAGACGCATTGCACTTGCCCTCAGAATCTCTCCATAAGAGGTGGTTTATGAACAAGCGTATTGTTGTCGTAGGCGGCGGCGTAGGCGGCACCATGCTGGCCAATCAGCTCGCCGGAAAGTTGTACCCCGAGATCACGCGCGACGAAGTCTCCATCACGCTGATCTCGGACACGCCGGATCACTACTACAAACCGGCTTTCATGTATGTGGCCTTCAACCTCTTCTTCCAGGAAGAACTGAAACGGCCGGAACGCTCCCTGCTGCGGCCCGAAATCGAGTTCCGCGTCGACAAGGTCACGCGGTTTCACTTCGACAGCCAGGAAGTCTCCACCCAGAGCGGCAAGCGCTACGGCTATGACTACCTGGTCATCGCCACCGGCTGCGTGCCATCCCCCGAACGCATCGAAGGACTGAAGGAAGCCGGGGATCATTTCTACCAGTACGCGCCCGCCAGGCAACTGGCGGACCGCCTGTCGCGCATCGAACGCGGGCGGGTATTCATCAGCGTCACCTTCCCCAAGACGCCCAACGTCCCGCACCAATGCGGCATCGCGCCCATCGAAACCACGCTGATGCTGGACGACTACCTGCGGCGGCGCGGCGTGCGCGACAAGATCGAGATCGTCTACACCTACCCGACCACCTCGCAGCTGCTGCGCAACTGCCTGTTCCTGCAGCGCCCGACCTGCGAAGTGCTGCCCGCCATCTTCGAGCAGAAGGGCATACAGTTCCAGCGCGGCTTCACGCTGTCGCGGGTGGATCCGGAGCGGCGCATCGCCTACTCGGAGGAAGGCGGCGAGCAGCCCTTCGACATCCTCATGGCCACGCCGCCGATACGCGCCGTGGACGTGGTGCTGGAATCCGGCGTGTCGCAGGCCGAGAACAACGAAGGCTGGTTGCCGACCGACCACGAAACCCTGCAGGTCTACGGGCTGCAGAACGTCTACGTCATCGGCGACACCGTCGACTTACCGGTCAGCAAGGCGGGCGGCTCCTGCCACAACCAGGCGCCGGTGGTCGCCAACAACATCGCCGCCGAAATCCGCCTGGGCCACCCTTGCAGCGTCTATGACGGGCGGGTGCAGGCGGTGGCCCAGATGGGGCTGAACGCCGGCATGCCGCTCTGGTACGACTACACCCACGACGTGCTGCCCACGCCGCCCACCAAGCTCGGCGGCCTGCTGCGCCACGGCTTCAACCGCGGCCTGTACTGGGCCGTCGCAAGGGGAATGCTATGAACGCGCCGCATGAAGCAAGCGCCACCCAGGCCGCCGATACGCCATCCGCATTCCTGGGCGGCGGGCCTGGCGCGCGCGCCCTGGCCGACAGGCTGGGCCTGCTGGCCGAAGCCGGACGGCTGGACAACATCGCCGACCTGCTGTCGCTGGCCTCGGACCTGGTGGACCTGCTGGATCAGTCCATGGTGGAAAAGCTGGCGCGGTTGTCGGAGCAGGCCAGCAGCGCCGCCTGGACCGCCGCCAACTCGCTGCGCGACGCCCATGCCCGCACGCTGCAGGAAGCCCGCCCGCCGAGCCTGACGGGCCTTATCGGCCTGCTGCGCGACGAGGACACGCGCCGCGGCATGGCCGTGGCGCTGCGGGCGCTGCAAACGCTGGGCCGGCAGATGGCGGCCCAGCGCAAGGATTACGCGGACGTCTCCTGAGGCTGCGCCGCGCGGCTGCGCGCCTCATGGCGCGCAGCCATCCGCGGATATCAGGACCGCACATGTAAAAACCCCCGGCAGCTGGATTTCAGTCCAGCTGCCGGGGGTTTGTTCAATGCGCGGCGGTTCTCTCGCCGCCCGCGCAACCCGCTTACTGCAAGGTCCGCGTGAACACGAACTGCCCGTCCTGCCAGTCCACCGGCACCACGTCGCGCGGGCCGAAGCGGCCTTCCAGGATCAGCCGCGCCACCGGGTTCTCGATCTGCTTCTGGATCGCGCGCTTCAAGGGGCGCGCGCCGAATACCGGATCGAAACCGGAACGGGCCAATTCCGCCAACGCGGGCTCGCTCACTTCGAGGCGCATCTCCTGCTTTTCCAGGCGCTCGCCCAGGCGGCGCAACTGGATGCGGGCGATCGACTCGATGTGCTGCGCTTCCAGGCCATGGAACACGACGACTTCGTCGATGCGGTTCAGGAACTCGGGGCGCAGGGTCTGCTTGAGCTCGTCCCACACCACTTCCTTGACCACGTCGTAGGGCTTGCCCGCCAGGCTCTGGATATGGTGCGAGCCCAGGTTCGACGTCATCACGATGACGGTATTGCGGAAGTCCACGGTGCGGCCCTGGCCATCGGTCAGGCGGCCGTCGTCCAGCACCTGCAACAGCACGTTGAAGACGTCCGGATGGGCCTTTTCCACTTCATCCAGCAGGATCACGGAATACGGCTTGCGGCGCACGGCCTCGGTCAGGTAGCCGCCCTCTTCGTAGCCCACGTATCCGGGCGGCGCGCCGATCAGGCGGGCCACAGAATGCTTCTCCATGAATTCGCTCATGTCGATGCGGATCATGTGCTCTTCCGAGTCGAACAGGAACTCGGCCAGGGCGCGCGTCAGTTCGGTCTTGCCCACGCCGGTCGGACCCAGGAACAGGAACGAACCATAGGGCCGCGACGGATCCGCCAGCCCGGCGCGCGAACGCCGGATGGCGTCGGACACCAGGCGCACGGCCTCGTCCTGCCCCACCACGCGCTTGTGCAGGTATTCCTCCATGTGCAGCAGCTTCTCGCGTTCGCCCTGCATCATCTTGGACACCGGGATGCCGGTGGCGCGCGACACGACCTCGGCGATTTCCTCGGCGCCGACGCGGGTGCGCAGCAGGCGCGGACGCCCTTCGCCGCCCTCGGCGTCCTCGGCCGCTTCTGCGGCGCCCACTTCGGCCGCCTTCAGGCGCGCTTCCAGGTCAGGCAGCTTGCCGTACTGCAGCTCCGCCAGCTTGTCGAACTGGCCCTTGCGCTGCAGTTCCGCCATTTCAGCGCGCACGCTGTCGATTTCTTCCTTGATGGCCTGCGTGCCTTGCACGGCCGCCTTCTCGGCCTTCCAGATTTCCTCGTAGTCGTTGTATTCGCGCTGCAGCTTTTCGAGTTCGTCCTCGATCACGCCCAGGCGGCGCTTGGAGGCATCGTCGGTTTCCTTCTTGACGGCCTCGCGCTCGATCTTGAGCTGGATGATGCGGCGGTCGAGCTTGTCCATCACTTCCGGCTTGGAATCGATTTCCATGCGGATGCGCGCGCCGGCCTCGTCGATCAGGTCGATGGCCTTGTCGGGCAGGAAACGGTCGGTGATGTAGCGGTGCGAGAGTTCTGCCGCGGCCACGATGGCCGGGTCGGTGATCTCGACGCCGTGGTGGATTTCATAGCGCTCCTGCAAGCCGCGCAGGATGGCGATGGTGGATTCCACGTCGGGCTCGTCGACCAGCACCTTCTGGAAGCGCCGCTCCAGCGCCGCGTCCTTCTCGATGTACTTGCGGTATTCGTCCAGCGTGGTCGCGCCGATGCAATGCAGCTCGCCGCGCGCCAGCGCCGGCTTGAGCATGTTGCCCGCGTCCATCGCGCCTTCGGCCTTGCCCGCGCCCACCATGGTGTGGAGTTCGTCGATGAAGACAATGTTGCTGCCGTCGTCCAGCGACAGCTCCTTCAGCACGGCCTTCAGGCGTTCTTCGAATTCACCGCGGAACTTGGCACCGGCCAGCAGCGCGGCCAGGTCCAGCGACAGCACGCGCTTGCCACGCAGGGTTTCGGGCACTTCGTCGTTGACGATGCGCTGCGCCAGGCCTTCGACGATGGCGGTCTTGCCCACGCCGGGCTCGCCGATCAGCACCGGGTTGTTCTTGGTGCGGCGCTGCAGGATCTGGATGGTGCGGCGGATTTCGTCATCGCGGCCGATCACCGGGTCGAGCTTGCCCTGGCGGGCGCGCTCGGTCAGGTCCATGGTGTACTTGGACAGGGCTTCGCGGTTGGACTCGCCTTCCGCGCCGGAGACGTTCTCGCCGCCGCGCACGGCGTCGATCGCGGCCTCCAGGGCCTTCTTTTGCAGGCCCGCGTCGCGCAGGATGCGGCCGGCGTCGCCCTTGTCGTCGGCCAGGGCCAACAGGAACAGTTCGCTCGCGATGTAGGTATCGCCACGGCGCGCCGCTTCCTTGTCGGTGCGAGTCAATACCGCCTGCAGGTCGCGGCCGACCTGGACGTTGTCGTCGCCCTGCACCTGCGGCAGGGATTTCAGGGCGCTGTCGATGGCCGACTGCACCCGGTTGACGGCCACGCCGGCCCGCGCCAGCAGGCTGCCCGCGCCGCTGTCGGAATCCGACAGCAAGGCGGAGAGCACGTGGATGGGCTCGATATAGGGGTGGTCGTTGCGGGCGGCCAGACTTTGGGCGTCGGCCAGGGCTTGCTGGAACTTGGTGGTCAGTTTGTCGAATCGCATAATGGTCGTTTGGCTTGTTGGGGAGCCTGACCGATACGTGCCGGCTGGCTCGATATCCTGAATATGCGGCCAGATGCGAGAATTTCAACACCTTGCCCGCGCCATGGTTTTTCGACGTGCAGCAACAATCTGACCTATGAGCATATACGTTTTTGTCTACGGCACGCTACGCGCGGGCGAAATCAATGATCTGGCGCAAGCCGCCGCGCGGCGCGGGCTGCCCGCGGTCCGCTACGTCGGTCGGGCCAGCGTGCCGGGCAGGCTGGTGGACTTCGGCGACTGGCCGGGCCTGATTCCCGTCGACGACGGCCAGCGGGTGCGGGGCGACGTGTTCCAGGTGGAGCCGGCCCTCGTAGCGCTGATGGACGAAATCGAGGAGTACGAGCCCGGCAAGCCCTGTTGCTTCGTGCGGCGCGAGGTCGTGGCGCACCTGGAATCGCCCGTGGCGGCCCCGGAACTGCGCTGCCAGTACTACCCGATAGACCCGGCCCAGCGCGGCGCGGCGGCCGATATCGCCGCCGACGACTGGGTCGCTTACCGCCTTGCCCGCCCGCTGCCGGGAGGTCGGTAAGACGCCCGTAGTAACAACGGACTACAATACAGCTTGTCTTAAGCTTTGCACCCATTCCGGCATACGTCCGCGCAATGGGCACTATAGAGGTCATCGTATGCAAAAACGGGTCCCCGTTGCCCCTGATGCCGCCCACTGCTCCACCTGCATGCTGGGGCATGTGTGCGTGCCCGTGGGCATGGCAGCCGCCGAGGTGGAAAAGCTGGACGAACTGGTCAGGGAGCGCGTGCGCCTTGAAAAAGGCAAGCCGCTCTACTCGCTGAACCACCCGCTCGACGCCGTCTACAGCGTGCGTTTCGGCAGCCTCAAAACACAGCTGGAAGACGCGACCGGCCAGATCCAGGTCACCGGCTTTCACCTGCCCGGCGAAATCGTCGGCATGGACGGCATGCTGGACGGCAAGCACGTCTCGACCGCGGTCGCGCTGGAAGATTCCGAGGTCTGCGTCATCCGCCTGGCCGATATCGACCGGGTCGCAGCCCACCTGCCCTCGCTGCAGCAGCAGTTCCGCCGCCTGATGAGCCGCGAGATCAACCGCTCGCACCAGATGCTGGCCTCGCTGGGCTCCATGCGCTCCGAACAGCGCCTGGCCGCGTTCCTGCTGAACCTGTCGCAGCGCTATGCGTCGCTGGGCTATTCCTCCACCGAGTTCGTGCTGCGCATGAGCCGCGAGGAAATCGGCAACTACCTCGGCCTGACCCTGGAAACGGTCAGCCGGCTGTTCTCGCGCTTCGCGCGCGACGGCCTCATCAAGATCAACCAGCGCGAGGTCCGCATCCTGGACCTGCCCGCGCTCAAGCAGCTGCTGGGCCAAGAGAGCTGCTGAACGCCCGTTGCGCCATGCGCCGCGCGCCCATCCTTCCCCTGCTTCAAGCGCGCCCGGGCCGCATGCGCGCCCTGGCAGCCTGGTG
>NZ_JBARYB010000293.1:0-31044 GCF_049647645.1 Achromobacter sp.
CCGGTGGGCGGCCGGCCAGGGGGGCTCGCAGCCCCCGCGCTTTGGGGGCTACCACTCCCCGCCCGGCGGGGTACCTGCCGGGGAGGGGACTCATACCTCACGGTCGGTTGACGAAGGCCTGGCCAGAGAGGCAATGAGACTCGTGGCGAGCAGATGAAGGCGATTCCTGCTCGAGGTCGCGGCAGGCGGGCGTGGCGGGCCAGAGGCCGTCATCGCCTGGGGGGATACCTTTCCCCCGCCCGGTGGCGCACGGCGCCAGCGGGGAGGGGGACTGAAGCTATGGGTTTCAGGCCGGCGCCGAAGGCGGCGGGGCGAAGGGAGCGGAGCGACCGGAGGGTAGGCGGATCGGTCGGCGCGTTGCGGCCGGCGCCTCGCGCGACTCTCTCTAAAACCTATAAAACCTATACATACCTATTGGGTACCGTTTTCGGTACTAGCAAAATGCCGTTTTTGGTACTAGCAAACGCCAATTTCGGGACAAGCCGGAGAACTTTTCGGGCTAGGCCCGAATTCGGGACCAGTCCCGATATTGGGCACGGCTGTGGACAACTTCTACGGGGACGACACAAGTCCTGCGGCCCGAAATACCCGTGCCTTGAACTCGGGTTCTGGCTCGTTCGGGGCCTGCTCCAAGCCCAGCTTCCTGCCCTTGGCCACGATGCCAGACCAGGTGCTTTGCCAAGGCTTGTTGGCCGATCCCTTTGGCTCCCATTCTCGGAACACCCAGAGGCGCCATGACTCAAACCAGTCCGACGACGTGCCACCATCGCCTGGCTGGGAGCGCTTGTACGCGCTGAAGGTCGCTGCCATCGCATCAATCTTCTCGTCCGACCACTGTGGCTTCTGGCCCTGAGCCCAGTCCCGCCATTTGGCGGGTAGCTCCCACGTGGCGGGCAGGCGAGTGGCGGCAGGACCAGCATTCGGTCGCCGGCGCGTTCCTGAATGACGCACAGAGCAGTGATCCTGCAGCGCGGCAACCGCAGTGTCTTCCTCAGCTGCGGCCGGAGGCGTTGTCGTGGGCATCGCAGGCGCGCCTGGAGCCCATCCAGCCGACTCGCCCGGCCCATCTGATGCCGAGGTAGGGGCAAAGCCGGCATTGTCCGGCCGCTCACCAGATTCGGCAGCGCCAAGTGCCGATACCGGGCCATCCTTTTCGCTAGGGATACCGCCAAGGTTGCCCTGCGTCGCTTCGTCAACCAGAGCACCCGCCGCCCGCGTGCCGGAGAGTTTCACCAGCGGGACCGCATTAGGGCATAGCTTGTAGATAATGCTGCTTCGATTGTCGCCGGCGCGACGGCCGGTGTCTTGGATCGCTCCAAGCTCGCGCAACCTGGCCAACGCCTCGATGACGGTCTTGCGATTCAAATGCGTGACGCATACCAGGTACTCAATGGAAGCGAAGGCTGTCCATTCGTCCGCGTCGTACCGCACGAGCTGCGCCAGGTTGATCAGAACGAGTTTTGAAGACGACTTTTGGACATCGGCCATTCTGGCCCATTTGGATGCTTCGACGCTCATGGCCGCCCCTTGTGCTGCTGCGGGTTTTTACCGGGTAAAGAAAATGTCGGAGCCCGGCCGTTCACGTGCCGCCCTCCTGCAGGGATTCTGCGATTGACCGACGAGCAGCCAGGGGAAGCCCGTGCTTCTCGTAGAATTCGCGCCTGGCCTGAAGCCAGGCCTTGTAGGGCCACGCACGGCGTTCGCCCCAGGGATAAGCATCGCGAATTGCTTGGTGGATTTGGGCGGCTGTCTTCCCCTCGGCTTTGCCATGGTTATAGACCTGCTGCATGATCTTGTAGGCCTTGAGCGTGCGCGCTTCCTGCGCGCCGCGTCGACGGGTCGCTTGGGTCATGGAACACTCCAGAGACTTTCAGGGTGTGGTGGGTGGAGCAATCGCGAGCCGTTATGACGAAGAATCGTCATCCACTGGTTCACCAGATGAGTCGCTTCGCTCCACACTGCTGTTGATTCGGGAAAGGAAGCGTCCCTCCGCAGCGAGCGCTGCGATGAGATCGTGTACGAGGACTTGGCTGAAGCCGTCCGCCCGACCGTTCTCAACAGCCTTTTGCAGTTCTTCCTCGCGCAAAAGCGGGAACAAATAGTGCGTTCGGGCCCGCAAAACCCTGTCGGCCACATCCCTCGAAATAGGAAGCGAAAGCTCCACGTTTTCCGCGGATCTATCGCTGAATTGAATGCCATGAGCATGTAGGGCTTGCTCCAAGGCACCAATTAATTCCTGGCACAACAGCGAGTTGATGCGCTCGTGAACGGCGCTGGCGAGCTCGAGTGGCGAACGCACTGAAGGGGCCTTATTTGAAGCTTTCGCTGGTTCGCGCCGCTTCTCTTTGGGAGTTGCGAGGAAGCAAGCCAAAATAATCGTCCCCAGCACGACGAGACTAAAGCACATTAGAAGCAGGTTGTAGAAAAAACCATCCATGATTGGATCTCTCCTTGAACTCGACGCCTACGTCGAGTGGGAACGGTCGGGGTTAATCTCCGAAGGCGCGCCCGGGGTTGAAATAGACCTCGACGAGCTTGTAGTCAGCGAAGTACAGCGCTATGTCCAACGTCGAATGCAGGTAGCGCAGGATCGTGTCTAAGTCCATCGCATTTCCCGCGATGGATTGTTTAACCAACAGTGCTACGCGGCTGTACGTATCGGCTGCGCTATTGGCATGGGTCGTGGTTACCGATCCAGGGTGGCCCGTGTTGAGCGCGTTCAGGTAGTCCCAGGCTTCTGGACCGCGCAGCTCTGACAGGAATATCCGGTCGGGCGAACTGCGCATGGCGGCCGCGATGCAGTCCGTTGCGGACATGCGTCCTGCGCCTGTGCCGTAGATCATGTGAACTCGGTTCGAGTGGTTTGGCAGGAACAGCTCGTGAACGTCCTCGACGGTAAGAAGTCGCTCGCTGGGAGAGCAGCATTCAATAAGACTGCGAGCGAAGGTGGTCTTTCCAGATCCCGTCTTGCCAGCGACGATGATGTTCCTACGGTACCGAACGGCAAGCTCCAGGAATTCGCGCATGCGCCGCTCATTCTTCAGTTGGAGCAGCTCCTGGTCTTCCGTTGTGATCTCAGCCACGGTAGACGGTTGCCCCGAAACATCCTTCCACGTATCGAAAGCGCCTTCCGACTGCAGCTCGTCCAAAGTCTTGACCAGGCTGCTGTGCTTGCGGATGTTGATGGAGAGCGTGCCGTCCACTACGGCCGGCGGCTTAGCCACCTGGCCACGTTCACCGTCGGGGAGGAGCAACGACATGATGGGCGAGAAATTGACCTTGTTGAAGCTGGCCATGGCCGACACGAGGGCGTCCAAATATTCGAAGGTGAGTGAAGCATCTTCATGCTGGTGCCACTGTCCGCGTTGCCGGGTAAGAATGACGCCGGGGCGTGGAATCGTGACTTCGCGGACGGCTTCGTCTGCCATGTAGGCAGCGATAGGACGCAGCATTTGACGCAAGGCGGTGTCGTTCGCCACGGTCGAGGCAGGAGCACCAGAGACGGAATCTTTCATTAACGGGCCTGTCAGGAATTAGGTGAGCCGGCGACCAGAAACCCGGCCGCCGACTAGCTGCCGCTCGATTGCAAGCGGCCGGAAGTGGGGAAGCCGTACACCGAACCTATCGGCGAACGACGGGGCGCAGGGCGTAGACCGAGCTGAAGTCCAGATCGCGGGCGACATAGATGCCGATCCGCCCTCCTTGGTTGCGATACAGAGTGGGCGGAATATTGATCGAGTTATCCAGCACCGTGCTGACCGCGTCCTGGGCTGCGCTACCAGTGGAGTCGAACCGTATCGAGTTACCCTCGTTGCCACCGCGAGAGGTAGCCCACGCTCCGAAATCGCTAATCAGGCTTACGAGGATGGCGCCACCGAAGCGTTCACTGAAGTGGGTGTCGATTGCTCCGTCCAGGCCTGCCTCGCCCAAGGCTCCGGTGCCCGGCGAATCCAAGTGGATGATCACACCCTTGGGAGTTTCCAGACGAGACCAGACGACGCCAATACGGGGCTGGCCCTGCGCCAAAACTCCCTGCTGGTAGCCGATGAACTTCGTGCCCGCATCCACCAGCACCACGCGGCCGCTCGACGATCGGACATCAATCGGTGAATGGCACGTGATCATTCCTGCCTGGGCACTGACCAGCTTCGTGTCCTGTACGCAGTCAATCATTGCCCCCTGAGTGATCAGCATGTCGCGATTGCCCAAAGTTCCCGCCAAGGCGGCATTGAGCTTCATCGGCTTAAGCCGTTCTGACATCGGTCCACTGTCGGCCTCGCGCCCGGAGGGCTTCGCGGTTTCGCCCGCTTGGGACTCCTGCCGCTCCGCTTGTTCGCCCTGCAGGCGACTCGCAAGCCGCCGCTGCATCACAGGATCCGGGGCAACGGCATGTACAAGCTGGCTGAGCTTGCCAGTGCTGGGAGCCAATTGCCCGACGTCGGGAACTTTCGGCTCGGCGGGAGGCGGTGGCTCTGATAGCGGTGGGGGAGGGGATGGTTGGCGGAGAGTTAGCCCGGGAAGAACATTCTCAACGCGTGCTTGCTTCGAAGCACTGGACTGAGTGTCGGTCTTCTCAGTTCCATTTAGCCATCGCCATATCACCACACTGAGAACCATCGCCGCCATCAGAAGGACCAGAACAAAGAACGCCTTGGCGCCCGGGGCCGCGGGGCGCACCGACCCGTGCAGATCCGGCATCCCCCGACCCTCGATCTGCGCCTGACGTTCTTCGATCTCTGCAACAGCATCGACCGTCTTGCCGGCTGACCGCCGGCGCTTGAGGAATTTCATGGGTGCAACTCCTCTCGCAAGACGCGCTCGACTGTGGGAGACACCGTGCGAGTAGGCAATGCGCGGACGGACTGCGGCGCGTCATTGTGAATGGCGACCACCTTGTTCCCTAAGCGCAGATGCCAGCGCGCAGCCACGCGATGCAACACGAGCGTGCGGTCGTCTTCCATGTGGCGATTGGCAATCACCTCATTGCCATCTGGATCGACAAAGTAGGCTGCCGGCAGATCCTGGCCAGGCGCGAAGCGCAGCCACGTTTGGGCGCCGTCATCCCACGCGGCTTCGGGTCCGATCGCCGTATCACCGCTCATGGTGTAGCTTTGCCAATTGATCGCGAGGTCGGCGCTGGCCAGGTCGCGCTGTACCTGTGCCTTTTCCTGCTCTGCGACAGTCTTGGCCTCATCGACCTCAGGGTAGCGCAGCACCACTCGGAATACCTCGCGCCCCTTGCGTTCCTTGGCGTATTTCAGGAGGAATGAGTAATTCCGTTTGGTCGTGATGTAGAGCAGGTTTGTGTCTGCCTGCTCCACGATCGGCTTGAGCAACAGGTGCTTGCCCTTTGGGGCGAAGTCATAGGCCGCTGAATCCCCGAAAGCATGGGTCACATACTCTTCGTCGTCGTTGAGCTGGATGTGGGTGGCCACGCCCAGTGTGGTGTCAACTTGAATGACATCGGCGGCGTCATAGTCGGTCCAACGAATTCGCTGATCCTTGGGCGACGCCTGCGGCTTGTCCAGCGACCAGGCCGGCGGTGCGGCCGCGCAGAGCGCGACCACCGCCATGGCCAAGAATGCCTTTAGGCGATTGTTCATCGGTTGTGTTCCATTCCGTGACTGTTTTCGCGGGCGTGATGGTGCGCATGCTGTAGACCCATTTCCGACTGTTTTTCGTGGTCTACGTCGCGAACCAACCCCACGCCGCCAACCGCCTTGAAGGGATAGCTGATCGCCAGTGCCTCTTCCTTGCCGGTCACTTCGAACGAGTGGTTGAGCGTGGTGCGGGCATGAACGATGAGGTCGCCCGTGTCCTTGTCGAGCTGCACCAGGCAGTTCGGCGTCGTTCCGACGACCGGCCCACGATATTCCCGACCATCCTCGGGTTGGCGGATCTGACGATCTTGCTCGCCGTAGAGCTCAACCGGCCGGCGGGGCTCACGAGTGCGCTCTTCGAAGTGTTTGCCGATTCGGTCAGCTGCGAGCATGACTGTCGGCAGGCGCAGGTCCGCTTGCTTGTGCAAATGATCTTTTGCCAGGCGAGATGCGCCATAAAGGTCAGCCTTGGCATACCGCTCGAGATCGCGAAGAAGCGCGACGCGCTCGGCGTTCGTCAGCCGATGGGCGTTTTCGAGGCGGCTGGCGAGTTCGTTGATTTGCTCTTTTTTCATGGCGATTACCTCAGCACTTCGATTTCGGGGTTGTAGGTGACGACCTGAAAGCCCAGTGGGTTGAGCCACCGGTCCTTTTCCTTCATGTCCGAGTTGACGTAGCGATATGCGACCGTGGCCACGAGATGCTCGGGCGGCGGCGTTTGGGCCGGGCCTTCGATGGCCCGTGTGAAGCGCACGGTCGCCGTGTTGTTGGGGCCCAAGGTGATACTGGTCACGCTGGGCTTCAGGCGAGTATGGTTGGCGTAGCGCTTGTCCAACGCCTCATAGCCTGTCTTCGGGTTGTCTTGGAACTTGGCGTGGAACGCCCTTTGGACATCCGGAGAACTAAACAGGCCGCACTGGTTGTAAGTGTTCTGAATGGTGTTCCAGTCATAGCTTTCGCAGGCCATTACGTACGCGAAGATGCGTGCCTTGTCGGTGCGCTCGCCATAGCTTTCCACCGCATCGCCCAGGCGCGTCACGTGCTCAATCTCGCCAGTGGCGTCATTCACGCGAACGACGAGCGGAGGCGGTGGTTCGAACATGAAAAGCACATGGGCCGCAATGGAAATTGACACCAAGGAGATGAAGTAACTAGCCCAGCTGTGGCGCCATGCTTTACTGCGGGAATCCAAAAGCATGGTGAGCAGATCGCGCTCGAGGCCTCGCGTTCGGTCCAGTTCTTGCTGCAGCGAGAGCTTGGGATCATCGGAGGACATGGGTGCCTCCAGTGGCCAGACGGACGTTTTGAGTGTGTCGCACGAAAAGTACGGACGACAGAAGGCGAGCCGCGCTAAGCGCGGCCGAAATGGCGTGCTTCATCGGTTCTCCGCAGAGAAAGTGGGGGGAGTTAAATCAGGGCGGCCTGGCAGGTGCCAGATCGAAATAGAAAGGCACAGCGAATGCTGTGCCCCGAGTAACGCAAGTGAATACGGACTTCCGCGAAATCCTATTGCTTGAGCGAATTCGTCATTCTGCGGGTCATCTCATCACTCTGCTGTTGTGCATGTTCTCTCCAAAAGCGATCCATGCGGTCATCGTTACTTTTCCGAGATGCTTGCGAGGGAAGGATTAGCATCACAGGCCACTTCACGCACAAAAGCCAAAGTGGCCGGATCAACCAAGTCCACGTGGCACGAGCCAAACTTATCCACTGAAAGGCGGAGATAGGCTTCTCGCCCGTGGTCGTGCTCCCGAAAGAAGGAACTTGAGCGGGCAGATCTGCGCTTGGCAGGGACTGTTGCGAAAGTGGCTTACCCAGTGGTGTGATCGGGGCCATCTAAAGTCCTCAAGTCTGCGGGCTATATATTGGAAATCCGCGTTGCTAAAGCATGTTTAATCTTAGCCGATCTTCCCGATTACGGGAACAGCAATTCCACCGCCACCACCGCCGGTAACCTTGCCTGCCACGATCGACACTTGCTCCAGCATGTACTTGGAGCACATCATAAAAAAGACGAGCGCCGTGAGCATCGAGAAGATATTGATCTGATCGGCCTTCGTGAGATCAAGTAGGCCCTTCTGCAGCATGCCAAACATCCCCATGATGAACATGAAGACAACCATGAAGAGCCCCGCATAAATTCCGTAATACAGGGCTTGCCGTAGCCACATGACGAAAACTTCCTTTAGCGGATTGAACAGCAATGCCAAGATGCAAAAGGGTCCCATTACAACCACTAAGCCCATTCCGACTTTCACAGTTATGAGTACCAGCATGCCGATGGCACTCATGATGGCGGATATGACCGTGATGATCAGGGCGACGATGACGAACACAAATGCCCGTCCGATGTTGGAGACACCATCGGGCGCACGTTCTTGAATCTTAGTGCCAATTTCCGCTCCCTTGTTGGCCGCGTCATCCATCATTTCGGAGGGTGTCTTCAAAGTTCCCGTAAATATCTGCGCTACGGAACTCGGCAGGTCTAGCATGGCACCAGCAATTTGTTGCTGATAGAGACCGCCGGTGCCTGCGATGCCCACGATGACACCGATATTCACTACCCTCCTTGCGGCGGAAAGCACTGGCGTTCGAATGGCGCCTGACATCATGAGCCAGCCATACCAGACCAGCGCGATTGACAGGCCCAATGATACGGCAGGCAGGATCTTTTCCGTGACCGAGGCTACCATCGGGGTAATGACGCCGGTAAGCATCGTGGTCACCGATTGATCGATCCAGTTGGCGATTTCTCCGAGACTGGTTAGGGCAACCGCGGTCGTGGCCATTAGCGTGCTCCTGGAAGCGGGGCGCGGATTGCGTCGATGCTGAAGGAAGACTCCGCCAACTTCGCCTTCTGCTTTTCGATCAGCGCAGCCTCGCGCTCCAGCTGACGCTGCAGGCTGTCGATGTGCATCTGATCCGCCGCCACATTGGCCTGTTCAACCAGCATCCGGGCGTTCAGTTCAGAAATGCCCTTCGCATCCGTGGTCTGGTTGATTTCCGCTTGGAGCTTTTCGAGCTGGCGCTTTCTTGCAGCCGTTGCGTAGTCAATGTTCTCCAACAACGCCTTTGCGGCGGTGAGGTAATCCCATTCCCGATCCTCGACTTTCTGCTTGTCGGAAATGTAGATACCGGACAGCGTTTCCTCGCTCTTGATCCGCTTCACGGAGCGCGAAATCGAGCCATAGGACTCCTCCGCGCTCTTGAGCACCTCTTGAACATCTTTCGGGAGCGCTTTTCGGATCTCGGGGTCGTTCCAGATGTCCCCGAGATTGCGCGTTCCCGAGAAGCCCTGTAGCTGGGCGCGGGCGGTGTCGAGCTGCGCCTTGAGCGTTGCGATCTGTTCAAGGTACTTGGCGATTGTGGCCGCATGCTCTGCGGCCCGCGCGCCGATGCTCGCTGCATCGACGACGGGAATCCCGCTGGCATGGGCGGGCGCCGTGCTGTTCGCAATAAATACGCTTGCCAGGATGATGGCGAGGCTGTTCCGCCGGGATGAAATCACTTTGGACATGGTTAGCTCCTTGTCGCCTCATCGGCGAGTTTGAGATACAGCGGCAACCACTGCTCAGGGTCGTTGCCAAGCTTCAGAACGGCTTCTTCGGCAAGCTCAGCCATGTCGGCGGAGCCAGAGAAAACGAGAAGGGAATCGGGGCACTTGGAGAGGTCCAGTTCTGCTGTGACCGTCGCTTCGCCCTGCTTGATAAGGAATTGACGGCTGAACTCGCCCAGTTCCTTGATCAGCTTGAACTCCGATGGCGTGAGCTTGAAGTCATTCACGTATTCCCCCTCGGAGGCCTTGGGGTTGGGTAGGTAGATTTGCGTAGCAGATTGTTGAATCATCGACCGTCCCACTGGATTGCCGCTGATGGCTTCAGGCTCCTGCGTTGCGAAGACGAACACGCCGTTCTCCTTGCGGATGGTGCGGCTCTTGTCCTGCATGAAGGTCTGAAAGTACGGGACCTTCAATGGGTGTTGCACTTCATCGAAGAAGTAGGCAAATCTCCGTCCGTCGAGCATTTGTTCAGTTCGATAGAGCAGGTACGTGATCGCGGCATCACGTATTTCACCCTTGTCGAGAAACTCCGTCAGATCGAATCCGAAGAGATCGGTGCTCGACAAATCGAGTTCGTCGGTCTTGTTATCGAACATCCAGCCATTTTCATGACCCGCGCACCAGCGTTCGAGCCGGTCGCGCAAGCTAAGGGACATGCCCTCTGACGGTGCGGCGGGGAGGAACTGCAGCAGCGTCGACAGTTGGCGTTGCGGTCTGTCGATAAACTCCACCAGCTTCTTGATTGCTGTCTCGATTTGCTTTTGCTCCGCCATGGTCGCTGGATCTGCCCCATTGGCGGCGAGCTGCTTCGTCATGCTGGCCATGAAAGTGACATTGCTCTTGGTTGGCTCGAGTTGAAGGTAATTCCACCCGGTCGACACTCCCCTTTGCATGGGGAAGTATTTGCCGCCCATCGCCATGACCGTGACCTGTAGACCCCGGTCTTTGTCGAATACCGCAGCCGTGTAGTCGAACTTGCGCGCCTGTGCGACCAGATGCCCCAACAGGACGGTCTTGCCCGTCCCGGATTGCCCCAGGATGGACGTGTTGCCAAGGCGACGCTTGCCGGTTTCATCGACTTCCGCGAGCGAGGCATGAAAGTTCATGTAATAGGGCGTGCCGCCGGTGGTCTTCAGCATGGTGACCGCTGGGCCCCAAGGGTTGCCCGCCGGCTTCCCGAAGAGGTAGTTGTGCATCGACGAGAAGCACAGGAAATTGGGCGACGTGATCGGGCACGGGCGCGGTCGCCAGTTCCAGTTCCCCGGCAGCTGAGCGGCCCAGGCCGCGATAAGGGAGCGATCAACCAGGCGTGCCACGACCTCGCTGCTGGCAAGGGCGCCGCTGATGTCGGCCGCTGCTCGCAGGGCCTGCTCACTATCGTCGCCGAAGACCTGCAACGTCGCGTGGTGATCCCCCATGACGAACTTGCCGGCGGACAGATCGTCGCGAGCCCTCTTCAGATCCGCGATCTGCGATTCGGAGTAGTCTCCAGAGTCTTCGAGCCATTTGATCTGGCGGGACAAGGCTTTGAGCCCATCGGCCTTCGACATGGAGCCGAAGGATTGAGAAAGGATGAACTCGTATGGCTGATTCAGCAGACTGTTCAGGTGGCCGGGTTTCGTGTTGTTGCTGTACTCGCGGACCTCCAGCATTACGTAGCGCTTCGTCCAGTCAGGCCCACGCATTTCGGCCTGCTCCCCGTGCGTTGAAAAGAACTGACGGCTGGTGGGAAGATAGTTGTAGAGGCGCGCACTGGTGACGGGCACGGGCGAGTGCTTCCCATTGAGCAGCAAACCGAAGAACTCCGCAGGTTCAGAAAAGTGCCCTGTGCGTTCCTCACCGGCAACATCAAAAGACCGCTCGACGATGGTCAGCTTCTCGGGTCCGTAGCGTTTTAGCGTGCCTGCTAGCTTGCGATTGATGTCGTTAAGCTGCTCGATCGCCTGCGATTGCCACGCAAGGGCTTGACGCGCTGTACGCTTCTCGAACCTGGAAAGAAGGCGCAACGTCGGATCGACCTGAGCCCGCGTCAAGATCGTGAGGTACATCTCGTTGATCATCGGGGGCTTGCCATCGAACACCTTGCTGTATGCGGCGTCATGGGCGCGAGAGAAGGCGTCGGGATAGTCGCTCTGGGGGTATTCCGAGACGCGCCGACGGACGAGATGCGACCAAAGCCCAAAACCTGTGGGCCAACCACGCAGGACGTTGTTGAGCTCTTCGATCCATTCCTTGTGCTCGGCTTCGGAGTATCCCTGGAAGGTTCGTCCGTCAATCCGCCAGGCGCTCAGGTACTCCCAGTTGCGTGTGGCGATTACGGAGTCTGTGACGTGGTGTGAGAACGGCACATACTGGCTGACCGCCGGCTCGTAGGCAGGCATCGCCGGTGAGATTTGAGTCATGTCTTTTTGGCTCCGAGCATCCGGCACCAGCGCCGGCGCTTGCTGTAGGGAATCGGCGTGAGCGATATGGCACCCCAGAAACGTTTGTTTGGGGCCAAGAGCTTTGTCTTGAACCACAGTTCCCATATCCAGAACGCGCGATCATCATTGCGGCTCAGGACCGCCAGGATCGGGTAGAGGATCGGGCCGAGTAGCCATCCCCAGAGTGTGAACATGGCGGCGGTGACAGTGAGAAAGACCAGGGCCACGAACGCTCGGGTCGGCACGCCACCTTTGATCGTGGCGATGCGGGTGGCACCCTTGAACAGAGGGTACTGATTGGGCGGCACGGCGGATCCGGCAGAAGGCTGTGTAGACGTGGCTGCAGGCCTTTCGGCGAGCGCCTTCGCTCGCGCGGTCATGCTGTGAAGAAGAGCTTGATGATGCCGCCGGCCAGCGCGCCGGCGAAGATCACGCCGCCGGCCCACTGGATTAAGGTGTCCTTGCGGATCACTTCCATCGAATAGAGAAGCCCTAGGACGCCTGCGATGATCAGTGCAGCAACCGGGATGAGAACCCACAGCCAGTCGCGCAATGTGTCTGCCGCTTGCGTAACCTTGGCCAACTGCGCCATTGCCAGGTCGGGGTGAAGAAGCATGAGCGCGATAAGCGCTATGTTCGCGGCCAGGGAGAACAGGCGGGAAGAAGGACGTGCTGCGATTTGCATTTGCAAACTCCATAGAAGACCCCGCCCAAGGATTAGCCTGGGCGGTATAGGTAGATAAGCGGGGAGGGCGAGCGCGGCGTTTAGCTGCTAAACATCGGGTGAACTGCTAGCGGGGAGAGTCGGCGCGCGGGCGGCTTATCGGCGTACCGAACACTGACTCGGAGGGCTTGTTGAAAGCGTCTGGATGAGCATTGCTGAAAGCGTCCTTGCGGCCTTTCTGAAAGGCGTCCGGCTTGGAAGCGATGCCGGATTCCTGCGTCTTGGGCTGCTTGGGCGGAGGTGCTCTGGACGCTTGCGCATTCTTGACGATGGCGGGCACAGGGAGACCGGCGCCCGCAATAAGCTTGCCGACATACCCGTTCTTGAAGCCCGCCGTCAGATTTCCTGTGTTGTAGCAACTGAAGGCCGCGTAGAGGGCGTTTTGGCCTGGCCCGTGAAGTTCCGCAGCGCGCTTGTAGCAGTTCACAAGAACACGCTGAGCAGATGCCAGATTCACGCAGGGATCAAAGATCGTTTCGGGGGTGACGCCGAGCCACTTCCAGTTGCGAACATTAATCTGGCCGTAGCCGACGTCGAAATCCACGCCCTTGTCCATCAGCTTGCGTACTTCGTCGACTGCTTCGGACTTGGACGCCGGCCGGATACTTCTGTGCGGCTTGCTGTTGACGCCGATTACCAGAGGATTGAAACCCGACTCGTGGCGCACAACGGCGGCCAGGGTGCTGATGTGAACATCGGGAGCACACTGGCGAGCCAGTTCGGGGAAGTCCATGGTTCAGTTCCCTCCCCAGCCCGTGTTCTCCCTCGCGGCCTTCTTCGCAGCCTGTTCGCGCTCGTAGCGGGCCAATGCCCCCGGGTAATTCTTGGGATCGACCCAGAAGCCGTCCTCATCCGGCTTTCCGACATACAGCGGCATGTCATCTTTAAGGTTTGTGTACGTGTTCAGGATGTACGCGGAGCAGTACGTTGGCATGACATTCGAGATTCGTGTACCGCTGCTGCCAGCATCGCCTCCGAGCCCGATGGTCTGCCGCAAAGTTGCGTTCAGCGTGGCGGCATCACATTGTCCGGCGCCGCGGGCCAGTGCTTTTGCGAGATCGCTCATGCCTGCGATGCTGCCGACCACCGGGCACAGAGCAAGAAAGGCCTCTCTGGCGCTAAGCGTATCGGAGAGCTTCTTCTTTTTGATGCCAAAGAACTTCGACAGTGCAGGGCTGCATTCCTGCGGAGGGCTGCTACCGGATAGGCAAAGAAGGGCTTCGCAAGCAAGGGCCGCAGCTCCTGACAATACTGCTTGCGGGACCGGCCCTTGCGCGGCGACTGGCGTGGTCACTTGTGCGAGCGCAAGCGCGCCGACTAGAAAGAGGCGCTGTATGAATCGCATCAGTTGTCTCCCGAGGCTACTGGCAGATGTAATGGTTGGCTACGTCGATGAGCTGGCTTCCGATCCGCGTTTCCGTTCGGACGGTGCAGCCTTCCACCGAAGTGATATTCACGGAGTAGGTGCGGCCGACGCAAAAGTCGCCGTCACCGCCGCTACTCGTGTCGCAGCTCCCGTACAGCGTGGCTGTCCGGTTCCCGTTGGATAGCTGGCAGTTGCCCGCGGCACCTTTGTTGACGGAGCCGCCAGGCGAGGACAGTTGACCCATCCATATCCGGTTGCCGTCCGATCCGGTGGTACCGGATGCAAAAATGCAGTTCAGTTCGGCAGTCGGACGATAGATCGTGGCCCCGAATGTCGTCCCGTAGGTGACCTGCATTTGCGCAGCGATGTTGCCAGCGAGGGAGTTGGGAAAGTGCTCCCCCGTTTCCGATCCACGCGCCTTGGCGATCACGACATCGAGCACACCGCTTGCTCTTGCGGCGGTGCAGCTGTCCTGCCAAGCCCCCCAGGGCTCATAGGCGATGTCATATGCATTGGCCTGCAGCACGTATGCCAAGCGATAGCGGATGCGTGATCCGGTGGTGCCGGCGGGGCACGCCGCCGTCTCGGACTGCGTGTCCGCGCGCCTGCATCCGCCATACCCACTGTGCCAGGCATACCCGGAGACGCATCCGCCGAGTGGTAGTGGTGCCCCCTGGTCCACACGGACGAACATACTGCCGAGATCCGTCTGTAGCTGCATGTCGGCCTGGTTCGCGGAAGAAGCTTGGCCCAGCGCTGGCACAAGCAGAAGCAAGAAGGCAAGCCAAAGGCCACGCCTTCCTCGTGACGAGGGTAGGAACATGATTTTCTCCAATGTAGGTTCTCCCTCCCGCATTGCGCGAAAGGAGCGAATTGCCCCCCAAGGTGGAAGGGCTAGTTCTTGCAGCCTTGGATCACGGATGCCCGCGCATTGAAGTCGGGCGGCGATATCACAATGCGGTCGCCAGCAACTGAGGCGCGTTGGGCTGTGCGGACATAGCTATTACCGGAGTTCTGGAAAGAACCACTGAAAGAACCACCGACTGTGACCGCGCCGGCCGCGTTCACATAGCCGGATCCCTGGATGCTTCCGCCGATCGCGCCGCCAATGTTGACGTCTCCTCCGCGCGCTGTCGCTTCAATTGCTTGCAGCGCCACATGCCGCCATGGGGTCAAGCCCGATGGGCACGAGATGGCAGGTATGGCGGCGTCATTGGGTAGGTCGATCAAAGCGGCGGTGATCGTCTGCCCCGCCTGGACGAACCAAACACCGCCAGTGCAGACGGCCAGGAGCTTATTGGCGGTGGAGGCGTACATGCCTTCGGTAGAGCATGCGGCGCCAGGCCAGACTGCTGTGTTCAAGATCAGGCCCGTATTGCTGGCAATCGCGCCGCCAACTGACAGCGTACTGTTTAGTGTGACGGGGCGGGTCTCGCCGTGACGTACAAACTGTGCGAACGGTGTGGCGCCCAGGCCTGCCGCTAGAACTGCATGACCTCGCTCGGCACCGAATCCAAACCAGGCTCGCGGAATGTCCATCAACGGGCCTCGAACATTCACACCGACATTGGCGTCATGGCCGCCATATCCGTCAGAGCCTTGCATAACCTTCGCAAGCAGCGCTTGATTGACTTCCGCACGTTTACCGAGCGGCGCAATGCAGGTTCCGTTCTGACGCAGGGTGCGTACGCTGCTGATGGGATGGCAAGTAAAGACGTAAGCGCCGGTCTTGCAACTCTCGCCAGGGCAGGCCCCATCCCGCACGAGGATGAACCTCGCGGTGTCTCCGAGGGACGGATAGAGAGGCATGCTTGTCGGCAGCAGGCCCAACGCCGCAAGATCGGCAACTCCGCCCTGCGCAATCTGAACCCCTGCTACTGAGTTCCAGGCAAGGGGCGGTGGATCTGGATAGACGCCGGGTGGGGCGCTGGCGATGTTCACTCCTTGCATCCAAGCCTCATGCTTGATCTGCAGGTCCACCAGCGCGCCTCGAATCTGCGCGAGATATCGGCCAGTGCTTTCCGCTGCGCTGTCGTCCGCCTGGCGCTTGACTTCTGCGGCCCCGAGTACGAGTGCCAGCGTCAGTAACACTATCGCGATTGTGATCTCGATGAACGTGAAGCCAGCTTGGCGGCGAATGGGACGTAACGGTGAAGCGTTGAGGTGCCTCATAGAATGGACTCCACAGTAGAACCCGACAGGGCGTGCTTGTGGCACGCCCAAGCTTCGGTTGAGGCGCTTACCGCGTAGCGAAAACGAACGTGTTGTTGTCCCCGTCGACGCAGAGGTTTTGGGCGGTGACAGGGTTGAACGTGCCGTTCTCGTTGTTTGCACCCAGCGTCTTCGCGACCGTGCCGTTGACGCTGATCATCTCCGAGACTCCATTCAGCGTCGATGCGAGAACCGGGCATGCTCGATGGTTCACGTTTGTCAGCGTCAGCGAAAAGGCGCTACCGGCGGGCCCACCGCCGAGTGCCGCAGGCGCGATGGTGATCGTGCCATTCGTGCCAACGCCAGAGCCGCCCAGGCGATGCGCGACCGTCGAGCCGACCACCTTGAACGCAGTGGATTCGCGCAGTGAAGGCGCGAGATTCTTCGCGTTATCGATCGCGGCGTACGGCGCGCCGGTATCACCTTCGGCCATGATGCGTGCCGTCGACATGAACCGCTGAAGCTCGCCGGCAGCGGCTGGAACACGACCTGAGACGAAGTAGCCTTTCGCTGATGGCAGGGCGATGATCGACAGAAGGATGACGATCGCTATGGCCAGGGCGATTTCGCCCAGAGTCCAACCCCCTTGATTCTTGGGGCTGCTAGCCAGGACGCGCTGGATGGCGCGCGGGGCGCTACGCATATCTTGTTGCATGTGTCTTTCCTGATTTAGAGATTTTTGGAGTTACTTTGGCAGCCGCGTCGTGCCAAACCGAGTTTTGTGTTGGGGGCCTACATGACCTCAATCATCATTGCGTTGCGCATGTCGGAGATCACGCCTTGATGCCAGAAATAGAGGCCAATCAGAACGCAGACCGCAAGTAGAAGGCAGATCCATTTGAGAACATTGGCACGGGATGCCACGCGCTTTAACACCGTGGTCTCCATGCGCTGTCTGGTCCTTTGCAGCGCTTTGTCAAGGCCAAGGGTGTTGGTTAGGTCCTCCAGGTACCAAAAGGATTCGCGGTCAAGAAGTCCCACATCAAATATTGCTGCACCTTTTTTTGCGTCGTCCAGACGGTCCTGAATTGCCTGCAGACGGCGGGATAGCCAGCGCGATGCCCCGGAAATCTGCATGTCGATGGCCTCTCTGATCTGCATTGTCTTTCCCGTTCTGGGCTTGACTGCCGTGGCAGCGGTACTGACGACCGCGATTGCCTGGACATCTCGGTAGAGGCGATAGGGTCCCCAGGTGTCGAGCCAGCGCCGAACTCTGCCGTCCATGTACGAGAACGAGAAATAGAAGGCGATCAGGGCTGTTGGGCCTACCACCCAAAGTCGCACCCCGTAGTCGCGGATCCACTGAGCCATCGCGAAGAATGCTTGTGTGCTTGGCTTCAGCAACTCCGGCCTGACGTCGGGAAGCGTGTCCAAAAGCATTGGTGCAGTGACGTAAGGTACGGCCACCATCACCATGAGCCAGACAAGCGTGACAACGATGAATGCAATCGCCAGGGTACTAAC
Source organism: Achromobacter sp. (assembly GCF_049647645.1). Taxonomy (GTDB): domain Bacteria; phylum Pseudomonadota; class Gammaproteobacteria; order Burkholderiales; family Burkholderiaceae_B; genus Achromobacter. Next base: position 17,348 of record NZ_JBARYB010000293.1, read on the forward strand.
CAGCAAAGAACGGAGCTTGCTCGTCAGTCGGACGACGTTTGCCATATCACGCAATCCGCCTGCGAACGCTGCTTGTCCTTGACGCTGGAGCGATACGAACTCGGCAACCTCTTTCGGGGGGAGTGTGCGGTGCAGCGTTCTACCCAGGTCACCGAACTCGACGATGCGATGCGCCCAATATGCTGAGAGGACGCCTCGGGCGCTCTTTCCATAGCGGTGCGCATCGGCGTCCAGAATGCTAAGAATCGTTCTGCGCCCCTGCGTATCCTCCGTCATGTCTGCGAGATAGTCGTACCAGTCTGCGCGTGATCGGGCAAACTTCTGCGCGGCCTGGCCGACTCGCGTAAAGAAGAATGGGATCTTCATTCAAGCTTCCTTCGAAGGAGCAGCGTTTCAAAGGCCGTGAAGTGCGGCTCAATGTCTCGCGGGTCGAGCATCCCTTGGCTCATCTTGTAGATGGCGCAGTCCATGGTGGACTTTCCGTCCATGTCTGGCTGGTCGTATCGAGCGGTGCGATGGCCGGCGAAGATCTGGCGTAACCGAATCTCGTCTCCCTCTGTGATGGCTCGCAGCGCCTCGGGATCATTAGTCGGTTCGTACAGTTCGGCGCACACGGTGCGCCCGTCGTAGCCGAATAGCTCGGGGATGCCCTTCTTCCGGCAGCGTTCACATCCTTCCGGATTGCGCACCTTGACCGAGTCGTGTCCGAAGTCGAACAGTTCCTCAATATTGCTGAGGTATCTCGACCAAGTGGATCGGTCATGGTATACGCCCATTCCGTCGCGTGCTCCGTCCAGCAGGGAGTTGGCGGGCAAGGCGCAACTGCACAGCCGTGGCATAAGAGTCTGATGGCCGAGCAGCTTTAATACATTGGGCGTACCTAGCGTCGCACGCGGAATTCCGATCTCGCTAGATGCGAAGCGCAAAGGAATTCCCAAGGCGTTCCCTACGTGTGTTGTCGTGAACAGGTTGCTGCCGGAAAGAACGATATCCACAAAGGCTTCGCCGGTAAGCAGGTCACGAATTTCGCCGAGCAATACGTCGCTGGCCGCGGCTCGCTTAAGGGCCATGAGCTTGGCCTTCATGGCATTCTTGTCAGATCCATCCAGAGAACGGGAGACGCTCGCCTGAAGCGCGTCTGTGATGGTCAGCTCGACAGGATCCTCGATCGACATGATTTTCCGGGTTTTCGGCAGCCGAACGATGAGCTGCGAATTGGTCACCGTCTTGCCGGATCCGGGAACGCCGCCAATTACGATGGCCCCTCCCATACTGCGCATGGCTCGCTCGAACTGCGCAACTTGCGAGGGCAGGAAGCCGAGGGTCTCCATGTCGACTTGCTGCACCTTTGCATCGACGTCGAGCACGCGCAATGTAATTGCGGGACCTGTGTCGGCGATGAACGAGCCCCAGCGGAACATGTAGCCACGATCGTCGACGACCTCATACAGTCGGCCTTGCTGCTCGTTTGCCATGTCGAGAAAGAGACCGTTTCCGCCGCTCACATCGAGCCAGCCCACGTTGACCATATCGAGCAGCTGCTGTGTTGGCATGGCAAGGTGTTTGGGCGTCGTGTACAGACCATCGATTGATGCGCTGACGCGCGAGACGGAACTCGTCGTATCGATGTTCAAGTGCAAGTCGCTTGCTTGATTGCGCACGGACCATGCGAGCAGGTCATAGAACCCCTGTCTTACGGCTGATCGATCACCTAGGCCGCGAATCCGCGAGCTGCGCTCCCGGACATCTTGTAGCTGCATGCGCTCGCGGACCAGCGTCAGCAGGATGACTGGATTGATCGTGTAGATGGCGACCGAATTGCCATTCGCGGCCTGGACGGCGCGCTGGTGAACCGCACGATAGATGTCGGAGTCGTGCTCGCCAGGCTTGACGAATACGGCGTACTGGGAGCCATCCAGTTCCGCGACGCATGCAGTGACGGCGGCGGCCGACCCGCACCAGTCAACCTTCAGCGTGTGGAATGGCGGTTGCATTTCCTCGATGTCGCTGAAGGAATCGAGGTGCTCGATGTTCCCGTCCGCCTGCGGTTGGGCTGTGGCGGTCATCGAAAGGACCGGCAGGTCTTCGGCCTCACGGAAACTTACGGTGAGCAAACGCCTTAGGCGTCGGATCAGGGTCGTGATGCTGGGCATCATGGCGTCCTCTGGGTTAGGCAGTAGGTTGCTGTTTCTTGGGATTGGTCGAGGAAGCTGGCGCAGGGCGGAACGATGTTCTGCAGGAGCAGACCCAGGTCCGAGCCTGCGATCGGTTTTTCCGAACCGGCTCGGTACTGTGCTCTTCGTCCTCCTACGTCGACCGCCACACCGAGTTGCGACCCGACGCCGGTGATTGCGAGCAACCGCGGCACGGGAGCAGGCGCAGGCGTAGACGGGTCAGCGGCTTGCGGGACGGCCGCACCTGCTGGAGTGGAGGAAAGGGCTACTCCCAAAGGCCCTGCGGTCGACTTGCGCTTTTCTTCGGCCAAAGCGCGAGCGGCCTCCTGCTCCAGCAACTCCTGGACCATCTGGACGGCGGGTTGGGGGATCGTTGTCGCGGGCACGCCCACCACAGGTACCTGCGTCCAGGCTTGGCCGGGTATTGCGAAGGCCAGGCACAAGGCGACTGACCCGGCCACACGCCATTGGGCGCGATTACGGCGATTCGACATATATGGTTCCTCTCAATGTGGCTGAGAACGCGCTGGCAACCAGGCCTGGCGAAGTGTCTGGCGCATAGCGCACTTGCAACTGCGTGATTTCAGTTGTCCTGGGTAGCGATAGGCCGTGTAGCGAGCGCAGCGGCGCATTGATGACGAGTGCGCGACTTGCGGGCACTTTCATGCCGGCGGGCATGGGTACGGGCTGCTCCAGACCATTTGGAAGCTTTATGTTGGGTACGGAGATCGGTACCTTGGCGGGTGGCGATAACGTGAAATCTTGCAAGGCTGGGCGCAGCGCTTGCCAGCTGGGTTCCCAGTCCCGCACGACGTTCGTCTGTGTCGGAAGATCTTGCAGCTTCAGTCCCGACAGTGAATGTCCCTTCGGGATGCTCCAGGTGCCTTGTGCGCTGTCTAGGTCGGTATGCACGACCCTCCAGTCAGCAGAGGGAATCGCAGCGAATAGAGTGTGATTGTCTGCAAGTCCTGTGCGCCGGTACTTCGCAGTGCAGGTCCCAGCCCTGGGCAGGCAATCAATTTCTGCTAATCGCCAGCGGCCGGGTTCGACGGGTACAGCGCCGATCTGGCGAAGCAGGATCGTGAGCCCGGTCTCGCCCATCGGCCTGGCCGTCATTGCCCAAGCTGCGATCGCTTGCTTCCATAGGACTGCAGCATCCAGTTCGGGCTGTTGCGCCTTGAGCTGCTGCTGGATTCGCGCTTCCCGCTCCGCCCACCAACTGGATCCGTAGTCCCAAGCCTCGTACCCGAGGATCAGTGCAATTGCCAGCCACCAAATAGGCGACACCATCGTCAGGCTGAAGGTGGCGCGCCGCAATGAAGATTGCGTGTTCGCGTGGCCGGTCAGCTGCTGCAGTGAGAACGGGCGGACCGCTGGCAGGTAGTTGCTATGCACCTGCAGGTCGCGATGGCGCGCCATGGCTGCATCTATCCCCGCCTGCGCTGCGGTCGGGTCACTGAAGATCGTGTCTCCGCCCGCCTGTACAACCCCGTCCGCCACGACGGCGAGCCATACGGTGTCATCCGACAGAGTGAATGCCACCAGGTGGGTGCCGTGACGATGCAGCTGGGCAAATGCTGCCGCGCCTGAGAACAGACTGGCGCGGGTCTTCGCCCGACTTTCCTTGCCCTTCGCAGTCAGTAGCCCCACGGAAGGGCTGCGGGCGTCACTTTGGACGTAGTGCGTCGCCCGTTCCTTGCGTGCCAGCTTGAGGGCTTCCTTTTGGGGGTCTTCCCCAAGGACGGTTTGCCACCTGATTCCAAGCACCAGCTGATTCGAACTGCCAGGGATGGCCACCAGCTGGTAGGTGACCCTCCTGGCGCTTTTTTTGCGAAGTGCCACGATCAGAATCCTTCTTCTGGTATGGCGGTCACGAGCACGACGGTGAGCACCTGCTGCTCCTGTGATGCGTCGGAGCCACCGACAACCATGGGCGCGTTATCGTCGAGGCGCCGCCTGGTGGAGGTGTCTGCTGCCTGTTGAAAGCCGCCAATAACTGTTTGCTCGCCTGGGCGCACCATGACTTGCTGCACCCGTCCTTGGCCTCCAATGTCGGCCTGCTGTACGAACGATTGGTCGTCCCGGGATCCGACCGGCTGCTTCTTCAGGGAAATGAGCCGGGTGTCGTCGTAGGCAATCGTCAGCAAGACCTGGCCGTCGTCCTGGGCGTCCGGCACCACGGTAAGGAATGTGCCGACGGTCTTCTCGTTCTGGGTGACGGTGACGGTCGGCGCTGAGGTGTCGGATGTACTTTGCGTCTGCTGCAGGTTTTTGATGTATTCGAACGTGTTGCGCGTGTCGTACTTTCCCGGTCGGCGGTTCTGCAAGAGCATCGGCACGCTCTTGTGATTGATGATCGACCCGAGCTGAGACAGGGCGGTAAGGGCGATGTTGGACCCTGCAAAGGGGCCGCTGCCAACGGTTGCACCGATGCTGCCTGGAGCCTGCGCAGCGTCCAGCATTGCACCGACGCCGAGCGCCGACGCCTGGTTGTCGCGACCCAGGCTATTGAAAAGGATCTTCCAGTCGACGCTACCCTGGTTCAGACGATCACGTTGCACCGTAATTTCTTCGAAGACCAGGCGAACTCGCCGCGTCATCTGACGATTCTCGGCTTCAAGGAACTCTGCGATGCGGTCTTGGGCATCCTTCGTATCCGTCACGACGATGGTGTTAGACGCGCCATCCGCGAACTTGATGACGCCGGCACGGGTGAGGAACTGGCTCACCTTGCTGACCACGGCCGCCAAGTCCTTCGCCTCGTCTTTGGACGTCGTACTCGACTTCTCCGCGAGCGTTGAGTTGGTGGACCGCATGTCCCGCTGCAGGTTCTCTTCGGCGTTCTGCGTGGGAGCGCGGACTACATAGCTCTTCGTTTCCGTCCGATAAAAGCGGATTGCGCCGATCTTCTCGTCGTATCGCCAGTACACCCCCAGACGAAGCGAGATCGAATCCAGCACCGAGGCAAGGGGGGCCTGGCCGGCGGGCAGCGGCGCCATCTTGGTGCGCGCCACGCCCTGGGGCAGGGTCGGCCCGGCAATACGGTCAACAGCGATGCCTGGGATCAGCGCTGGGACAAGGGTATCTGCCGTGGATGCACCGAGCGTGGCAGCGGCGACCGTCCCTTGTTCGCTGGCCAGGCGGGGAAGGAAGTACTCCGCCGGCAGTAAAGCGTCACCGGAAACCTGCGTCAGTATTCCCGTCGCGATCTGGATTCGGTCGGCCAGGGTCTTTAGGTCGGCGGCATTGCTTTCGAAGAGCAGAGTGGTGTTGATATTGGCGCGCAACGCAGGCGGCAAGGTGACGTCGCGAGCCAACGGCTGCGGTTTGCCAGCAATCCATGGGAGATCGACGACCTGGCCCTTGGCCCGTTCTGTGTCGCCGGCCCTGTCCTTGAACAATTCCAGCGTTCGGGTGTGGGTTGCGCCTTCGCTGTCGGCGCGGGCATTGATTCGGTCGGTGGATTGGAGTGCGGAGCAGCCGGCAAGCGCTGCAAGCGCGATCGCGGCCGCAACAGTGCGGTATGCAGTCATTGGGGTTCCTGGTCTATGCCACGGCTAGGATTGCGTGGCAGGGGAGCGATTGCAGCTTCGGGTGAAGGGCACCACGCGCAGCACGCGGTTGCCGTAAAAGCACGGGCGGATGGGCGATTCGGTCATGGCAACCGCCTGGGAGAGGGCCTGGGTTGCCTCCTGGAAGCTCGCGGCCTCGAATTCGGCCGGCGCCTGGATCGGAAGATCGAAGTTCACTTCCCATTGATCCGGGCCGAAAGTCCAGCCGGCCTTGCCTGCCCATCGAGCCAGCGCCTGCCGCACGGTGCGGTCTTCCGGGCTGATCTTCCAGATTTCCTTCAGGATGACTGGCTCGGGGTCTGCCTGCGGGATGGCTTCGGCGGCGCTCGATTCGGCCGGCAGGGAAGACAGCATTTCTTGGCCAGCGACGAGGGAGGCGGCAATTTTGATGGCGGCGGGCTGGTCGTTGGCTGTTTGCTCGGCTGGGGCCCCGGCATGAGACGGGCCTGGGGCGGATTCACTCTTGCCCGGCGCTTCGGGTACTGGTATTGCGGCGACCGATGCAAGGGAGGTTGGCGTCTTAGTGGGCGGGGCAGAATTACCCGGTAGATCGGACGCCGGCATGGAGTTTGCCGCAGCGCCGGGAGACTCGGACGAAGCTGCCGGCTGGGCGGCCGGGCCTACCAGGCGAGGATCGACGCGATTGATTGCCACACGGGGCGTATCTTTCGGTTGGGCCGGCGCGGGCGGGGCGAAACCGCAGGCCGAAAGGAGGAAGGCCGTCGCGAGGACGGCCACCAGGGCGGGGGTGTGCATGGGGAAGACTCCGGGGGGCAAGGACTGCCCGAGATGTAGAGGGAAGCGCCTCGAGTGCGCGAGGGCGCGGTAGATGCCGGTGACTACGCCGATTCTGGCGACCAGGGCGTTAAGCCTTGGCGCTCGAGCTCGTGATGGACGGCGCGCACTTCACCAGGACTGCTGCCTCGGCGTACCAGCAGAAGTAGTTCCACGAGCGCCGGATTGGTGCGGGCGGTGGCGTCAGAGTTCGGCGCAACATCTAGCATCGTCAGGCGCAGCTGCGAAAGCTGCTCGGACACAGAGTCATCCACTTCCAAACGCAAGCGAAGGTACTGAGACAACCGCATGCCGAGTTGTGCCGCAGCCGCTTCGTACTTGGAATGGCTTTCCGCTGATAAACGAAAACTCACCGGACGTTCAAGCAGCGTGCGCATAGAAGCGTCCCTCCTCAACGACGATGTGGCCAACGGCCTCCGTAAAGGCCTGGTGGAACGCGGACTTTCTGACGGCTCGCTCGCTCGGGGAGTCTTGCTTTCCCTGGCAGTGATCGCGGAAGTGATGATCTCGAAACTGAGCCAGGGAGAGGGACGTCGGTTCTTCAAACCACAGTCGGGCGGCGTGGCGCCCGGCCCTTGCGGTGGAGGGGTATTCAAATGTCGCGTCAAAGCGGCGAGGCACGCGTGCGCCCGCGAGGGTCGTTGACCTCATATGGATCATTCCTAGGGGGCCTCAACATGGGAGGGGGATGGAGAAACTAGTAGCCAGCCACGAGCGGGGATGGGGCCAAAAGCGGGGCCATTCACGCAAATTAGTGCGACTTAATGCGGCTATCTTGCATGCTTCATGATGCGTTCTGCGCGCTAATTGGCGCTAATTTGCGTCCGCACAGATTCGATTCCTGTCGGGCGCGCCACAGCATTCCTGGGTTACGTGAATCATGTGTTCACGGCGCACCCAACACGCAGTCGGCATGACGCGCTGCCGCGCGTCTCTTCCGCGGATTCCTGACCCTTCCCACCCGATCGCCAAATCTGCAAGCGCCTTACTGCGTCAGGTGGTGGTCTGCACATGCAGGCGGCTGGACTTGCAGCGGTGCAAGGCGCGGTAGTGTTCCAGTGGACGTCCATTGGCGCCATAGGCGATCGACTCGATGCGCAGCAAGGGTTCGGGTTCCTTCATCCCCAGCAATTCGCAGGTCTCGGCGTCCGGAAGCACGGCGTCTATCCAACGTTCCGCACGCACGATGCGCAGGCCGTACTGCCTGCGCAGCACGTCGTAGAGCGAACGGTTTTCCAGGCGGGTGCGGTGCAGGCCCGGCACCAGGTCCGCGGGCACGGCGGTTTCCACCAGCAATTGCAATTCGCCGTCGACGCTGCGCAGCCGCTTGAGCGCCACGACCTGGCCGTCTTCGGTCAGCCCCAACGAACTGGCCTCGTGCGCCGTGGGCGCACGCAGTTCCTGTAGCAGCACCTGCGTGCGCACCGTGCGGCCCTTGCGTTCCATCTCGTCCGAGAAGCCCAGTACGGTGGAAACGAAGTCCTCGTCGCGCTCGCGCGCCGATACGAAAGCGCCCTGGCCGCGTATCTTGTAGATCAGGCCGTTGCGGACCAGGTCCGCCAGCGCCTCGCGCACGACGATGCGCGAAATGCCATATTGCTCGCCGAACTCCGCCTCGGTCGGCAGCTTGTCGCCCACGGCCAGTTCGCCTTGCAGGATCTTGCCGCGCACCACGTCGCGGAACTGCGCCCAGAGCGGGGCGCCGGCGCTGCGGTCCAATATGGCTTCGGTGGAGATGGGGCTGCTCATGTCGTCAAAGAGTTGGAAGTCGAACTTGCGGCCAGGGCGGAATCGGCGGACTTTGCCCAGGGCGCCTCGTCCGGAGGAAGTTGAACACAATGCCGGTCCCGCAGCGTGGCGGTGCAGGCTCGTAACTCGGTCTGCCGCCGCTCGGCGCTCCAGCCCAGCTCGGCCGCGGTGATATCGGCCAATTCAGCCAGCAGCGCCGGGGTGACCTGGCCGCGGATGGCCAGCAAGGTGCGCCGTATCACCAGGTCGGTCAGGTGCTGCACGGCCGTTACGCGGCAGAGATAGCGGATCTCGGCGGCCGAATAATTCGGTGCATGGCGCAAGGGCTGATCGCCCGCAGCCGCGAAATCCGCCGCCACGGCGCCGGCCCGTGAACCATAGCGCATGAACAGTTCGGTGACGCGCCCGCGGTCCAGCCCGGTGGCAGCCTGAAGGCTGTCCAGAAAGCGTTGCCGCCCCGCAGCATCGGCGGGCATGTCCGCCCCGCCGCCGATCGCCACCTGCTCGGTTGACTGCCGCCGCGAGCGGCCCAGTTGCAGCAGCACCGCGTCGGCCGCCAGCTGTGCCAGCGAACGGAAGGTGGTCCATTTTCCGCCCACCAGGCACACCATGGGCACCTCGCGCCGTGCGTTGGGCGGGTCGATCACCACCGCGTGATCGCGCGATATCTGTCCAGGCTTGTCGGCATCCGACTGGGCCAGCGGCCGGACTCCCACATAAGTGTAGACCACGTCATTGCGGCTGAAATCCAGGCGAGGAAACACCTCGCGCAAAACGCCGAGCAGGTAGTCGATCTCCGCCGGCTCGGTTGCGGCGAGGTCCGGATCATCCACCGGTATGTCGGTGGAGCCCACCAGCACCCGGTCCAGGAACGGGTACACGATGCAGACCCGGCCGTCGGAGGCCTCGAAGTAAGCCATGCGGCCTTGAAGCGCCGAGCGCAGCGCGGGATGGTCCAGGATCAGGTGCGACCCTTTGGTGCCCATGACGCGTGAGCCGGCGCCTTGCAGCGCGCCGGCCGCGCGGTCCAGCCAGGCGCCCGTCGCGTTGACCACCGTGTCGGCGGTCACTTGCACGGATTCTCCGGTCAGCGCGTCGCGCAGCGTAATGGCGCGGCCCTGGCATGCCGTCACGCTGCAATAGTTCGACGCGACCGAGGCTGGATGGCCGCGATGCGCATCGTCGATCAGCTCCAGCACCAGCCATTCCGGATGCCGTATCCAGGCATCGTAGTAAGTGGCCGTCCAGCGCACGTCCGCGCCGAACAGCGCGCCGTCCGCCGCTGGCACGCGCTCGATGCGATGTTCCGGCATGACGCGCTGGCTGCGGCCCAGCCGGTCGTAGAGACGCAGGCCCAGCCCCACCACGCACAGTCCCCGCGCGCCGGGCGAGGCGCTCAGGCCGGCAAAGCGCAACATGCTGCCCCACAAGCCGCCGAAGCGGCTGGATAGCGGCACCACGGTTTCCAGCGGATGCACCAGATGCGCCGCGTTGCGCAGCAGCAGATTGCGTTCGCGCGTGGCTTCCGCCACCAGGGAAAATGCGCCGCTTTCCAGGTAGCGCAAGCCGCCGTGGATCATGCGCGACGGCGCGCTGCTGGCGCCGGCAGCCACATCGTCCTTGTCCACGATCAGGCAGTCCACGCCTTGCAAGGACAGATCGCGGAATACGCCAGCGCCGTTGATGCCCGCGCCGACGATCACCGCCGAAAAATGACGGCCCGCCAACGAGGCCGGACGCGCGAAGGGCGGTGTGCGCGGGGTCATCGGGCCGATCCCGCAAGATGGCCGAAGGCGGGAGCCATGCTGTCCACCAAGCCGTGGAAGCCGGCGTAGAAATCGGCATGCGCCCGCGCCTCGGCGGCTAGCGGTTCGACCGCTTCGCAGGGGGCGGGCAGCAAGCCATCGCTGCCAGGGTTTTGCGATAGTGCGGCATACAAGGCGGCGCCACGCGCGCCGGTTTCGTCGTTGCCGCAGCGCTCCACGGCATGGCCCAGAAAGCCCGCCAGCAGACGCGCCAACCGCAAATCCCGAGCGCCGCCGCCCAGGGCGGCGACCCTGCCTGGCACGCCCAGCCCGAGCGCCGCCAGGCGTTTCAGATGCCATGCATGCAGCGCCACCACGGCGTCGATCACGGCGCGAGCCATGTGCGCGCGGGTGTGATGTCCTTGCAGGCCGACATAGCCCGCGCAGGCTCCGGCTGGCCAGCTCCCGCCATTGATGAACGGCAAAAAGCGCAGGCCGTCGGCGCCCAAGGGCACCTCCATCGCGCACATCACCGCCGCGGCCGCATCCGGGAACTGCAAGGTGCGCGCCAGCCAAGCCACGTTCGCCATCGACGACGGGCTGTTTTCCAGGTAGAGCCTGCGGCCCGGCTCGCCGAAGCTGACGATGGCGCCCACTTCCGGTTTCGGCTCGCGAGTTGGCGCCACCACGGCATTCACGCACCAGGTGCCGAGCACGGCCACGGCATGGCCTTGGCGCTCCGCGTTCACTGCCTTCAGTGATGCGAGCAGGTCGATCGCGCCCAGTGCCACGGGCAGGCCGGAGGGCAAACCGAAGGCGGCCGCCCGGGCCGGCCGCAGCCGGCCGATCACGGTCCCGCTGGGCGCGATGGGCGCCAGCGCCGTGGACGCCAGGCCAGACAGGCCGGCGGCCTCGAAGGCCATCGTGGACCAGGCCCCGGACTTGAGCGATAGCAGGCCCGCGGTACTGGCGTCGCTGGCGTCCGTGGCGATCTCGCCGGTCAACAGGAACCCTAGATAGTCCTTGGCGAACAGCAGGTGGCGAATGCGATGGAGCTGGCCGGCGTTCGCGTTGAAAAGCTCCGCCGCGATCAGCGACGACTGCCCGGACCACGGCCGGCACCCCACTTCGTCGTACAGCGCGTCCCCCATGCGGCAGCCCAGTGTTCGGGCGCGGGCGGCGGCGCGCTGGTCGGTCGACGCCACCGCGCGGCCGTCCAGCAATTGGCCGCTCACATCCAGCGCATACAAGCCTGCGCCATGGCCCGTGCAGCAGAGCGCGCGCACGTCCGCCACGCGCGGGCCCAGCTGGGTCGCCACGCCTTGCAAGGCCAGCGCCAGCGCCGCCTCGATGGCGTCCGCGGACAACTCGCAACCGCCTTGCGCCAACTGCCGGTAGGGCAGCACGCCGCCCGACGCGGCCAATGTGGCGCCGCTCCCGGCCTCGAAGGCAACCGCCTTCAAGCCCGTGGAGCCCATGTCTATGCCCAGGTAGATGTCTGTTTTCATGTCATAACATTGTCTACAGAAATTTTCCGCAGGATAGCAGTGTTTCCCCTAGTAATCTAAAAATTTAGGCTGCAATATAGTTCGTCGATGTCATAACAACGATTCGACCGAGACAGGTTGAACAACAGGCACCGAGGGCTCCAGGGTTCTTGGATCTTTGCGAAAAAAAGGAGCGGAACATGAGACGAGATTTCTTGAAGACCGTGGCGGCGGCGGGCGCCAGCCTGGCGAGCGCCAACGCCTTTGCGCAGAACACCCCGCAGGCCCCCGGGCTGCGCGGCAACGCGAACGACGTCTACGTGATGAACGTGATGGTGTCCGGGGTGGAGTACTGGTTTCCTGTCTACGAAATGATGAAGCAGCTGGGCCATTCGCTCGGCGTGCGGACTCGTTATTCGGGCACGCCCGAATATGACGTCAACAAGCAGCTGGCCTCGTTCGAGCAGGAGCTGGCGCGCAAGCCAGCCGGCATCCTGCTGCACCCCATGAATCCCGACCCCTTCATCGAGCCCATCAACCGCGCCGCGGCCATGGGCATCCCGGTGGTGACCTTCGCGGCCGATTCCCCCAATTCCAAGCGTGTGTCCTTTGTCACGTCCGACAACGACCGCGAAGGCGCGCAGGCCGCCGACGCCATCGCCGCCGCGCTCAACGGCAAGGGCGAATACGCGGTGCTGGAAAATCCCGGCCAGGACAACCATGACCGCCGCGTCGCCGCCTTCATCAACCGCATGAAGACCCAGCATCCCGGGATGAAGCTGGTGGGCCGCGCGGCCAGCAACCAGGACCCGAACAAGGCCTACCAGGCCACGCTGAGCCTGGCGCAGGCCAACCCCGGCCTGGGCGCCCTGTTCATGCCCGAAGCCAATTCGGCGCTGGGCGCGGCACAGGCATCCATCGAAACCAAGAAGAACATCAAGGTCTTGTGCTGCGACGTGAACGCCAAGATCCTGGACATGATCAAGTCCGGCGAGGTCTTTGGTTCCGTCAATCCGAACCAGGGCGTGCAGGGCTACATGGGGATGATGCTGCTGTTCCTGGCCCGCAACCAGCAACTGATCGACCCGATGAACGACGCCAAGCGCAACGGCACCAATCCCATGGCGGTGCCGTTCCTGGACAACGGCCTGTCCATCGTCAGCAAGGCAAACGCCGACGACTTTTATTGGGACAAGTACCTGGCGCGTCGCGGCACCAAGGGCATCAACGAATGAACGCGCCCGCACCGCTGCTGGAACTGCAGGGCATCAGCAAGCAGTTCGGCGCGTCCAAGGCCCTGGCCGACGTGCGTTTCACGCTGCGCCGGGGCGAAATCCATGCCTTGTGCGGCGAGAACGGCGCCGGCAAGTCGACCTTGATGAAGATCATCGACGGCATTCATCAGCCGGACAGCGGCGCCATTTACCTGGAAGGCGAGCGCGTCGTCATCAACGGGCCGGCCCACGCCATGCGCCTGGGCATCGGCCTGGTCCACCAGGAAATCGCGCTGTGCGGCGATGCGACCGTGGCCGAAAACATTTTCATGCCCGCGATCAGCGCCGGCGCGCAGGCCTGGATGGACTATGCCAGCCTGAACGAGCGCGCCGCGGGCGTGCTGCGGCGGCTGGGCCAGGACATCGATCCGGGCTTGCGCGTGGATGCGCTGGGCATATCCAGCCAGCAACTCGTCGAGATCGCCCGCGCCTTGACGCTGGACTGCAAGGTGCTGATCCTGGACGAACCCACGGCCGCGCTGACCGAAGTCGAGTCCGTGGCGCTGTTCCGCGTGTTGCACGACCTGAAAGCTCAAGGCATCGGCATTGTCTACATCAGCCATCGCATGGCCGAGATCTTCGAGCACAGTGACCGCGTCACCGTGCTGCGTGACGGCCGCGACGTGCACAGCGGCGAGATTGCGGCGCTCTCTCCGGACGCGCTGGTGCGCTGCATGGTCGGACGCGACCTGGGCAACTATTACCCGCCCCGGCAAGCGGCTGACGATACGCCTGCCGAGGTCCTGCTGGAAGTGGAGGACATCGCCGATGGCGCCAATGTCCACGGCATTTCGTTCACGCTGCGCCGGGGCGAAATCCTGGGCATATCCGGCCTGATGGGCGCGGGCCGCAGCGAGCTGGCCGAAACCGTGTGCGGCCTGCGGCGCGCGCGGCGCGGCGC
>NZ_JBARYB010000294.1:0-8041 GCF_049647645.1 Achromobacter sp.
GCGGTGCTGCGGGCGAGCTCCAGCCAGCGGTTGGCGCTGGCCAGTTCGGCGGGCGCGACCAGCCTGGGCACCAGCGCCGGCGCGGCGACGTTATAGGCGACCGTGCCGACGGCACCCAGGAAGCCCAGCGCGGCCAGCCAGCCCAGGTTCAGTCCGCCCGTGGCCAGCAGCGCCAGCAGGCCCAGCAGGCTGGCGGCGCGCACGCATTCGGCGGCGGTCATCAGCGCGCGCCGCGACATCCGGTCGGCCAATACGCCGGCGGGCAGGGACAGCAGCAGGAAGGGCAGGGTCTGGGCGGTTTGCAGATAACCCGTCTCGGCTGCGCTGGCGCCCAACGCCAGGACCGCGACCAGCGGGGCGGCCGCCAGGGCCATCTGTTCGGAGAATTGGGCGGCCAGGTTGGAGGCGGCCAGGCGGCGGAACGCGGAGGGCAGGGCGGACATGGATGCGTGGATCGCGGAAACGACAAGGGCACGATCATGATCGCGCCCTTGTCCGTACGCACTCCGTTCCTTGCCATGGGCAAGGCCGGCGCGCCGCGTCACGTCAGGGTATCAGGGGATGGGCGGATAGTCGCCAAAGCCGTCCGGCCAGGGCGTCAGCACCTCGTAGCCGGTGTCGGTCACGACCACCATGTGTTCCCATTGCGCCGACAGCGAGCGGTCCTTGGTGACCACGGTCCAGCCGTCGGGCAGCTGCTTGGTCTGGGGCTTGCCGGCATTGATCATGGGTTCGATGGTGAACATCATGCCGGGCTGCAGCACCATGCCTTCGCCGGGGCGGCCATAGTGCAGCACCTGCGGATCGTCGTGGTAGATCTGGCCGATGCCGTGGCCGCAGTATTCGCGCACGATGCTGAAGTGCTCGCGGTGCGCCACGGTCTGGATGGCGTGGCCGATGTCGCCCAGTGTTGCGCCAGGCTTGACGGCCATGATGCCGGCGCGCATGGCTTCGTAGGTGGTGTTGACCAGGCGGCGCGCCAGCGGGCTGGGCTGGCCCACGTAGTACATGCGGCTGGTGTCGCCGAACCAGCCGTCCTTGATGACGGCCACGTCGATGTTGAGGATGTCGCCGTTCTTCAGCACCTTGGCCGACGGGATGCCGTGGCAGATCACGTGGTTGGCCGAGGCGCAGATGGTCTTGGGAAAGCCGTGGTAGCCGACGTTGGCGGGAGTCGCCTTCTGCACGTTGACGATGTAGTCGTGGCAGATGCGGTCCAGCTCATCGGTGGTGACGCCGGGGCGAACGTGCTCGGCAATCATGTGCAGCACTTCCGCCGCCATGGCGCCGGCCTTGCGGGCCATTTCGATGTCGGCGGCGGACTTGATGGAAACCTTCTTTGCCATTTATGCGGCCTCCTGCTGGGCGGCCTGTGGCAGCCCCTGGGACAGGGAGGCGATGGCGAAGCCTTCCGCCTGTTCGATGCGGATCAGCAATTGGCAGATGTCGGCGTGGCGCAGCTCGGGATAGAGCTCGGACAGCATGCCGATGCGCATCCAGTGTTCGGCCTGGGAATTGATGGAGCGGCTGAGCGCGCCGCTGGCGACGCGGAGGTTCTCATGCATCTGCTCGGAAATCTTGACGATACCCATGGAGTTAATGATCCATATATGGTTTGTATATGGAACGTATCTTACTGCTGATGGGTGGAAGGGTGCAAATCAGGGCGCCTGGCGGGACCGCCTGGTGAGCGCCTGGATGGGGCTGGCTCGGGCGGGCCGAGGCCCTGCTAGCGCCCTTTACCGCGCGCCGTCTTCTTGGCGCCGGCGCGGGGCGCGGCTTCCTTGGGCGGGGGCGCCGTGGCGGCTTGCACCTGCTCCAGCCACATCAGCGCATCGGTGTAGGACAGGAACTGCTGCAGATAGCCCGGCGAGACCTCGCGCATCAGCGATAGCGCGCGGTGCACCAGCTGGTTGGAATTGAGCGGGCCGGCGTTCTTGTGCACCTGTTCCTGGGACTGCCGCACCTGCCGATCCGCGCTGACCCGCGACCAGACGCCACGGAAGTACTCCAGCACTTCCAGTTCTGGGTAGGTGGCGCGCAGGTCGCCGGCGCCGCGCGCGTCGGGGCCGGGATCGGCCATGTAGGCGGTCAGCGCCGCCAACGGTCCGGGTTCGCAAGCGGCGGGAGCAGGCGCGGTGACACCTGCTCGGGCGCACTCATTGGCACTTTCGCCGGCGCCTGCAAGTGCCTCTGCGGACGCGCCGTCCAGTTCGGCCTCGTAGGCCTGGATCAGCGCAGCCAACTTGCCGTCCAGCAGCCTGCGGGCTTGGCCGTCTTGCGCGGCGGCGCGCCGCTGCAGGGCGTCCATGAACTGGAAGCGGACCGGCGCCAGGCGGTCCGCGCCGGTTTCCCGCCAGGCGTCCAGCATGGCCCGGGCGTCGACGATTTCGCCGCGCGTGCCGTCACTGCCCATTCTTGGTTCCGGCGTCGCTGGAGGGTTTGGGAATCGGCGCGATTTCCACCCGGCGGTTCTTGGCGCGGCCTTCCTCGTCGGTGTTCGCGGCCACCGGCTGTTCGGAGCCGAAGGCCGCGGCGAACACGGCCGACGCAGGCACGCCCTCGTCGATCAACGCACGCGTCACGGTCAGGGCGCGCTGCGCGGACAGGTCCCAGTTGTCGGCGAAGCGCCGGTTGCCCTCGCGCACCTGCTGGTCGTCGGTATAGCCGCTGACCATCAGGATCTCGTTGTGCGATTTCAGATAGGCCGACAGGGGTTCGATCAGGCTCTTCAGGATCTCGCGGCCTTCCGGCTGCAACTGGTCGGAGTTCAGCGCGAACAAGACGCTGCCGCTGATGCCGATGCGGCCGTTGATCAGGGTCACGCGGCCGGCGGCCAGCGGTCCCGCCAGCGCCTGCTCCAGGGTCTCGCGGCGCTGGGTTTCGACCTGGCGCTGCTTGACCTCTTCTTCGAGCTGGGTCGATAGCTGCAGCTGCACCGCGACGACGCTCACCAGGATCAGGACGAAGGCGCCCAGCAGCACCGACATCAGGTCGCCAAAGACGGCCCAGGCCGGGACCGCGGGCTCCACGCCGCCGTCGATGTCCTCGCTCATGCCGCTTCCGCTCCGGCCGTCGCGCGCTGGCTGGCCAGCTGCTGCAGGTTCTCGATGATCTGCTTCTGCGACACCATGCTCAGGTCCACCACTTCACGGGCCTGGGCCACGTAGTAGGCCAGTTGTTCGTCGCCGCGCGCGATGGACTTGTCCAGCGCCGCTTCGATGCGCTGCAGGTGCGCGACCAGCTTGTCGTTGGATTCGCCAAAGAGCTGCACGGCCGTGCCGAAGGACTCGCCCAGGCTGGCCACTTCAACCGCGCCGCTGGCGACCTGCGCGGCCACCTCGGCCAGCTTGCCGGTTTCGGCCTGGGCCTGCTCGGTGAACTGCGTGCCGACGCGGTCCAGCAGGTCCGCCGACGAGGACACCAGCGCGTCCACGGCCGTGCGCTGTTCGGCGGCGGTGTGGTTGACGGCGTCCAGCAGGGTGCCCAGGGTTTCCAGCAAGCGAGTGCGTTCTTCCAGCATGTCGTTGTCGCGCTCCATGCTGTCGGAGAGCTTCTGGCGCAGTTCGCCGATGACCTCGGCGGCGGCGCGCGGCGCCTCGGAGGCGGCCTGCACCAGGCGGCCGATTTCGGCGATGGTGTCGTTGGCCGACGCCTGGGTCTGTGCGCTGATGTCTTGAGCGGTGATGGCCAGCGTGTCGCAGATCTGTTGCTGCTGGCTGGCCGTGTAGGAACTGGTCTGCTCCCATTCGGCGCGCAGCGACTCGGCCATGGCGCCGAGCTTGCCGGTCCAGGCTTCCAGGCGCGCTTCGTCCTTGGATGCGAGCGCTGCTTGCAGGTCCGTCTGCGACTGGTCCAGCGTTTGCAGCAGGGCGGCGGAATGCTGTCCGAAGGCTGCGGCGGCGGTTTCCAGCGCTTGCTGGTTGTCGCCCGCCAGCTTGGCGTTGACCTGTTCCTGGCGCGCCTGCGCGTCCGTCCAGGCCTGGGTGACGCCAGTCGCCGCCGTTTCCAGGCGCGCCGACACGCTTTCCAGCAGGCCGGCCTGGGCCTGCGTCTGGGCGGCGACGTCGCGCGCGGTCTGGGCCAGGGTGTCGTTGACTTCCAATTGGCGCAGGGCGGCTTGCGTGCCGGCCTGTTCCCATTCCTGGCCGAGCTTGGCCGCCATGGCGGTCAGCGTGCCGGTCCAGGCGGCCAGGCGTTCCTGGTCGCGCGAGGCGAGGGCGTCCTGCAATCCGGCGTGCGATTGCTCCAACGTTTGCAGCAGGGCGGCAGAATGCTGTTCGAAGGCCGCGGCGGCGGTTTCCAGCGCTTGTTGGTTGTCGCCGGCGAGCTTGGCGTTGGCCTGTTCCTGGCGCGCCTGCGCTTCGGTCCAGGCCTGGGTGACGCCGGTAGCCGCCGTTTCCAGGCGGGCCGAGACGCTCTCCAGCAGGCCGGCCTGGGCCTGCGTCTGCGCAGCGATGTCGCGCGCGGTCTGGGCCAGCGTGTCGTTGACTTCCAATTGGCGCAGCGCGGCTTGGGCGCCCGCCTGTTCCCACTCCTGGCCGAGCTTGGCGGCCATGGCGGTCAGCGTGCCGGTCCAGGCAACCAGGCGTTCCTGGTCGCGCGAAGCCAGCGCGGTTTGCAATTCAGCGTGCGACTGGTCCAGCGTTTGCAGCAGAGCCGCCGAGTGCTGTTCGAAGGCGGCGGCGGCGGTTTCCAGGGCCTGCTGGTTGTCGCCAGCGAGCTTGGCGTTGGCCTGTTCCTGGCGCGCCTGGGCTTCGGTCCAGGCCTGGGTGACGCTGCCGGCCGCCGTTTCCAGGCGGGCGGATACGTTTTCCAGCAAGCCGGCCTGGGCCTGGGTCTGGGCCGCGATATCACGCGCGGTCTGGGCCAGCGTGTCGCTGACGGCCTGTTGGCGGGTCACGGCGTCGGCGCCGGCCTGTTGCCATTCTTGGCTCAGCGTGGCGCCCATGGCGGTCAGCGTACCGGTCCAGGCGGCCAGGCGTTCCTGGTCGCGCGAGGCCAGCGTGGCCTGCAACTGGGCATGTGATTGGTCCAGCGTCTGCAGCAGGGCGGCGGAATGCTGTTCGAAGGTGGCAGCGGCCGCGGCCAGGGCCTCGCGGTTGTCGCCGGCCAGCTTTTCGCCGGCCTGTTCCTGGCGGGCCAGGGCGTTGGCCCATTGCTGCGACACGCCGTTGGCCGCCGTTTCCATGCGGGCCGACACGCCGTCCAGCAACTGGGCCTGGACCTGCGCCTGCGCGGTGATGTCGTGCACCGCCCGCGCCAGCGTGGCGCTGATCGCCTCTTGGCGTTCGGCGGCCTGCGTGCCGGACTGCTCCCATTCCTGGCGCAGCGTGGCGCCCATGGCGCCCAATGTTTCGGTCCAGGCGGCGAGGCGCTGTTGATCGCGCGAAGCCAGTTCGGATTGCAGCAGGGAGTGCGATTGGTTCAGGGTGCGCAGCAGCGACGCCGAATGCTGCTCGAAGCTGGCCGCGGCCGCGGTCAAGGCTTGCAGATTGTCGCCAGCCAGCTTTTCGCTGGCCTGCTCCTGGCGCGACAGCGCCTGGGTCCAGGCGTGCGACATGCTGCCCGACGATTCCTCCAGGCGCGAGGACACGCTGTCCAGCAGGGCGGCCGAGCGTTGTTCGAAGGTCTGGGCGAAGTGGTCGAGCGAGGCGCGCAGGTCCTGGGACAGGGCTTCGCTGGCGCGTTGCTGTCCGGCCAGGGCCTGGTTCCAGATGCCGGCGACGTTGCTGGTGGTGGCCTGGAAGCCCGAGGTCAGGCCTTCCAGCTGGCGCTGCACGGCTTGCGTCACGGTGTCTTGCAGCGTTGCGGTTTCGCGCGACAGGCTGGCCATCGTCGCTTCCACGACCGGTTGCAGGGCGGCGCCGGCCGAGCGCGCGCTTTGCGACACGCTTTCCTTCATGGACTGCTCCATGACGGCGGCCAGGCGGGAGTAGGCCGCTTCGGCCTTGCCCTGGAAAGCGTCCTGGCTGGCCATGTGGCGGTCGCTCAGGGCCTGGTTCTGCTGCGCCATGCTGTTCATCATGGTCTGCAATTGGTCGACCAGCGTCGGCATGGCTTCGGCCTGGCGCTGCATGACTTCGGCCTGGCGTTGCAGCAGCTTGAAGGATTCCTCGCGCTGGTAGCCTTGCGAGTACACCCGCAGCGTGGTCGCGGCCTTGCTGTCCAGCAGTTGCGCTGCGCGCACGCGTTCGCGGCGGCACAGGGCCGCCAGCAAGCCCAGCATGGCGGAGCTGGCGACGCCGGCGATCGAGGTGCCGAAGGCGAAGCCCAGGCCCTTGACCGGCGCGGCGAGCGAGGCGCGTATCGCGGCCAGGTCGGTCGCGCTTTCCAGCGCGAGGCCGGTGCCGCGCAGGGTCACGACCATGCCCAGGAAGGTGCCCAGCATGCCCAGCAGCACCAGCAGGCCCACCAGATACGGCGTCAGCGCCGGTCCGGGCAGGCCCGCGCGCTCGCCTTCGATGCGCAGGCGCGCGGCGTTGCGCAGGCTGGGCGGCAACTGGTCCAGCCAGGATCCCAGATTGCCGGGGGCGTCGGACAGGCCGGACAGCGCGCGGGTCAGCGAGGACGTCGCCTGCTGATAGCGCAGCAATTCGAGCGCGCCGCCCAGGTAACAGGCGCCTATCAGCAGGGTCACGGCCAGCGCCAGCGGATTGTTGCCCGCATAGCCCGCGCCGATCCAGCCCACGACGGCCAGACCCGCCAGGAAAACAACGAGATTAGTCAGATATTTGGACATAGTGTCCCGGTTAGCTGGCGCGAAGGGTGGCAAGCAACCCTTCGACCGGTTGTAAACGAACATCCAATTCGGCCAGCAGCACGCTGCGCATGTCTTTGCGGAACGTGTCCAGCCAGGCGCCTGGCGTTATCGACGCCGGCGCCGGCGCTACGCCTGCCTCGGCTTCGCCCTCGGCGCGGGCTTCGGCCAAGGCGGCAAGCTCCGCCAGCGCAGCGGCCTCGGCCTCGCGCAGGCGGTTGAAATGGCCTTGGAGCAACTTCGGGATCACGCCGAAAAGCGCGCGTTCCTTGGGCAGCAGCGCGCGGTCCATGATGGCGTCGACCACCGCCAGGCGCGTCATTTCGCCATTTTTGGCCGCGACCATGCCGCGCAGGCGGCTGCGCAGATTGCCCACGGCGGTTTCCATCGTGTGCTGCAACGACAGATAGCGCTGGCGAAAATTCGCGTAGTCGGCGTCGGCCTCGGCCAGCGCTGCCAACTGTTTGGCGGGCGCGTGGGCTTGCCCCGGCCCTGGCCGCTTGGCGGCCGTGGCCGCGGTGTCGCTGGCGATGGCGTCGGCCAGCGTGGTCCGGACGCGGGCGCAGTCGCGCTCCTCGGCGCTGCTGAACATGCGCGCTCCAGGGGCGATCACCGGCGGGCTGGTATTCAGCGCCGCGGAGAGCGCGATCGCGTCCGTCCAGCCGAGCCATAGGCTCAGATGGTCCGAAAGCGATTGCCTGGATTGCGGGACGTCGACATCCGTCAGGCGAGTCAGCAAGCGAATGAGCGTCGGGCCGCTTAAACCTGTGCGCTGTGGGGCCTGCAACATACCACCAGAGTCAAAAAGGGGGGAGTTTACACGGTGGACGGCGGCGCCAGGGGCCGAGGGCGGGCGGCAGGGGCGGCCCGCGGGTAAAAAGGGGGCCGCATCATGTCGGGATGCAATAGTGTGACAGGGGCCTCAGGGCTGCCGCGGGCCGGAAAAGTCTAGGCCGCGCGGCGCACCTCCAGCCGCGGGTTCTGGCAATGTCCGGCGCCATCCAGGTAATCGGCCAGAAAATCGATCAGATGCCGGGTCCGGGCAGGCAGCAAACGGGTCTCGGTCACGGCATGGACCTCGATCGGACCCAGGCTCCAGGCCGGCAGCACGCGCGCCAGTTCGCCCGAGCGCAACCGGCCGCTTTCGTCCCCGCCCAGCGCCGCGATGCCGGCGCCCAACATGGCAAGCTGCCGGGCCATGCAGGCGTCGTTGGCGCCATAGCGGTGCTCGACCGGGACCAGCAGTTGCTCGCGGCCGCGCTGCAGCGGCCAGGGCGCCGC
>NZ_JBARYB010000295.1:0-3148 GCF_049647645.1 Achromobacter sp.
GTCCGGGACGATCCAGCCGCCGCAAGGTATCGCCGGCGATCCGCGGCGGGACCTGCCCGAAGCCGCGCAACATGTCCTCGGCCCGCTGCCAGGCGGCGGCATGCGCCGCGCTGCGTGCGCGCCAGCGATCGAACGCCTCGCGGTCCGACGGCGACAAAGTCTCGGATTGAAAGCGCACCAGCCAACCGGCCGCTTCCTTCAGGATGGCGGGATCGATCACGCGTCGGCCTGGCTGGCGATCAGGCAAGCGGTCAGAGCCGCCTGCATATGGCGCTTGACGGTGGATAGCGACACGCCCAATCCCTGCGCGATCGCCTCGTAGCCCATGCCCTCGAATTGCGACATCAGGAAGATCTCGCGGCTCCGGGCGGACAGCCTGCGCAGCGCGGCATCGATGGCGCCCAGGGTCTCCAGAATCAGGGCGCGGGCCTCCGGCGAAGGCGCCTCCTGCTCGGGCAGTTGCGCGACCGCGGCCAGATAGGCCTCTTCCAGCGCCCGACGGCGCCAGTGGTCCACCACCAGCCCCTTCGCGATGTGGGTCAGCAGCGCGCGCGGCTCGGCGCCTGATTCCGTTCGGCGCCGACCGGCCATCAAGCGCACGAAGGTGTCGTGGGCCAGGTCCGCCGCGTCGAAGGAATTGCCCAGCTTCTTGCGCAGCCAGATCGACAGCCAGCCGTGATGGTCACGATAGAGCTTCGCGACGGGATCGGCAGGCGGGGAATCGGACGTAGGCAAGGCGCACCGGCAATAAAATCTAAATGGGAACCATTTATATTCTATCGTATCCGTCCGCCCGCCTTGGACGCCATCGCGCCCGTGGGCCGCCCTACAGCTTGGGCGCGTAGCGCAGCGTCAACATCACGTTGCGGGGCTCGCCGTAGTAGTTATTGCTGCTGAGCGTGTTGTACGACGGCACGTAGTACTTCTTGTCGAACACATTGTTGAGGTTCAACCCAATGCTCAGTTCCGGCGTGGCCTGATAGCCCAGGCGCGCATTCCAGATCGAGAATCCGGCCATGGTGAACTTGCGGTCCGAACTGATCGTATGCGTCTGCGCATTGACGCCCGCGCCCACGCTCAGGCGGTTCAACGAGCCCGGCAGCCTGTAATTAGCCCACAGGCGCAGCATGTGTTTTGGCGTCCAGGTATTGAAGACCTTGCCCTGATTGTCCGGATCGTCCAGATACTTGGTGGTGTTGTAGGTATAGCCGGCGTACAGCTCCAGGCCCTTGACCACTTCGCCCGAGACCTCGGCCTCCAGGCCCTGGCTGCGCACCTTGCCCGCCGCGCGCGAGCAATACCAGCCATCGCATGCAAAGCCCGCGTCGTAGTCGTTGACCGCGCGGTTCTTGTGGTCGTAGCGGAACAACGCCAGCAGCGTATTGACGCGGCCGTCCGCGAGTTCGCCCTTGATGCCGATTTCGTAGTTGTTGCCCTCGATGGGCTTGAGCAGGCTGCCCGATACGCTGCGTTCGGTCTGCGGTTCGAACACCGTCGTATAGCTGGCATAGGCCGACCAGTTGTCGCTCAGCGAGTACACCAGGCCGGCATAAGGAATGAAACGTCCCGAGGTGCTGGACGTGGTGGCGCTGCCGCCGCCGCTGTAGGTGTAGTCGTACCAGCCGATGCGCCCGCCGCCGATCAGCGCCAGGGACTCGACGGGCTTGACGCGCCAGGTGCCGTAAATGCCCTTCTGGCGGATGTCGTAGGCGCTGCGCGAGTCATAACCGCTGGCCTGGGCGATGGTGTCGATGTCCTGCCATGGACGATGGTGGTCGATATCGAAGATATTGCCGCCTTCCTGCCAGGCACGCGTGAACCGGTCCTGCGTGGTCAGCTTGGAATAATTGGCGCCGACCACGACCTCTTGCCGCATCCCCAGGGCGGTAAAGTCGCCGCTGACCGACATGTCGAGCCCGCGCTGCTTGCTATGGAAGTCCACGCCGAAATCGCCATAGGACAGCCCGCTGCCGTCCGGCTGCACGGCATCCGCGACGCGCTGATGCACGGTCGTGTTCTTTTCGTTCATGGCCACGCCGGCCAGCTTGAAACGCCATGCGTCATTGAAGCGGTGCGCGAGGTCGGCGTAGAAAATGGTCTGGTCGTTCTTCGCGCGATTCCAGGTCGAACCCGTGAAGGTCGAACGCGGCAGATCGATATCGCCTCCGTCCGCGTAGCGGGGATAGCCCACGAACATCGGCCGCGAGCGGCTGTACCGGTTGCTGATCCCGATGCCTACCGTGGTGTCTTCGGTGATGTCGTAGTCCAGCGCGGCATACAGGTTGCGCGTCTTTTCCCACACGTAGTCGATGTAGGAATGGCTCTGGTCTTCATCCAGCACCACGCGGCCGCGCAAGGTGCCCGATTCGTTCAAGGGACTGCCCGCGTCCAGCTGCAGGCCGTAGTGATCCCAGGAGCCGGCCTTGGCCGTCACCACCACCGCAGGTTCCGCCCCGCCGCGCTTGCGCACCAGGTTGATCGCACCGCCTGGGCTGCCCGCCCCCTGCAGCAGGCCGGCCGCGCCGCGCAGGATTTCCACGCGGTCGTAGAACACCAGCGAGTCCTGCTCCCAGTTGCCCAGGCTGTAGCTGTTGCGCAGCAAGGACACGCCGTCGTATTGCAGCAGGTCGACGGGGAATCCGCGGGCGTTGATCGCCACCCCGGGTCCCACGCCCTGCACGCCCACCATGCCGGTGGTGTTGTTCACCGCGTCCGGCAGGCTGACCATGTCCTGGTCATCCATGCGCTGCCGCGTCAGCACGGTGATGGATTGCGGAATGTCTTTCAAGGCCTGCGCCGTCTTGCCGATGGTGACGGCCGGCGAAGTATAGGAGCCCGTGCCATCCGTGGTGGTCGCGTAGCTGCCCGTGACCGTGACCGGCGCCAAGGTCGCGGCCGCCCCCGCCGCCGCCGCTTGTCGCAGGCGGTAGCCGCCCTCCGGGCGAGCCACGGCCTCCAGCCCGGTGCCGGCCAGCAGGCGCTGCAGCGCCGTGTCGACGGCATGGGAACCCGTCACGCCCCCCGTCGCGGCGCCCGCCGTCAACGCGGGATCGGACGCCACCATGACGCCAGCCTGCATGCCGAACGCGCCCAGGGCCGCGCCTAGCGGGCCTGCCTCGATGCTGAAAGCAACGACGCGCTGGCCAGA
>NZ_JBARYB010000296.1:0-28459 GCF_049647645.1 Achromobacter sp.
CCATGCGGCCGAGGCGCGCACCCGCGCCATGCGCTCGGCCAGCGTCAGCGCCAGCAGGCCGGCCAAGCCCGCCAAGGCGGCATCGACATAGAAGTCGAACGGCCCGTACAGGTAGGGCGCTTCCGGAATCATCCAGCCGTAGGCATCGGTCTTCAGCACCGACGTCAGGCAAGCGCCAAATAGCGCCGCAGCGGCGGACAGCAGCAGGAAATCACAGACACGCAGCAGCAGTTTCGGCATCACGGAACAGGAAGGCGCCGCATGCAGCGGCGGGGTGCGGGCGCAAGGATGCCACATGACTGCGGCCGCCGCATCCGCTGCGCCAGGACAATTGCGTGGGCACCGGCAGCGCCCTCCGTTCTCTGAGAGAATGGCCGCCTGCCTCACAGGCCCCATTGCTCACACCTCAAGCAGCACCCATGACGTTTCCGCAATCCAGGCTGTACCCGTTGCTGTTGTCAGGCGCGCTCGCGTTGGCGCAGGCCGCCTTTCCCGCGCAAGCCGCCAGCAGCGCGTCCCCCAGAAAATCCGCCACCCGCAGCACGCCCTCAACGCCGCCCCAGGGCATGCCCCAGTACGGCAAGGGCGACCATGGGCGCTATCTGATCCTGAGACTGGACAACAGCCGCAGCAGCGCGCTCGCCCCCAATACGCCCTACCGTCTGTTCCTGACCGAAAAGGGCCAGTCCATCGAGGGCACACCCAGCCAGGACGGCATCGTGCATGGCGTCACCGACGCGCTGGGCCGCAGCGCCTGGATCTGGACCCGCGAGAAGCATGGCGCCGCTGACTACACGCTGATCCGGCGCATCGGCGACGGCGCCTGGGGCACCGTCTTCCAGCTGCAAACCAGCGGGGATAAAGATCCGCTTGGGGGTTGGCCCTACCTCACCACCATGCAGGTGCGTTGGGGTGAACAGTGGGCGGACCTGGGCTACAGCACCGCCCAGGGCAATACGGCGTACTTCAGCCACGACCGCCCCGCCGCCACCTTGTCGATATCGGTCGACGCCAGCGTGGCGGATAACCGGCAGTGCTTTGACGCATTGGACGCCATCAACCGCAAATTCAGCCAGAACGACACCGAAGGCGCGCTGCAATTGGTGGATGCCACGGACTGCGGCGCGCAACCGGGGCAACAGCTGGACATGGCCAATCTGCTGCTGATGGCCGGCCACGCCGATCTGGCGCGGCAGTGGCTGGACCGCGCCCGCGCCACGACGTTGTCCGCATCCTCCACGCCCGTGGATCACGATGAGCTTCACGAACGCTACAAGCTTGAACGATTGCTGGGCCTGCCCGAGCTGGCATTGGCGGACGCGCTGGAACTGCAGCGCCGGCAAGCGGAGCAGCCCCAGCCGGACGAACCCGATTGGGGCAACAGCATCGCCTACTACCTGGCGGATTTTCCCGAACACCTGGCCGAAGCCGAAGCCCAGGCCCGCAAATCGATCGAGACCGTCGGACCCGGGCCGTACAACCAGGGCACCCTGGGCTGGATCCTGACCCTGCGAGGCGACGTCGACGGCGGACTGGCGCTCATGAAGCGGTCCTACCGCGAGATTCCGCGCAATGAGGAAATCGTGGCCGACTATGGCCTGGCGCTGTGGCGCCACGGCCAGCCCGAACTCGCCGCGCGGCTCTGGGACCAGGCCCAGGCGCAATGCGTCTGGGGCCAGCGCATGCATGACGCGCTGCGCGAGGCCGGCCAGCCGCACCCCTACTTCCAGCCGGCGAATTCCAGCACGGTGCAGGCCTACCAGCAGCGTTGCTCGGCGCCGCAGACCAAGCGCAAGACCAGGCACGGCGAGCAGCGCAGCGCTGCCGCCAAAGCGTAAAATAAGTGCCGTAGACCAGCCGCGCGTCGCATGCCCGCAACCGCGGGCTCGCGCAGGAGACCATCATGAAATCCGCTCTGATACGCCTGCTTGCCCTCATGGCCACGGCCCTGGTCCTGGCCGGCTGCGCGCCGGGAAATAGCGGCCCGCCTCATCCGGGCGCGGTCAATCCCTACAGCCAGGGCGGATTCCACGACGCCGGCCCCAACTATCCCGACACTGGCCGCTGAACACCGCCAGTTTCAGGCTTCCCGCAACGCCCCTGACTTCAGCAGGGGCGCCAGGATGCCGGCAGTGTAGACCCGCGCCAGGTTCACCAGGAAGTCGGTGAAATCCGCCTTCGCGGCGTGATCGGCCTGATCGGAGATCACGCGCAAAACGGCAAAGGGCACGCCGAATTCGTAGCAGACCTGCGCCATCGCCCCGCCCTCCATTTCCAGGCAGAGCGCATCGGGCAGGCGCTGGCGCAGCTGGTGCGCGTAGTCATTGCTATTGACGAAGACATCGCCGGTGGCGATCAGGCCATGATGCACCCGCGGCGGCTGCGCGCCCTGCCCCGCCGGCAAGCCGGCATGGCCGCGCGCGAACTGTCCTGCGCTTTCCAGCAGCCGCGCGCTCAGGGCCGCGTCCGCGTCGAAGCGTACGCGCCCCAGCAAGGGAATCTCGTGCTGGCCGAACAAAGGACGCGCATCCATGTCGTGCTGCATCAGCGCGCTGGCCACGACCACATCGCCCACCGCCATGTCCTGGCGCAGGCCGCCCGCCAGCCCGGTGAAGATCACCCGCGTGGCATTGAACTCCTGGATCACGATGGACGCGGTCGCGGCCGCGGCCACCTTGCCGATCCGGCTCAGCGCAATCACGCAAGGCGTGCCCCACAAGGTGCCGACATGGAAGTCGCGCATTGCGACGCGGTGAATGGCGGCACCCGGTTCCATCGCGGCGAGCAGGTCGGCGATCTCTTCGTGCAGGGCGCCAAGTATGGCTAAACGTCCCATGTGCATCTTCTCTGGTCATGCGCGGCCGGCGGCCGCTCAGCCCGCAACATACCCCAAGCCTGACGCCGCAGCCAACGCACGCCCCGGCTCGGGCGCGTAAGGCACGGATTGCGACTTTTGATGTAGTGCGGACTTCCTGCTGTGCCTGCGCCAACCCGCAACGCCAGCAAGCACTTTGGATGGCTACCGATTAGCTAGTCAAAAGTACGGTGTACATCCGATCAGCAGGGAAACCACCCGCCTGGATCGCTCCGCGCCGCGTGCTAGCTTACGTCGCGCAGGACGCGGGCCATGCCAGCAAGCAGATTCATCGCAGGACTCAATCTGTGGAGAACGATCATGGTGAAGAATCTAGCCGTATTCTTCGACGGGACCTGGAACGAACCCAACGACCGCACCAACGTCTACGAACTCTACAAGGCTGCCCCCGAGACCTCCACGCAGGAAACGCTCTACATCGAGGGCGTGGGCACGCAGGGCCAGGGCCTGTGGGCCGCCATCGACAAATTCGCTGGCGGCGCCTTTGGCGCCGGGCTATCGGCCAACATCCGCGCGGGCTACCGCTGGCTTTGCCAACGCCATGAAGCGCGCGATCGCATTTTCCTGTTCGGATTCAGCCGCGGCGCCTACTCCGCGCGCAGCCTGGCCGGCATGGTGCGCAAATGCGGCCTGCTGAACGATCCTTCCGACAATAACGTGGCCGAAGCCTACGCGCTCTACCGCGACGACTGCATCCCCACGTCCCTGGAAGCCTCGTCCTTCCGCGTGAATTTCTCGCGCGAAACCGACGTGCATTTCGTCGGAGTCTGGGATACGGTCGGCAGCCTGGGCATACCGGTGGGCGGCATCCCCTTCCCCGGCTTTTCGAAGTTCTACAACTTCCACGACACCGAGCTGAGCAACCACGTCCATCACGCCTATCACGCCATCGCCACCAACGAATTCCGCGAACCCTACTCGCCGACCCTGTGGACGCGCCTGGCCGATTCGGAGCCGCGGCCGCCCGACAGGCCGGTCGAGCAACGCTGGTTCATCGGCGCCCATTCCGACGTCGGCGGCGGCTACCGGGACGGCAGCCTGCAAACGCTGCCGGCATCATGGCTGCAGGAGAAGGCCCGCCACGCCGGCCTGGAAGCCGGGCTGGCGCAACGCGTCGCCACGGACTACGAACAATGCGAACCGCACGACTCCTACCGCGAGTTCACCGACAAGGTGCTGATCCATGTGAAAAAACGCCCCAGGCTGTGGGACGGCGCGACCGTGCTCAACCTGACGGTGGACGAACGGCTGCTGCAGCGTTTCGGGCGCAGCCTGGAGTTCCTGAAGGAGTATCCGGACTTCAAGGATGCGCTGGAAAAGCTGCCTGTCGCGCCGCCCTGAACGCCTGCGCCAATGGCGATGCAAGCACTCGCAACAGAGTGACGCAATGCGCTTGAAAATGAGACTTTGCGACTTAATGCGATACAAACTTCGGTCCGTCGGAACATGGCGGGAAAACCATGCTATCCGTGGCCCATTTCAAGTAACCTCCGGCCACCAGTCATTGTTCCGAGCCGATGTTTACGCATGTTCCGCAATGTCTTTGCTCTCAAATCCCTTGAAAGATATTTCCTGACACTGGCTGCAGGCGTGGCGCTGCCGGTCTCCATGCTGACCGTGATCGTGGTACAGCAGAACTGGCGTTCCCTCGCCGCCACCGACGATGCCATGCAAGGCTTCATCGTGGTCCGCACGACCCTGATGACGATGGAGGCGGTTTCCGCCGAGCGCGGCCCCATGAACTCGGCGTTGGGTTCCGACCTGCCGGTCCCCGAGCATATCCTGCACGCGCTGGCCGAAGCGCGCCAGCGCACCAATGCACAGATCGCCGACCTGCTTGCCCTGTACCGGGCGCCCCTCAATCCCAACGGCGCCCGCGAATTCACCAACATCCAGCGCATCCGCGAATCCCTTCTGACTGCCCGCGCCAGCGCGGACGCCGCGATCGCCGCGCCTCGCGCCAACGTCTCCGGCTAC
The DNA here is from genome assembly GCF_049647645.1 of Achromobacter sp. Classification (GTDB taxonomy): domain Bacteria; phylum Pseudomonadota; class Gammaproteobacteria; order Burkholderiales; family Burkholderiaceae_B; genus Achromobacter. Next base: position 4,853 of record NZ_JBARYB010000296.1, read on the forward strand.
AACCTGTGGACGGTGGTCGGAGACATGGTCGCGCTGGTCCCCGAACTGCGCGCCGCGATGTCCGACGGCATAGGCCTGGTTGCCAGAAACCAGGGCGAGGACTTCGACCTGCTGTCCTTGGCGCTGCTTGCCGGCGAACTGCGCGAACAGGCCGGGCTGGCGGGATCCACCTTCGCGCCGGCCCTGAGCAAACGCCGCACGCTCACCGCCAGCGACCAGCTGAGAATCGAGCGCGTGATCGGCCGCATCGACGAACTTCGCGCGCTGATCGAGGCCAACATCGCCAGCATGCCAGGGCACGCCTCGTCGCTCGCCTACCGCGAACTGCAGCAACAGTACTTCGGCGAGGGCATGAGCTACCTCGACAGCGTGCGCGCCATTGCCGAGCGGGCCCCGGAAGATTCGCTCGTGTCGATGTACGAACTGGGCGCGAACTATGTGCCGCAGATGAAGTCCATCGTCCGGTTCCGCGACCTCATGCTCAATGACGTCGAGCGGCGCATCGGTGAAAACCGCCAGGCCGCGATCCGCGTCCTGCTCACCACCCTGGCGGCCGCGGCGATGCTCACCGCCGCCCTGATCCTCGGGCTGGCCATGTTCCGCAAGCGCGTCATCCGGCCGTTCGTCCGCGCCACCAACATCATCGGCGCCATCGCGAAAGGCGGCGAGGTGCCGGCCATTCCCGCGGACCAGTACCGCGGCGAAGTGAACAGCATGTTCAAGGCCCTGGATGTGCTCAACGACAACGCCGCCGCCGTGCGCAAGCTCGAGCTGGAGCGCGACCGCCTGATTCAAGACCTGGCCATCATGGCCGAAACGGATTTTCTCACTGGCCTGCTGAATCGCCGCGCCTTCGAAAAGCGCCTGGAAGCGGCCCTGGACGACATGCGCCACGCTAACGGTGACGGCCTGGCCTTCATCCTGTTCGACATCGACCACTTCAAGTCCATCAACGACACGCATGGCCACCCCACCGGCGACGAAGCGCTCAAGACCGTGGCCGAACTGTGCCGCAAGACCTTCAGGCAATCCGACGTGGTCGCGCGCGTGGGCGGCGAAGAGTTCGCGGTATTGTGCCGCAGCCGCCGCCCCGAACCCGTCCGAGACATCGCCGAACGCATGCGCCTGAACATAGCGCAAGCGCAGATCAGCGCCTGTGACGCAACCCGCTTCAGCATGACCGCCAGCTTCGGCGTTGCCCATGCCCGCAGCGGCGACGCGCGAGACCTGGAGAACCTGTCCCGCCGCGCCGACGAGCTGCTATACAAGGCCAAGCTGAACGGCCGCAACCGCGTGCTGCTGGAACAGATGGCTTGAGGCGCGGCCCCTCGCTCCGGGCCACGCCAAGGGCAAAAAAAAACCCCGGCGGTTTCCCGCCAGGGCCATGCCAGCTCCACACCTGCTTGCTCAGTTCGAATACACCTTGATCTGATCGCTCTTCAGCACATCGGGCGTCAGGCTCTTGTCGATCCATTCCATCGAAGTATCCGACACACCCGGAGTCACCAGTTCGGCGGGGACGATGGTGATATCGGCCAGCACCTTGAACGGGTACTTGTCGCTCTTCTTCGTCACGCCGAACAGCTGCGCTTCCAGGCCCTGACCGTCGGCGCGGTGCATCTTCACGTCGCGGCCGTAGCCCTTGAAGGTCACGTCATGCATCGCGGCCGCCACCTGTTCCGGGCTGGGCCAGGCGCCGCCGTTGTCCTTGATGGCCTTCTCGTAGCCCGCCTTCAGGCCCTGGATCGCCTGCGCCATGTGATACACCGAATAGATCGGATAGGCGCCGGTCTTGTCGTGGAACTTCTTCACGAAAGCCTGGTGCTGCGGATCATCCTTGGTTTCCGGATGCAGGAAGTAATGATCGCCGCGGGCGCCGACGTACACGCCTTCTGGCAACGCATTGCCCAGACGCTCCAGCGAGCTTTCGGCCAGCGACAGTACAAAGGTCGAGTTCTTGAAGAGGTTGCGCTGCGAGGCCTGGCGCACGAAGTTGTCCAGGTCGCCGCCCCACGAAGTGGAAACAATGACGTCCGGGCGCAGGGCCTGCAGGCGGCTGATCTCGGTGGAGAAATCAGCCGCGCCGAACTTGGGGAACATCTCGGCCACGACCTTGACGTCCGGCTTGAACTTCTTCAACGCGGCCAGGAAGATGTCGCGCGAATCGCGGCCCCAGGCGTAGTCCTGGTTGACGATGGCAATCGTCTTGAAATCAGGCTTGACCTTCATCAAGTACAGGACCTGGGCGACCATTTCGGTGGTGGCGTTGGCCTGCGTGCGCACCACATACTTGTACTTCTTGCCTTCCAGCGCCTTCTCGGTGCCGCAATCCCACAGCACATTGAGCACCTTCAGGTCCTCGGCCACCGGCGCGACGATGTTGCAGTGGCCGCTGGAGATGGCCGACAGCATGACGCGCGTGCCGCCTTCGGCCAGGCGTCGGTACTCGGACAGCAGCTTCTCGCCGCCGCCGCCTTCGTCGATGTAGCTGGGCACCAGCTTCACGCCGTCGATGCCGCCGTTGGCATTGATATCCTGGATCAGGATCTCGGCCGCGTCGCGCGCCGGCACGCCGAACACCGACGCCGAACCCGACAGGTAGGTCGAGATGCCGATGTTCAGTTCCTTGGGCTTGTCCGCCGCGCTTGCCAGGGCCGCGGCGCCGGACAGCAGGGTAGCGCCCAGCAGCGTCGCCAATCTTGAAGTCTTCATGGTCTTGTCTCCAGTGTTGTATCGGGTCTATGCCCTTAGAAAACGATGGCGTCGCGCAGGCTGCCGCCGGTTGCGAGGTGATCGAACCCCTCGTTGATCTGGTCCAGCGAAAACGATTTGCCCATCATGCGGTCGACCGGCAGCCGGCCCGCCTTGTACAGGTCGATATAGCGGCTGATGTCGATGGCCGGCACGCCCGAGCCGAGGTAGCTGCCACGGATCTCGCGCTCCTCGCCCACCATCTGCGACAGGGACAGGGGAAAACTGAACTTGGGATTGGGCAGGCCCGACGTCACCGTGGCGCCGCCGCGGCGCGTCAGCTTGTACGCCGTCTCGAAAGCGGGTACCGCGCCCGCCATGTCGAAGCCGTAGTCCACCCGGCCGCCAGCCAGGTCGTAGAGGTCGTCATCCGTCTTCACCTGCCTGGGATTGACGACATGGGTCGCGCCCAGTTCCTTGGCCAGCGCAAGCTTTTCGTCGCTCAGGTCTATCGCCACGACGCGGCGCGCGCCGGCAGCCACGGCGGCCAGCAAGGCGCTCAGCCCCACGCCGCCCAGCCCGACGATGGCGGCGGTATCGCCTGCCTTGATGCGAGCCCGGTTCAACACCGCGCCCGCGCCTGTCAGCACAGCGCAGCCGAACAACGCGGCCTCGCGATGGCTGAGTTCGACGTTCACCTTGACGCAGGAGCGTCGCGACACCACCGCGTATTCCGCGAAGCAGGACACGCCGGTGTGGTGGTTGATGGTCTCGTCGCCGATGTGCAGGCGACGTTCGCCGCCCAGCAGAGTGCCCTTGGTGTTGGCCGCGGCGCCCGGTTCGCAGAGGGCTGGCCGGCCTTCCATGCAGGGATTGCAGCAGCCGCAACTGGGCACGAACACCATGGCGACGTGGTCACCCGGCTTCAGGTCGGTCACGCCGGGGCCGGTTTCCACGACCTCGCCGGAAGACTCGTGGCCCAGCACGATGGGCACGCCGCGCGGCCGGTCGCCATTGATGACCGACAGGTCCGAATGGCACAGGCCCGCCGCCTTGATGCGGACCAGCACCTCGCCCGTGCCGGGCGGATCCAGTTCGATCTCGGCAATGCTCAACGGCCGGGTCCGCGCATAGGGGCCTTCCACCCCCACTTCCCTCAACAGCGCCGCTCTGATTTTCATACGCCAGTCACCCACAGAAAAAGAGGAAGCGCCCGGGTACAGCCGGGCGCGGCACGCTAGACCGTGCGGCCGCCGTCCACCGGGAACTCGACGCCGGTGATGAACTCGGCGGCGTCGCTGGCCAGGAACAGCGCCGCGGCGGCCACGTCCGAAGGCTGGCAGAAGCGGCCCAGCGGGATGGTCGAGACGAACTTGGCGCGGTTCTCGGGCGTGTCGGGCAGGCCCATGAACAACTCGAACATGCCGGTAATGCCCATCACCGGGCAGATGGCGTTGACGCGGATGCCGTCGGGACCCAGCTCCACCGCCATGGATTTGGACAGCACGTTGACCGCGCCCTTGGACGCGTTGTACCAACTGAGTCCGGGCCGCGGACGGATGCCGGCGGTGGAACCCACGTTCAGGATCACGCCGCGCTTCTGCTTGCGCATGACGGGCACCACGGCTTGCGCCATGTGGTAGATGGACTTCACGTTGATGTCGAACATGCGGTCGAACATGGCCTCGTCCACGTCCAGCATGGGCTGGTTCTTGTGGGTGATGGCGGCGTTGTTGACCACGATGTCGACGGAGCCGAATTTCTCCAGGCAAGTGCGCACCGCATTGTCGATGTCGGCGCGGCTGGATACGTCGGCCTTCACGGCCAGCGCGGCGGCGCCGACTTCAGCGGCCACGCGGTCGGCAGCCTCCTTGTTGATGTCGGCGATGACCACGCGAGCGCCTTCCTTGGCGTACAGCTTGACGATGCCTTCGCCGAAACCATTGCCGCCGCCCGTGACGATGGCGACCTTGCCTTGCAACTGACTCATGAATTGTCTCCGGATAGTCTGGCGATCATTCGCCGTAGTACTGGATAAGCGTCTTGGTCGTGCTCATTTCTTCCAGGGCGATGAAGCCCTTCTCGCGGCCATGGCCGCTTTTCTTGACGCCGCCGAATGGCAGTTCCACGCCGCCGCCCGCGCCAAAGCCGTTGATGTACACCTGGCCGCACTTGATGCCGCGCGCCACGCGCTGCTGGCGTCCGCCGTTCTCAGTCCAGACCGCGCCCAGCAGGCCGTATTCGGTGGCGTTGGCCAGCCGGATGGCGTCGGCCTCGGTATCGAAGGGCAGCGCCACCAGCACTGGTCCGAAGATCTCCTGCGTCAACAGATCGCTATCGTGATTGGCCGAACTGAACAGTGTCGGCTTGACGAAGTAGCCGCCCTCGGGAACGCCGTCGGCGATGGCGCCCTCCGCCACCACCTTCAGTCCGTCCGCCAGGCCCTTGGCGATGTAGCGGTTGACGCGGTCGTACTGCGCCTTGTTGACCACCGGGCCGCAAGTCAGGTCCATGTCCGGCGTGCCCGCGCGAACCTTGGAGAATTCCTCGGCCAACGCCTTCATGAAGTCCGCATAGATGCCCTTCTGCACCAGCAGGCGGCTGCCGGCGGTGCAGGTCTGGCCGGTGTTGTGGACGATGCCCTTGACGATGGCCGGAATGGCCAGCTTGTAGCGGGCGTCATCGAACACGATATGGGCGGACTTGCCGCCCAGCTCCAGCACGCACTTGACCGCGTTGATGGCGGCGGCCTGCTGGATCAGCACGCCGACCTCGTTGGAGCCGGTGAAGGTAATGAAGTTGATGTCGGGATGGTGCGACAGGCTGGCGCCGGCCTCTTCGCCCAGGCCGGTCACGATGTTCAGCGCGCCGGCGGGAAAGCCGACTTCCAGCGCCAGTTCGGCCACGCGGATGATGGACAGGCAGGCGTCCTCGGCCGGTTTGACCACGCTGGCGTTGCCCATCGCCAGCGCCGGCGCCACGCTGCGGCCGAACATCTGCGCCGGATAGTTCCACGGAATGATGTGGGCGGTGACGCCCAGGGGTTCGCGAATCAGCTGGACCGAATAGTCCTTCTGGAAAGGAATGGTCTGGCCGTGCACCTTGTCTGCCGCGCCGCCGTAGAACTCGAAGTAGCGCGCCAGCACCGTGATGTCGGCCCGCGCCGTCGACATGGGCTTGCCGGTGTCGCGCGATTCCAGCTGCGCCAGTTCCTCGTGGTGCGCGAGCACGCTCTCGCCCAGGCGCAGCAGCAGCCGGCCGCGGTCCAGGGCAGTCATGCGGCCCCACTCGCCGTCCAGCGCGCCGCGCGCCGTCCGTACCGCCGCATCCACGTCGGCCTGCTGGCCGCGGGGAATGGTGGTGAATACCTTGCCGTCTACCGGCGAAACCACCTCAAGGCTGCGGCCGTCGGCCGCATCGACCTGGCGGCCATTGATGATCATCTGCGTCATGGAATGTCTCCGTGGAATCAGTTCAGCGTGATCGAGCCGCGCTCGATCGTCCATATCTGGTCGGGAATGTCGCCCAGCAACTTGACGTTGGACTCGGTGATCACCACGCACAAGTCGGGCTGCAGCTCCTTCAGCCGCGCCAGCGCTTCGGTGTAGTCGCGCGCCAGCTTGGGCGCCAGGCCCTGGAAGGGTTCGTCCAGCATCAAGAGGCGCGTGCCCACCATGACGGCGCGCGCCAGCGCCACCATCTTGCCCTGGCCGCCGGACAAGGCCGAGCCGGAGCGTTGCAGCATCGGCTCCAGCTGCGGCACGACCTTCAGCACCGTGGCGACGCGCGCTTCGATCTCGGCCTTGGACTGGCCCTGCACCTCGCAAGGCAGGTGCAAGTTCTGTTCCACCGTCATGGTGGGGAAGATCACCCGGTCCTCGGGCGCATAGCCCACCTTCAGGGCCGCCCGCCGGTGGCCGGGCAACGCGGTCAGGTCGGTGCCGTCGAAGGCGATCTTGCCGGACTTGATCCGCGTCAGGCCCATGATGGTGCGCAACAGCGTGGTCTTGCCCGCGCCGTTGCGGCCGACGATGCCGATGGTCTTGGAGGGTTCGAAACTGGCATTGACGTCGCGCAGGATGCGGTTGCCGGCCAGGTCTACGTTGACGCCCGATAGGTTCAGCATGTTCTCAGGCCCCCAGCACTTCGCTTTTGATCTGCGCGTTGTTCAGAACTTCCTCGGGCGTGCCGTCCGCCGCCACCTTGCCCGAGATCCATGCCGCCACCCGCGTGGCGTAGCGCGCCACGATGTCCACATCGTGCTCCACAAACCAGCTGGTCACGCGGCGCTCGGTCAGCGCGTGCATCACGGTTTCCATCAGGCCGAACTTGTCCTCCGATGCCACGCCGCTGGTGGGCTCGTCCATGATCAGGAGCTTGGGCCGCAAGGCCAGCGCCATCGCCACGTCCAAAAGCTTTCGCTTGCCCTCGGGAAGCCCGATGCAGAGCTCGTCGGCCTCGGGCAGCAGCCCCACCAGATCCAGGGTGGCGTCGACCTCTTTCTCGTCTATGGTGCTTTCCAGCGAACGAAACCAGCTCAGCTCCTTGTTGCGCCGCGCCGCGGCGATCTGCACGCACTGGCGCACCGTATGCTCGGTGAACAGTTGCGGCAGCTGGAACGAGCGGCCCAGGCCCAGCCGAACGATCTTGCGCGGCGCCATCGCCGTGACGTCGCGGCCATCGAAGTAAACCTTGCCCTTGGACGGCGCGAGATAGCCCGTGCAGATATTGATGAACGTGGTCTTGCCCGCGCCGTTCTGTCCGATCACTGCCAGGCGCTCGCCCTCGTGCAGCTCGAAGTTGATGTTGTCCGCGGCGACCACTCCGCCGAAGGCCAGGTACAGGTCCGTGGTTTTAATGAGGGGTTTCATCTTCAATTCCTCACCGGGATCCGGGCCGGGGATTGCGCCCGGGCCTGCTCGCGCTTCTGCGCCGCGGCGCGCTTCATGATCTGGCCGACGAAGCCGGTGGGGAACATGAAGATCACCAGGATCAGGGTCAGGCCCAGCAGGAACTGCCACAGGCCCGGAAAGTAGGCGGCGGAGATCAGCTTCACGGATTCGAATCCCACCGCGCCCAGGAACGCGCCCGCCGCATGGCCGGCGCCGCCCAGGATGGTGATGAAGACGAATTCGCCCGAACGCAGCCACGATCCGATTTCAGGCGTGACCAGCCCTTGCATCAACGCCAGGATGGCGCCGGAGAAGCCGACCACGACGGCCGACAGCAGATAGCCCTTCCACATGATGAAGTAGGCGGAAAAGCCCAGATACTCCAGGCGCGTTTCATTGGTCTTGATCGCGGACAGGGCCTGGCCGCTGCCGGAGCGGAAGTAGCGCTGCACCCACCACGCCAGGACCAGGGACAGGACCAGCGTCAGCGCCAGCAGCGCGCGCTCGAACGATTCCCGCTCCATCACGAAGCCGGCCATCGCCGGGCGCACGATGCGCAGGCCGTCCGAACCGCCCGTCAGGGTATAGAGCTTGCCCAGCAGGGCGAACAGCACCATGCTCAGCGCGAGGTTGAGCATGCCGAAGAAGATGCCGCGATAGCGCACCACGAACAGGCCGATGACCACCGCCGCGAGAAAGCTGGCCAGCACCCCTGCCAGGATCAGAGTCAGCGCGTCCGCGCCTGGCACGGCACGGGCCAGGAAGGCCACCGTGTAGGCCGAGATGCAGGAGTACATCGCGTGGCCGAAGGAAATCTGCCCCGCGCGCGCCATCACCGATACGCCCAGCGCCGCAATGGCGTAGGTCAATCCGATGACGATGGGCGTGATGGTCCAGGAATACGTGTAGCCTAGGAACAGCGTGAGCAACGCGGCCAACAGGCTGAGGACGGGAACTTTCATCAGATCGTCCTCGCTTGGGCCACGGTGAACAGGCCATGCGGCCGGATGATGAGCACCAGCACCATGATGATGTACGGCACCGCCACCTCCAGCTCCGGGGCGGCATAGACGGCGATGGCGCGGATGACGCCAATCAGCAGCGCCGCGATCAGCGCGCCGGTGATCTGGCCCAGGCCGGCGGTGGCGACCACCGCGAACGACAGCACGGTCATGTCCGTGCCTGCGCCCGGCACCAGGGAAGTGGTCGGCGCGGCCATGGCGCCTCCCAGCGCGCCCAGGATGGTGGCAATCACGAAAGTGACGTAGCCGATCTTCTTGGCGTTGATGCCCAACGAAGTCGCGACTTCGCGGTTGTGGGTAGTAGCTACTGTCTGCTTGCCCAGCTTGGTGTGGCGCAGGAAGAATTCCAGGCACACATAGGCCAGCACGGCCGTCACCGGCACCACCACCAGCTGATAGGTGGTGTATGTGATGTCGCCGATCTCGATGTTGCCCAGCCGGTTGACCACCTCGCTGGCGCTGTAGGGCTGCGCGCCCCACAGCATGCGCTGGATGTCCTCCAGCATGAGGAAAGCGCCGAACGTGAGCAGGAGCTTCAGGATGGGGTCGTAGTTCTGGGCGCGGCGGATCAGCAGGAATTCCATGATGCTGCCCAGCGCGAGCCCGACCACGACGGCGGCCGCGAACAGCGCCGCGAACAACAGAATCGGAGAGTCCGTTTTGGGCGCCAGGAACATGACGAAGCTGGCAGCCGCATATCCCCCGAATGCATAGAAAGCGCCATGGGCGACGTTCAGGATGCCCATCACGCCGAACACCAGGGTTAACCCCATTGATACCAGGAACAGCAGACTGGCGTACGCCACGCCGTCCACCAAGGCGAGAGGCAGTAGATCCAAGGTCAAGCGTCTTCTCCCTAAGCGCTGTGCACTTGCCGCACCCGCGGATCCGTTGCCCTGCAACATCGATCGCGAACCTGGCTGTGCGGGCCGTCGCCCTGGCGCGCGCAGCGCGCCCATGTCTCGTTATCAACCTGTCCGCGCCCGCCTCGCGACGCATCGCGGACAGGCCGGAAGGCCCTTTTCCGGCAGGTTGCGCAACATTCTTCCGATGCCGTCGAAACCTGCCTGTTAATGGTTTTGAAGTATAGGTATGCGCCTTTTCAGCGACTATTTATCTTTGTGCAAGCCCGGCTTCGCGGGCGATAGAGTGCCGCGTCTCAGGAGCCCTGCCGCGCCATCGCCGCCAGCGGCGCGCGGGTCTGGTAGTCGGGGACGATCCGTATCGCCGCTTCGCCCGGCACCTGCACATAACGGCCCAGTCCATCCGGCGCCAGCGCTCCCACGTCCAGGCGCGCCAGCGGGGCGCCCGCCGCGTCGCGCACATCGATGCGCAATTGCGGCGGCGCCAGGCCGTAGGGCTGGTCCGGCTGCGGGACCAACACGCGATCGCTGCGGGCCTGTGAGAACAGCGCGAGGAACTCCCCGGCATCGAAGCCGCTGGCGGCTGCGCCGGGCTCCGCCATCCAGCCTTGCGCGCTGCGCCGCAGCCGCAACGTGGCGTCGGGCGTGGACAGGACCACCTGGGCAGCGTCGGCCGCGCTCCAGGCGTAGAGCCGCGCAGGCTTGCCGGCGTCGTCATGCAGATGCGCATGGCCATCGAGGCGCGGCGGCGGCTCGGCGCCCTCCCGCCATTGCCATAGCGACAGGCCCATGCCGGCCGCCAGCAGCAGCGACCATCCGGCGCGCGCTGCGTTCATCGCCGCCTCCACCACATCAGCAGCCCCGCCATCAGGGCCAGCAGAGGCAGGGCCACCGTGCTGGTCCAGAACACCGCCCGCATCTGACGGTTGGTCAATTCCACCCGGCGGCTCTCGTAATGCCGGGGCCGGATGGTCAGCAAGGCGTCCTCGCCCGCCAGCAGCGATACCGCGTTGGTGAACAGCGCGCCGTTGCCCAAGGTAGCGAAATGGCGGTTGGTCGCGAAATCGCTGTCGCCCGCCACCAGCAGCATGGGCAGCGCCGTCCCCTCGGCGCCGGCGGCCTGGGCGTTGCGCGTGGCCAGGGCCATCAGCGCATAGCGCGCTGCCGGCCGGCCGGGCAGCAATGCCTGGTCCGAGGTCTGCGCCAGCGGCGTCACGACCACACCGCGCGGCAGGCTGTCGCCCGCGGGTTCCAGGCCGGCGGCGCCTGGGAAGAAGCTCAAGGGCAGGCCGCGCGTCATCTTGTGGCGCGTGTAGTCGCTGACGGCCGGACTGCCGGAATCGTTGCGGTAATGGCTGGCCGGGTCGGCCAGCGCGCCCGCCGGACGCGCGATGCCAAAGTCGCCGAGCAGCTCGTCCAGGCCGTGGGCCGCGTCGGGTTCCAGCAGCAACAGGGTCTTGCCGCCCGCGGCCGTCCATTCCCGCAATGCGCGCGCGTCACCCTCGCCGAACGGCGTGCGCGGGCCCGCTACTACCACCAGCGCGCATTGCGGCAGCGCCTGCGCCAGGCTGCCCGCGTTCACGCCGCGCGTGGCAAAGCCCAGCGTCCGCAAGGCATTGCGCGCCATCGCCATGCCGTGCTGCTCATGGACTTCGACCCGCGCCACCAGGTTCTCGTCTCCATCGTGCTCTTCCAGGTCATCCAGCGACATCAGGCTGTCGAGCGCGGCTTCGCGATGGCCCTGCGTGAAGCAAACGGTCTGCGCGCCGCGTTGGCTGATACGGATCAGCGCATTGGTGAAGTCGGTCTCGGTGCCGCCGTTGATCGTCATGCGCCGCTCGCCCGCGACCAGCACGGCGCTGCCGGCGAACTGGATGCCGGCCTCGCGCGCCTCGGCCGGGCGTAGCGCCGGATCCACGCCGCGCACCTGGATCAAGGGATTGGCGCGTTGGTACTGGCGCAGCAGTTCAAGCGCATCGACCATGCTCTTGTTGCGCAAGTCGTAGAACCACGTGACCTCGATGGGCCGGTCGATCCGGCGCGTTGCCTCGATGCTTTCGGGAGCCAGGCTGTAGAGGCGCTGGGCGGTCAAGTCCAGGCGGCCCAGATGGCGCGAGGCCCACAGGTTGAGCGCCAGCAGCAGCGCCGCAACGGCCATGACGGGCAGCCATAGCGCCAGACGCTGCCCGGCGCGGCACGCTGCGTCTCGGTTCATCGCAACCTCCAGCGCTTGAGGTTGACGGCGGCCACCATCAGCGCCAGCAGCGTCAGGCTGGCCAGCGTCAACGTGGCTGGGCCGGGCAGCACACCGCGGATGAAGTCCACGTGCTGCGCCGACAACGACAGGGCCTGGAAGAACGGCGACAGCGCGGGAAAGGCATCCAGCGCGGCGGGATAGTCGATGAACCACAGCAGCACCAGGATGCCCCAGGTGGCGCTGGCCGCCACGATCTGATTGGTGCAGGCGCTGGACATCGCGATGCCGATGGCCAGGAACAGCGCGCCGTACAGGAACACGCCGATATAGCCGCCAGCGATAGGACCATAGTCCGGCTGCCCATACCAGGCCAGCGGCAGCACCGCGGACGCAGTGCCCGCCAGCATCAACGCCAGCACGGTCAGCCCGGCGGCGTACTTGGCCGCCACCAAGGTGAAGTCCGGCAATGGCAGGGTCAGCAGCAGTTCCAGCGTGCCCTGCCGCGCCTCTTCGGCAAAGGCGCGCATGCTGACCAGCGGCATCACCAGGATCAGCAGGATGGTCATGTTGTGGAAGGCGGTCACCATCTGCCCCGTGCTGACGAAGAACAGGTTGAAGCTGAACAGATAGCCCGACAGGGCCCAGAACACGGCAACCACCGCCAACGCCACGGGCGAGCCGAAGTCGGTGCGCAGTTCCTTGCGGAACAAGGCGAGAAAGCCCCTCATGCGCGCCTCCGCAATTGCGCATCGTTGGGCGCCAAGGCGGCCAGCAGGCGCGCCTCCACGGCGTCGTGCATGGACAGCACCGCGCGCAGTTCCGCATGCGCGAGCACGATGCGCAGCACGGCGTCGCAGCTCGCCTCGCCGCCTTCCTCGCGGTCCCAGCCTATGCGCCATTTGCTGTGGCCCGGGTCCACCGGCTCGGCGTCGACGCCTTTGACCCCGGGAGATGCGAGCAAGGCGGCGCGCAAGGCGGCGTGGCGCGCCTGGGGCAGCCTCAGGCTCAGTTGCAGCGCGGCCGGCGCCTCGCCCAGCGCCGCGTCCTCCACCAGCCGCCCCTGGCGCAGAATGGCGATGCGCGTGCAGAGCGCCTCCACTTCCTGCATCAGGTGGCTGCTGAACACGACGGCGCGCCCCTGCGCGCAACGCCGGATCATCGCGCGCGCCTCGACGATCTGCACGGGATCCAATCCGTTGGTGGCCTCGTCCAGCAGCAGGACGGGCGGATCGTTCAGCACGGCCTGTGCCAGGCCGACGCGCTGGCGCTGCCCCTTGGACAGCCGGCCGATGACCGAGCGCGCCACGCCTTGCAGATCGAAGCCTTCAATGGCCCGCTCGATCGCCTGGCGCCGGACGCCGGCGCCCCCCTCGACCTTGACGCCGGCGACGAACTCCAGGTACTGCGACACCGTCAGCGCGTCGTACAGCGGCGCGCGCTCGGGCAGATAGCCGATGTCGGCGTTGCCGCGCCCCGCGGCCGGCTCGCGGCCGCGGATCGTGATGCGGCCGCTATCGGGCGCATGAAAGCCCGCCATCAGGCGCAAGGTGGTGGTCTTGCCGCTACCGTTCGGACCCAGCAGGCCCACGATCTCGCCCGGCCGCACGCTGAGGCTCAGGGAGTGCAGGACCTGGCGCGGCCCGAACGACTTGCAGACTTCATGCAGGGCGACTACCGGCTGCATGGCGCGCCCTCAGTCGAAGACCTTGGTCTTGGCGTTCTGCGCGTGCTGCTCCGCGTCGTGGCTGTACCAGAGCTGGCCCTGGCGCGCATCGCGGATCTGCTTGAGTCGGTCTATGGCCTGCATGGACGCGGCCGTGTTCCAGGTGATGCCCGGGATCACGCCGGCCTCGTTCTCGCCCGTGTAGATGGCATCCGCCGCAAGCAACACCGTGCCCGTGTTCTTCAGCTTGACCTGCAGGGACTGGTGGCCCTGGGTATGGCCCTTGGTGTCCAGCAGCACGATGCTGCCGTCGCCGAAGAGATCGAAATCGCCCTCGACCTGGATGAAGTCGTAGTCGCGCGTGGTGTCGAAGTCCTTCATGACATAGGCGGCTCGCTGGAATTTTTCCGGCCACCAGGCGGCGCGCAGCTCAGCTTTCTGCACCACATGGCGCGCCTTGGGGAACATCTTGATGTTGCCCGCGTGGTCCAGGTGGAAGTGCGAATAGACCACGTACTTGACGTCGTTCACGTCAAAGCCGGCGGCCTTGAGCTGCCGGTCCACCACTTCATCGCGCCCCTGGATGGAGTTGAACGCGCCGCACAGGCCCTGCCCCCAGTAATTGGCGCAGTTGCCGTCCGCCGTGGCCTGGTTCATGCCTGTGTCGAACAGCACCAGTCCGCGCGGGTGCTGGATCACATAAGCCGGCACGGGAATCTTGATCTTGGTGCCTACGTCCACCATGGCGGTCATGAAGCCCTTGTCCAGTTCGATCTTGCCCACGGACAATTGCATCAATTTGATGTCGGGCGGCGCATCGGCCGCGTGAGCCCACCCTCCCGCCATGAACGCCACCGCGCCCAACAGCGTTTTCCAACTCTTGCTCATTGTTGTCTCCTCGGACCAACAGGGGACCGCAGCCGGACGGCAACGGCCGGTCAGCCGGCGCCCGGTGTTTCCCGGGGTCGCGGCTGGCGTGCAAAGGGCAGGCAATCTTCTGTGTGCGGGCATCGCCATCGCCGCGCTCGGCGGCGCGGCGGGCAACGGCGTCTGGCGGCCGTTTCATGATGCAGAACTCTGACCCAAGCCCCCAGGTCTGACTATTGAGAAATGCTTAAGCATGGTTTCGGCCGCCCCAAAGTGGCGGGAATCCCTAATGGCGGACAGGGCGGCAGGAATGCCGCCCTGTCCGCAGGCCGGCCTCAGGCCGCCAGCGTTTCCTGCGCCCGCCCCCGGTAGCGATCCCACAGCTCGGATTGCTGCGAACGCACCCGTTCGATGTTTTTTTCCTTGACGTGGCCATAACCGCGGATCGTGTCCGGCAGCGCCGCCAGCTCCAACGCCGCGCCGCGATTGGCCGCGTCCAGCGTGCGTGAGAACTCCTGCGCCAGCGCCAGGTACTCGGTGGCCAGTTGGCGTTCCAGGCGGCGTTCGGCGGTCTGGCCGAATACGTCCAGCCAGGTTCCGCGCAGCCGCTTCATCGGCGCAAGCGCGCGGAATGCCAGCGTCATCCACGGACCATATGTGCGCTTCTGCAGCCGCCCCCGCGCATCGCGGCGCGCGAGCGCCGGCGGCGCCAGGTGATAGCGCAGGCGGTAGTCGCGGCCCGGCTCGCCTTCGAATTGCTCGCGCAGCCGGGCCTTGAAGGCCGGATCCGCGTATAGGCGCGCCACCTCGTACTCATCCTTGTAGGTCATGAGCTTGGCGAGATTGCGCGCGACCGACTGCGTCACCTCGAAGCGCTGCGGATCTGGCAGCAAGGCCTCGCGCGCGCGCACCGCCGCCACTGCTTGCAGGAAGCGCGCGGCATAGGCCTCGTCCTGGTAGGCGCGCACGTGTTGCGCCAGCCGCTGGATCTGGCCGTCCAGGGACTCCGGCATCGCGACCGCCTGCGCCCTCGGCGCCGGCTTGAGCGCATCGGCGCCGCGGTGCGCGGCCTGCCGGCCCAGCTCGAAGGCCGCCAGGTTCTTCTCGACCGAGACGCCGTTCAGTTCGATCGCGCGCCGCAGGCTGTCCAGCGACAGCGGCAGCCCGCCCTGCTGCCAGGCATAGCCCAGCAGCAGAGGATTGGCGTAGATGGTGTCGCCAAGCAGGGTCTCGGCCAGCGGCCCGGCTTCAATGAAATCGCAGTTGCCGCCCGTGCTGCGCGCCAGCGCGGCCTCGGCCTGCGCGCCGGGAAAGCGCCAGCTGGGTTGCGACAGGAACGCGGCGGTGGGCGCGGCGCTGCTGTTCACCACTGCGCGGCCATGGTCCGGCCGCAGGCGCGACAGCACCTCTGGTGACGCCGACACCAGCGCGTCGCAGCCGATGACCAGATCGGCCTCTCCCAGCGCCACACGCGTGGCGTGCAGGTCTGCGGGACGGTTGGCCAGTTGCACGTGGCTGAGCACGGCGCCGCCCTTCTGCGCCAGCCCGGCCATGTCCAGCACCGTCACTCCCTTGCCTTCGAGATGCGCGGCCGCGCCCAGCAGCGCGCCTATGGTCACCACGCCAGTACCGCCCACGCCCGCGATCACCACGCGATAGGCCGCGCGCTGTCCGATCTCCGCCAGGGCGGGCGGCGGCGGTTCAGGCAATGCGGGGGTGTTCCCGGCCGTGCCCGGCTTGCGCACGGTCGCACCTTCCGCCGTGACGAAGCTGGGGCAGAACCCCTCCACGCAGGAGAAGTCCTTGTTGCAGGACGATTGATTGATGCGGCGCTTGGTGCCCAGCGGCGTGTCCAGAGGCTCGACGGACAGGCAGTTGGACTGCACCGAACAGTCGCCGCAGCCTTCGCAGACCGCCTCGTTGATGAAGACGCGGCGCGGCGGATCGGGGTATTCGCCGCGCTTGCGGCGGCGGCGTTTCTCGGTGGCGCAGGTCTGGTCGTAGATCAGCGCCGTCGTGCCTTCGATGTCGCGCAGCGCGCGCTGCACCGCGTCGAGCGCCTTGCGGTGGTGCACCTCCACGGCCTGCGGCAGCGCGGCGGCGCCGGCGTACTTCTCCGGTTCGTCAGTCACCACCACGGTCTTGACCACGCCTTCCGCCAGCATCTGCGCGGCGATCTGCGGCACGGTCAGCACGCCGTCCACGGGCTGCCCGCCCGTCATCGCGACCGCATCGTTGTACAGGATCTTGTAGGTGATGCTGGCGCGCGCCGCCACCGCGGCGCGTATCGCCAGCAGCCCCGAATGGAAGTAGGTGCCGTCGCCCAAGTTGGCGAAGATATGGCGCTCGGACGTGAAGTCCTTCTGGCCCAGCCAGGCGACGCCCTCGCCGCCCATCTGGCTGAAGGTGTCAGTCTTGCGATCCATCCACATCGCCATGTAGTGGCAGCCTATGCCGGCCACCGCACGCGAGCCTTCCGGTACGCGGGTGGACGTATTGTGCGGACAGCCCGAACAGAACCAGGGCTTGCGCTCTTCCACCAGCGTGGGCCGGGCGGCCTCGCGCTCCTTGGCATCGATGACCGCCAGCCGCGCTGCGATGCGCGCCCTCAGCGCGTCCGACAGGTCGGCCTTCTCCAGGCGCGCGGCAATGGCGCGGGCGATCAGCGCCGGCGACAGTTCGTGGCGCGCCGGCAGCAGCCAGCCGCCGCGCGGCGTGGACCACTCGCCGCCGCCGTTGTCGCGCTCGTCGAACTTGCCATAGACGCGGGGCCGCACGTCGTCGCGCCAGTTGTAAAGCTCTTCCTTCAGCGCGTACTCCAGGATCTGGCGCTTTTCCTCCACCACCAGGATCTCTTTCAAGCCAGTGGCGAACTCGCGCGCGTCCTGCGCGTCCAGCGGCCAGATGCAGCCCACCTTCAACACGCGGATACCCGCCTCGCTACAGGCGGCCTGGTCCAGGCCCAGGTCGTTGAGCGCCTGGCGCACGTCCAGATAAGCCTTGCCGGCGGTCATGATGCCGAAGTGCGCCTGCGGCGAATCCAGCACCACGCGGTTCAGCTTGTTGGCGCGCACATAGGCCAGCGCCGCATACCACTTATGGTCCAGCAGCCGCGCCTCCTGCGCCAGCGGCGTGTCGGGCCAGCGGATGTTCAAGCCGCCTTCGGGCAGGGCATCCTCCGGCAGCACGATCTGCACGCGGTCCGGATCCACGTCCACCGATGCGCTGGACTCCACCACGTCGGTCACGCATTTCATGGCCACCCACAGCCCGGTATAGCGGCTCATGGCCCAGCCGTGCAGGCCGTAGTCCAGGTATTCCTGCACATTGGACGGATACAGCACCGGTATGCCGCTGGCGATCAGCACGTGCTCGGACTGGTGCGCCACCGACGAGGACTTGGCGGCATGGTCGTCGCCCGCCAGCATCAGCACGCCGCCGTGCGCCGAACTGCCGGCGGAATTGGCGTGCTTGAGCACGTCCACCGACCGGTCCACGCCCGGCCCCTTGCCGTACCACATGCCGAACACGCCATCGCGCGCCGCGCCCGGGAACAGGTTCAGTTGCTGCGAGCCCCATACCGCGGTGGCGGCCAGGTCTTCGTTCACCCCTGGCTGGAACACCACGTCGCTGGATTGCAGATGCCGCTTGGCCTTCCACAGCGCCTGGTCCAGGCCGCCCAGCGGCGAGCCGCGATAGCCCGAGATGTAGCCGCCCGTGTTCAGGCCGGCCTGCAGGTCGCGCTGCTTCTGCAGCAACGGCAGCCGCACCAGGGCCTGGGTGCCGCTCAGGTAGATGCGCCCTTGGGTGCGGGTGTACTTATCGTCCAGCGTCAGGCCATGGGTATCGGCTGCGCCTGCGGGTTGTGGGGCGTTCACGCTTGTCTCCTGCGTTGCGGTTTTTGGTGTTTTGCCGCAGTGTAGGAAGCAGGCTGGTTATCGTATATTCATATATTCAGGTATCAGGTATTTGATAAACACATGGCTAATGACGTCACCCTGCGCCAGCTGCGGTACTTTGCCGCAGCCGCCCGGACCGGCCGGTTTTCCATGGCCGCCGCCGACGAGCATGTCTCGCAGTCCGCGGTCACCAACGCCGTCCTGGCGCTGGAGGCGCAGTTGGGCGTGCGGCTGTTCGACCGCCATCCCCACGGCGTCACGCTGACGCCGGAAGGGCATAACTTCCATCAGCGCGCGCGCGAAGTGCTCGACTCCCTGGACGATGCGCTGCGCGAGCCCGGCTTCCAGCGCTATGCGCTGCGCGGCGCGGTACGCATCGCCGCGTCCTACACGGTGCTGGGTTACTTCCTGCCCGACCTGCTGGCGCGCTTCCGGCGGCGCTATCCCGACGTGGAGCTGGACCTGGCCGATCTGGACCGGCCCGAGATCGAAGCCGCCGTAGCCAGCGGCGAGGTCGAGCTGGGCGTGGCGCTGCTGTCCAACGTGGAACGGCGCGAACGCTTCGGGCATCAGGTGCTGGTGCGGTCGCGGCGGCAGCTATGGACCGCGTCCGGCCACCCCTTGGCCCAAGCCTCGGCGCCGTCGCTGGCCGACATTGCCGGCTATCCCTACATCCTGCTGGAGATGGACGAAGGCGAACGCTCCGCGCTGGCCTACTGGCGCGCCCACGGTCTGCAGCCCGACATCGCCTTCCGCACCCGCTCGATGGAGGCGCTGCGCGGGCTGGTCGCGCACGGATTTGGCGTCACCATGCTGTCGGACATGGTCTACCGCCCCTGGTCGCTGGAAGGCCGCAAGATCGAGGCCGTGCCCATCACTGACGCCGTCCCGCCCATGGAAGCCGGGCTTCTATGGCATCCGCAAGCGCGGCTGGCCAAGCCCGCCGAGGCGTTCCGCCAGTTCATGATCTACGCCTGCGGCGTCTGAGGCCCTGCTACACCAGAATCGCGCCCTTGCGGCGCGTGAATTGGGCCAATGAGCGCAAGGCCAGCGCGTGCATGGCCGCCACCGACGGCAGCAGCGTCTCTTCCTTGCGGGTCAGCACGCCGACGATGCGCTCCACCGTGGGTTCGGCCAGCGGCACGAAGGCCAGGCCAGTCGCGGCGGCCGGCCGCGCCAGCACCGGCAGCACGGTCACGCCCAGGCCGCTGACCACGCTGGCCAGCAGCGACGCCCGGTTCGACACCACCATGAAGGGGTCCTCGATGGCGCCGCCCAATTGCCGGCTCTTCAGCGTGTCGAAGGTGGCGTTGCCTATCAGGCGTTCCCCCGCCAGCGCCGCCCAGGGCACGGGACCGCGCCGCCGCGCCAGCGGATGGTTCTTGCGGCACACCAGGCCGAAGGCATCGCGCGCCACGGGCGCGAAAGCCACCTCCGCGGTGCGCGGCACCTGTCCCGCCACGCCTACCTGTACCTCGCCGCTCAGCACCAGCCGATGCACATCCTGCGAGGACTCGTCGATGGCGCGGATGCGGATCGCAGGGTGGCTGCGCGCATAGCGCTCCAGCAAGCGCGGCAGCCATTCGTCGGCCAGCGACGGCATCACCGCCAGCGACACCGGCCCCTGGCTGCCCAGGCCGAACTGGCGCGCCGCGTCCAGCACCCGGTCGTGGGTGGCCAACAGCTCGCGGAACAACGGCGCCACCGCAAGACCCAGGGGCGTGAGCTGGGCGCGTTTGCCGGGCTCGAACAGCGGCGCGCCCAATTGCAGTTCCAGGTCCTGCATGGCCGCCGACACCGCCGCCTGCGAACGGAAAGTGCCTTCGGCCGCCAGGCGGAAACTGCCGTGATCGGCCGCCAGCAGGAACTGGCGCAGGTGCTGGATTTTCAGGGGTGAGGGCATGGCATAGGACCAAGGAAAATTCGGATTTTCCGAAATTAACTTGAGTTAATTTGGATTGTCAAAACTCTGCCCGGAACCCAACAATGGCCCCGTCTTTCACCCTACAGGTACTGGAGCAGCGGGTATGTCTTTGCAAGTGCGCAAGGTAGTCAGCTATGTGGAAAAAACCCTGATCGAAGGCGGCCGCGCTGCCGAGCGCCCGCTGGTCATGGTCATCGCCGCGGCCGTGATCCGCAATCCTTGGGCCGGCCAGCCGTTACAGGAAGACCTGCGGCCCAAGATCCTGGAGGCCGCGCCGCCGCTGGGCGAGCTGCTGGTCGCGGAAATCCTGCGCCAGGCCGGCTCTGCCGACCAGGTCGAAGCCTATGGCAAGGCCGCCGTGGTGGGCACGGCCGGCGAAGTGGAACACGCGTCGGCCCTGATCCACACCTTGCGTTTCGGCAACGCCTATCGCGGCGCGGTCGGTGGCACCAGCTATCTGAGCTTCACCAATATGCGCGGCGGCCCTGGCTGCGTGATCACGGTGCCGCTGATGCACAAACTCGACGAGGGTCTGCGTTCACACTACCTGACCGTGCAGACCACCATCAACGACGCGCCCGCGCCTGACGAGATCGTGATCGCCCTGGGCGCGGCCACCTCCGGGCGTCCGCATCATCGGATCGGCAACCGCTACTCCGACCTGCAGGAACTCGAGCGCGAGGCCCAGGCCAAATGAGCGCGCATTCTCGGCGTACTGGACGCGGCGAGCCGCTGGTGCTGCTGCATGGCGTCGGCCTGGACCACACGCTGTGGGACGACCTGGCGCCGTTGCTGGAGCCGGATTTCGAGGTGCTGCGCTATGACATGCTGGGCCACGGCCACGCTCCTGCCATAGCCGATGGCGTGACAGTGCAGGACTTCATCGCGCAGCTGGACGCGGAACTGGACCGCGCCGGCTGGCAAAGCGCCAACCTGGTGGGCTATTCCATGGGCGGCCTGATCGCGGGCGCCTATGCCGCCGCGCGCCCGCAACGCGTCACCCGGCTGGCCCTGCTGAGCACAGTGTTCCGCCGCAGCCCCGACGAAGCGCGCGCGGTGCTGGCGCGGCTGGACGCGGCGGCGACGCAAGACCCCGAAGCCGCCGCCCAGGTCTCGCTGCAACGCTGGTTCACGCCCGCGTTCCAGGCCGCCCGTCCAGAACGCGTGGCCAGCATCGGCCAGCGCCTGCTGCACAACGACCGCGCCAGTTTCCTGGCCGCATACCGCGTGTTCGCGCAGGGCGACCCGCTATTGGCGCAGGCCGCGCCTGGGATAGCTTGCCCTGCCCTGGTAATGACGGGCGAGCAGGACGTCGGCTCGACCCCGCGCATGACGCTGGAACTGGCCGAGGCCCTGCCCCACGCCCGCGCGCACGTGGCGCCGGGCCAACGGCACATGCTGCCGGTCGAGGAGCCCGCCATCGTGGCGGCGGCGCTGCGTGGATTTTTTTTGGAGGCGGCCGGCGCACCGTCCTTGGTTTAGAGACGGCCGGCCATCAGCCCGCGTAGAGTGGATACGGAGACAAACAACATGAATCGCAGAACCATCCTGAAGAACATGGCGGCCCTGGCCCTCACGCCGCTGGCGGCCGCGGTAAGCAGCGCCGCCAGCGCGCGCGAAGCACCCTTGCGCGTCATCGTGCCGTTCCCGCCAGGCGGCGGCACCGACGTGCTGGGCCGGGTGATCGCGGCCACGCTCGAAGGCGCCCTCGAGCGGCCGGTGGTGGTCGAAAACAAGCCCGGCGCCAGCGGCATGCTGGGCGCCGACTACACCGCCAACGGCGCCAAGGACGGCAGCGTGCTGCTGTTCGCCGGGCTGGTGCCTTCGGTGCGCTACTACGCCCGGCCGCCCGAGGACGTGCTCAAGCAACTAGCGCCGGTCTGCCCCATTGCGCGTTCGCCTTACATGGTGGCGGTCAACGCCGACCTGCCCGCCAAGACGCTGGGCGAACTCGTCGCCCAGGCCAAGCGCGAACCCAAGGGGCTGACCTTCGGTTCCCCCGGCAACGCCACGCCGCAGCACCTGGCCACCGAACTCCTGCAGGCCGCCTGCGGCATCGACATGCTGCACGTGCCCTATCGCGGCACGGGCCCGATGATGACGGACCTGCTGGGCGGGCAAATCCAGGTGGTGGTCGCCACCGTCGCCGCCGTTGAACCATATCTGCAAGGCGGACGCCTGCGCGTGCTGGCCGTGACCAGCCCGGAGCGCCTGCCCAAGTATCCGGACATTCCGACGGTGGCCGAAAGCGGCTATGCCGGCTTCTCCGCGCAAATCCAGTTCGGCACCTATTGCGCCGCCGGCACGCCGGAGGCCGCCATCGCCGCGCTGAACCAGGGCATCAACCGCGCGCTACAGACCGAGGCCGTGCGCGCCAAGCTGGGCGAACAGGGCTTCCAGCCCACCGGCGGCACGCCCGCGCAGCTGCAACAGGCGCTGCTGACCGAAATCCGCGACGTGGCGGGGCTGGTACAGGCCGGCAAGGTCAAGGTCGACCTGTAGCGTCCCCTTTCGCGCTGATGCTGGATAACCAGCATTTACAGGCGTGTCGTCCTCTGTGCATGCTGCCCATTGATCCGGCGCAGATCGGGCGCAACATGGAGACGACATGCCTAGTCAGGAATCCCTGCACTCCGCCCATATCCGCGAGATCGAACAAGTCGGCCAGGGCCGGCCCACGCAGCGCGACGCGCACGTGGTCAGCAGCTGGCTGCGCTGCCTGGACCAGTACAGGCTGGATCCCGCCCAGGCCTGCGAAGCCTATATCGTGCCGGATGGCCGGCTGCGCGAACACCGCCAGCAGTCCGAAGCGCTGATCTCGATTGCGCGGTCCGGCCTGGATCATCTGTTCCGCCAGGTCGCCGGCCAGAACTACGTGCTGCTGCTGGCCGACCGCCAGGGCGTCACCGTGGAGTTCCTGGGCGATGCGCAGCAGACCGCCAGCCTGCGCAAGGCCGGGCTTTATCTGGGGTCGGAATGGTCTGAACAACGCGCCGGCACCTGCGCCGTGGGCGCCTGCCTGGAAAGCGGAGAAGCCCTCACCATCCACCAGACCGATCACTTCGACAATACCCACACGCCGCTGTCCTGCACCGCCGCGCCAATCTACAGCGCCGACGGCGAGCTGGCGGCCGTGCTGGACATCTCGCTGCTCAGCTCTCCCATCCTGAAAGCCAGCCAGAACCTGGCGCTGCATCTGGTCACCAGCACCACGCGCCGCATCGAAATGGCCAACCTGATGGCGCGCACCAGCAATGAATGGGTGCTGCGCTTCGCGCGCTCTCCTGAATTCCTGGACGTGGATCCGGAGGCCGCGATCTCGCTGGACGGCTCCGGCCGCATCCTCGGCATGACGCACACCGGCGCCAAGCTGCTGGCGCGCGCCGCCGGCCTGGACTGGCGCAATCCCGCCGGCCTGATCGGCCAACCCGTCACCCGTTTCTTCGACGTGCGGCTGGATGACCTGCCGCGCTACACCCGCGCCCATGCGCCGCAACAGCGCCTGATCGTGGCTCGCGACGGCAATGCGCTGTTCGCGCACGCCATCGAACCCAACCGGCACATGCGCGGCGCCAGCGTGGCGGTGCGC
>NZ_JBARYB010000297.1:0-50843 GCF_049647645.1 Achromobacter sp.
GCGAGCAGCAAGCCGATGGCCACGGCGGCCGGCAGCGACAGCAGGCGCGGCAAGCGGCGGGAGCGGGAGGGAGGCGACGCCGCATCGGCGGCAAGGTTGCAAGCGGCAGGGCGCGCGCAAGGGCCAGGGCAATTCACGTAACACCTCGCGGCGCTGAAAGTGGCGGAAACAGGCCGGATCCGGCCCGATATGGGCTGGATTCTAATACAGGTATGAATTCAGATTCAAGATTGAATCTGAAATGCCGGCCAGTGCTAAACTCGCGCCATGTCAAAAGTCCGCCTTACGCGAGAGCAAAGCCGTGATCAGACGCGTCAGCGTCTGCTCGATGCCGCGCAATCGATCTTTGTAGCGAAAGGGTTTGTGGCAACCAGCGTGGAGGACATCGCCGAGCAGGCGGGCTACACGCGCGGAGCCTTCTATTCCAACTTCAGCAGCAAGTCCGAACTGTTCCTGCAACTGCTCAGACGCGACCACGAAAGCGTGATGAACGACATGCGCGCCATCTTCGAGGAAGGCGCGTCGCGCCCGCAGATGGAAGCGCGCGTGCTCCAGCACTATTCCACGCACTTCCATCAGAACGACTGTTTTCTGCTGTGGATGGAAGGCAAGCTGCAAGCGGTCCGCGATCCCGATTTCCGTGTGGGCTTCCTGGCGTGCATGCGGGAATTGCGCGCCGCCGTGACGGACTACGTGCAGCAGTTTTCGGCCCGGGTCGGCACACCGTTGCGCATGCCGGCGGAACAGATGGCGCTGGGCTTGCTGGCCTTGTCGGACGGCATGCAGTTCAGCTATGCCTTCGATCCGCAGGCCGTTACGGCGGAAATGACCGAGGCCGTGCTGGCTGGTTTCTTCCGCGGCGTGGTCTTTGGCGAACCGAAGCCCGAATAACTCTCTCCGCGCCTGGCTTCAGGCCAGCAGTTCCGAGATCTCGATGAGGTTCAAGTCCGGGTCGCGCAAGTAGACCGAGCGGATCTTGCCGGTGGCGCCAGTGCGCGGCACCGGCCCTTCAATGATCCGGGCGCCTTCGCGGTTCAGCTGGGTGATCACCTCCTCCAGCGGGCGGTCGGCGATGAAGCACAGGTCCAGCGCGCCCGGCACGGGCAGGTGGGCCTTGGGTTCGAACTCGCGGCCGCGCACGTGCAGATTGATCTTCTGGTTGCCGAAGCGCAGCGCCTGGCGGCCTTCGCCAAAGGTCTCCAGGCGCATGCCCAGGATCCGGGTGTAGAAGTCCACCGTGGCGTCGGGGTCGGTGCAGGTCAGGACCAGATGGTCCAGGTGATCGATCATGGGATATCTCTCCTGAGGCCGGCCCGGCTTGAGGTTTCAGATTGTCAGACGGCCTGTGGCCGTGATAGTAATACTTGCGGCGTGCGGCCAGACTGAGGGGACCGCCGCCGGAGTTTCCAACCCTTGGGCGACAGGAGAGGCAGCATGACTTCAGAAACCCGACCATCCACCATCAATCGCCCAGTGTTTTTCCCAGCGGCCGTGTTCACGCTCCTGCTGGTCGGATTCGCGATCCTGGCGCCCAAGGCGGCGCAAAGCCTGTTCGAATCCGTGCAGCGCTGGATATTGGGCAACGTCAGCTGGTTCTACATCCTGGTCGTCGCCATCATCCTGATCGCGGTAGTGTTCCTGGCGGTCAGCCGTTACGGCGACATCAAGCTGGGGCCAGACCACAGCGAGCCCGACTATCGCAATTTCACCTGGTTTGCGATGCTGTTCTCCGCCGGCATGGGCATCGGCCTGATGTTCTTCGGCGTGGCCGAACCCGTGATGCACTTCATCTCCCCGCCGGTGGGCGAAGGAGGCACCGCCGTCGCGGCGCGCGAAGCCATGAAGATCACCTTCTTCCACTGGGGCCTGCATGCCTGGGCCATCTACGCCGTGGTGGCGCTGATCCTGGCGTTCTTCAGCTACCGGCACGGGCTGCCGTTGACCTTGCGTTCAGCGTTGTATCCGCTGATCGGCAACCGGATCCACGGGCCCATCGGGCACGCCGTCGACATCTTCGCCATCATCGGCACGGTGCTGGGCGTGGCGACCTCGCTGGGCCTGGGCGTGGCGCAGATCAACAGTGGCCTGAATCACCTGTTCGGCATTCCGGTGGGCGTGACCACGCAGATCATCCTGATCGTCATCACCTGCGGCCTGGCGACCCTGTCGGTGGCCAGCGGCCTGGACAAGGGCATCCGCATCCTGTCCGAGACCAACCTGGTGCTGGCGGCGGTGCTGCTGCTGTTCGTGCTGGTGGTCGGCCCCACGGTGTTCCTGTTCCAGACCTTTGTGCAGAACACCGGCGCTTACCTTTCGGACATCGTCAATAAAACCTTCAATCTCTACGCCTACGAACCCACGGATTGGATCGGCGGCTGGACGCTGTTCTATTGGGGGTGGTGGATCGCCTGGTCGCCCTTCGTCGGCCTGTTCATTGCGCGCATCTCGCGCGGCCGCACCATCCGCGAATTCGTCACCGGCGTGCTGCTGGTGCCGGCCGGCTTCACGCTGTTCTGGATGACGGTGTTCGGCGATACCGCCATCCACATGATCCTGGTCGACAAGGTGCGGGGCCTGGCGGAAGTGGTGCAGGCCGATTCTTCCCTGGCGCTGTTCGCCTTTCTAGAGCAATTGCCCTGGAGCGGGGTGCTGTCCATCATCGCGATCGCCATGGTGGCCGTGTTCTTCGTCACTTCGGCCGACTCGGGCGCGCTGGTGGTGGACTTGCTGGCGTCCGGCGGTTCGGACCGCACGCCTGTGTGGCAACGCATCTTCTGGTCGCTGCTGATGGGCGCGGTGGCGATCGCGCTGCTGCTGGCGGACGGGTTGACCGCCTTGCAGACCGCCACCATCGCCAGCGCCTTGCCTTTCTCCGTCATTCTGCTGCTGTCCTTGTGGGGTCTGTTCAAGGCGCTGAAGCTGGACGCGACCAAGCGCGGCATCCGCTACCAGTCGCTGACGCTGTCGCGCCCCGCGCGCGGCGGACAGTCGTGGGAACGGCGTCTGCGCAACATGGTCATGATGCCGCGCCGCGCGCATGTGCAGCGCTTCATTGGCGACGTGGTGCGGCCCGCGCTGGAGGACGTGGCGGACGAGCTGCGCAAGCAGGGCTATGAAGTGGCAGTGCGCGAACACGGCGACGACGGCGGCGCGATCATGGAAGTCTCGCACGGCGAGCACCTGGACTTTTCCTACGCCGTGCTGCCGGAGGCTTTCGTGCGTCCCAGCCTGACGCCGGAAGAGGCCGCCGACGAGGAGGAGCGTAAGTACTTCCGCGCCGAAGTGCATCTGCGCGAAGGCGGACAGGACTACGACATCATGGGCTGGAGCCGCGACGCGGTCATCGGCGACATCCTGGACCAGTACGAGCGCCACCGCCACTACCTGCATATGGTGCGGACCTAGCCGCGCCGCACGTTGCGAAACCGCCCTGCCTGAACTGTCCCCTTCCCCGGGGGCGGTCAGCAAAAAAACTCGAAGGTTGGATCTACATCGAACTTTCGGGGGCAGTTCAAAAAACTGGTGTGACCAAGTTCGGGTGCGTGGCTTTGGGCGGTCATGGCGTAGATGCCGCGTCAACAGGTCTGCAAGAGGTCTGGTCCGGGCAACAGATTCGGTCTTTGACGGAGAGGGGGCTTACGGAGCTCGCTACTAGGCTCGGTGCGTGACCTGAATCGGGCAAGGCGCTGGGAATGTCGGTCGAGCTTGCTGTACCGATTGGATTTGCTGGCGCGATCAAGGCTGTGCGGGCATCAAGTGTGATTGCGGGGAGGATATCTCTCTCTAGACACGAAGCCAGCGTTCTTGGAGGTATCGGGGGACATACCATCGGGAAGCATGTCGGGAAAACAAAAGGATTCCTTGATGCGAGACTGCGAACTCAGCCTCGTCTGCTCGCCGCTTCAACATTTTATTCAATTCAAGATGCAGAGCGCGCGATAAATGGCCTGATGCGCAATAGGGCAGCAGATATACGCCTTTGGGCGGTATCAGCTCCTGCCAATGATGTGTTGCGTCTTAGCGCTTCAATCTCGGATGACGTGGGAGTGGTCTTGGTTCGTGGAGCAACCGAAGTTGCTCAGGGAAGAAAATTGACTATTGCATTGAAGAATGAATCTTTTAACGGTATGCCCTATTACCTTCTGATAGCGTTCCTTGGACCATTGGAAAACCGTCGAGAACCTTATCCTGAACTCGAGCAGTTTATTGGTGCCTATTTCAACGAGGACTTTGAGATTTTTGGCGACACGATTGAGGAAATTGCTCTCTGTTATAAGCGTGTCGTGGGCGAGACGCGGATTTAGCGAGCCTGCTCCGAAATGGACAGGTTTATAGCCGACTATGGCCCTGAGGCCGAGGCAGCCTTCGCACAGGAATGGGGATCATTTGATCCTGCCCTCTGGGGCCATACGGTCGCATCGTTCTTTGAAGAGTTGAAGCAGATTCTCAAGAGCTAGACCAGTCCCCTTGCTTGCGCTAGCCTCGCGAATTGGTCACACGAAAGCCCCGATACGGATACTCCGGTCGGGGCTTTTGCATTGTGGTTATAGAAGACGGCGACAACGGGAGAATCGAGAGTTCCCCGGTTGACAGCCGAAACACGGAGTGACCCGTGGTCGGATTGCTTGCCGGCGGTTTCTTATGCCCACACGCTTCGCAGGGGCTTGCACGCCATAGTCCGTCGCTATGCCGGCGATTGGATTAGCCCTTTTGACGAAATGCCCGATATCGTGGATTATCCAAGAACATTCTTTGATAAATAGCGAGTCGATCATGAAGGCGAATTCAGGAGCGTGGGCCGCGGGCGCCGTGGCGTTGGCGGTGGCGCTGGCGGGCGGCGGGCTGTACTGGAAGTATGGCGGCGCCCAGCAGAAGGGCGGCTGGGCCATGGCCCCGGCCAA
The DNA here is from genome assembly GCF_049647645.1 of Achromobacter sp. Taxonomy (GTDB): domain Bacteria; phylum Pseudomonadota; class Gammaproteobacteria; order Burkholderiales; family Burkholderiaceae_B; genus Achromobacter. The sequence continues at coordinate 4,902 of NZ_JBARYB010000297.1, forward strand.
GGTGGCGGTGGCCACCGCCCGGCAGGCGGATTTCCCCGTGACCCTGAGCGGCATCGGTTCGCTGGAGGCGGCGCGCCAGGTGCAGGTGGCGGCTGAAGTGGACGGCCGGGTCGATCGGATCCTGTTCACCTCAGGCGCGCAGGTCCAGGCCGGCCAGTTGCTGGTGCAGTTGAACGATGCCCCCGAGCAGGGCGAGCTGGCCAGGCTGCAGGCCCAGGCGCGCAATGCGCGCGCCTTGCTGGAGCGCACCCGCCGCCTGCTGCCGCAGCAGGCCGCCACGCGTGAACAGCTGGATCAGGCACAGGCCGATTACGACCAGGCCGCGGCCGACATCAAGCGGGTGCAGGCGTTGATCGAGCAAAAGCGCGTCAAGGCGCCGTTTGACGGCGTGCTGGGCGTGCGCCGGGTGAACCTGGGGCAGTTCGCCCGCGCTGGCGATGCGCTGGTGTCGCTGACAGATGGTTCCGCCATGTACGCCAACATTACCCTGCCCGAGCAGGCCATGGGCGCGCTGCGAGCGGGCCAGCCGGTGGCGGTAACGGTGGATGCCCATGCCGGGCGCGTCTTCGAAGGCAAGATCACCACCGTGGAGCCGCAGGTCGACGCGGGTTCGCGCACCGTGCGGGTGCAGGCGAGCCTGCCCAACGCCGACGGCGCCCTGGCGGCCGGCATGTACGCCCAGGGCCAGATCGGCCTGCCCGCGCGTCCGGGCGTGATCACCGTGCCGGAAACCGCGGTCAGCTACAGCGCCTACGGCGATTCGGTCTACGTGGTGACGCCGCCCAAGGCGGGCGAGCAAGCCGGCACGACGGTGCGGCAGGCCTATGTGAAGACGGCGGAGCGCGTGCGCGGCCGCGTCGTCGTGACCGAAGGACTGCAGGCAGGCGATCAGATCGTCACCTCCGGCCAGCTGCGTCTGCATAACGGCGCCGCGGTCGAGGTCGGCGCCGAGGACACCGTGGCGCTGGACGCCACGCAGCAGACCCTGGCGCAAGCCCGGTGATGGCGGGGAGAAAACCATGAAATTCACCGATCTCTTCGTACGCAGGCCGGTGCTGGCCCTGGTGGTCAGCACGCTGATCCTGCTGCTGGGCATCAAGGCCCTGAGCGGCCTGCCGGTGCGCCAGTATCCGCTGACCGAAAGCACCACCATCACCATCACCACCCAGTATCCGGGCGCTTCGCCTGATCTGATGCAGGGTTTCGTCACCCAGCCCATCGCGCAGTCGGTGGCCACGGTGGAAGGCATCGACTACCTGTCGTCCTCGTCCACTCAGGGCCGCAGTGTGATCACGGTGCGGATGAAGCTGAACGCCGATTCCAACAAGGCCATGACCGAGGTGATGGCCAAGGTCAACGAGGTCAAGTACCGCTTGCCGCAGGACGTCTACGACCCGGTGCTGGTCAAGTCCGCCGGCGAGGCGACCGCCGTGGCCTATGTGGGCTTCTCCAGCAGCACCTTGTCGCTGGCCGCCCTGACCGACTATCTGTCGCGCGTGGTGCAGCCGCAGCTGTCGTCCATCGACGGCGTGGCCAGCGTGGAACTCTACGGCGGGCAGAAGCTGGCCATGCGGGTGTGGCTGGATCCGAACCGGATGGCCGCGCGCGGCATTTCCGCGGGCGAGCTGGCAGATGCCTTGCGCGACAACAACGTGCAGGCCGCGCCGGGACAGGCCAAGGGCCTGTACGTGGTGTCCAACATCCAGGTCAACACGGATCTGGTCAATGTGGCGGAATTCCGCGACATGGTGGTCAAGCGCGAAGGCGACGCGATCGTGCGCCTGGGCGACGTGGCCACGGTGGAACTGGGCGCCGCGTCCACCGATTCCAGCGGCTTGATGGATGGCGAGCCGGCCGTGTATTTCGGGCTGAACGCCACGCCTGTGGGTAATCCGCTGGTGATCGTGAAGCGTCTGAACGAGCTGCTGCCCAACATCAAGCAGAACCTGCCGCCGGGCACCAGCGTGCAGGTGCCGTTCGAACTGGCCCGCTTCATCAGCGCGTCCATCGACGGCGTGGTGCATACGTTGATCGAGGCCGTCGCCATCGTGGTGGTGGTGATCTTCCTGTGCCTGGGCTCCCTGCGCGCCGTGCTGATCCCGGTGCTGACCATCCCCCTGTCCATGTTGGGCGGCGCGGCCATCATGGCGCTGTTCGGCTTCAGCGTGAACCTGCTGACCTTGCTGGCCATGGTGCTGGCCATCGGCCTGGTGGTGGACGATGCCATCGTCGTTGTGGAAAACGTGCATCGTCACATCGAAGAGGGCAAGTCGCCGGTGCGCGCCGCCCTCATCGGGGCGCGCGAAGTGGCGGGGCCGGTGATCGCAATGACCATCACGTTGGCGGCCGTCTACGCGCCCATCGGCCTGATGGGCGGACTTACCGGCTCGCTCTTCAAGGAATTCGCCTTCACCCTGGCGGGCTCCGTGGTGGTATCGGGCGTCATCGCGTTGACCTTGTCGCCGGTGATGAGCTCGTTCCTGCTGAACAGCCGCGTCTCCGAAGGCTGGATGGCGCGCCGCGCCGAGCATTTCTTTGAAGGCCTGGGGAACGCCTATGGCCGCGTGCTCGATGTATCGCTGCACCATCGCTGGGTGACCGGTTTGATCGCCGTGGCGGTGCTGGCCAGCCTGCCGTTCCTGTACAACGCCGCGCAAAGCGAGCTGGCGCCGGTGGAGGATCAGTCCACGGTGCTGACTGCGATCAAGTCGCCGCAACATGCCAACATCGACTATGTGGAGAAGTTCGGCCGCAAGTGGGACGACGTGATGAAGACCCTGCCCGAACAGCAGGGGCGCTGGCTGATCAACGGATCCGATGGCGTGTCCAACAGCATAGGCGGCGTGGACTTCGTGTCCTGGGAAAAGCGTCACCGCTCGGCCGACCAGATCCAGGCCGACATGCAGGCCAAGGTGAATCAGGTCGAGGGCAGCAATATCTTCGCCTTCCAGCTGCCGTCCCTGCCCGGATCCACCGGCGGGCTGCCGGTGCAGATGGTCATCATGAGCGCCTCTGACTACCCGGTGGTCTACGAGGCCATGGAAGGCCTGAAGAAGGCGGCACGGGAAAGCGGGCTGTTCATGGTGGTCGACAGCGACCTGGACTACAACAACCCGGTGGTGCAGCTGAAGGTGGACCGGGCCAAGGCCAACAGCCTGGGCGTCACCATGAAGGCCATCGGTGACACGCTGGCCGTGCTGGTGGGCGAGAACTACGTGAACCGCTTCGGCATGGACGGCCGTTCCTACGACGTGATTCCGCAGAGCCTGCGCGAACAGCGTATCTCGCCGGAGTCATTGGCGCGCTACTACGTCAAGAGCGCCAGCGGCGCGCAGGTGCCGTTGGCCAACCTCGTGACCGTGTCGATGGGCGTGGAACCCAACAAGCTGACCCAGTTCAACCAGCTCAACGCGGCCACCTTCCAGGCCATACCGATGCCGGGCGTCACCATGGGCGACGCGGTGCAGTTCCTGACCCAGCAGGCTCAGTTCCTGCCCGCCGGCTTCAGCTATGACTGGCAGTCGGATGCGCGCCAGTACAGCCAGGAAGGTTCGGCGCTGATGATCACCTTCATCTTTGCCATCATCGTGATCTACCTGGTGCTGGCGGCGCAATACGAGAGCCTGCGCGATCCCTTCATCATCCTGGTGAGCGTGCCCATGTCGATCTGCGGCGCGCTGATACCGCTGGCGCTGGGCATGGCTACGGTCAACATCTACACCCAGATCGGGCTGGTGACGCTGATCGGCCTGATCAGCAAGCACGGCATCCTGATGGTGGAGTTCGCCAACGAAATGCAGCTCAGCCACGGGCTGGACCGGCGCGCCGCCATGGAGCAGGCCGCCCGCATCCGGCTGCGCCCCATCCTGATGACGACCGCCGCCATGGTCATGGGCCTGATCCCGCTGCTATTCGCCAGCGGCGCGGGCGCGCACAGCCGCTACAGCCTGGGCCTGGTCATCGTGGTGGGCCTGCTGGTGGGCACGCTGTTCACGCTGTTTGTGCTGCCCACCGTCTACACCGTGCTCGCCCGCGACCACCGCGCGGCGCACGATACGCCGCGCGCCCGGGAACTGGTGCTGGCCCAGGCCGAGGACGCCGCAGTGCCGGGCGCTTCCGCCTAGCCGAAGGAACCGATCATGAACAATCCACAACTTTCCATACGCTTGCGCCGGGGCGCGGCCGTGCTGCTGGCCGTGCTGGCCACCGCCGGCTGCGCCGTCGGACCCGACTACCAGAAACCCCAGGCCGCGCCGGTGGCGCTGGCCAGCCCCGAGCAGGCCCTGTTCTCCACCGACCAGTTGCAGCGCGACTGGTGGAAGCAATTGCAGGATCCCCAGCTGGACCGGCTGATCGACCTGGCGTTGTCCCGCAACCTGGACATCCGCATCGCGCAGTCGCGCCTGGCCGAATCGCGTGCGGTGCTGGACGAGAAGGAACTGGACCAGCTGCCGGCGGTCACGCTGGGCGGCGGCTATGAACGCAGCCTGTCGCAGGCCAATGCCGGCGCTACCGGCCAGCGCAACTTGGCGCAGAGCTACCGGGCGGGCTTCGACGCCACCTGGGAGCTGGACCTGTTCGGTCGGTTGCGCCGCGCGGCCGAGGGCGCCGCCGCGCGCAGCGAGGCACAGGCCGCGGACCTGGCCCAGACCCGCATCGTGGTGGCGGCGGAAGTGGCGCGCAACTACTTCGAGCTGCGCGGCGCCGAACAGCGTCTGGCCGTGGCGCGCGCCAACCTGGAGAGCCAGCGCGACAGCCTACGCGTGATCCAGGCCATGGTGTCGGCCGGCCGCGGCGACGAGGGCGACCTGGCCAGCGCGCGCGCCGAACTGGAGACCGTGCAGGCCAGCGTGCCGGTGCAGATCGCGACGAGGCGGCTGGCGCAGTACCGGATCGCGGTGCTGGCGGGCCTGCGCCCGGTGGAGCTGGGCGAACTGGATGCTGGCAAGGCGTTGGCCCCCCTCGATACCCGCCTGCCTATCGGCGACGTGAGCGCCTTGCTGTCGCGCCGTCCCGACGTGCTGGCGGCGGAACGCGGCATGGCCGCCGCCAACGCCGACGTGGGCGTGGCGACCGCGGAACTGTATCCGCGCATCGATCTGGGCGGATTCCTGGGTTTCGTCGCTTTGCGCGGCGCGGATTTCGGCTCATCGGCCAGCCGCGCTTTCAGCGTCGCGGCCAATGCCAACTGGCCTGCCTTCCACCTGCCCACGGCGCTGGCGCGCAAGCGCGGCGCGGTGGCGCGCGCGGACGGCGCGGTCGCGGGCTATGAGCTGACCGTGCTGCGGGCGGTGGAGGAACTGGAATCGGCGCTGACGGAATACGGCCAGACGCAGCAGCGCCTGGGCAGCCTGGCGCAGGCGGCCGCGCACAGCGGCAGGGCGGCGGAACTGGCGCAGCTGCGTTACCGCGAAGGCAGCGCCCCGTATTTGACGGTGCTGGATGCCCAGCGTACGCTTTTGCGCGCCCAGGACGCCGTGGCCGTGGCCGAAACCGAGTCCTATACCCGGCTGATCGCGCTGTACAAGGCGCTGGGAGGCGGATGGGAAGCCCCGCCCATGGAGCAGCAGGCCGCTTCCGGCTGACCGGCAGGCGCGGTTCGTGGCACCATAGGCATACATCCGGAGAATCCACATCCATGTCTGATAGTCCGTCCCACCCCGTCGCCTGGGAGCATCAGCCCGCGGATCGCGTGCTCATGACCTTGAAGACGCGCGGCCCGCAGTCCGTCGCCGTCATCGCCAAGGCTATGGACGTGACCGCCGAGGCCGTGCGCCAGCAGATGACCCGCTTGCATGCGGAAGGACTGGTGGATTCCGAAAGCCAAAGCGCGGGCCGGGGCCGGCCCACGCAGATCTGGTTCCTGACCGATGCCGGGCACGGGCGTTTCCCGGATACGCACGCCGAAATGACGGTGCAGATGCTGGGCGCCGTGCGCCAGGTGTTCGGCGAAGAGGGCATCGAAAAGCTGATCCAGGCGCGCGAAGTCGCCATGCTCAACGGTTATCGACAGGCCATGCAGGGCGCTCGCAGCCTGAAGGAACGGCTGGAGCGGCTGGTGGAAGTCCGCTCCGCCGAAGGCTACATGGCCGAGTTGCGCAAGGACGGCGCGGACTACCTCTTCATCGAGAACCATTGCCCGATCTGTTCCGCGGCCAAAGCCTGTATGGGCTTTTGCCGCAGCGAGCTGGAACTCTTCCACAAGGTGCTGGGAGAAGAGGTCCAGGTGCGGCGCGAAGAACACATCCTCACGGGGGCGCGCCGCTGCGCCTACCGCATCGACAAGGCCGGCTGACCGGTCAGGAACCGGGCTGCTCCCAGCCCCCCAGCGCCTTGTACAGCTCCACCGCGTTGACCAGCCGGCGCTGTTGCAGGCGGATGAATTCCTGCTCGGATTCGAACAGGCTGCGCTGCGCTTCCAGCATCTCCAGGTAGCTGGCCACGCCGCGCTCGTAGCGTCTTTCAGTCAGGCGCTGGCGGTCGCGGTCGGCGTCGCGCACCTTGCGCTGGGCGTCGATCTGGGCGCGCAGCGCGTCGCGTGCCGACAGCGCGTCGGCCACCTCACGGAAGGCCTGCTGGATGCTGCCCTCGTATTGGGCCACCGCGATGTCCTTGCGGGCCTCTGCCAGTGACAGGTTGGCGCTGTTGCGCCCCGCATTGAAGATGGGCAGCGTCAGCTTGGGCGCGAAGGTCCAGGCGCCCGTGCCGGAACTGAACAGATCCGAAAAGCTGCCGGCCGTGGTGCCGATGTCGGTGGTCAGCTGTACCGACGGGAAGAACGCCGCGCGCGCCGCACCGATGTCGGCATTGGCAGCCCGCAGCGTGTCCTCGGCCTGTCGCAGGTCCGGACGCCGCGTCAGCAGGCTCGAGGGCAGGCCTGCGGCTAGCGGCGTCAGGCTCTGGCTTTCCAGCGTGACGGCATCGGTGTTGGGCGGCAGCGAAAAGTCGCCCGCGAGCAAGCCCAGCGTATGCACGGACTGGCGGTATTCCCGGCTCAGTTCGGCTAGCGTGGCGCGCGAGGATTCCACCAGCATCTGCGCCGTGCGCAGCCCCACCGCCGTTTCCAGCCCCGCGTCGTAGCGGCGCTGGGTGAGCTTGAGCGAGGCCTCGCGCAGCGCCAGCGTGCTCTCGGTCAGGCGTAGCTGCTCTGCCAGCGAGCGCTGGTTGAAGTAGGCCGTGGCCGTCTCCGATACCAGCGACAGCGTGGCGGCGCGGTGCGCTTCCTCGCTGGCCAGATAGCGCGACAGCGCGGCGTCGCTCAGGCTTTTCACGCGGCCGAAGAAATCCAGCTCGAAGGCGGAGATGCCGACGGCCGCGCGGTAGCGGTCCGCCACCGGCATGCGCGGTTGGCCGGGCTCGGTGGCGCGTCCGCGGCTGAACTCGCCCGTGCCGTCGATGGACGGCAGGCGGTCGGCCTGCTGCACGCCGTACAGCGCGCGGGCTTCCTGGATGCGCAGCGCCGCCACCCGCAGGTTGCGGTTGTTCTCGAGCGCGGCGGCGATCCAGGCCTGCAGCGCCGGGTCGTAGAAGTAATCGCGCCAATCCTGCGGCATGGCGGCTTGTCCGTCCGTAGCTGGCGTGTCGTAGGCGCCCGGCACGGGTGCGGCCGGGCGTTCATAGGTAGGGGCCAGCGAGCAGCCGGCCAAAGCCAGCGCAAGCAGGGTCATGGCCATAGCCTTCATGGCGAGGTCTCCAGCGTTTCGCGGCCTTCCGGACGCGAGGGGCGCACGCGCATGCCCAGCGCGCGGCCCACGATAAGAAAGAAGAGCGGCACCAGGAAGATGGCCAGCACCGTCGCGGTGATGATGCCGCCCAGCACGCCCGTGCCGATCGCGGCCTGCGCGCCCGAGGCCGCGCCGGTGGCCAGCGCCAGGGGCAGCACCCCCACGCCGAAGGCCAGCGAGGTCATCACGATGGGCCGCAACCGCAGCCTGGCGGCCTCGAGCGTGGCGGACACGATGCCCTGGCCGTCGCGCACCAGGTCCTTGGCTACCTCCACGATCAGGATCGCGTTCTTGGCCGATAGTCCGATGGTGGCGATGAGGCCGACCTTGAAGTAGATATCGTTGGGCATGCCGCGCAGCGTCACGCCCAGCACTGCGCCGATCACGCCCAGCGGCACCACCAGGATCACCGCCAGCGGGATGGACCAGCTTTCGTACAGCGCGGCCAGCGCCAGGAACACGACCAGCACCGACAGCGCGAACAATACCGGCGCCTGGTTGCCGGACAGCCGTTCCTCATAGGACTGTCCCGACCAGTCGAAGCCGATGCCGCGCGGAAGCTCGGCCGCCAGCGTCTCCATGACGCGCATGGCTTCGCCGCTGCTGTGCCCGGGCGCCGCCGCGCCGTTGATGGTGAACGAGGGGAAGCCGTTGTAGCGGTTGAGCTGCGGCGGTCCCATCGACCATGTCAGCGTGGTGAAGGCCGACAACGGCACCATCTGGCCCTGCAGGTTGCGCACGTGCAGGCGCGACACGTCCTCCATATTGACGCGGCTCTTGCCGTCGGCCTGCACGGTCACGCGCCGCACCTGGCCATTGAGCATGAAGTCGCCGATGTAGTCCGATCCGTACATTACCGCCAGCGCGGTGTTGATCTCATCCAACGGCACGCCCATGGCCTGGGCCTTGTCGCGGTCGACGCGCAGCTCCAGCTGCGGCGCCTCTTCCTGGCCCGCGAAGACCACTTCCGCAAGCGCGGGGTGGCTCGATGCCGCGGCCAGCAGCTGCTGGCGCGCCTGGGCCAGGGCCTCGTAGCCCAGGCCGCCGCGGTCCTGCAGGCGGAAGTCGAAGCCCGAAGTGGACCCCAGGTCCGGCAGCGGCGGGGAATTCAGCGCGTGCACCATGACGTTCTTGCGGTCGGCGAAGGCGGCATTGATGCGCTCCACCACGGCATTCACGTGCAGGTCGGTGGCGCCGCGCTGCTTCCAGTCCTTCAGCGTGACGAAGAACATGGCCGAGTTCGGCCCGCTGCCGTAGTTGCTGAAGCCATTGACCGAATACACGTATTCGACGGGTTCGTGCTCCAGCATGTAGCGCTCGACGTCCTTTACCATGGCCATGGTCTCGGCCTGCGGCGAGCCTTGGGGCAGGATGACCATGGCCATGAAGCTGCCCTGGTCTTCGTCCGGCAGGAAAGAAGAGGGCAGCCGCGCGAACAGCAGCGCCACCGCGGCGATCACTGCCAGATAGGCCAGGCCGAAGCGCACGGGGCGGGCCAGCACGCCCGAGACGCGCGTCGTGTAGCGCGCGGTCAGGCGGGTGAAGGCGCGGTTGAACCAGCCGAAGAAGCCGCGCTTCTCGTGGTGGCCCGCGGCGATGGGCTTGAGCATGCTGGCGCACAGCGCGGGCGTCAACGACAGCGCCAGGAAGGCGGAGAAGGCGATCGAAACGGCCAGCGTCACGGCGAACTGGCGGTAGATGTTGCCCACCGCGCCGTCGAAGAACGCCATGGGGATGAACACCGATACCAGCACCACCGTGATGCCGACGATGGCGCCGCTGATCTGGCCCATGGCCTTCACCGTGGCCTCGCGCGGCGGCAGGCCTTCCTCGGCCATGATGCGCTCGACGTTTTCCACCACCACGATGGCGTCGTCCACCAGGATGCCGATGGCCAGCACCATGCCGAACATCGTCAGCACGTTGATGGAATAGCCCAGCCCCAGCATCACGCCCAGCGTGCCCAGCAGCGCCACCGGCACCACCAGCGTCGGAATCAGCGTGGCGCGGAAGTTCTGCATGAACAGGTACATGACGCAGAACACCAGGGCCACGGCTTCCAGCAGGGTCATCAGGACCTTCTTGATCGAGATTTCCACGAAGGTGGAGGTCTCGTACGGAATGTCCCAGGTCACGCCTGGCGGGAAATACTGGGCCAGCTCCTGCATGGTCGCGCGGATGCGCTTGGTGGTGTCCACCGCGTTCGAGCCCGGCGCCAGCTTGATGCCCAGGCCCGTGCCGGTCATGCCGTTCACGCGCGACAGGTACATGTAGTCGGTGCCGCCCAGCTCGACCCGGGCCACATCCTTCAGGCGCAGGGTGGCGCCGTCCGGCTGCGCGCGCAGCGGAATGTTGCCGAACTGCTCGGGCGTGTGCAGGGATTCGCCGGCGACGATGCTGGCGTTCAGCGGGGCGTCCTTGGGCACGGCCTGGTTGCCCAGTTCGCCGATGGTGACCCGCGCGTTATGGCTGCGCAGGGCCGAGACGATGTCGCCCGGGGTCAGGGACATGGCCGTCAGCTTGGCCGGATCCGGCCAGATGCGCATGGCGGCCTCGGCGCCGAAGGATTGCACCTTGCCCACGCCTTCCACGCGGCGCAACGCCTGCAGCACATTGGAGGCGGCCAGCTCGCCCAGCTGCATGTCGTCCAGGCCGCCGTCCGACTTCAGCGATACCACCAGCTGGATGTTGTCGGCCGCCTTTTCCACGCGCACGCCGTCGCGGCGCACCGATTCCGGCAGGCGCGGCTCGACCGCCTTCAGGCGGTTCTGCACTTCCACGGCCGCCAGGTCGGGATTGGTGCCTTGCTTGAAGGTCAGGTTGATGCTGGCCCAGCCGGTCGAGTCGCTGCTGGACGAGGTGTACATCAGCCCGGGGGCGCCGTTCATCTCGCGTTCGATGATGGCGGTGACGGCCTCTTCGACCACCTTGGCCGAGGCGCCGGGATAGCTGGCGCCGACGTTGACCACCGGCGGAGCGATGTCGGGATACTGCGCCACCGGCAGCGCGCGGATCGACAGTATGCCGACCAGCACGATCAGCAGCGAGATCACCCACGCGAAGACGGGGCGATCGATAAAAAAACGCGCCATTGCGGTTTATCCTTTTTGGCCCGCAGCGGGCGTCCTTGCCTGGACGCCCGCTTCCGGGTTGCCGGCGGCCGGGGCCTCTGCGCCAGGCGCGGCCCGCTCCACCGGTTTGATTTTCTGGCCCGCCGCCAATTGGGCGGCGTTCTCGACGACGATGCGCTCGCCGCCTGCAAGTCCCTGCGTGACGATCCAGTTGGGGCCTTGCATCCGCTGCGCGGTGACGGCGATCTTCTTCAGCTCTCCGTCCGGGCCGGCGGCCAGCACGTGCGCCCCCTCGGCGTTGCGCAGCAGGGCGTTGCGCGGCACCAGGTAGGTGTCGCGGTTGATCGCCTGCTCCAGCTGCACGCGCACATACATGCCCGGCAGCAGGTCGCGGCCTGGGTTCTCGAACAGCGCCCGCATGGTGACGTTGTCCGTGCCCGGATCCACCGCCAGGTCGGCGAACGACAGCGTGCCGCTGCGTCCATACTCGGAACCATCGGGCAGCAGCAGCCGCACCCGCACCTGATCCGGCGTTACGCCTTCCAGGGCCCCGGCGCGGATCTGTTTCTGCAGCTGCATCACCTCGGCGGCGGGTTGCGCGAAGTTCACGTAGATGGGATCGATCTGTTGCACCACCGTCAACGGCGTGGCCTGGCCTTCGCCCACCAGCGCGCCCTCGGTCACCAGGGCGCGCCGCGCCCGGCCATCGATGGGCGAGGTCACGCGCGCGTAATCCAGCTTCAGCTTGGCGCTTTGCAGGTTGGCGCGGGCCAGGGCGACTTCGGCCCGGGCCTGGCGTTCCTGCGCCACGCTTTCGGCGTGGTCGCGTTCGCTGATGGCGCGGTCCGAGACCAGGTCGGCGTAGCGGCGCAGCTTGTCGGCGGCGGCCGACAGGTTGGCCTGCGCGCGCGCCAGGTTCGCGGCTTCGGAATCGTAGGCGGCCTGCAAGGGAGCCGGATCGATTTGGAACAGCGCGGCGCCGCGCGCCACGTCCTGGCCTTCCTCGTACAGGCGCGCGGTGACGATGCCTGCCACGCGCGCGCGCACCTCGGCCTCGCGGTAGGGCTCCAGCCGGCCCGGCAATTCAGTGGCGACGCTGGTGGACGTGGCCGCCGCGACGATCACGCCGACTTCGGCGGGAGCCTTGTCGGCTTGATGGGCTTCCGGTTTCGAGCAACCAGTAATAAGAATTAGTACGGAAAAAAGGGCGGACGTGCGTAGAGAGACTCTTTGCTTCATTTTTATAGTGTCTGATGAGCCCGTGTGGGGCTGAGGTGGGGAAAGGCGCCGACTTTCCCGCATGGGGAAGCGAGTCTATCATTTAATCCGTCACGCTTGATTAATTATTTTGTTCGGAAGTATGCTCCCGGCTTCACACATATTCACAGTGTGGAAAGGGCGGCTTTCCGGCAAGGGAGCCGCCGTTTTTTTGACGCCGGTTTTTTAGAAGGAGGTCCCCGCATGGCCCGCAAGACGAAAGAAGAGTCCCAACGCACCCGCGACCGCATCCTGGATGCCGCGGAGCACGTGTTCCTGTCCAAAGGGGTGGCTGCCACCACCATGAGCGACATTGCCGACTACGCGGGCGTGTCCCGGGGCGCCGTCTACGGCCACTACAAGAACAAGATCGACGTTTGCATCGCCATGTGCGACCGCGCGCTGGGCGAGGCTGCGCAGCTGACCCAAGTGTCGGCCGAGGGCGACGCGCTGGAATCGCTCTACTCGTCCATGCGGCAGTACATCCAGATCTACGCGCAGGAAGGCTCGGTGCAGCGCGTGCTGGAGATCCTGTACCTGAAATGCGAACGCAGCGACGAGAACGCGCCCCTGCTGCGCCGCCGCGACCTGTGGGAGCGCCACGCGCTGCGCACCTCGGAGAAGTTGCTGCGCGCCGCGGTCAAGCGCGAAGACCTGCCGCGCGCGCTGGACGTGCGCCTGTCCAACCTCTATCTGCACGCCTTGGTCGACGGGGTGTTTGACAGCATCTGCTGGTCCGATCGTCTCAAGGGCGATATCTGGCCGCGCGTCGAGCGCATGCTCCGCGCCGCCATCGATACCCTCCGGTTTTCCGCGCACTTGCTGATACCGAAAGCCGCCTGAATCCGCGGAGACCGTATGCCGGGCGCCCTTCAGCCGGGCGCCCCTACAATCCCGGCATGACCCTCAAGCAACTCGAAGCCTTTTACTGGGCCGCCACCTGCGCAAGTTTCGCCGTGGCGGCCGAGCGCCTGCACCTGTCGGTGTCGTCGCTGTCCAAGCGCATCACCGAGCTCGAGGAAGGCCTGGGCCTATCCCTTTTCGACCGCAGCGGCCACAAGGCAGCGCTGACCGACGCCGGCCAGCGCCTGCTGCCGCAGGCGCGCGACCTGCTGGCCTCGGCCGAACAGATCCGGGCGTCGCTGGCGCAAAGCGCTGGGCTCAGCGGCCGCTGCCGCTTCGGCGTGGGCGAACTGACCGCGCTGACCTGGCTGCCGCGGCTGATCCGGGGCGTGCGCGCCGCCTATCCGGACCTGGTGCTGGAGCCCTATGTGGACATCGGCCAGGTGCTGGAGCAGCGCGTGGCCGACGGCGAGCTGGACTTCGCCGTGATCGCCGGCCGTTCTTCCCGGCCCAATATCGCTTCCGCCTCCATAGGCCAGGCCGACTTCTCCTGGGTCGCCGCGCCCGCTGTGCTGGATGGCGCCACGCGCATGACCCCCGCGCTGCTGGAACGCCTGCCGCTGGTCACGCTGCCGGCGGGGGCCGGCACCACGCGCATCATCGATGACTGGCTGGCGGGTCGCGAGGCAGCAGGCGAACGCCTCTGCTGCAACAACTGGGGGGCGGTGGTCGGCCTGCTCATAGAAGGCACGGGCGTCGGCCTGTTGCCCAGCCATTGGGCTGGCGCGCTGCAGGCCGAGGGCAGCCTGCGCGTGCTGGAAGGGGATCCGCCCCTGGCGGCCTTGCCCTACGCGTTCCAGCATCGCCGCGACGACGCCCGGCCGCTGGTCGCCAAGCTGCGCGCCGAGGTCCAGGCCGCCGTGGACTTCGCGGCGCCTTGCCGCATTCCCTGAAGCTGCGTCCGCAAGGCGGCCGCCTGGCAGGCATTTAGGCTTACGACAGCCGCCGCTCTATACAATCGCCGCGCGCCTGGCGCAGAATCCAACAAGAACGTGCGCAGCGGGGGATGGACCCGGCGATGCAGCACGGCTCGGGTCTGTTCCCTCATGCCAGGCGGCGCGTCCGCGCGGGGAACCAGGCCGACCTGAACCGACGGAGATCTTTCATGCGTAAACTTTGCCTCGCCATGGCCATGGCGGGAATGCTGGCCAGCGGATTGGCGCAAGCTCAATCCACCCTGCGTATCGGCCTGCAGGACGACCCCGATGTGCTGGACCCGGTGCGCGCGCGCACCTTCGTGGGCCGCATCGTCTTCGCTTCCCTGTGCGACAAGCTGGTCGAGATCACCCCGGACCTGAAGATCGTGCCGCAGCTGGCGCAATCCTGGACCATCAGTCCGGACCACAAGGTGCTGACCTTCAAGCTGCGCACGGATGCCGTGTTCCATGACGGCACGCCGGTGGACGCCGCTGCCGTCAAGGCCAACCTGGACCGCGCCCGCACCTTGCCCGACAGCAACCGCAAGAGCGAACTGGCCACGGTCGCCAGCGTCGAGGCGCCCGATGCCAGCACCGTGGTGCTGAACCTGTCCGAACCCGACGCCTCGCTGCTGTCGCAGTTGTCGGACCGCGCCGGCATGATGATGTCGCCCGCCAGCTTCGACAAGGATCCCGGCGGCAAGCCGGTGTGCTCGGGCCCCTACCAGTTCAAGGAGCGCGTGCAGAACGACCGCATCGTGCTTGAGAAATTTCCCAAATACTGGGATGCGGCCAACTATCACTTCGACCGCCTGGTCTACACCCCGATTCCCGACAACACCGTGCGCCTGAACAACCTGCGCGCGGGCGACCTGGACATCATCGAGCGCGTCGCGCCCAGCGATGCCAAGGCCGTGAAGGACGACAAGAACCTGACCCTGGCGCCGGTCACCGGCCTGGGCTTCCAGGCCATTTCGGTGAACCTGGCCAATGGCGCGCGCGCCAACAACCCCCTGGCCAAGGACAAGCGCGTGCGCCAGGCGCTGGACCTCGCGATCGACCGCGACGTACTCAACCAGGTGATCGGCGAGGGCATGTTCCAGCCCGCCTATCAGCCGTTCCCGCCGGCCAGCTTCGCCTACAACACCGCCTTCGAGCACAAGGGCCGCGATCCCAAGAAGGCGCAGGCCCTGCTGAAGGAAGCCGGCTTTGACCGCGTCAAGTTCGAGATCACCTTCGGCAACAACACCACCATGCAGCAGGTGTTCGAGCTGGTGCAGGCCATGGGCGCCGAAGCGGGCTTCGACATCACCCTGCGTCCGGTGGAGTTCGCGTCCCTGCAATCGTCGCTTGCGCGCGGCGACTTCGAAGTGGGGCAGAGCGGCTGGTCTGGCCGCGTCGATCCCAGCGGCAACATCCATCAATACCTGAGCTGCAAGGGCAACCTCAACGACGGCAAGTTCTGCGATGCCGGCGTCGACAAGCTGCTCAACGACGCCCGCGCCGAGTCCGACAACGCCAAGCGCCGCGCCATGTATGACCAGGTGCTGGCGACCATGCAGGACCAGCGTCCCATCGTCTACCTGTTCTACCTGCCGTGGACCTTTGGCGTGCAGAAGAAGTTGGAAGGCTTTGTACCGTACCCGGATGGCTTGATTCGCCTGAAGGGTGTCACTGTCGCTAAAAAGTAGGCTCCCCCTACCCGCTGGCGCGGGCTCCAGGGAGCGGCGCAGGCGGACCGGCGGAGCCGGATCCGCGGCGCCCCTGATGTATTGCGCCCGTAGGTCTTTCTGGCGTGCTTGGCTTTTTCGTCGCCTGGTATTCGCTGTATTGGAAGTGTCTGCGTCTCAGCGGCTTAATGCCTGACCGCAGCCCTCATAGGAACCATCATGTTTACCACTCGCCCGGAAATCCTCGGCACCTTCGGGGTCGTGACCTCCACCCATTGGCTGGCCAGCGCGGCTGGCATGTCGCTGCTGGAGCGCGGCGGCAACGCCTTCGATGCCTGCGTCGCCTCGGCCTTCGTGCTGCAGGTGGTTGAACCCCATCTGGTCGGCCCTGCTGGCGAAGTGCCCGCCGTGTTCTACTCCGCGCGCACCGGCCGCGTCGAGGTGCTGTGCGGCCAGGGCACCACGCCCGCGGCCGCCACGCTCGAACGCTACCGCGCCGAGGGCCTCAAGCTCATCCCTGGCAACGGCCTGCTGGCTACCGTCATCCCGGGCGCCTTCGACGCCTGGATGCTGCTGCTGCGCGACCACGGCAGCATGCGCGTGCGCGACGTGCTGGAGCATGCCATCTATTACGCGGAGCACGGCCACGCGCTGATGCCGCGCATCTCCAACACCATCGCCGGCCTCAAGGACTTCTTCCAGACTCATTGGCCGACCACCGCCCAGGTCTACGTGCCGGGCGGCAAGGTGCCCGAGGCCCGCAAGCTGTTCCGCAATCCGGCGCTGGCCCGCACCTGGACCCGCGTGCTGCAGCAGGCCGAAAGCGCCGGCGCCGACCGCGAGCGCCAGATCGAGGCGGCGCGCGACGCCTTCTACCGCGGCTTCGTGGCCGAGGAGATCGACAAGTTCGCGCGCAACACCGACGTCATGGACGAGAGCGGTTCCACCCACCGGGGCGTCATCACCGCCGACGACCTGGCGGGCTGGTCGGCCAGCTATGACAAGCCAGTCACCTACGACTACCACGGCTACACCGTGGCCAAGGCCGGTTCCTGGAGCCAGGGTCCCGTCTTCCTGCAGACCCTTGCCCTGCTCAAGGACATGGACCTGGCCGGCGTGAGCCCGACCAGCGCCGAATTCGTGCACCGCGTGACCGAGGCCATGAAGCTGGCCTTCGCCGACCGCGAGGCCTATTACGGCGATCCGGCTTTCGTCGACGTGCCGCTGGATCACCTGCTGTCCGACGCCTACAACGCCGAACGCCGCGCGCTGATCGGCGAGTCGGCCTCGCAGGATCTGCTGCCCGGCCAGGTGCCTGGCTTCGAGGCGCAGGTGAAGCGCGTCATGGACACGCTGGAGCGTTTGTCCAAGGTCTCCGCGCCCGGCAGCGCCACCAATGAACCCACGCTGGCCGACATGCGCGCTTCCGCCAAGCGCGGCGATACCACCCACGTGGACGTCATTGACCGCTGGGGCAACATGATCTCGGCCACGCCTTCGGGCGGATGGTTCCAGTCCTCGCCGGTGATTCCGGAGCTGGGCTTCGGCCTGAACACGCGCGCGCAGATGTTCTGGCTGGAAGAAGGACTGCCCGGCACGCTGGCGCCCGGCAAGCGTCCCCGCACCACGCTGACGCCCTCGCTGGCGCTGCGCGATGGCAAGCCCTACCTGGCGTTCGGCACGCCGGGCGGCGACCAGCAGGAGCAATGGCAATTGCTGTTCTTCCTGCGCCACGTGCATCACGGCCTGAACCTGCAGGAAGCGATCGACCTGCCCATGTCCCACACCATGCACTTCCCCACGTCCTTCTATCCACGGGACCGCAAGCCGGGGCATCTGGCGGTGGAGGCGAGCTTCGGGGCCGAGGTCATCGCAGCGCTGCGCCAGCGCGGGCACCAGATCGAGGAAGTGCCCGAATGGTCGGTGGGCCGGTTGACCGCGGCGTCGCGCGATGCCGACGGCCTGCTGCACGCGGCGGCCACGCCGCGTCTGATGCAGGCCTACGCCATCGGCCGTTGAACGGCAGCGGCGGGCGCGCCTGGCGCCGCCCGCCGCAAGCCTTGTTGCGGCGTTTTGCCGGCATGGGGTATGTTTGTCGCATGACGCCTCCCCAGCAGAACCCGGCAACCGCTGCCCATTCCCTGACGGGACAAGAACCCCTTTTCATCGTCCTCAACACCGGATCGGGACGCGGCGACGCGCAGATCCTGCAGGACACGATCCGCCGCATACTCGACGAGGCCGGGCGCCGCTACGAACTGATGCCGGTGCAGGATCCATCGCGCCTGACCGATACGGCCGAGGCCGCGGTCAAGCGCGCACAAGAGCAGCAGGGCGTGGTCATCGCGGCGGGCGGCGACGGCACGCTCAACGCGGTCGCTGGCGTCGTGCTCGGCAAAGGGGTGCCGTTCGGCATCCTGCCCCAGGGCACGTTCAACTACTTTGGGCGCAGCTACGGCATTTCGCAAGAGACGGAGGTGGCATTGCGCGGCTTCCTGCAAGGCCAGCCCAGGCCGGTGCAGGTCGGCATGCTCAACGGCCGGTTGTTCCTGGTCAACGCCAGCCTGGGCCTGTATCCGCAACTGCTCGAAGATCGCGAAGCCTATAAGCAGAAGTACGGTCGCAGCCGCTGGGTGGCGTTGTGGTCGGGCCTGGTCACGCTGCTGCGCGCGCCGCGTCAGCTGAGCCTGCTGCTGGATCACGGCGGGCAAGCCCGCAATCTGCGCTCGCCTACCTTGGTGGTGGGCAACAACAAGCTTCAACTTGAGCACATCGGCATCGAGTCCGCGGAACTGGGCCAGAACCGGTTGATCGCCATGGCGGCGCGGCCCGTCGGCACCCTGGCGCTTTATGGCCTGCTGCTGCGCGGCCTGTTCAGCCGGCTGGGCGAAGCCGAGCATGTGGTCAGCTTCGCCTTCGACCGCCTGACCGTGGCCGTTCGCGGACGCCGGCGCGTCAAGGTGGCGATGGACGGCGAAATCTCCTGGATGGACACGCCGCTGGAATTCAAAGTGGCCAACGAACGGCTGTCGCTGGTGGTGCCGGCGGACTCGCAATACCTGGACCGTTCATGACCCGTATCCTGCATTTTTCCGATACCCACTTCGGCACGGAACGCAAACCCGTGGTCGAGGCCGCGCTGGACCTGGCTTGCACCCTCGCGCCCGACCTGGTGGTGCTCAGCGGCGACATTACGCAACGCGCGCGGCGCGGTCAGTTCGCCGCTGCCCGTAAATTCATCGAGCGCCTGTCGCTGCCGGTGCTGACCGTGCCGGGCAATCACGACATTCCGCTGTTCAACGTGTTCGCGCGCGCGCTGAATCCATACGGCAACTACAAGCGGGCCTTGGGTCCGGTGCTGGAACCCGTGTTCGAAAACGCCGGCCTGCTTGCCATCGGCGTCAACACGACGCGCCCGCGCCGGCGCAAGGACGGCGAGATCTCCGGCGGGCAGATCGCCCGGGTCGCCGAGCGGCTGCGCCAGGCCAAGCCGGGGCAGCTGCGCATCGTGGTTGCCCACCACCCCGTGCGCGCCAAGGTGGAGTCGGACCTCTCCAATCTCTTGATCGGGCGCGAGCGTGCGCTTGAGGCCTGGGCGCAGGCGGGCGTCGACCTGGTCCTGGGCGGGCATATCCACCTGCCTTATGTGCTGCCCCTGAATCCCGCAGCTTCTTCCGGCGGCTGGGTCGTGCAGGCCGGAACCACCTGCTCGCGCCGGGTCCGCGGCAACGTGCCCAACTCGGTCAATGTCATTACCAGCGAAGGGCAGGGCGCTTGCCAGATCGAGCGTTGGGATTACGCCGCCGGGGCGCATGCGTTTGCACCGGTAGACAAGACCCTGGTCGCGTTGTATTGAAAGGGGGCGGGAATTTCATCGTGACGGGCGCTTATTCATGACGGATGCGTATGCGGCTTGGGCCGCGGCCCATGCCTTGCAGCTATTCATCGCGCTGCCATTGCTGGCCGGGGGGGCGGCGCTCCTGCTTGCGCGCTGCGGCCTGAGCCTGCCCCGCCGCAGCCGCGCCGCCTTCTTCATGGCCGGCACTTGCGCCGCGCTTGCACTCTTCCTGGTCCTGGCGTTCGCGATAGAAAGCGAGGGGGCGGTGGTGGCCTTCGACCGCGCCCTGGCCGGTTCCCTGAGCATGTCCATGTCGACGCCGCTGCTATGGCTGCTGTCCTGGTTCACCTATCTGGGCGACCGGAAATTCCTGACCGGAATCAGCGTACTGATGACGCTGTTCCTGCTGTGGCGGGGGGATTGGCGCCTGGCGCTGGTCTGCGCCGTCGCCACCGGCGTGGGCGGCGCGCTCAACTGGCTGCTCAAGCATGCTTTCCAACGGGTGCGGCCGGAGCACGATCATGGCTACGCCAGCGTAGCCGGGTGGAGCTTTCCCAGCGGCCATTCCTCGGCTGCGATGGCGGTCTACGGCATGGCCTGCTATCTATTGTGGCGTCTGGCGCCGCCTGCCTGGCGCCTGCCCAGTATCGCGCTGCTGGCGGCGCTGATCATGGCGATCGGACTCAGCCGCATCCTGCTGCAGGTCCATTTCGCCAGCGACGTGCTGGCGGGCTTCGCGGTCAGCCTGGCCTGGCTGGCGCTGTGCGTGGCGGTGGCGCAGCGCCTGCGGCAGTCATGCGCCAGGGGCCAGGGCGTTCAGTAGGCGTGCCTCCGAGCCAGGGGCGTCCGCAGCCGCGTGCAGGGGCGCGCAGGTGTAGCGGCCGCCGGCGGCGACGATGGCCTGGTCCAGGCTGCGCGCTCGTTCGGCGCAAGGCGGCTCCAGGTCCACGATCAGCTTGCCCGCTACCGGCGCCGTCACGTTGCCGTCGCTGAAGCGCTCCAGCGTGCGGTCGATCTCGCGCTCGCGCGGCAGGGCCAGCACGATGGTGTCTGACTCCTCCAGGGCTTCGCGGGCCGACGTCGCCAGCGTGGCGCTGCCGCGGAAGTCCTCGCAACGCCCGGGTTCGATGTCGTAGAGGGTCAGCGCGATGTCCGGCTCCGCCGCCAGGAGGCGCTGCGCGGCCAGCGTGCCGGTCTTGCCCATGCCGACGATGCTGACGCGCATGCTCATGGCTTGGGCACGGACCACGTGCTCACGATATGGGCGAGGGGCTCGTCCGAGCCTTCGCCGGTCAGGATGACTTCGCCGGCCGACAGCCGGCCGACTTTCAGCAGCCGGGCGTCGGCATAGATGGCGCCCGCGGGACTCTTGCGCAGGAAATTGATCGTCAGGCTGGCTGTCACCGCGTGCGCCTGGCCGGTGGCGCCGACCACCGCGGCGTACATGGTCAGGTCGGCCAGGCCCATCAGCATCGGGCCGGCGACGATGCCGCCCAGGCGCTGGTGGGCGTCGCGCGCGGGCAGCACGGCGCGCGCCGTGCCGCGGCCGATGCGCAGCACGTCTATGCCTAGCAGCAGGGAAAAGGGGTGCTGGTCGGCCAGCAGGATGTGGAAATCGGCCAGGCTGATCAGCGGGGCGTCGGCCGGGGCGTCCAGGTCGGTTGCGGTCATCGTTGCTCCAGGGCGAGGCAGTAGTTGTCCAGCAGCGCTTGCGCGTTCTGGCCCAGGGATTTCAGGCGGCGGGTGTGTAGCAGCAGCAGCAGCCCCATCAGATAGGTGAAGAGATTCATCTGCTCGACCGCGACTACCGCGGCCTCCCAGGATTTGGTCCGGGCCAGCGCCACGCCCAGCAGGTCTATGCTCTGGCGCAGGCGAGCGTTGAGCCGCTCGTCCATTTCCCGGCCCAGTCCGCGGGGGGCGAGCCCCTGGAATAGGTACATGCCCAGGGAAAAATCGGTCCGCCGTTCGGCGTAGTACCCGAAGAACGCGTGGATTGCAGTACGGGCCGCAGTCGGGCCGGGGGCGGAGGTGGCCGCTTCGGCCAGGTGCGCGTACAGGCGCTCCAGCGATTCCTCCAGCAGCGCGCCATAAATGGTTTCCTTGCCGGCGAACCAGGGGTAGATGGCACCGGTGGTGCAGCCGGCCTCCTTGGCGATCGCGCGGATCGTGGTCTTTTCCAGGCCATCGCGCTCGAACACACGCTGTGCGGCGTCCAGAACCAGCTGGCGGCGCAGCGCATTCAGCCGTTCGGAACGGTCGGCGCGGGAGGTAGGCATAGGCATATGGTTCGGCGCAGCAATCGACGATTCGATGATATCGACGATTTTTAAAAATAACAACGTTATTGATAGTGGACGGATGGGGATTGCTGCTGCACGGATACCGATGGCGAAAGGGGGCTCCGGGCGACAGACCCAAGGCCGGCGCCTGCTTCAAGCGGCGCCGGAAATGGACCTGTATTTGGCGGCGGAGATGGTATCCAGTGCGTCCCAATAATTAGGGGCAGGGCTGAAAGTCGCATGAATAGGCGCTCGCCTCTGAGATAAAGGGTAAACCCTTATCGATTGGGCCGAGCATTGCCGGGATGTTGCAATATCCCAACAAGGCTGTCGTAAACCTGCACTTTTCTGGCGTCGACCATAGCCAGCCCCCCTGATTTTTGATGCAATAGCGTCAACTTCCCTTCGCGGAGTTAGGGGGGCGGCAGGCTGGTTTGCTGGATTGCTGCTCTTGTCACTCAAATCAACGGAGATTTCTTAAATGAAAAAGACTCTGCTCGCTGCCGCCCTGCTCGCCGGTTTTGCCGGTGTCGCCCAGGCAGAAACGTCTGTCACCCTGTACGGTATCATCGACACGGGTATCGGCTACAACAAGATCAGCGGTGGTCCCGATGCCGTCAACGGCAGCCGTTTCGGCATGATCAACGGCGTCCAGAACGGTTCGCGCTGGGGTCTGCGTGGTTCGGAAGACCTGGGTGACGGCCTGCGCGCTGTTTTCCAGCTGGAATCGGGCTTTGATTCGGGTAACGGCAAGTCGGCTCAAAACGGCCGCCTGTTCGGTCGTCAAGCCACCATCGGTCTGGCCAGCGACAGCTGGGGTCAACTGGACTTCGGTCGCCAAACCAACATCGCGTCGAAGTACTTCGGCTCGATCGACCCGTTCGGCGCTGGCTTCGGTCAGGCCAACATCGGTGCCGCCTTCAGCGCTGCCAACACGCAACGCTACGACAACATGGTCATGTATCAGACCCCGTCGTTCAGCGGCTTCCAGTTCGGCTTGGGCTACTCGTTCAATGCTGACGACCAGAACACTGCCCAAACCGGCTTCCGCACCGCCGACAACACCCGCGCGATCACGACCGGTCTGCGTTACGTGAACGGCCCGCTGAACATCGCCTTCTCGTACGACCAGCTGAACGCTTCGAACAAGCTGTCGACCACCCAGACCGACGCCACCCCGCGTATGTACGCCCTGGGCGGTTCGTACGACTTTGAAGTTGTGAAGCTGGCTCTGGCCTACGCTCGCACGACCGACGGCTGGTTCGCTGGCCAAGGCGTGAACTCCAACGTCGGCAACATCGGCTTCAACAGCAACATCTTTGCTGACGGCTTCAAGGCCAACTCGTACATGGTCGGCCTGTCCGCCCCGATCGGCGGCGCAAGCAAGCTGTTCGGTTCGTGGCAAATGGTTGACCCCAGCAACGGTCGCCTGAGCGGTGTTGATAGCGCCGACCAGACGATGCAAATCTTCTCGCTGGGCTACACCTACGACCTGTCCAAGCGCACCAACCTGTACGCTTACGGTTCGTACGCCAAGAACTACGCCTTCGTGGAAGACATCAAGTCGACCGCCGTCGGCGTCGGCATCCGTCACCGCTTCTAATCCAAAGCAGGACGCAAGTCCTGCCTGGATTTAAAGTGCGCGAACGGGCTTCGGCCCGTTCGTATGAAACCACCCTCAAGGGTGGTTTTTTTTTGCCTTTGGAGTCTGTGTTTTGCGCCTTTCAGGTGCTTGCTTGTGGGTTGATGTATGCTTGCGCACCGGTGCTGAAAGCAGCCATTGTTCCATTTGAGGAATGCTGTCTTTCACCTGCTGTTCGAGCTACAGAGTTCAGCCAGAAGTAACCGCGCGAATGCTACAATCCTAAGGTTTGCGCATTTGACGGACGCCTGAATGAACCTGCAACAGTATTTTCCCGTCCTGCTGTTTATCGTAGTGGCCACCCTTATCGGGTTCGCGCTTCTAACGGCCGGCTCCCTCCTTGGTCCGCGGCGTCCCTACGCCGAGAAGCTCTCGCCGTACGAATGCGGTTTCGAGGCCTTCGAAGACGCCCGCATGAAGTTTGACGTGCGCTACTACCTCGTGGCGATCCTGTTCATTCTTTTCGACTTGGAAATCGCGTTTCTGTTCCCGTGGGCCATTGCTCAGGGCACGGTCGGCCTGGTCGGTTTCTGGACGGTCATGGTATTCCTGGCCGTGCTGACGGTCGGCTTCATCTACGAATGGAAAAAGGGCGCGCTGGACTGGGAATAACCCGCCGGGTTTTTCCACAGCACGCTATCAGAGACGAATATGGCTATAGACGGCATTCTCAAGCAAGGGTTCATCACAACCAGCGCGGACAAGTTCCTTAATTGGGCGAAGACCGGCTCCATGTGGCCCATGACCTTCGGTCTGGCCTGTTGCGCGGTTGAGATGATGCACGCGGGCGCGGCCCGCTACGACCTGGACCAATTCGGCATCATCTTCCGGCCCAGCCCGCGCCAGTCCGATCTGATGATCGTGGCCGGCACGCTGTGCAACAAGATGGCGCCGGCGCTGCGCAAGGTCTATGACCAGATGCCCGAGCCGCGTTGGGTGGTTTCCATGGGCTCCTGTGCCAACGGCGGCGGTTACTACCACTACTCGTATTCGGTGGTCCGTGGCTGCGATCGCATCGTACCGGTAGACGTCTACGTGCCGGGCTGCCCGCCCACGGCCGAGGCGCTGGTCTACGGCTTGCTGCAAATGCAGAACAAGATCCGCCTGACCAACACGATTGCGCGCTGAGCTTCGCCGCGCCAGGCAGCAGCCCCTGCAGCCGGCCCCGCGAAACCAGCGTATCGGTTCACCTAAGCGTACAAGATGATGACCAGGCTCGAAACCCTGAAAAACAATTTGCAGACCACCCTAGGCGCGGATATCGCGCTGACCGAGGCGTTGGGCGAGCTCACGCTCGAAGTGCCCGCGCAGCAGTGGTTCTCCGTCTGCAACAAGCTGCGGACCGAAGCCGGTCTGCGCTTTGAAACCTGTATCGACCTTTGCGGCGTCGATTACCTGACCTGGGGCAATGGCACGCGCCAGATGCCCGAGGAAACGGCCGCCAAGATCCACCGCGCGCGCTTCGCCGTGGTGGTGCACCTGGTCTCGATCGAGCACAACTGGCGCCTGCGCGTGCGCACCTGGGCCGAGGACGACGAGTTCCCGATCGTCGCGTCGCTGATGGAATGCTGGCCGACCGTGGGCTGGTTCGAGCGCGAAGCCTTCGACCTCTATGGCATCGTCTTCGAAGGCCATCCGGACCTGCGCCGCATCCTCACTGATTACGGCTTCATCGGCCATCCCTTCCGCAAGGACTTTCCGCTGTCCGGTACCGTCGAAATGCGCTACGACCCGGAACAACGGCGTGTCATTTACCAGCCGGTCACGATCGATCCGCGCGAAATCACGCCGCGCGTGGTCCGCGAAGACTCCTACGGCTTGGGGCGTTAAATCATGGCAGAAATCAAGAACTACACGCTCAACTTCGGCCCCCAGCACCCGGCCGCGCACGGCGTGCTGCGCCTGGTGCTCGAGCTCGACGGCGAAGTGATCCAACGCGCCGATCCGCACATCGGCCTGCTGCACCGCGCCACCGAAAAGCTGGCCGAGCACAAGACCTACATCCAGGCGCTGCCCTACATGGACCGCCTGGACTACGTGTCCATGATGTGCAACGAGCACGCCTACGTCATGGCCATCGAAAAGCTGCTGGGCGTGGAAGCCCCGTTGCGTGCGCAGTACATCCGCGTGATGTTCGACGAGATCACCCGTCTGCTGAACCACCTGATGTCGCTGGGCTCGCACGCGCTGGACGTGGGCGCCATGGCGGTGTTCCTGTACGCCTTCCGTGAACGCGAAGACCTGATGGACTGCTACGAAGCGGTTTCCGGCGCGCGCATGCACGCGGCCTACTACCGTCCGGGCGGCGTCTACCGCGACCTGCCGGACTCGATGCCGCAATACGGCGACACCAGCAAGTACCGCGGCGACAAGGAAATGCGCGTCATGAACGATGCGCGTTCGGGCTCGCTGCTGGATTTCATCGAAGACTTCACCAACCGCTTCCCGGGTTGCGTCGACGAGTACGAAACGCTCCTGACCGACAACCGCATCTGGAAGCAGCGCCTGGTGGGCATCGGCGTGGTCGACCCTGAACGCGCCAAGGCGCTGGGCTTCACTGGCCCGATGCTGCGCGGTTCGGGCGTGGCCTGGGACCTGCGCAAGATGCAGCCCTACGAAGTCTACGACCTGGTCGATTTCGACATCCCCGTCGGTGTCAACGGCGACTGCTATGACCGCTATCTGGTCCGTATCGCCGAAATGCGTGAAAGCAACCGCATCATCCGCCAGTGCGTGGAGTGGCTGCGCAACAACCCGGGCCCGGTCATGATCGAGAACCACAAGATCGCCCCGCCCAAGCGCACCGCCATGAAGACCAACATGGAAGAGCTGATCCATCACTTCAAGCTCTTCACTGAAGGTTTCCACGTGCCCCCCGGTGAAGCGTACGCCTCGGTGGAGCATCCCAAGGGCGAATTCGGCATCTACGCGGTGTCGGATGGCGCCAACAAGCCTTACCGCCTGAAGATTCGGGCCCCCGGCTTCGTCCACCTGCAAGCGCTGGATGAAATGTCGCGCGGTCACATGATCGCCGACGCCGTCACCATCATTGGCACGCAGGACATCGTTTTCGGCGAAATCGATCGCTGATCCGCCCAGACAGTCACGAGCACGCCCGCATAACCCGGATTCAAACTATGCTGCTTTCCGAACAGGCCTACCAGAAAATCGACCGAGAACTCGCGAAGTTCCCGGCCGACCAGCGGCAGTCCGCCATCATGGCCTCGCTTGCCATCGCGCAAGAAGAGAAGGGCTGGTTGGCTACCGAAATCATTGAAGATGTGGCCAACTACATTGGCGTTCCGCCCATCGCGGTCCAGGAAGTCGCCACCTTCTACAACATGTTCGACGTCAAGCCCGTCGGCAAGAACAAGATCGCCGTCTGCACCAACCTGCCCTGTGCCTTGCGCGACGGCGAACGTGCCGGCGACTACCTCAAGCGCAAACTGGGCGTCGACTATCGCGGCACCACTCCCGATGGCCAGTTCACCCTGGTGGAAGGCGAGTGCATGGGCGCCTGCGGCGACTCGCCCGTGCTGATCGTGAACAACAAGCATATGTGCGTGCGCATGACCGAAGAGAAGCTGGACGCGCTGGTCGCGGCCCTCAAGGTGCAAGGAGAGTCGGCATGAACGCGCCCGACCTGTACAAACAGTTCGCGCAGGGGCTGGACCCCAATCCGCTGAACGACGTTTCCAATTCGATGTGCCTGCACGGCCGGCACATCCAGCCGCAGATCATGGCGGACGTCGACGGCGCCAACTGGCGCCTGGCCGACTACGTCAAGCGCGGCGGCTACGAAGCCCTGAAGAAGATCCTGACCACCGGCATGAAGCCGGAAGACGTGATCGCCGAAGTGAAGGCCTCCGGCCTGCGTGGCCGTGGCGGCGCGGGTTTCCCGACCGGCCTGAAGTGGAGCTTCATGCCGCGTGCCTTCCCGGGCCAGAAGTACCTGGTCTGCAACTCCGACGAAGGCGAGCCCGGCACGTTCAAGGACCGCGACATCCTGCGCTTCAATCCGCACATCGTGATTGAAGGTATGGCGATCGCGGCCTACGCCATGGGCATCAGCGTCGGCTACAACTATATCCACGGCGAAATCTTCGAAGTCTACGAGCGCTTCGAGGAAGCGCTGGAAGAGGCGCGCGCCGCCGGTTTCCTGGGCGACAAGATCCTCGGTTCGGACTACAGCTTCCAGCTGCACGCGTTCCACGGCTATGGCGCCTACATCTGTGGCGAGGAAACCGCGCTGCTCGAGTCGCTGGAAGGCAAGAAGGGCCAGCCGCGCTTCAAGCCGCCGTTCCCCGCCAGCTTCGGCCTGTACGGCAAGCCCACCACCATCAACAACACCGAAACGTTCGCGGCGGTGCCCTGGATCATCCGCAACAGCGGCCAGGCCTACCTCGAAGTCGGCAAGCCGAACAACGGCGGCACCAAGCTGTTCTCGATCACCGGCGACGTCGAGCGTCCCGGCAACTACGAGATCCCGCTGGGCACCCCGTTCTCGACTCTGCTGGAACTGGCGGGCGGCATGCGCGGCGGCAAGAAGCTGAAGGCCGTGATCCCCGGCGGATCGAGCGCCCCGGTGCTGCCGGCCGACATCATCATGGAATGCACGATGGACTATGACTCCATCGCCAAGGCCGGCTCGATGCTGGGCTCGGGCGCCGTGATCGTCATGGACGAAACCCGCTGCATGGTGAAGTCGCTGTTGCGCCTGTCGTACTTCTATTTCGAGGAAAGCTGCGGCCAGTGCACGCCGTGCCGCGAAGGCACCGGCTGGCTCTACCGCATGGTGCATCGCATCGAAAACGGTCACGGCCGTCCGGAGGATCTGGACTTGCTGGACAACGTGGCGGGCAACATCATGGGTCGCACCATCTGCGCCCTGGGTGACGCCGCCGCCATGCCCGTCCGTGGCTTTCTCAAGCATTTTCGCGACGAATTCGCGCACCACATCGAGCATAAGTCTTGTGTGGTCCCGCAATATCTGTAGGTCTCAGGAACAGCAATGGTTGAACTAACCGTCGACGGCAACAAGGTCGAAGTGCCCGAAGGCAGCATGGTCATGCATGCCGCCCAGAAAGTCGGGCTTTACGTGCCGCATTTCTGCTACCACAAGAAACTGTCCATCGCGGCCAACTGCCGCATGTGCCTGGTTGAAGTGGAAAAGGCGCCCAAGGCGCTGCCCGCCTGCGCCACGCCCGTGACCAACGGCATGGTCGTCCACACCTGCTCCGAGAAGGCTCGCGCCGCTCAGAAGTCGGTGATGGAATTCTTGCTCATCAATCACCCGCTCGACTGCCCGATCTGCGATCAGGGCGGCGAATGCCAGCTGCAGGACCTGGCCGTGGGCTACGGCGGTTCTTCCTCGCGTTACCAGGAAGAAAAGCGCGTGGTCTTCCACAAGGACCTGGGCCCGCTGGTTTCCGCCGAGGAAATGAGCCGCTGCATCCACTGCACCCGCTGCGTGCGCTTCGGCCAGGAAATCGCCGGCGTCATGGAACTAGGCATGCTGGGCCGTGGCGAGCACTCCGAGATCACGACCTTCGTCGGCCGTTCGATCGAGTCCGAACTGTCGGGCAACATGATCGACATCTGTCCGGTGGGCGCGCTGACCTCCAAGCCCTTCCGCTACAGCGCGCGCACCTGGGAACTGGCTCGCCGCCGTTCGGTCAGCCCGCACGACAGCCTGGGCGCCAACCTGGTGGTCCAGGTCAAGGGCGACCGCGTCATGCGCGTGGTTCCCTTCGAAGACGAAGCCGTCAACGAATGCTGGATCAGCGACCGTGACCGCTTTTCGTACGAAGGCTTGAACAGCGAAGACCGCCTGTCGGCCCCGATGATCAAGGGCACCGACGGCAAGTGGCAGGAAGCTTCCTGGAGCGACGCGCTTGCCGCCGTGGCCCAGGGTCTGTCCCGCGTGCGCGACAGCTTCGGCGCTGGCCAGATCGGCGCCCTGGCGTCCGAATACGCCACCACCGAGGAATACGCGCTGCTGGGCCGCCTGGTCCGCTCGCTGGGTTCCGAGAACATCGACTTCCGCCTGCGCCAGACCGATCCGGCCTTTGACGCCGCCCTGACGGGTGCGCCGTGGCTGGGCATGCCGATCGCCGAGCTCGACAACCTCGACCGCGTCCTGGTGGTGGGTTCGTTCCTGCGCAAGGATCATCCGCTGATGGCGCAACGCCTGCGCCAGGCCGCCAAGCGCGGCACCCAGATCCTGATGGTCGACAGCGCCGCCGACGATCCCCTGATGCCCATCGCCGCCCGCATCACCGTGGCGCCGTCCGAGCTGGCGCGCGCGCTGGCCGAAGTGGCCGTCGCGCTGGCCCAGGCCAAGGAACAGGCCGTGCCGGCCGAATTCGCCTCGGTCGTCCCGGGCGAAAATGCCAAGCTCATCGCCGCCAGCCTGGCTTCCGGCGCCAATACTGCCGTGCTGATGGGCAACCTGGCCGTGGCCAGCGCCCAAGCCTCGACGCTGGCCGCCAACGGTCGCGCCGTGGCGGAACTGGCCGGCGGCAAGTTCGGCTTCCTGACCTCTGGCGGCAACACCGTCGGCGGTTATTTGGCAGGCGCCACGCCGGGCAAGGGCGGCAAGAACGCCGCCGCCATGCTGGCTGAGCCGCTGAAGGCCTACGTGGTCCTGCACGCCGAGCCGCTGCTGGATGCCGACAACGGCCAACAAGCCATCGCCGCGCTGCGCGGCGCGCAGTTCGCGGTGGCCCTGACGCCTTACCGCTCGGCCGCGGCCGAGTGGGCCGACGTCATGCTGCCGGTCTCGCCGTTCACCGAAACCTCGGGAACCTACGTCAACGCGCAAGGCCTGGCCCAGAGCTTCAAGGGCACGGTCACGCCGTTCGGCCAGACCCGTCCGGGCTGGAAGGTCCTGCGCGTGCTGGGCAACGTCCTGCATCTGGCCGGCTTCGACGACGAGACCTCCGAGTCCGTGCGCGACGCCGCGCTGGCTGGCGGCATCGAAGGCCGCCTGTCCAACGAGATCAAGGCCCCGCTGGGCCTGGGCCAGGCCGCCACCGGCCTGGAGCGCGTCGCCGACGTGCCGATCTACCGCACCGACGCCATGGTCCGCCGTTCGGAGCCGCTGCAAGCGGCCCCGGCCTCGAAGAAACCGGCTGCCGCCATGAACGGCCGCACGCTCACCAGCCTGGGCCTGACGGCTGGCGTCAAGGTGCGCGTATCGAGCGGGCAGGGCGCCATCGAACTCGAAACCGTGCAGGATGATGCCGTGGCCGACCGTGCCGTGCGCATCTCCGCAGCCTTTGAAAACACCGCAGCCCTGGGTGGCGCATTCGGTCAAATCAGCGTGGAGCGTGCCTGATGGAATGGCTTAATGTTCTTGAGAGCCAGGGTACGGCACTGCTGGGCCCGACGGTCTGGTTGGTCCTCTGGACCCTCATCAAGATTGTGGTCATCGCCGTGCCCATCATTTTGTGCGTGGCTTACCTGACCTACTGGGAACGCAAGATGATCGGCGCCATGCACGTCCGCATGGGTCCGAACCGCGTTGGCTTCAAGGGGCTGCTGCAGCCCTTCGCTGACGTGTTCAAGCTGCTGACCAAGGAAGTGGTGGTTCCGTCGCAGGCCAACAAGGTGCTGTTCATCGTGGCCCCCGTGGTCACGCTGATGCCCGCCCTGGCCGCCTGGGCGGTGGTGCCGTTCGGCCCCGACGTGGTCCTGGCCAACGTCAATGCCGGCCTGCTGTACATCATGGCCATCACGTCCATCGGCGTGTACGGCGTGATCGTGGCGGGTTGGGCGTCCAACTCCAAGTACGCCTTCCTGGGCGCGCTGCGTGCTTCCGCGCAGATGCTGTCTTACGAACTGGCCATCGGCTTCGTGCTGGTGACGGTGCTGCTGGTGTCGGGCAGCCTGAACATGTCCGAGATCGTGCATGTGCAGAACCGCGGCTGGTTTGCCGACAAGGGCCTGACGTTCATGTCGTGGAACTGGTTGCCGCTGTTGCCGCTGTTCGTCATCTACGTGATCTCGGCCGTGGCCGAAACCAACCGCCACCCGTTCGACGTGGTCGAAGGCGAATCGGAAATCGTGGCCGGCCACATGGTCGAATACTCGGGCATGGCGTTCGCGCTGTTCTTCCTGGGCGAATACGCCAACATGATCCTGCTGTCCTGCATGGCCTCGATCATGTTCCTGGGCGGCTGGGCTTCGCCGATCGACATCGCGCCGCTGACCTGGATTCCGGGTTGGCTCTGGCTGGGTCTCAAGACGTTTTTCGTGGTCTCGTTGTTCGTGTGGTTCCGCGCGTCTTTCCCGCGTTACCGCTATGACCAGATCATGCGTTTGGGTTGGAAAATCTTCATCCCGCTGACCGGCGTTTGGCTGGTCGTGGTGGCGATCTGGATGCAGACGCCCTGGAACATTTGGCGCTAAGCCGCCAGGCAGAGGCAGGATATGGAAGCGATCAAAGATTTCTTCGGCAGCCTGATGCTGACCGAATTGCTCAAGGGCATGCGCCTGACGGGCAAGTATTTCTTCAAGCGCAAGGTCACCTTGCGCTACCCCCAGGAAAAGACGCCTGCGTCGCCGCGTTTCCGCGGCCTGCACGCGCTGCGCCGCTACCCCAACGGGGAAGAGCGCTGCATCGCGTGCAAGCTGTGCGAAGCCGTGTGCCCCGCGCTGGCGATCACGATCGAGTCGGACCAGCGTGATGACGGCACTCGCCGCACCACGCGCTACGACATCGACCTGACCAAGTGCATTTTCTGCGGCTTCTGTGAGGAAAGCTGCCCCGTGGACTCCATCGTGGAAACGCATATCCACGAATACCACGGCGAAAAGCGCGGCGACCTGTATTTCACCAAAGACATGCTGCTCGCCGTGGGCGACCGCTATGAAGCCGACATCGCCCGCCGCCGGGCCGAAGACGCTCCCTATCGTTGAAGCCCAGGACCTGATCCATGACTTTTACTACTGTCCTGTTCTACATACTGGCCGCCGTGCTGGTGATCGCGGCGTTCCGCGTGATCACCGCGCGCAGCCCGGTCACCGCCGTCCTGCACCTGATCCTGGCGTTCTCCAACGCGGCCATGCTCTGGATGCTGCTGGGCGCCGAGTTCCTCGCGCTGCTGCTGGTGCTGGTGTACGTGGGCGCCGTGATGGTGCTCTTCCTCTTCGTCGTGATGATGCTGGACATCCGCATGGATACCCTGCGCCAAGGCATGAAGACGTATCTGCCGCTGGGCCTGATCATCGGCCTGGTGATGGTGCTGGAAATGGCCTTCGTGCTGGGTTCGACCTGGTACGGCGCGGGTCCGCAAGCCCCGGTCGCTGGCGACTACAACAATGCCCGCGCGCTGGGTGAAGCGATGTACACGCAGTACGTCTACGCCGTTGAAGTGGGCGCCGCGCTGCTGCTGGTCGGCATGGTCGCCGCCATCGCGCTGACCCTGCGCCGCCGCCGCGACGTCAAGTACAACGATCCGGTGGCCGCCGTCCGCGTGCGTGCGAAGGACCGTTTCCGTCTGGTGAGCATGCCCGCCCAGAGCGAGCGCGCCCAGGCGCACAACGGCACCCCGACCGCCGCCGCGCCCCAAGGAGAACAAAAATGACGCTGACGCTGGCCCACTATCTGATCCTCGGGGCGATCCTGTTCGCCATCGG
Organism: Achromobacter sp.; assembly: GCF_049647645.1. Taxonomy (GTDB): domain Bacteria; phylum Pseudomonadota; class Gammaproteobacteria; order Burkholderiales; family Burkholderiaceae_B; genus Achromobacter. Next base: position 37,845 of record NZ_JBARYB010000297.1, read on the forward strand.
GATCTTTGGCATCTTCCTGAACCGCCGCAACCTGATCATTCTCCTGATGTCCATCGAGCTGGTGCTCCTGGCCGTCAACATGAACTTCGTGGCGTTCTCCAGCTGGTTCGGCGACACCGCCGGCCAGGTGTTCGTGTTCTTCATCCTGACCGTGGCCGCTGCTGAAGCGGCGATCGGCCTGGCCATCCTGGTGCTGCTGTTCCGCAACCTGAACACGATCAACGTTGACGAACTCGATCGCCTGAAGGGCTGAACGGGGTATTGGAAGAAAATGTCTAGCTCACCCAATCTCTACTTGCTCATCGCGCTGGCTCCGCTGGCCGGAGCAATTCTCGCGGGCCTCTTCGGCACCGGGTTCCTGGGCCGTCCCATCGGCCGCCGCGCTTCGCACATGATCACCATCCTGGGCGTGCTCATCTCCACCATCGGTTCGGTGGTGGTGCTGAACGACGTGCTCAACGGCCTGCGCTTCGACGGCGCGGTCTACACCTGGAGCCTGATCGGCCAGACCAAGCTGGAAATCGGCTTCCTGATCGATCCGCTGTCGGCCATGATGATGGTCGTGGTGACCTCGGTGTCGCTGATGGTGCACATCTACACCATCGGCTACATGGCTGATGATCCCGGCTACCAGCGCTTCTTCTCCTACATCTCGCTGTTCACGTTCTCCATGCTGATGCTGGTGATGTCGAACAACATGGTGCAGCTGTTCTTCGGCTGGGAAGCGGTGGGCCTGGTGTCGTACCTGCTGATCGGCTTCTGGTACACCCGCCCCACGGCGATCTTCGCCAACATGAAGGCGTTCCTGATCAACCGCGTCGGCGACTTCGGCTTCGTGCTGGGCATCGGCCTGCTGTTCGCTTACGCCGGCACCATGCACTACGGCGAAGTCTTCGCCCAGGCCGACAAGCTGGCCACCCTGACGCTGCCCGGTTCCGACTGGATGCTGCTGACGGTCGCCTGCATTTGCCTGTTCATCGGCGCCATGGGCAAATCGGCTCAGGTTCCGCTGCACGCCTGGCTGCCCGACTCGATGGAAGGCCCGACCCCGATCTCCGCGCTGATCCACGCCGCCACCATGGTGACGGCCGGCATCTTCATGGTCGCCCGTTTTTCGCCGCTGTTCGAACTGTCCGACGTGGCGCTGTCCTTCATCATCGTGATCGGCGCCATCGGCGCGCTGTTCCTGGGCATCCTGGGCATCATCCAGAACGACATCAAGCGCGTGGTCGCGTACTCCACGCTGTCGCAGCTGGGCTACATGACGGTCGCGCTCGGCGCCTCGGCCTACTCGGTCGCGATCTTCCACCTGATGACGCACGCGTTCTTCAAGGCGCTGCTGTTCCTGGGCGCGGGTTCCGTCATTATCGGCATGCACCATGACCAGGACATCCGCAACATGGGCGGCCTGCGCAAGTACATGCCCATCACCTGGATCACCTTCCTGCTGGGCACGCTGGCCCTGGTCGGCACGCCGTTCTTCTCGGGCTTCTACTCGAAGGAACACATCATCGAGGCCGCTGGCGCCGCGAACGTCTGGGGCGCGAACTTCGCCTACTACTCGACGCTGATCGGCGTGTTCGTGACCTCGCTGTACTCGTTCCGCGTGTACTTCCTGGTCTTCCACGGCAAGGAACGCTTCGACACCTCCGGTCATGGCCACGGTCATGATGATCACCACGCGGCCGACGTCGACCACGAGCCGGATGGCCACGGCCATCATGGCACGCCGCACGAGTCGCCCTGGGTGGTCACGCTGCCGCTGGTGCTGCTGGCGATTCCGTCGGTCATCATCGGCGCCCTGGTGGTCGATCCGATGCTGTTCGGCAAGTTCTTCGACGGCGTCATCAAGGTCTTGCCGCAGCATCCCGCGATGCACGAGCTGCACGAGGAATGGCACGGCTGGGTGGCCTTCGGTCTGCACGCCTTCCAGACGGTTCCGTTCTGGCTGGTCGTGGCGGGCGCCGTCACTGCCTGGTACTGCTACCTGATCAATCCCAAGGTTCCGGCCAAGATCAAGTCCAGCCTGTCCGGCGTCAACAAGGTGCTTGAGAACAAGTACTACGTGGATTGGGTCAACGAGCAGATCATCGCGCGCGGCCTGCGCTGCCTGGGCCGCGGCCTGTGGCAGACCGGTGACCGCGGCATCATCGACGGCCTGCTGATCAACGGCAGCGCCCGTGTGGTGGGCTGGGTGGCAGCGGTTAGCCGTCACCTGCAGTCCGGCTTCATCTATCACTACGCGTTCGCGATGATCATCGGCATCATGGCGCTGGTGACTTTCTTTGTGCTGATTCCCCAATGATGGCAAGCGAGATGGCATCCAACACTTTCCCCTGGCTCACGCTTGCGATCTTTGTCCCGATCGTATTCGGCCTGCTGGTGCTGGCGGTGGGCCGTGACGACCGTCCCGGCCTGACGCGCGGCCTGTCGCTCGTCGGCGCAATCGCCGGTTTCCTCGTCACGATCCCGCTCTACACCGGTTTCGACTCCACCACGGCCAAGATGCAGTTCGTGGAGAAGACCTCCTGGATCGAGGCCTTCAACGTCAACTACCATCTGGGCATCGACGGCATCTCGATGTGGTTCGTACTGCTGACGGCCTTCATCACCATCATCGTGGTGCTGGCCGGCTGGGAAGTCATCACCAGCCGCGTCGCCCAGTACATGGCCGCCTTCCTGATCCTGTCGGGTCTGATGGTGGGCGTGTTCTGCGCGCTGGACGGCATGCTGTTCTACGTGTTCTTCGAAGCCACGCTGATCCCGATGTACATCATCATCGGCGTCTGGGGCGGCCCGAACCGCGTTTATGCTGCGTTCAAATTCTTCCTGTACACGTTGATGGGCTCGCTGCTGACGCTGGTCGCCTTCGTGTACCTGTGGAACGCTTCGGGCGGCTCGTTCGACATCCTGACCTGGCAGCAGACCAAGCTGGGCTACACCCCGCAGATCCTGATCTTCGTGGCCTTGCTGGCGGCCTTCGCCGTCAAGGTACCGATGTGGCCGGTGCACACGTGGTTGCCCGACGCCCACGTTGAAGCGCCCACGGGCGGCTCCATCGTGCTGGCCGCGATCATGCTGAAGCTGGGCGCCTACGGCTTCCTGCGCTTCTCGCTGCCGATCGCTCCTGACGCCTCGCACAGCCTGGCGGGCATGATGATCACGCTGTCGCTGATCGCCGTGATCTACATCGGCCTGGTCGCGATCGTCCAGGACGACATGAAGAAGCTGGTGGCCTATTCGTCGGTTGCCCACATGGGCTTCGTGACGCTGGGCTTCTTCATCTTCAACACGGCCGGCGTCGAAGGCGCCATCGTGCAGATGATTTCGCACGGCTTCGTGTCGGGCGCCATGTTCATGTGTATTGGCGTGCTCTATGACCGCATGCATTCGCGCCGCATCGCCGATTACGGCGGCGTGGTCAACGTCATGCCGCGTTTCGCGACCTTCTTCATCCTGTTCTCGATGGCCAACAGCGGCCTGCCGGCCACCAGCGGTTTCGTCGGCGAGTTCATGGTGATCATGGGCGCGGTCGAGCACAACTTCTGGATCGGCTTGCTGGCGGCTACCGCCCTGATCCTGGGCGCTTCGTATTCGCTGTGGATGGTCAAGCGCGTGGTCCTGGGCGACGTCGCCAATGACCACGTGCGCGAACTGACCGATATCAACCGCCGCGAATTCGTGATTCTTGGCGTGATGGCGATCGCCGTGCTGTACATGGGGATCTATCCCAAGCCCTTTACCGACGTGATGCACGTTTCGGTGGAGGCCCTGCTGCAACACGTTGCCGTCTCGAAACTGTAAGACAAGACAATGATGCAATCCCAAATCGATTTCGCCCTGGCGACACCGGAAATCCTCCTGCTGGTTTTCGGCCTGGCTATCCTGCTCGTCGACGCGGTCAGCAATCACCCCGAGCGCAAGCCGACGTTTCTGCTGACCATGCTTGCCTTGGGCGTGCTGACCGTCGTGTCGGCCTTGCAATGGAAGAACGGCGTCGTTGGTTCGACCTTCAATGGCCTGTACGTCACCGACGAACTGTCGCATCTGCTCAAGATCGCGTCCTACATCGCCGTGGCCGCGACCCTGGTCTATGGCCGCGTCTACGCGCAACTGCGCGACATGATGCGCGGCGGTGAGCTGTACGTCCTGACCTTGTTCGCCCTGCTGGGCCAGATGGTCATGATCTCCTCCGGGAACCTGATCTCCATCTACCTGGGCCTGGAGCTGATGTCGCTGGCGCTGTATGCGCTGATCGCGCTGCGCCGCGACGACGTCGTCGCCACGGAAGCCGCCATGAAGTACTTCGTGCTGGGCGCGCTGGCTTCGGGCTTCCTGCTGTACGGCATGTCCATGATCTACGGCGCCACGGGCCACCTGGATCTGGCCGAAGTGTCCAAGGTCATCGCGGCGGGCAAGGCCGAGAAGCTGGCCCTGGTGTTCGGCATCGTGTTCCTGGTGTCGGGCCTGGCGTTCAAGCTTGGCGCCGTGCCGTTCCACATGTGGGTGCCCGACGTCTACCAGGGTTCGCCCACTGCCGTGACGCTGATCCTGGGCGCTGCGCCCAAGCTGGCTGCCTTCGCCATCACGCTGCGCCTGTTGGTCGATGGCCTGCACGGCCTGGCCGCCGATTGGCAGCCGATGCTGATGATCCTGGCAGTGCTGTCGCTGGCTATCGGTAACCTGACCGCCATCGCGCAGACCAACTTCAAGCGCATGCTGGCCTACTCGACCATTTCGCACATGGGCTTCGTGCTGCTGGGCCTGATGTCGGGTTCGGTCGCGGGCAAGCCGGAACTGTCGTCGGCCGCCTACGGCGCTTCGCTGTTCTACATGCTGACCTACGTGCTGACCACGCTGGCGAGCTTCGGCATCGTCCTGCTGCTGTCGCGCCAAGGTTTCGAGTGCGAGCACATCGACGACCTGAAGGGTCTGAACCGCCGCAGCCCGTGGCATGCCGCGATCGTGCTGCTGCTGATGTTCTCGCTGGCCGGCATTCCGCCGCTGGTGGGCTTCTACGCCAAGCTGGCCGTGCTGCAGGCGCTGATCAGCGCGGGCCACGTGACCCTGGCCGTGATCGCGGTGATGTTCTCGCTGATCGGCGCGTTCTACTACCTGCGCGTGGTCAAGGTCGTGTACTTCGACGAACCGGCCGCCGATGCCGCCCCGATGGTCGCCACCTGCGGCCAGCGCGGCGTGCTGTCGGTCAACGGCGCGCTGATTCTGATCCTGGGCATCTTGCCCGGCGGCTTGATGGCCCTGTGCGTGCAGGCCATCCGCAGCTCGCTCAGCCTGTAAGCGGAAAACGGGGCCATGAACCAGACTCTGGCGGTATGGCTGCTGATCGCGCTGGCCCTGGTTAGCGCGAATCTCCCGTTCCTGACGGAGCGGGTCTTCGCCGTCATGCCTTGGAAGCAGGGTGGGGTGGCGGCGGTCAAGCCGTTCTGGATGCGCCTGATCGAAGTGCTGGTGTTCTACGCGATCGTCGGCGCATTGGGTTTCGCCTTCGAATCCACGCTGGGTAACCGCTTCTCCCAGACCTGGGAGTTCTACGCGATTACCCTGAGCTTGTACCTGGTGCTGGCCTATCCGGGGTTCGTGTATCGATATCTGTTCAAGCGCCATCCCCGGCTGCGCACCTGAAGGCCGCCTGATTCATTCCAAAAAACGCCCTATGGGGCGTTTTTTTTTGGATATAGGGGAATGTCCTAGCCCATGCCGCCCAGCTCCTCTGACGGTCTCCCTGTCATCGCCAGTGGCATTCCCAGGCTTAGAGGTACCGCTTGCGGTAGGCGAGGATGAAGTCCGTCGCGCCGTTGAGTTGCAAGTTCAAACCTAGCTGTATTTAGTGTTGTTTTTTTTCATTTCATGTGAGTGAAAAGTCATTTTTCAGGTTCCATTCAGCGCCCGAGTTCACAATCGCAACCGGTAGAAAAACAAGAATCGTTGCTATTTACATTCGGAGAAGCTGGTTTGAAGCCCCAAGATACGTATTCGCTGAATACGCTCACGACCTCCCTGGCCGCCGCCATCGCGGCACCCGCGCTGTTCATCAGCCCTTACGCCGCCGCCCAATCCGCCGATTCCGGCGTGACGCAACTTGCGCCGGTGCGCGTGGAGGGTGAGGGGTCGTCGTACCAGACCTCCACGGCGCAGTCGCCCAAGTTCACGGCGCCTTTGCTGGACACCCCGCGCACTGTTCAGGTCGTGCCCAAGCAGGTGATCCAGGATCAGGCTGCATCCACGCTGCAGGATGTCCTGCGCAATTCCCCCGGCATCACGTTTGGGGCGGGCGAGGGCGGCCGCCCGGGCGGCGACCTGCCGATCATTCGCGGCCAGAATTCGGCCGGCAGCATTTTCCTGGACGGCATCCGAGATTCCAGCACACAGGTGCGCGATACCTTCAACCTGGAACAGGTCGAAGTCATCAAGGGTCCGGACTCGGTCTATTCGGGCCGCGGCGGCGCGGGTGGCAGCATCAACATGGTCAGCAAGACGCCCAAGGCCACCGACTTCACCGAAGCCACGGCGCAGATCGGCACGGACAGCAACTACCGCGCGACGATCGACAGCAACTGGCGCCTGGCCGACAAGGCCGCGTTCCGCCTGAACGTCATGGGCAACAAGGGCGACGCGCCCGGCCGCGACGACGCGGTGGACTTCGAGCGCTGGGGCGTGGCGCCCTCGCTGACGCTGGGCGTGGGCACGCCGACGCGCATCACGTTGAGCTACTACCACTACCAAGACGACAGCATGCCGGATTACTCCATTCCGTATGACCCGAAGACGGGCCAGCCGGTGACGGAGACCATGGGCGTGAGCCGCAAGAGCTTCTACGGGCTGAAGGGCCGCGATTTCATGAAGACGCGCGATGACGTGGCAACCGTGGATTTCCAGCACGACTTTTCGGACAAGTTGCAGCTGCGTAACGTGACCCGCTACGGCCGCGGCACGACTGACTTCGCTGCCACGAACCCTGACGACAGCAAGGGCAACATCCCGAATGGCCTGGTGTATCGCGCGCTCAAGTCGGGCTACTACGTCACCAAGAGCTTCGCCAACCAGACCAATCTGACTGGCGAATTCGATACCGGCAGCCTGAAGCACTCGTTCGACCTCGGTTTCGAGTACAGCAACATCAAGCAGGACAAGGACAGCTACACGGAGTCGGGCGTTCCCGCCGGGACGAATGGCTGCGTGACCGGCACGGCGAACGGCAAGAATACCTACGCCAACCCGGCGCTCTGCGCCTCGTTGTGGGATCCGGATCCGGGTACCTACTACCCCGGCCATCTGCAGCGTAACAACAATCCGGCGCGCTACAACACGGATACGGTCGCGCTCTACGGCTTCGACACGATCAAGTTCAACGAGCAATGGCAAGCCAGCCTGGGCCTGCGCTGGGATAACTACCGGACCAGCGGCAGCAACATCGCCAAGGGCCGCAACGATCCGGCCAGCACTCCGGCGTTCTACAGCACCAGCCGCGAAGACAACCTCTTCAACTACCAGATTGGCGTGGCGTACAAGCCAGCGCCCAACGGCACCATCTACGCCACCTACGGCACCTCGTCCACGCCGTCCGCCATCGCGGCTAGCGCGATCAGCGACGCGGCGACGGTCACGAGCCAGTCGCTCGAGCCGGAAAAGAGCCGCACGGTGGAACTGGGCACGAAGTGGCAGGTGTTCGATGACCGCCTGACGCTGTCGGCGGCGGCGTTCCAGGACATCCGCAAGAACACCAGCGTCGCAGTTTCGGCCACCGAAACCGCGCAGGTCGGCGAAGCCAAGGTGCGTGGCATCGAACTGGGCTTCTCGGGCAGCATCACGCCCAAGTGGAACGTGTTCGGCGGCTACACCTTCATGAACAGCGAGATGACCAAGGGCGCGTTCAACAGCGGAGCCGTGGGCCAGGACCTGCCCAATACTCCGCGCAATGCCTTCAGCCTGTGGACCACCTACAAGGTGCTGCCCAAGCTGACGGTGGGCGGCGGCGCGTACTACGTGGACAAGGTGTACGGCAATTCGGATTCGACCAAGAACGCCGACGGCACGCCCAAGGCGCGCTGGGTGCCTTCCTACTGGCGCTTCGACGCCATGGCGGCGTACGAATTCAACGATCACATGTCGGCGCAGTTGAACGTGCTGAACATTTTCGACGAAACGTACTACACCAAGGCCTATGCGGCGCACTATGCGGCGTTGGGTACTGGCCGGGCTGCACTGCTCTCGCTGCGCGTGCGGTACTGATCAGTCGCAGCAATGAAAAAAGCCACCGTGAGGTGGCTTTTTTTTCATTCCCGGACGCTGGCGCTAGCGTCCAATGTGGCGAGATCAGCTCTCGAACCAGTTCAACACCCCATCCAGCCCCGACACGTTGAGCGCGTAGCGCGTCTGCTGACGCACCAGCGGCTTGGCGTGGTAGGCGACCGGGAAGCCGGCGATGCCCAGCATCTTCAGGTCGTTGGCGCCGTCGCCCATGGCGATGATCTGTTCCTGGGAAGCGCCGTGCTGGCGCGCGAATTCGCGCAGATGGGCTTCCTTGGCAGCGGCGTCCAGGATGTCCCCCAACACCTTGCCGGTCAGCACGCCGTTGGCGATTTCCAGGGTGTTGGCGTGCGCGCTGTCCAGGTTCAGCCGCTGGCGCAGGCGCTCCGTGAAGAAGGTGAAGCCGCCGGAGACCAGCAGGACCTTGATGCCGGCGGCTTGGGCCGTGGTGATCAGGCGTTCGGCGCCGGGATTCAGGCGCAGCTTGTCCTCATAGACCTGTTCCAGCGCGTCGGCAGGCACACCTTCGAGCAGGGCGACCCGACGGCGCAGGCTTTCGGAGAAGTCCTTGATCTCGCCGCGCATGGCGGCCTCGGTGATTTCGGAGACCTTGTCCTTCAGGCCCGCCACGCCGGCGATCTCATCGATGCACTCGATGTTGATCAGCGTGGAATCCATGTCCATCGCCAGCACCTTGCACGTCGACAGCTTCAGGCCCGCAGGCAGGAAAGCGCTGTCGACGCCGTGGCGCTCGGCCCAGCCCACCACTTCGGCGCGGGTGGCATCGTCGTGCTGCACGTCGAGCAGGCGGGCGGCGGTGGCGCTGATGCGCGCCACGCCCTGTGCCTGGGCCAGGGCCGCCAGCTGTTCCGCGTGTTCCACGGTGAGGCCGGGAGATTGGACGACAAGGTGATGGGTAGTCATAAAAATCAGTGTGGTTTGACGGTTACTTCAGGGCGCGCAGCACGGCGCGGACGGCGTCGGCGCGGGCCGGGATCTGCGCAGCCTTGATCTCAACCCGCAATTTATCCTGTCCAGCCAGTTTGATGTGGCGCTGGCGCTGCACCAGTTCGATGATCTTGGCCGGATCGACCGAGGTCTTGGGGCCGAATTGCAGCAGCGCCTGGGTTTCGCTGGCATCGATCTTGACGATGCCCAGGGGCTGCGCGGCCAGGCGCAGGCGATGCGTGGCCAGCAAGGTCTGCGCGGCTTCGGGCAGCTTGCCGAAGCGGTCGATCAGTTCTTCCTGGATGTGGATCAGGTCGTCTTCGTCCGCGGCGTGCGCCAGGCGCTTGTAGATGCCCAGGCGGGCGTGGACGTCGGCGCAATAGTCGGACGGCAGCAGCGCCGGAGCATGCAGGTTGACTTCGCAAGCCAGGTTGAAGGGGGCATCCAGGTCGGGCTCTTCGCCGGCGCGCAGCGCGCGGACCGCTTCGTTGAGCATCTCGTTGTACATCGAGAAGCCCACTTCCTGGATGTTGCCCGACTGCGAATCGCCCAGCACCTCGCCCGTGCCGCGGATTTCCAGGTCGTGCATGGCCAGGTAGAAACCGGAGCCCAGCTCTTCCATGGCCTGGATGGCTTCCAGGCGCTTTTTGGCGTTGTTGGTGATGGCGTCTTCGCCCGGCGTCAACAGGTAGGCATAGGCCTGGTGGTGGGACCGGCCGACGCGGCCGCGCAACTGGTGCAGCTGGGCCAGCCCGAAGCGGTCCGCCCGGTGGATCACGATGGTGTTGGCGCTGGGCACGTCGATGCCGGTTTCGATGATGGTGGTGCACAGCAGCACGTTGTAGCGCTGCTGGTAGAAGCCCTTCATCACCTGCTCCAGCTCGCGCTCGGGCATCTGGCCGTGGGCCACGGCGATGCGGGCCTCGGGCACCAGCTCTTCCAGGCGGGCGCGGCGGTTGTGGATGGTCTCGACTTCGTTGTGCAGGAAGTAGCACTGGCCGCCGCGCTTGAGCTCGCGCAAAAGCGCTTCGCGCAGGGTGCTGCCGTCCTCGCGCCGCACGAAGGTCTTGATGGCCAGGCGCTTCTGCGGTGCGGTGGCGATGACGGAGAAGTCGCGTATGCCCTCCAGCGACATGCCCAGCGTGCGCGGAATGGGCGTGGCGGTCAGCGTCAGCACGTCGACCTCGGCGCGCAGCGCCTTCAGCGCTTCCTTCTGGCGCACGCCGAAGCGGTGTTCCTCGTCGATGATGACCAGGCCCAGGCGCTTGAATTTCACGTCCTTGGACAGGATCTTGTGGGTGCCGATGACGATGTCCACGCGGCCGTCGTTGATGCCTTCGACGGCGGCGGACACTTCCTTGGCCGAGCGGAAGCGGGACAGCTCCACCACCTTCACGGGCCAGTCGGCGAAGCGGTCGGAGAAGGTCTGGGCGTGCTGCTCGGCCAGCAGCGTGGTGGGGCAGAGCAGGGCGACCTGCTTGCCGTTGGCCACGGCCAGGAAGGCGGCGCGCAGGGCGACTTCGGTCTTGCCGAAACCCACGTCGCCGCAGACCAGGCGGTCCATGGGGCGGCCGGAAGTCATGTCGGCGATGACGGCCTCGATGGCGGCGGCCTGGTCGACCGTTTCTTCAAAGCCAAAGCCTTCGGCGAAGGCCTGGTAGTCGTTGAGCGGCAGGTTGAAGGCATAGCCCTCGCGCGCGGCGCGCTGGGCGTACAGGGCCAGTAGTTCGGCGGCGGTGTCGCGGACCTGGCGCGCGGCCTTGCGGCGCGCCTTGTCCCATTGGCCGGAGCCCAGCTGGTGCAGGGGCGCGGCCTCGGGATCGGCGCCGCTGTAGCGGGCGATCACGTGCAACTGCGACACCGGCACGTACAGGGTGCTGCCGTTGGCGTATTCGAGATGGAGGAATTCCATCCCGCCTTCGCCCATGTCCATGTTGACCAGGCCGTGGTAGCGGCCAATGCCGTGCTGCGCGTGCACGACCGGGTCGCCGGCGCGCAGCTCGGACAGGTCGCGCACCATGGCTTCGACGTTGCTGGCGCGCTCCTGGTCGCGCTTGCCGCGGCGGCCGGTGGTGGCCAGGCCCGGGTACAGGTCGTTTTCGGTGAGGAAGGCCAGATTGGCCTGGGGCAGCCCGAAGCCGGTGGAGAGCGGCGCCGCGACGATGCCGAAATGGGCGTCCGACGCCAGGAAGGCTTCGATGGTGTCGGGTTGCGCGTCCGGGGTGACGCCGAACTCGTTCAGCATCTGCACCAGGGTCTCGCGCCGGCCGGCGGAGTCGGCGCACAGCAGCACGCGCGTCTGGCCGCCCTGCACCAGCGCGCGCAGCTTGGCGATGGGATCCTCGGAGCGCCGCGCCACGCTTACATCGGGAGCCGCGCGGAAGTCGGGATGGGGCTGGCCGGCAGTGAGCGACAGCCGGCGGAATTCCTTCAGCCTGGAATAGAGGGCCTCGTTGTCCAGGAACAGCTCGGACGGCGGCAGCACCGGCCGTTCGCGGTCGCTCTTGAGGAAGCCGTAGCGGCTGGACGTGTCCTGGTTGAAGCGCTGGATGGCGTCGTCGATGTCGCCCACGGTGACGGTGACCGTGCCTTCCGTCAGGTAGTCGAACAGGGTTGCCGTTTCTTCGAAGAAAAGCGGCAGGTAGTACTCGACGCCTGCGAACGGAATGCCGTTGCCGATGTCCTTGTAGGGCAGCGCGCGCGAGGGGTCGCCCTCGAAGACTTCACGGAAGCGCGCCCGGAAGCGGTTGCGCGCGTCCTCGTCCATCGGGAATTCGCGGCCGGGCAGGAGCTGCACTTCGCGCACCGGATACAGGCTGCGCTGCGTGTCCACATCGAAGCTGCGGATGGTTTCGATTTCGTCGTCGAACAGGTCCAGGCGGTAGGGTACCACCGAACCCATGGGGAACAGGTCGATCAGGCCGCCGCGCAGGCAGAACTCGCCCGGCGCGGTCACCTGGGTTACGTGGTTGTAGTTGGCCAGCGTCAGTTGGGCGCGCAGGGCGGCTTCGTTGAGCTTGTCCTTCTGCTTGAAGGAAAAGGTGTATGCCGCCAGGAAGGCGGGCGGCGCCAGCCGGTACAGCGCGGTCGTGACTGGCACCGTCAGCACGTCCACCGACTTCGTCATCAGCGAATGTAGCGTGTGCAGGCGTTCCGAGATCAGGTCCTGGTGCGGCGAGAAGGCGTCGTAGGGCAGCGTTTCCCAGTCGGGCAGCTGGCGCACGCGCAGGTCCGGGGCGAACAGCTGGATTTCCTCGGCCAGGCGCTGGGCCTCGACGGGCTCGGCCGTCAGGATGACCAGCGGCGCCGACGCTTGCCGCGCCAGGTCCGCCAGCAGCCAGGCGTCGCCGGAACCCGGCGGACGCGGCTGGGCATAGCGCGAGCCGGCTTTCAGCGCGGACAGGGTGGGGGCCGTCGCGGGGACGGGAGGCGCGGCTGGGGTGGAGGTAGAGGGGGCGGGCATCAGGCTGGAAGCAGGCATCAAGCGGAAGATTATAAAATCACCGCACCATGTCTGCCTCTCTCATTGCAATCGTGCCCGCTGCGGGCGTAGGGGCCCGCGCCAGCCGGCCCGGGCATGAAACCGTGCCCAAGCAATATCGTCCGCTGGCTGGACAGCCCATGCTGCGCCACGCGGTTCGCGCGCTGCTGGCCGACGAACGCATATCGCAGGTGCGCGTGGCCGTGACGCCCGGCGACGGCTGGGTGGACGCGGCCCTGGCCGGTCTGCCGCGCACCGTGTGGCGCGCCTGCGGCGGCGCGACGCGTGCCGACACCGTGGCC
>NZ_JBARYB010000298.1:0-28399 GCF_049647645.1 Achromobacter sp.
GTCGCGCGCCAGCCCGGCGACAAGCCGCTGGCCTCGCCGGCCGTGCGCAAGCGCGCCTGGGACCTGGGCATCGAGTTGCGCTACGTGCCCGGCAGCGGCCCGGCAGGCCGCATCCTGCACGAAGACCTGGACGCCTACCTGCAAGGCCAGGGGGCGGGGACCCAAGCCCGCGGCGGCGCGGCCTATGCCGAACGCAACGACGAGGAAAACGTGCCGGTCATCGGCCTGCGCCGCAAGATCGCGCAGAAGATGGCCGAGTCCAAGCGCCGCATCCCGCACTTCAGCTACGTCGAGGAAATCGACGTGACCGAACTGGAAGAGCTGCGCGCCAGCCTCAACCAGAAGTGGGGCGCCTCGCGCGGCAAGCTCACGCTGTTGCCGCTGCTGGCGCGCGCGATGGTCGTGGCGCTGCGCGATTTCCCGCAGATCAACGCGCGCTACGACGACGAAGGCGGCGTGGTCACGCGCTACGGCGCGGTCCACATCGGCATCGCCACGCAAAGCGACGGCGGGCTGATGGTGCCGGTCATGCGCCACGCCGAGGCGCGCGATCTGTGGTCCATGGCGGCCGAGATCGTTCGCCTGGCCGAAGCGGTTCGCACCGGCGCGGCCAGCCGCGACGAACTGTCGGGGTCGACCATTACCATCACCAGCCTGGGTCCTCTGGGCGGCATCGTCACCACGCCGGTGATCAACCATCCCGAGGTCGGCATCGTGGGCGTGAACCGCATCGTCGAGCGGCCCGCCATCCGCAACGGCGCCGTGGTGGCGCGCAAGCTGATGAACCTGTCGTCGTCCTTCGACCACCGCGTGGTGGACGGCATGGACGCGGCGCGCTTCATCCAGGCGGTGCGCGCGCTGCTGGAACAACCCGCGCTGCTTTTCGTGGAGTAAGCATGAGCCAGATCACTAAGACTACGACTTTGCTGGTGATCGGCGGCGGCCCCGGCGGCTACGTCGCCGCCATCCGCGCCGGCCAGCTGGGCGTGCCGACCATCCTGGTCGAAGGCGCCCAACTGGGCGGTACCTGCCTGAACATCGGCTGCATTCCCTCCAAGGCGCTGATCCACGCGGCCGAGGAATTCGACAAGGCGCGCCATTACGCGGGCAAGTCGGCGCTGGGCATTTCGGTGTCGGCGCCCGCCATCGACCTGACCCAGACCGTGGCCTGGAAAGACGGCATCGTCGGCAAGCTGACCGGAGGCGTGGCGGCGTTGCTGAAGAAGAACGGCGTGGAAGTGGTGCGCGGCTGGGCCCGGCTGCTGGACGGCAAGACCGTGGAAGTCGACGCCGGCGAGTCCGGCGCCATCCGCATCCAGTGCGAACACCTGCTGCTGGCGGCGGGCTCCGAGCCCACGCCGCTGCCCTCCATGCCGTTTGGCGGCATGGTGGTGTCGTCCACCGAGGCGCTGTCGCCGACCAGCGTCCCCAAGCAACTGGTGGTGGTGGGCGGCGGCTATATCGGCCTGGAACTCGGCACCGTGTACCGCAAGCTCGGCGCCGAGGTGGCGGTGGTGGAGGCGCAGGACCGCATCCTGCCGACTTACGACGCCGAACTCACCAAGCCAGTGGCCGCCGCGCTGACGAAGATGGGCGTGGATCTGCATCTGGGCCGCAAGGTGTTGGGCCTGAACGGCGCCGGCAACGCGGTGCGGGTGCAGGACGCGGCGGGCGTCGAAACCCTGCTGCCGGCAGACCGCGTGCTGATCGCGGTGGGACGGCGTCCGCGCACGCTGGACTGGGGGCTGGAAAGCCTGCAGCTGGACCGCAAGGGCAATGCGCTGCGCATCGACGACCAGTGCCGCACCTCCATGCGCGACGTCTGGGCCATCGGCGACATTGCCGGCGAGCCCATGCTGGCGCATCGCTCCATGGCGCAGGGCGAGATGGTGGCCGAACTGGTGGCGGGCAAGCGCCGGCATTTCCAGCCGGCGTCCATTCCGGCGGTCTGCTTCACCGATCCCGAGGTCGTGGTGGCCGGCCTGTCGCCCAATGAGGCGGAAAGCGCCGGCTTGGACTGCCTGACGGCGTCCTTCCCCTTCGCCGCCAACGGGCGCTCGATGACGCTGGAAGCCACCGACGGCTTTGTGCGCGTGGTGGCGCGCCGCGACAACCATTTGATCCTGGGTTGGCAGGCGGTGGGGCGCGGCGTGTCGGAACTGTCGACGGCCTTCGGCCAGTCGCTGGAAATGGGCGCCACGCTGGAAGACGTGGCGGGCACCATCCACGCGCATCCGACCCTAGGCGAAGCGGTGCAGGAAGCGGCGCTCAAGGCGCTGGGCCACGCGCTGCACATCTAAGGGGCGCGGAACGCCGCGCACGCGCGGCGTTCCGCCAAAGGCCTAAACCAGTGCTTGGCGAGGGGCCACGGCTTGCGCCAAGGCGGCGCTGAATCCCTCCACCGCAGGGTTGCCCTGGTCGCGCAACGCCGCCAACACCACCTGAGCCGTGGCTCCAGCCACGTCGCGCAAGGGCAGGAAGCGCAATGAGTCCGAGCGCATGCGGGACAATGATTGGGGCACCAGTGCAGGCCCGATGCCGGCTTCCACCAGCGTCAGCAGGGTGGGAATGACGCTTTCCTGCGCGATTTCCGGCTTCAGTTGCGCACGTGCGAACAGCGCCTGGATCATGTTGCGGAAGTACGGCGAGATGTCCTGGCGGTAGCCCACCAGGGGAAATTCCAGCAGCTCTTCCAGCGCAACATCGCGCTGATTCGCCAGCGCATGATCGTGGCGCAGCGCCACGCGCAGGGGCTCTTCGTAGATGACGCGGGTCACGATATCCGCATCCAGCGGATGCGGACGCATCAGCGCCACATCGACCACGCGCGACCGCAACGCGGGCTCCATGTCCACGGAATTCATCTCGCGCAGATCGATGCGGACTTCCGGGTGTGCGTCGCGGTAGTGGCTGAGCGCCGACACCAGCGGCGAACTCGCGGCGCTGGGCGTGATGCCTATCACCAGCGAGCCGGTCTCGCCGCGCGCCGTGCGGCGCGCCTGGCGCAGCATGAGCTGCGTGTCCGCGGCGATCTTGCGCGCACGTTCGTACATGATTTCGCCGGCGGGCGTCAGTTTCACCGAGCGCGTGGTGCGCACGAACAGGGGCACGCCGACGATCGCTTCCAGCCGCTTGATCTGCTGCGTGAGGGGCGGCTGGGTCATGAACAGGCGCGCCGCGGCCCGGGCGAAGTGCAGCTCTTCAGCCAAGGTGC
Source organism: Achromobacter sp. (assembly GCF_049647645.1). GTDB lineage: Bacteria > Pseudomonadota > Gammaproteobacteria > Burkholderiales > Burkholderiaceae_B > Achromobacter. Next base: position 3,215 of record NZ_JBARYB010000298.1, read on the forward strand.
AGAACAGGACCAGCAGCCGGCCGTCCAGGAAGATTAATTCTGATTTCGACATAATCAAGGCGAAATTACCAATTGGACATAGATTAGTCGAGTTCCTAAGATGCCGCATCGCTACATTCAACCGGCATGCCGGATTTGCCTATGTCCCTTGCTTCCCTTTCCGCTTCAGTCACTGCCATCGCCCAAGGAGTAAGGGACGGCGAGGCGGCGGTGTTCGCGGCGGCGCGCCAGAGCCTGGCGGCGATTGCCCGGCAAGAGCCGGCGATCCGCGCCTGGAGCCATGTGCTGCCCGCCGCGGCGCTGGAACAGATGGAACCGGCGCGGCACGCCGCCGGCGCGCTGGCCGGCGTCCCCATCGGCATCAAGGACGTGATCGACGTGGCCGATATGCCCACCGGTTTCGGAGCGCCTGCCATGACTGCCGGCAAGGCCGCGTTCGACGCCTGCAGCGTGGGCATGCTGCGCGCTGCCGGCGCGATTCCCGTGGGCAAGACAGTGACGGCCGAGTTCGCCTTCAGGACGCCGGGCCCGACCCGGAATCCTCATGCGCTGGCGCACACGCCCGGCGGTTCATCTAGCGGCTCCGCAGCCGCGGTGGCGGCCGGCATGGTGCCAGCGGCCCTGGGCACGCAGACCGGAGGCTCGATGATCCGCCCGGCCGCGTATTGCGGGGTGGTGGGATTCAAGCCGAGCGTGGGCCGCGTGTTCCGGGACGGCATGAAGCTCACCTGCGAGTCGCTGGACACCATAGGCTGGTACGCGAACAGCGTGGCGGATGCCCAGGCCATTGCGGACGTACTTGTCGGCGGCGTGGACGCCGACGGCGCGGAGCAGCGGCGCCTGACCATTGCGGTGCAGTTGGGCAATCCGAAAGCCGGATTGTGCGCCGAGAGCCGGGCCGAGATCGAGCGCGCCCGCGCAGTACTGGCCACGCATGAGGTGCAGTGCGTGACCGTGGAAGCCGAGCATGAGACGGCGCTGCTGCTGCAGGCGCACGACGTGATCATGCACTACGAGTTCGCGCGCAGCCTGGCGCCGGTATTGGAGCGCCAGGGGCATGCCCTGAGCGAGGCCTTGCGCCAGGCGGTGGCGCATGGCCTGGCCATCGGGGCCGGGCAGTACCAGGAGATGCGCGAGGTCCAGGCCGCGCTGCGCCAGGGCTGGAGCGCGCGCTACGGCGGCGCCGACCTGGTGCTTACGCCCAGTACGCCGGGTCCCGCGCCGCATGGACTGGCCCACACCGGCGACGCTTCATACAACAAGATCTGGTCGGTGCTGGGGTGGCCATGCCTGCACCTGCCGACCGGGTTCAGCCGCGCGGGACTGCCTTTGGGCATGCAATTGGTCGGCGATCTGGGCGAGGACCTAGCCTTGCTCGCCGTCGGCCGGAAGTTACATCATCTGCTGAAACAGCAAGGGGAATGAAATGGGATTCAAGATACTGAGGCAGGGCGTGTTGGCCCTGTGCGCCGCCGTGGCCGTGACGGGATTGGGGCAGGCCCATGCCGCCTTTCCTGACCGTCCGATCAACGTCGTCGTGCCGACGGCGGCCGGCGGCACGGTGGACATTGTCGCGCGCATCATGGCGGAAAAGCTCGGCGCCGAGCTCGGACAGCCCGTGGTCGTCATCAACAAGCCTGGCGCCGGCGGCGTCGTGGGCACGCAGGCCTTCCTGCGCGAGCCGCAGGATGGCTACACCGTGCTGTTCACGGCAAACAGCAACCAGTTGATCGTGCCCTGGGTCTACAAAGACGCGAAATTCGATCCGATCAAGGACTTCACGCCGATCGCCGCTGTGGGTGAAGTGCCCAACGTGCTGTGCGTGAATCCCGCCTTTCCCGCCAAGGACATGCAGGAATTCATGGCCCTGATCAAGGCCAATCCGGAAAAGTACCAGTACGCCTCGGCCGGCGCGGGGACCTTGAATCATCTGCTGGGCGTCATGCTGGACCAGATGGGCGGCCTGCGCATGCAGCACATTCCCTATCGCGGCGTGTCGCCGGCCATGGCGGACGTGATGGGCAACCAGGTGCCCATGCTGTTCGCCAGCCTGCCTTCGGCGGTCGAAGGCATCAAGGCCGGCAAGCTGCGCGCGCTGGGCGTCAGCAGCGAAAAGCGCAACGCCTTGCTGCCCGATGTGCCTGCCATCAACGAAGCCATACCGGGTTTCCGCGGCGATCTGTGGGTCGCGTTCTATGGCGCCAAGGAAGCGCCCCGCGCGTCGATCGACACCTTGCACCAGGCCATCCGGAAAGTCCTGGCCGACCAGGCGCTGCAACAGAAGTTCGACCAGTTGGGGGTCACGATGATGCATGACGGCCCGGCCGAGCTGGCGGCGCGCCAGCAGGCCGAGTTCATGCAGTGGAAGCAGGTCGTGCAGGCCTCGGGCGCGAGTCCGGACTGAAGTCCTTACCGGCTGCCGTCGATATACGGCCGGGCCTGCAGGACCAGGATGTTCTCTCCCTGCACGGCCCATTCGATATCCTGGTCCACGCCGCCCAGGCGCTGCTTGATCTGGCTGCCAACGGCAGCCAGGCGCGCCACCAGGGCGTCATTCAATACCTGGCGCGGGCCTTCGATCGGCACTTCGCGCACGCCGCCCGCGGCGTCCGCCACCAGCTGGGTGTCTTCGGCGGAACGACTCAGCACCTGCACCGCCCTGGACCAGCTGGAATACATCAGCTGCTCGGCCTGGCGTTTGCCTTCCACCACCTTGATGCCCAGGCCGCGCTTGGCCGAGATGTAGGTGACGTAGCGGCGCGAGGCATCGAAGGGATCGCGCGTGATCATCACGCCCGAACTGTCCGATGCCGCCGCCTGCTGCACCAGCACCGCCATCACCACGCCGTCCTGGCCGATGCCGGCCGCGCGCCGGGCCTCGTAGGCTTCATAGTTGTAGACCGAAGCCCACACCGTTTGCACTGCCCGCGCCAGCGCGTCGGCCTGCGTGACGTTGGGTACGGTGGTGTAGAGCCCCGCGCCGCTGAAGCCTGGCAGGTCTTCGGAATTGGACGAGCTGCGCACAAATACGCCGCGTCCTTGCAGTTGCTTCTGCCAGCGTTCGCGCCACGCGGCGGCCAGCGCCGGGTCGGGTTGGGCCTGGACGATGTCCTGCCGCAGCGCGGCCAGTTCGGCGCGGCGCACGTTGGAGTCGCTGATGAAGTCCGGCCGCCGCTCTAGCGCGGCGATGCGTTGCGGCACGCCCAACTGCGCCATGAAGGCCGCGTACTGCGCGAAGGGGATGCAAAAGCCGTCCGGCACGGTGGCCGCGGGCGGCAGCGCGGACTTCAGCGCGCCCAGGTTGGCCGCCTTGACGCCGCAATGGCGGCTGTCGCGCGTGGCCATGCCGGCGAGCGGCTTGATCGCCTTGACCGTCAGGTCGGGCTTGGGCAGCGGCGGGGCGGCCTTGGGCGGCGAGGCAACTTCGGGTTTGGCGATGCGTTGCACCTGATAGCCGTTGCTGGTGACGGTCAGCTCGACCCACTGGCCGTCGTACTCGCGCAGTGCCGTCACCGCGTCGCGCACGTAGGCGTTGGGAATGCGCCAGCCCTTGGCCAGCAGGTTGACGTGGGACAGCAGGGTGGAGGGCCGCTGCGTGACCAGCCCTGCCACTGGCGGCAGCGCGACCGGCACCTCGTCCAGCACCAGGATATCGGTCGGCGACAGGTCCGGCGTTTCGTCCACCGAGGCGACGATGCGCAGCCGGCCCTGGGCCTGGCCCGTGTTCAGCGGCAGGAAGGTCTGTTCGCGCAGCAACGATTCCTGCGTCACCGCATTCAGGCCGGCGGTCTGCGCGACCTGTTCATGCAGCGTGGAATTGGCTTTGAAGCGTACCTGTTCTTGGAAGCTGGCCTTCAGTTTTTCATCGGTCAGCTTGAGCAGGGCCGGGGTGAGCCGGTCGCCTTCCCAGAATTCATAGGTGTAGCCGGGCAAGTCCCGTTGCCAGCTCAGGGTGCCGAACAGCAGGCGCCGTTGCGGGTCCTTGTACTGCGCGATCAGCGTGGCCTTGTCGTCGGCGGGCAGCAGGCGCCGCTCGCGCGCGAAGTTCTCGTGCAACGTATAGCGCGGCGTGTTGACGTAGTAGATACGGTCGCTCTGCTTGCGGTCGATGACGAACAGCACGTGCGGGATTTCCAGCGGCGTGCCGGGGTTGTAGACCCGGGCCAGCTGCTGGAACTCGGCCTGGGTCCGGATCTGGCCCAGGAACGCCGGGCCGGCTTTCTTGCCGTCTTCCGCCTGCGCTGCGCGCTCGTCGGGGCTCAGCGGGCGGGAGTTCTCATAGGGCGACGGTTTGCGGGCGGTTTGCGCCTGGGCCGCTGTGCCGAAGCTGGCGGCCAGCGGGCCGAGCGCCGTCAGGAGGATCAGGCTGATCAGGCGCCGGGACAAAAGGCGGCAAGGGGCGGGCAGTGGACTCATGTTCGGGCGGGCGGGGCGCGAGGAGTCGGGATGATATCGGAGCCCGGCCGCCGTTTGTTTCCGGATGTGGCCAACTATGCGTTGACGTTGCCATGCACAAGGCGGCACATGGAAAGTATCTCAATTGCGGTCGATGATCGTCCATCTTCTGCCATCTGACATATACATCAGTTGCTGGCCCTTACTCACCGTCGTCACCTCGCCATTTACGTGGATGGATGAGGTGTAGCCGGCCCGGTGGTCCACGAATATCGATTTCCATTTAAGCGTGTCAGGCTGCGGAAAGTAGATATTCGGCGCCCAGCTTCCATCCTGCGAGCGAATCGCGATCAGATTCCGGTCGCCCAACGCTTCAGAGATGGAGTCGGCGGACAAGTCGCTGACATTCACAACCGTGATCGTGGGCGCCATGGGGGAAGCGATGGCGCCAAGATCGCTTACGGTATTGATGCAAGCATCATCGTCGCAGGCGGTTTGCACCACATACGGATCGTTGCAAGCTCCATAGGTGTAGGAGCTTTGCTTCGCCTCCGTCTTGTCATCGCCTATTGGGTTGCGGAAGATTGAGCTTTGGCTCCCCATTACATAGCAAGAGGAAAGCTGTTCATTTCCCTGGGAGTATTCCTCAACAAAGCTGGAAGACGAGTACAGTTTGCCGAAGGTATCGGGCACTTCGATGACGGCAATCGTCGTGCTGGTGCCATCCATCAAGTCGGTTACCGTTCCAGTCACGAGGTTGCGAGTCTTGGAAACGTCCAACCTATACTGGCGCCCGGTTTCCCACGGTACGACGACCTGGCATTGCACTCCCGAATTCTCGTGGTCAAAGAAGCTGCAATTGCCGCTCTTCCAGCCCGTTGCCTGCCAGATGGAATAGTTGAAGGCATGAGTATTGTTGCCCCTGTTCTGCAAGCCTATATAGCCGCCATCCCCTTGTTTGAAATGAAACTGGTTTGCCCAGTAGTAGCGCGACTGCGTCCCGCCGTCGCTGTTCACCTGCTGGAAGAAATGCAGTTTGTCGAATTCCGAGTTGGCTGGCCATGCATGCTGAATCGAAAGAATCCCGCCAGCTACGACGGCATGGCTGGATGGGCTGGTCAGGAGCAACAAGGGGATCAATAATATTATTCTGATTGCGTGGGTCATGATAAATACCCTTGAATTTGCGCGGTGGCGGTCGAACGCTTGGAATGGCGTGGCGCCATCAGGCAACTCGATACTAAAATCGGCGTTTTTCACCAGTAACTGGGGATAACCCGAAAAAATACTTCGGCTTCATATATAAATAATCATGCGCCTGGCGGGGGAATGATATTTATATAACCGCACTGCCAGCGATGAGTCGTTGGAATAATATTCATAGGCGGCATGGATTGGCCTGGCTGAAAATAGGGATTCCGCCGGCCAGCGCTCACAAGTATTTTTGAGGCGCAGCGAGCGGCGCCCTGGTTCGTGCCTGCTCGGGAAACTCCCTATCCAGCAAATACGCACCGGTCGTTGACAGCAGCCGCCAGCGAATCGATACTTGAATCCAGTACGTATACGTACAAAATGACTCGCCTCGCGGCATCGGTCCCGCGGGTTCCTACTGCTCTCGCAAAGGAGTAAGCAATGAAGGACGGCGAAATTCTTTCCGGATTCCTGGCTCCCCACCCGCCGCACCTGGTGTACGGCGAGAACCCCCCGCAGAACGAGCCGCGCTCGCGCGGCGGCTGGGAAAGCCTGCGCTGGGCCTACGACCACGTGCGCGAGAGCATCGAACGCCTGCAGCCCGATGTGCTGCTGGTGCATTCGCCGCACTGGATCACCCAGGTGGGCCATCACTTCCTGGGCGTGCCGCATCTGGCGGGGCGTTCAGTGGACCCGATCTTTCCCGACCTGTTCCGCTACGACTTCGGCATGGACGTGGACGTGGCGCTGGCCGAGGCCTGTTGCGAGGAAGGCCGCAAGCTGGGCCTGGTCACCAAGATGATGCGCAACCCCAAGTTCAGGGTGGACTACGGCACCATCACCACGCTGCACATGGTGCGGCCGCAGTGGGACATTCCAGTGGTGGGGCTGTCGGCGAACAACACGCCGTACTACCTCAACACCCAGGAAGGGCTGAAGGAAATGGACCTGCTGGGCCGCGCCACGCGCGAAGCGATACGCAAGAGCGGGCGGCGGGCGGTGCTGCTGGCCAGCAACACGCTGTCGCACTGGCATTTCCATGAACAGCCCGAGGTGCCCGAGGACATGTCCAAGGAGCACCCGGCGCGCTACGACGGCTATCTGTGGGACATCCGCATGATCGAGCTGATGCGCAAGGGCCGGATGGGCGAGGTGTTCGAGCTGCTCCCCCAGTTCATCGACGAAGCCTTCGCCGAAGTGAAGTCCGGCGCTTTCACCTGGATGCATGCCGCCATGGGCTATCCGCAGCTGGCTGGCAAGTTCCACGGCTATGGCACCGTGATCGGCACCGGCAACGCGGTGATGGAATGGAATCTGCAGGAGGCCGGGCTGTCCCGCCTCCAGGTACCCGCCGGCGCGGCGGCCTAGCTATCACGGAGACATGCCATGACCCTCGTTTCCGCATTTCTCGTCCCTGGCAGCCCGCTGCCGCAGCTGCGCAGCGACGTGGCGCCCTGGGGACGCCTGAACCAGGCGCTGCGCGCGGCCGGCAAGTCGCTGGCGGCGTCCCGGCCCGACGTTGTGCTGGTGTATTCGACGCAGTGGATGGCGGTGCTGGATCAGCTATGGATCACGCGCCGGCGCAGCACCGGCGTGCACGTGGATGAGAACTGGCACGAGTACGGCGAGCTGTCCTTCGACATCGCCAGCGACGCGAGCCTGGCCCAAGCCTGCGTGCAAGGCTGCCGCGATGCCGGCATCCATGCGCGCGGCGTGGACTACGACCAGTTCCCCATCGATACGGGCACCATCACGGTCAGTACGCTGATGGGCTTCGGCTCCGACCAGTTGCCCGTGACGCTGGCGGCCAACAACCTGTACCACGATCACGCGCAGACGGAGCAGCTGAGCCGCATTGCCGTGCAGGCGGCCGCGGCGCAAGGCAAGCGAGCGGCGGTCATCGGCATAGGCGGGCTGTCCAACACCATGTTCCGCGAGCCGGTGGCTCCGGAATCAGACCGCCTGATCTCCCAGGCCGACGACGACTGGAACCGCCGCATGCTGGCGCTGTTGGAAAGCGGCGATGCCGCGCAACTGCGCGCAGTCATGCCCGATTACGCGGGGCAGGCCAAGGCCGAGATGGGCTTCAAGCACATGTCCTGGCTGCTGGGCGCGCTGGGCGATCAGTTCCGCGGCGCCAACGTGCTGGAGTATGCGCCGCTGTATGGCAGCGGCGGGGCGGTGGTGGAGTTCAAGCTGGGCTGAAGACTGGCCCGGCCCAGGAGGCGGCGCGTGTCGGGTCGCGCCAGGGGCGGCTCTCGTCCGGGCCGCCTGTCGGAGCGGCCTGCATCCGCAGCGCTTGTCAGAGCGCCCCGGCAATCGCCACCGGTATCTCCCTGGCGCCCGCCGTTCGGCGCCAGCGCGCCGGCCCCGATACATGCAGGTTCCCGCCCTCGGCGTCCACCGCCACGGTTACGGGCATATCCGTGACCTCGAACTCGTGGATTGCCTCCATGCCCAGGTCCTCGAAGGCGATGACGCGGGCGCTGCGGATGGCGCGGGACACCAGATAGGCCGCGCCGCCCACCGCGATCAGGTAGGCCGCCCGATGGCGCCGGATTGCCTCGGCCGCCTGCGGTCCGCGTTCCGCCTTGCCTATCATCGCCAGGAGACCCGTGCGTTCCAGCATCATGTCGGTGTAGCCGTCCATGCGGGTCGAGGTCGTGGGGCCGGCGGGGCCGACCGCTTCGTCGCGTACCGCGTCCACCGGACCCACGTAGTAGATGGCGCGGCCGCGGAAGTCGGCGGGCAGGGGCTCGCCCCGCGCCAGCATTTCGCGGATCCGCTGGTGCGCGGCATCGCGTCCGGTCAGCATGCGGCCGTTGAGCAGCAGGGTTTCACCGGCGCGCCAGGATGCGACTTCCTCACGGGTGAGGGTGTCCAGGTTCACGCGCCGACCCGCGTCCGACCCGTGTTCCGCGCCCAGGTCGGGCCAGAGATCCAGCGAAGGCGGATCCAGATGCAGGGGGCCGGAGCCGTCCAGCACGAAGCGCGCATGGCGCGTGGCCGCGCAATTGGGGATCAGCGCGATGGGCTTGGCGGCCGCGTGCGTGGGGTAGGTCTTGATCTTCACGTCCAGCACGGTGGTGAGGCCGCCCAGCCCTTGCGCGCCCACGCCCAGCGCGTTGACGCGTTCGTATAGTTCGAGCCGCAGCGCGTCCTCGGGCGCCAGGGTCTCGCCGCGCTGCGCCCGGGCCTGCACTTCGTGCATGTCCAGGGGCTGCATCAGGCTTTCCTTGGCCAGCAGCACCGCTTTTTCGGCAGTGCCGCCCACGCCTATGCCCAACATGCCGGGCGGACACCAGCCGGCGCCCATGGCCGGAACCTGCGCCAGCACCCAGTCGACGATGCTGTCGGCCGGGTTCAGCATGGCGAGACGCGCTTTGTTTTCCGAGCCGCCGCCCTTGGCCGCCACCGTGACCGCCAGGCTTGCACCCGGCACGATCCGCATGCTGATGACGGCGGGCGTGTTGTCGCGGGTGTTGCCGCGGCCGAACAGCGGGTCCGCCACCACCGAGGCGCGCAGCGGATTGTCCGGGTCCAGGTAGGCGCGCCGCACGCCGGCGTTGACGGCGTCCTCCAGGCTGCCGGTGAAGCCTGCCCAGCGCACGTCCATGCCGACTTCCAGGAAGACGTTGACGATCCCCGTGTCCTGGCAGATCGGCCGCCGGCCGATGGCGGCCATGCGCGAGTTGGCCAGGATCTGCGCCATGGCGTCGCGCGCCGGCGCGCTGGCCTCACGTTCGTAGGCGCGGGCCAGATGCGCAATGTAGTCGGCCGGGTGGTAGTGGCTGATGTACTGGAGCGCGCTGGCGATGGATTCGATCAGGTCGTCCTGGCGGATGCTTGTGCTCATGGCGTGGGTGGATGGCTTGAAAGTTCAATCGGCGTGCAGCGTGATGCCGGGGCGGTCCTTGACCAGGCTCACGGCGACGAAGGACACCACGGCCATGACGATGACGTAGACGCCCACATGCCAGGACTGGCCGGTGGCGGTGATGATGGACTGCGCGATCATCGCGGCGAAGGCGCCGCCCAGGATGGAGCCCAGCGCATAGCCCGCCGACACCCCGGAATAGCGCACGTCGGCCGGGAACATCTCGGCATACAGCGCGGCCTGCGGGCCGTAGGTCAGGCCCAGCGGCACCGACAGCACGGCCAGGGCGAAGGCGAACTGCATCACGTCGCCGGATTCGATGAAGGACCACATCGGTATGGCCCACAGCGCCAGCAGCACGTAGCCGAGCTGGAAGGTACGGACGCGGCCGATGCGGTCGCCCAGCCAGCCGCCCAGCAGCGTGGTGCCCAGCCAGCAGGCCGCGGCCAGCGTGCAGATCATCAGCACCTGCTGCGCCGGCATGTGCAGGGTCCGGCTGCCGTAGCTGATGAAGAAGCCGACCAGCAGGTAGCCCGCCGTGCTGTTGCCCACGAAGATCAGCGTGGTCAGCAGGATCTGGCGCGGATGCTTGCGCAGCAACGTGCCCAATGGCGCCGAGGAATGGCTGCGGCGCGACTGCATCTGCAGGAACACGGGCGATTCCTCGACGGCGCGGCGGATGAATACGCCGACCACGATGAGCGCGATGGACAGCAGGAAGGACACGCGCCAGCCCCAGGCCATGAAGTTGTCGGCGCCGACCAGGGCGGTGATGCACCACAGCACGCCGGTGGCGACGATCATGCCCAGCGGCACGCCGATCTGCGGGAAGGCGCCGAACAGCGAACGCCGGTCGCCAGGCGCGTGCTCGACCGCCATGAGCGCCGCGCCGCCCCATTCGCCGCCGGCGGAAAAGCCTTGCAGCACGCGCAAGGTCACCAGCATCACCGGCGCCCAGATGCCGATCTGCGCGTAGGTCGGCAGCACGCCGATCAGGGCGGTGGACACGCCCATCAGGATCAGCGTGGCCGCCAGCACGCGCTTGCGGCCGTAGCGGTCGCCCAGATGGCCGCAAACGATGGCGCCCAGCGGCCGGAACAGGAAGGCCACGCCCACGGTCGCGAACGACAGGATCAGCGACAGTTCCGGGTTCTCCTTGGCGAAGGGCGCGAAGAACAGGGAGCCCAGCACCAGGCCCGCGGCCTGGACGTAGATGAAGTAGTCGTACCACTCGATGGCCGAGCCGACCAGCGTGGCGGCCAGCACCTTGCGGTCGTCGGCGCTGACCAGCGGGCCGGACGCGGACCGGCGTGCGGATGCGACGGCGGCGCCGTCGGCGGGGATTTCTGTCTGCATGGTTGTCTCCTTGGGGAATGCGGCGGTTCAGCTTCTTATTGGGTGATGTCGTCTAGGCCGCCGCGCTCTGCGGCGCGTCGGGCTGGTTTTCCGGGCGGGCGGCTTCAAATGCAGGCAGGCGGGCGCAGGCCTGGACGATGGCGCGGACCCGTTCGAAGGGCGCCAGGTCCGCGCCGTAGCGCAAGGCGTTGTAGACCTGGGGGATCAGGTAGCACTCGACCAGCGTGGGCGCGGCGCCCAGCGCGTAGCCGCCGTCCTGGGCCGCGGGCAGCGCGGCTTCGAAGGCCTGGAAGCCCTCTGCGCACCAGTGGCGGTACCAGTCCTGGATCTGCCCGTCGTCCGCGCCGAACTGCGTACGCAGGCGCTTGAGCGCGCGCAGGTTGTTGAGCGGATGCATTTCGCAGGCGATCAGTTGGGCCAGCGCGCGAGCTTGCGCTCGCAACGCCGGATCGGCCGGCAGCAGCGGCGTGCCGGCATGGCGCTCGTCCAGGTATTCGATGATGGCCAGCGACTGCTGCAGGCGCAGGCCGTCGATCTCCAGCATGGGCACCAGGCCAAAGGGCGCCAGCGAGCGGTAGGCCGGCTGTTGGTGCTCGCCCTTGACCATGTGCCAGGTGACCTGCCGGTACGGCAGGCCCTTCAAGGCCAGGGCGATGCGGACCCGGTAGGCGGCGGAACTGCGCCAGTAGCTGTGCAGGGTGAGGGCGGGCGTGTCGGTCATGGCGGGTTCCGGTCAGGCGGCGGCGGTTTCGGGCGCGCCGGCCGAGACGGAGCCAGGCATGGGGCGTGTGCCGGGGATCCGCACCAGTTGGTCGATGTCGCCGAACAGGCTCAGGCCCGCGTCGTCGCGCATGCCGATGCGCACGCGGTCGCCGTGCTTGAGGAAGGGCGTGCGCATTTCGCCGTCGCGCAGCTTTTCCCGCACGCGCGCCTCGACCAGGCAGCACACGCCGGCGGCGTCGCTGGCATTCGAAATGGTGCCGCTGCCCACCAGCGTGCCGGCGCCCAGGCGGCGGGTGCGGGCCGCGTGCGCGATCAGCTCGCCGAAATGGAATTGCATTTCCTCGCCCGCCTGGGGCTGGCCTATTTGCCGGCCGTTGAGCCACACCTGCATGGCGCGGTGCAGCTTGCCGCCGCGCCAGTAGGGCGCCAGTTCATCGGGCGTGACCAGTACCGGCGACAGCGCCGAGGCCGGCTTGCCCTGCAGGAAGCCGAAGCCCTTGGATAGTTCGGGCAGCACCACGTTGCGCAGGGTCACGTCATTGACCAGGCCCAGCAACGCCACGTGGTGCAGCGCCGTGTCCGCATCGACGCCCAGCGGCACGTCGTCGGTCACCACGACGATCTCCGCTTCCAGGTCCACGCCCAGTTCCTCGCTGGCGGCGGTAATGTCCTCGCAGGGTCCCATGAAGTCGTCGGAGGCGCCTTGGTACATCAGCGGGTCGGTCAGGAACGAAGGCGGCATCTCGCCGCCGCGGGCGCGGCGCGTCAGGTCCACGTGGTTCAGGTAGGCGGACGCGTCCAGCCACTGGTAGGCGCGCGGTATCGGCGCGGCGCAGCGGGCCGGGTCGAAGGGCTGGCTGGCGCCGTCGCCCGCGTTCAGCGCTTCGTATTCGGCTTGCAGCAGCGGCGCGGCACGGGCCCAGTCGTCCAGCGCCTGTTGCAGGGTCGCGGCGATGTGTGGCACGGCGCGCATGCGGGTCAGGTCGCGGTTGACGACGGCCAGGGCGCCGTCGCGGGCGCCATTGGTCAGGGTGGCGAGTTTCATGTTCAGGTGCTCCGTATCGGATGGGGAGACCCCGGCGGGGGACCGCCGGGGCCTTGTGATGCAGGGACGCCGCGGCAAGGGCGGCCGGGGTCAGGCGGTGAGTTCGGCCCACATGTCGCGGTCGCGCTGGGCGGTCCAGACGCGCGGATCGGCGATGCCGCTGGCCTCGTCGTAGGCGCGCGAGACGTCGAAGGGAATGGCGTGTTCGTAGATGACGACGTGGCCGAACTCGGGGTCCATCACCCGGCGCGTGTCTTCATAGACCTGCTTCAGGCTCTTGCCTTGCTCCACGCCCTGGCGGGCGCAGCCGTACAGCGTCTCGACCCAGCTGCGGGTGTAGCCGATGGCTTCGCGGCAGGCGGCGGGCGTGGTCAGCGCCGGACCGCGGCCCGGCACCATCTGGCGCGGTTCCAGCGCCTGCAGCGCGTCCAGCGTGGCGGGCCAGTCGGACAGGTAGGCATCGCCCGTGTAGACGCCCGCATTGAACTCCACCAGGTCGCCGGAGAAACAGATGCCCTGCGACGGAATCCAGACGATGGAATCGCCCCGGGTATGGCCCGCGCCCAGATGCAGCATGCGCACTTCGAGGCTGCCCAGGAACACCGTCAGCTCGCGCTCGAACACCACGGTGGGCCAGGTCAGCCCGGGGATGCCTTCGGCGGACTGGAACAGGCGCGGGAAGCGGCCGATCTCGGAATCCATGTCGGCCTGGCCGCGCTCGACGATGAGTTCATGGGTGCCGCGGCTGGCGTACACGTGGGCCGCGCCTTCGGCGGCGAAGGCGGACGCGCCCAGCACGCGCACCGCGTGGTAGTGGGTCAGCGCGACGTGGCGGATGGGCTTGTCGGTGACGCCGCGGATGGCGCGTATCAGTCCCTGGGCCATGGCCGGGGTGGCGGTCGCGTCGACCACCATCACGCTGTCGTCGCCGATGATCACGCCAGAGTTGGGATCGCCGTCGGCCACGTAGGCGTAGGCGTTTTCGGACAGGCGTTCAAAGGAGATCTTCTTTTCCGCCAGGTCGGCCTGGGAGGCGAAGGGTTTGCTCATGGTGTTCCTTTACGGGATGGGAGGTGGGGCGGCTCAGCCGGCGTGGGCCTGGCTGCGCTCCTGGCTGCTGGTGCCGGTGGCGCCGGGCATCAGGCCGGCGGCCTTGTCGCGGGTCCAGGCGGCCAGGTCGTCATGGGCGCTGCGGCGCTTGCGGGCTACGTAGTCGGCTACGGGCAGGCGCAGGGTCAGTTCGAGGCGGATGCCATTGGGGTCGAAGAAATAGATCGAGCGGATGAAGTGGTGGTCGGTCGGCCCCACCACATCGACGCCGTGCGACTGCAGCCGCTGGCGCATCCGCTCCAGCTCGGCTTCGCCGCGGACTTCCATGGCGAAGTGGTTGACCCAGCGCGGCGTGGCGGGGTCGGGCTGGCTCTGGCCGTTGTCGCCCAGGTCAAAGAAGGCGATGTGCGAACCGTCGGCGAATTCGAAGAACAGATGCACGAAGGGGCAATGCTCGCCCGTGGAGGGCACGCGTTCCTCCTTGACCACGTGCACCAGCGGCAGGCCGAGGATGTCTTCGTAGAAACGGCGGGTTTCCTCGGCGTCGCGGCAGCGCCAGGCGAAGTGGTGCAGGCCCTGGATGGCGGGGCAGGCGGCGGGGGCGTCCGCCGGGGAGGCAGGGGATGGGTTGAGCGTCATGGCGCCGTCTCCGTGGTTCATGGAATGTTCAAGGCGGGCGTGCCAGGTTGGGCCGCCAGCATTTCGTCGACGGCTGCTTGCACCCTGGCCGCGTCGTCCACGGCTTCGATGAGCAGCAGCGACAGCCGGGCCAGGCTGTCGCGCTGGGCTTCGGGGTCGGGCACGTTGGTGAGCGCGATCAGGCGCTCCAGCAGGTCGTCAAGCTGTTGCTGGGATAGCGGCATGGCTGGCGCCTCCGATTGAGCGGTAGAGGCCGCGGGCCTCGGGCAGGGATTCGGAACAGGCGCCGGACGCAGCCAGCGCGGCGGCGACCCAGGCCAGCACGGCCTCGGGGTCGCCCGTCTCGGGCGTGGCGGCTGCCATGACATGCTGGTCGGGCCGCAGCAGCCAGGCCTGGCCGTCCAGCGCCTGCCCGAGCTGGTGCGCCAGGGCGGCTTGTCCGCGCTCGTCGCACAGTGGGCCGACGGCGACCCAGCGCACCAGGCTGTCGCCGTCCTGCACGCCGGGGGGCAGGGCATTGCCGAACACCAGGACCGTGAACCAGGGGCCGAGCAGGCCGTGCAAGGTCAGGCCATCCGCTTGCCGCAGCACGACGTTGGGCAGTGCGCGCCCGGCCAGGGCGTGGGTGCCGCAAGCCAGCGCCGACGCGGGATAGACGGCCGGCATGCACAGGCGGCCGGTGTTGATCATGCGGGCGGCGACGGCGTGGTGCGGCGCCAGGTCGATGATGGCGTCGCGCCACAGCGCGGCGGAGCGGGCCGCGCCCGGATAGACGAAGCGCGAGGAGCGGCGCGCCTGGCGGATGTTCTCCATCGCCGCGTGCTTGCGCTCGACGCTATAGGTATCCAGCAGGGAGTCGCCGGCGCGGCCCTGCAGCAGCAGGGCCAGCTTCCAGCCCAGGTTGTCGGCGTCCTGGATGCCGCCGTTGCCGCCGCGCGCGCCGAAGGGCGCCACCAGATGGGCCGAATCGCCCGCGAACAGCACGCGGCCGTGGCGCAGGTTGTCCAGGCATTCATGGCGGTAGGCCCAGACGCCGTGCCAGGCGATGTCGAACTCCACGCGTACGCCCAGCAGGTCCCAGACCCGCTGGCGCATGGCTGCATCGGTGGCCGCCTCGGCGGGGTCTTCGTCCGGACGCAGCTGGAAGTCGAGCCGCCAGGTGTCGTCGGCCATCTTGTGGCGCCAGACCGCGCGGCCATGGTTGCTGCGGGCGTCCAGCCAGGTCCAGCGCTCTTCTGGCCAGGCGGTGTCGCGCAGCACGATGTCGATGATGATCCAGCGGTCCTCGGTCTGGTCGTACACGCGCGGGCTCAGGCCCAGCATGCCGCGCACCGCGCTGTTGGCGCCGTCGCATGCGATCACCCATTGCGCGCGGCAGGCGTAGGCGCCGTCGGGCGTCTCAACTTGCAGGGTCGCCGGGCCTTCGGCTTGCGGCTCGATGCCGGCGACGCGGTTCAGCCAGCGCAGCTCGGCCAGCGGCTCGCGCATCAGCGCATCCACCAGGAAGGCCTCCAGGTAGTACTGCTGCAGGTTGACGAAGCCGTTGTGGCGCATGTCGGGCTGGTCCTGCAGCGTGAAGGACGCGACCGCCATGTCGCGGCACAGCACGCGGCCCACGTTCCAGCGCACGCCCTTGCCGACCACCTCGCCGGCCATGCCGAGGCGGTCAAAGATGTCCAGCGTGCGCTGCGCCCAGACCATGCCGCGCGAAGCCAGGCCGCGCACGCCGACGGTGTTGTCGTCGTCCAGCACGACCACGGGGACGCCGCGCCGCACCAGATCCAGGGCCAGCGTCAGGCCGGTCAGTCCGGCCCCCACGACGGCCACCGGATGCGGCTCGCGGCGCGGGCGGTCCATGTCATCGGGCCTGACGTATGGGTAGATGGGAAGCTCTTTCATCGTTTTCCCTAGTTCGATGTGGTTTGTTGCAGGCCCCACTCTAGGAGCGCCACGCGCGCCCGTCATGTCCTCACGGGAGAGGACACCGCGGCGGCGGAGGATGACCTTAGAATCGGGAAAACACGCGCAAGCGGGGGAAAACGACACCATGGAAGAGACATACAACCCGATGCCCGCGGGCGGAGGGCCGGACCGTTGGGCCGAGTCCGCCGTCATGGACCTGGGCGGCCCGATGTTCCATGCCGCGCTGCTGCTGGCGCTGCGCGAAACGGTGGCTGCCGACCACGTGTCGCACGTGTTCTACGGCCACGAAGGCCGGGTGCAGTATTCGTCGGCGGCCAGCCTGCTGAACCAGTCCCTGATCGAATGGACCACCAATGTGTTCGTGGACGACGAGTTCTACCGGCGCGATCCCAACTACGGCCTGCTGCGCGACATGGCCTGCCGGCCCGGCCATCATCCAGACCTGGTCGTCCAGACGGCGTCCCCGGAACGCATCGCGGATGACGAGTACCGGCGCTTGCTGTTCGAGCGCCCCGGCTTTGCCAGCAAGATTTCGCTCATCGGCGCCCGCGACGAGGGCATCAGCTACCTGAACCTGTACTTCTCGCGCACCCATTCACCCAACGTGACCGAACTGATGCGCGGGCGCGCGCCCCTGCTGATCGCGCTGGCGCGGCGCCATCACCAGTTGTGCCGCGCGGAAGCGGAGCCGGCGCGCGCGGCCTCCTGGTGCAGCGGCCTGTCGCTGCGCGAAGTCCAGGTGGCGGACCTGCTGCGTCAGGGCCATACCGCCAAGGAAGTGGGGCGCGAGCTGGGCCTGTCGCCCACCACCGTGGTGACCTACAAGCACCGCATCTTCAAGAAGAACAACGTGGCCAGCCTGAAGGAGTTCCTGATCAAGGCGCCCGCGGCATGCGCCGCGCCGGCCTGTACGGCCGAGGCCGTCGGCCGCTGAGGCTCGCCTGCAAGCCTGAAGCTGGCGGCAGCCGAGCATGGCCGGCATGCCCGAGGCCAGTGGGCGCCGGACATCGCCTGCATGCTCGCGGACGCCGGGTATCGTCCGCATCGGCCGGGATCAGGCTGCCACGGATGGCCGCAGCCGGGCGATGGCGGGAACCGCCAACGCCGCCAGCAGCGCCACGGCCCCGGCCACATAGCCCACGCTGCCCAGTCCCCATTGCGCGATGGCCCATCCGCCCAGCATGGCGCCGGCGCCAATGCCGGCATTGGCCGCCGACACGTTCAGCGTCCCCGCCATGGCCTGAGCATGCGGCGCCACCTTCATCACCCGCACCTGGCAGACCGGATACAGGGCCGTATTGGCAATGCTCCAGGCGGCCAGCGCCGGCAGCAGTCCGGCAAGCGAGGCAGCCAGGGGGATGGCGGCCATCATGCCCAGGCCCAGCAGCAGGGTGAACGCCAGGGTCGCGGCCAGCGGATTGCGGTCCGCCGCCAGTCCGCCCAGCCAATTGCCCGCCAGGCCCGCCGCGCCAAAACCCATCAGCCACCATCCCACCTGCCCCGGCGCCACGCCGGCGATGCGTTCCAGCACGTCGGCCAGATAGGTATAGGCAGCGAACATCGCGGTGAATACCGCCACGGACAGCCCGATGTGGGCCAGCATGCGCGGATTCCGCAATATCTGCGCCTGCGCGCGCAAGCCGACGCGCGGCGGGCGCGGCAAGGCCGGCATGCAGGCCAGCATCAGCGCGGCCAGCGCCAGGGACAGCGCGGCCAGCCCCCAGAAGCTGCCGCGCCAGCCTATCGACGTGGCGGCCAGCGTGCCCAGCGGAATGCCGAACAGCAGGGCGGCGGAAATGCCCAGGTACACGCGCGCCACCGCCTGCCCGGCGCGGCGCGGGCCGGCCAGTTGCGCCGCGGCTTCGCTGGCCATGCCCCAGAACACCGGCAGGGCCAGCGCAGGAATGAAGCGCGCCAGCGCCAGCACCCAGATGTTGGGCGCGGCCGCGGCCAAGGCATTGGAGGCGGCGAAGACCAGCAGGATCGCCACGAACAGGCGCTTGCGCTCCAGGTGCGACAGCGCCGCCGTCAGCAGCGGACCGGACAGCATCACGGTGAACGCGAACAAGGTCACCAGTTGGCCCGCGGCCGATACGGAGATGGACAGGTCCCGAGCCAGTTCGGGCAGCAATCCCACGATCAGGAATTCCGTGGAAACGATGACAAAGGCCGCAACGGCGAGAATGCCGATGGAGAGGGCGTTCCCGCGGGCGGGGGCGGATGGGGAGGCCAGGGTAGAGTCGAGCATGGATGGATTCAAGACGTGAGACAGCCCTGAACGATATTGGAGATAAAATTTCTTATCTCAGGTATTTTTTCTATTTATTTAGGAATCTGATTCCCTAATATTTCTCCCATGATCCCATCCGAACGCCTCAAAGGCATCGAAGCCTTCGTCACCACCGCCGACGCCGGCAGCTTCACCGCCGCCGCCGACCGACTCAATCTCACCGCCTCGGCCGTGGGTAAAAGCGTCGCCCGGCTGGAAGCCCGCCTGCGCACCCGCCTGTTCGAGCGCAGCACGCGCCGCCTGGCGCTGACGGACGCGGGCAGCGCCTACTACCGGACCTGCGTGCGCGTGCTGGCCGAACTGCAGGACGCCGAAGCGGTGCTGGCGGCGCAGCGCCAGGAGCCCGTCGGCCGGCTGCGGGTGGACCTGCCTGCGACCTTCGGGCGCCGGGTGGCGCTGCCGCTGCTGTTGCAGTTCGCCCAGCGGCACCCGCAGTTGCGGCCCTGCGTGTCGTTCACGGACCGTTTCGTAGACCTGGCCGACGAGGGCATAGATGTGGCCGTGCGCATCGGCGGGCCGCAGCAGTGGGCGCCCGGCCTGGGCCACCGCTACCTGGGCTCGGAGCGCGTGATTTTCTGCGCGTCGCCGCAATACCTGGAACGCCGCGGCACGCCGCTGACGGCAGACGATCTGGCGCAACATGACGCAGTGGCCTACGGACGCGCGGACGGCGAGCCGCCCGCCTGGCGGATCGCGCAGGGCGCGGGGCCGGCCAGCCTGCGGCCGGTGGATGGCGTCATGGCGCTGGACAGCGCCGAAGCCCAGGTCGACGCCGTCGCCGCGGGTTTCGGCATCGCGCAGCTGGCGACCTGGCTGGCGGCCGACGCCTTGCGCGACGGCCGGGTGGTCGAAGTGCTGCCGCAACTGGCCACCGAGGGATTGCCTCTGTATTTGGTGTGGCCGTTGAGCAAGCAGCTGCTGCCCAAGGTGGATGCGGTGGTGGAGATGCTGGGGGAGTCGCTGAGCATCGTGTAGCGGGCGGCTGAAAGAACGTACACATACGCTATCTGACGCTCCAATGAAAATCGGCCCCGATAAATCGGGGCCGATCATCTTGCGTCGGAGAAAACCAGCCTTACTCCGCCGTTTCCTGCAGCACGCGCTTGGCTTCCTCGGCCACGCGCTCGGGGGCGGTGCCGCCCACGTGCTTGCGGGCCGCGACGGAGCCTTCCAGGGTCAGGACCTGGTGCACATCGTCGCCGATGCTGGCGTGATAGGCCTTGAGCTCGTCCAGCGACAGGTCGGCCAGGTCGCAGCCGCGCTGTTCGCAATCGCGGACCGCGTGGGCCACCACTTCGTGGGCGTCGCGGAAAGGTATGCCGCGCTTGACCAGGTAGTCGGCCAGGTCAGTGGCGGTGGCGAAACCTTGCAAGGCGGCGGCGCGCATGTTGTCGGCCTTGACCTTGATGCCGCCGGCCATGTCCGCGAAGATCGTGAGCGTGTCGCGCACGGTGTCGACGGTGTCGAACAGGCCTTCCTTGTCTTCCTGGTTGTCCTTGTTGTAGGCCAGGGGCTGACCCTTCATCAGGGTCAGCAGGGCGACCAGGTGGCCGTTGACGCGGCCGGTCTTGCCGCGGGCCAGCTCGGGCACGTCGGGGTTCTTCTTTTGCGGCATGATCGAGCTGCCGGTGCAGAAGCGGTCGGCCAGGTCGATGAAACCCACGCGCGGGCTCATCCAGAGCACCAGCTCTTCGGACAGGCGCGAGACGTGCGTCATGATGAGCGCGCCGGCGGCGCAGAATTCGATGGCGAAGTCGCGGTCGGACACGGCGTCCAGCGAATTGCGGCAGACGCCGTCAAAGCCCAGGGTCTTGGCGACGCGCTCGCGGTCGATCGGGTACGACGTGCCAGCCAGGGCGGCGGCGCCCAGCGGCAGGCGGTTCACGCGGCGGCGGCAGTCGGCCAGGCGCTCGGCGTCGCGGCCGAACATTTCGGCGTAAGCCAGCAGGTGGTGGCCGAAAGTGACGGGCTGGGCGACTTGCAGGTGCGTGAAGCCGGGCATGATGGTGCCGGCGTGGTCCAGCGCCACCGTGGCCAGGGCGCGGCGCAGCTGGCGCAGCAGGTCCAGCAGGTTGTCGATTTCAGCGCGCAGCCACAGGCGGATGTCGGTGGCGACCTGGTCGTTGCGCGAACGGCCGGTGTGCAGGCGCTTGCCCGCGTCGCCCACCAGTTCCACCAGGCGCTTTTCGATGTTCAGGTGCACGTCTTCGAGGTCGAGCAGCCATTGGAAGCTGCCGGCGTCGATTTCGGACAGGATTTGGGTCATGCCGCGCTGGATGTCGGCCAGATCCTGGGCGCCGATGATGCCTTGGGCGGCCAGCATGTCCGCGTGCGCGAGCGAGCCCTGGATGTCGTAGCGCGCCAGGCGCTTGTCGAAATCCACGGACGCCGTATAGCGCTTGACGAGTTCGGAAACCGGTTCCGAGAACCGGGCGGACCAGGCCTGCGCCTTGTTGGCGAACTGGTTTTGATCGGGGGAGGGAGTGTTTGCCATGATGGGCGGAATTATAGGGCCTGGCGCGGCGCCGGGCGAAGGCGGGCGCCGGTCCCGCGGGCGGCGAACCCTCAGGGCGGGCCTTTGTCGGATAATCCTGGATTAGTTTCAAGACCTTAGAGCAGGAAGAGAGCCTATGCCCCTGGAATGGGAAGAACTGGTCACCCAATTGGATACCCATCTGCCGCGCGAAGCCTGGGCGCAGACCTTGATCGGGATCGGCGCGCTGATCCTGACCGCGCTGTTCGTCCAGTGGGTCGTGGCGCGGGTCGTGCTGCTGCTGGCGCACCGCGTGCTGGTGCTGAGCGGCAGGGGCGACTGGGACAAGGCGTTGCAGCGCCGCCGCGCCTACCAGAACCTCTGGTACGCGGTGCCGTTCGCGGTGGTGTCGCTGGGCATAGGCCTGGTGCCGCACGTGGAGCGGGCCGTGACCATCGTCGGGCGGCTGGCGCACGCCGGCGCCTGGGTCTGCGTGTTCATGGCGTTCTCGGGCGTGCTGAGCGCCTGGCAGGATACCTATTCCGCCACCACGCGGGCGCAAACTCGTTCCATCAAGGGCTATATCCAGATCAGCAAGCTGATCCTGATGGCGGTATGCACCGTTTTGGTGCTTTCCATCCTGATCGACCGCTCGCCGCTCTGGATGATCTCCGGCCTGGGTGCGCTGTCCGCGGTGCTGCTGCTGGTGTTCAAGGACACATTGCTGTCGCTGGTGGCCAGCACCCAGCTGACCAGCAACGACATGCTGCGCATCGGCGACTGGATCGAGATGCCGCAGTCCAACGCCGACGGCTTCGTCAAGGACATCGCGCTGCACACGGTCAAGGTGCAGAACTGGGACAACACCGTCACCACGGTGCCCACCTACAAGCTGTTCTCGGAAAGCTACCGCAACTACCGCCATATGTTCGAATCGGGCGGGCGGCGCATCAAGCGCACCATCCGCATCGACTCGGCCAGCGTGCGCTTCCTGAGCGACGACGAAGCGCAGCGGCTGATGCGTTTCCGCTTGCTGCATGATTACCTGCAAGCCAAGACCCACGACATCGCCCAGGCCAACCAGACCATGGGCGATCTGGCCAGCGTGCCGGCCAACCGCCGCCGCCTGACCAATATCGGCACCTTGCGGGCCTATGCGCTGGCCTACCTGAAGCAGAATCCCGAGGTGCGCCAGGACATGGCGATGATGGTGCGCATGATGGAGCCCACCTCCGAGGGCATCCCGGTCGAGGTCTATTGCTTTACCGCCGTGACCGCCTGGGTCGAGTACGAACGCATCCAGGGCGACATCTTCGACCATCTGCTGGCCATCCTGCCTGAATTGGGCCTGCGTCTGTACCAGCAGCCGTCTGGCGCCGATATCGGGGCGATGGGCGCCCATCTGCGCGAAGGCGCCTTGCAGGCGGCGCTGGCCGTCGAGGGCGGACGCCCGGGCCTGGCCGCGCCCTCGGAGCACGGGCTGACCGACGCCAAGATGCCGCGCTAGCGGACAGCGGGCGCGGGCAGGGCGTCCGGACGGGGCCGGCGGGTGGCCCCGTGAGATAATCCAGGCGTTGAAATCCCAGGCGATAGACCCGATGTCGAACCCGTTCTTCAACCTGTATTCCCACGGCTTTGCCCGGGTGGCCGTCGGCGTGCCCGAATGCAAGGTCGCGGACCCCGCGTTCAACGCCGCGCAGACCATTGCGCTGGCGCAGCAGGCCGCCCAGGGCGGCGCGGTGCTGGCGGCCTTTCCCGAACTGGGCTTGTCCGCCTATACCTGCGATGACCTGTTCCACCAGAAGGCCTTGCTGGACGAATGCGAGGCCGCGCTGGCGCAGGTGGTCGCGGCCACGGCCGACATGGATATCGCCGTGATCGTCGGCGCGCCGCTGCGCGTGGCCCATCAGCTGTTCAATTGCGCCGTGGTCGCCGCCGGCGGCCGGGTGCTGGGCGTGGTGCCGAAAAGCTACCTGCCCAACTACGGCGAATTCTACGAAGCGCGCCAGTTCAGCGCTGGGGATTGCGCCATTGTTTCCGAGATCAGCCTGTTGGGCCAGGCCGTGCCTTTCGGGTCCGAACTGATCTTCCAGATGGAAAAGCTGCCACTGTTCCAATTCCACGTCGAAATCTGCGAGGACGTCTGGGTGCCCATCCCGCCGTCCTCCTACGCCGCGCTGGCGGGCGCCACCGTGTTGGTGAACCTGTCGGCCTCCAATATCGTGGTCGGCAAGTCCGAATACCGCCACCAACTGGTGGCGCAGCAGTCGGCGCGTTGCCTGTCGGCCTATATGTACACCTCCGCCGGGCGGGGCGAGTCCTCGACCGATCTGGCCTGGGACGGCCAGGCGCTCATCTACGAAAACGGCGAACTGCTGGGCGAATCGGAACGCTTTCTCGGCCATTCCCATCTGCTGTTCTCGGACGTGGACCTCGAACGCCTGTCGCGCGAACGCATGCGCCAGACCACTTTCGGCCAGTCGGTGCGCCGCCACCAGGACGAAGTCCGCAAGTTCCGCAGCGTGGCGGTGCCCGTGAACCCGCCGCTGGAAGACGCCGAACTGCCGCTGGAGCGGCGCGTGGCGCGCTTCCCCTACGTCCCGGCCGACCCGCAGCGCCGCGATGCCCGCTGCAAGGAGGTCTACAGCATCCAGGTGCAGGCCCTGGTCCAGCGCCTGTCGGCCAGCGGCATGTCCAAGGTCGTCATCGGCATTTCCGGCGGGCTGGATTCCACCCATGCGCTGCTGGTCTGCGCCAAGGCCATGGACGCGCTGGAGTTGCCGCGTTCCAATATCCTGGCGGTCACGATGCCCGGCTTCGCCACCAGCACGCGCACGCTGCAGCAGGCGCGCCAGTTGATGGCGGTGGTGGGATGCACGGCGTCCGAGATCGACATCCGGCCCAGCTGCCTGCAGATGCTCAAGGACCTGGGTCATCCCTATGCGGACGGCAAGCCGGTCTACGACATCACCTTCGAGAACGTGCAGGCCGGCGAACGCACCAACCACCTGTTCCGCATCGCGAATTTCAACAACGCCATCGTCATCGGCACGGGCGATCTGAGCGAACTGGCGCTGGGCTGGTGTACCTACGGCGTGGGCGACCACATGTCGCACTACAGCGTCAACGCCAGCGTGCCCAAGACCCTCATCACCCATCTGGTGCGCTGGGTGGCCGAGTCCGGCCGCC
Source organism: Achromobacter sp. (assembly GCF_049647645.1). Lineage (GTDB taxonomy): Bacteria > Pseudomonadota > Gammaproteobacteria > Burkholderiales > Burkholderiaceae_B > Achromobacter. The sequence continues at coordinate 27,366 of NZ_JBARYB010000298.1, forward strand.
TGGGCGAGGAGGGGGCGCAGGTGCTGCTGGATGTGCTGGGCACCGACGTCAGCCCCGAATTGGTGCCGGGCGGCGCGGACGATAAGCCGGTCCAGAAAAGCGAAGACAGCATCGGCCCCTACGAGCTGCAGGACTTCAACCTGTACTACACGCTGCGCTACGGTTTTGCGCCGACCAAGGTGGCATTCCTGGCGCTGGCGGCCTGGCGCGACCGCGAGGCCGGCGCCTGGCCCGAGGGCGGCCACGTGGCCCGCAACCAGTACGACCTGGCGGCCATCAAGCGCAACCTGAAGATTTTCCTGGACCGTTTCTTCCGCCTCAGCCAGTTCAAGCGCACCTGCGTGCCCAACGCGCCCAAGGTCGGCTCCGGCGGTTCGCTGTCGCCGCGCGGCGACTGGCGCGCGCCCAGCGATTCCGAGTCGGTGGTGTGGATGCGCGACGCCGAACGCATTCCGGACGAAGCCTGACCGGGATGTCCCGCCAAGGGGGAACCCGGTATTTGGGCCCCCTGGCGGGTGGTATTCTCTTATCCAACGCGCCCTGCGGCCATGCCGAGCCAGGGCGCCGCAACAGATCAAAAACCCAGGACGACCAACGTGAAACAAGTCACCGCCATCATCAAACCCTTCAAGCTCGACGAAGTCCGCGAAGCGCTGGCCGAAGTCGGCGTCAGCGGCTTGACCGTTACCGAAGTGAAGGGTTTCGGCCGCCAGAAAGGCCATACCGAGCTCTACCGCGGCGCCGAATACGTGGTGGACTTCCTGCCCAAGATCCGCGTTGAAGTGGTGCTGCCCGACAGCCAGGTCGAAGCCGCCATTGAAGCCGTCGTTAAAGCGGCCCGCACCGGCAAGATCGGCGATGGCAAGATTTTCGTCACGCCGGTCGAACAGGCGATCCGCATCCGCACGGGCGAAAGCGACGAAGAGGCGCTGTAGGTTCCACGGGAATCGGGGCTGAGCGGACAGGCTGGACCTGCCGGCAGCCGCGAGACCCAGGCTGGATTTTGCGGGTGTTGGGGCAGCAAGGTTCTTGCT
>NZ_JBARYB010000299.1:0-25019 GCF_049647645.1 Achromobacter sp.
GCTCTGGCGGCCGCGGCGGGGGCGGCGCTGCCGGCGGTGGCGGCCGACGCCGTCAGCGTCACGGCGCGTAAATCCTACGCAATCCCGGCAGGGCCCCTGGGCGACGCGTTGGCCCAGTTCGCCGCCGCCGCAGGGGTGCCGCTGTCGTTCGATCCGGCCCTGGTGTCGGGGCTGCGCAGCAATGGCCTGGACGGCGCCTATAGCGTGAAGGAAGGCTTCTCCCGTTTGCTGTCCGGGTCGGGCTTTGCCTTGTCGGAGCAGGGCGGCGGCGCCTATTCGCTGCGCAAGCTGCCCTCGGGGCAGGATGAATCGGCGACCGTGCTGCCGACGGTCACCGTCGCCGGCGCCAGCGCGGCCCCGTTCGCCTTGCCGGCCGAATACGAGGGCGGCCAGGTGGCCAGGGGCGGCCGCCTGGGCCTGCTGGGCAATCGCGACGTGATGGATACGCCGTTCAATGTCACCAGCTACACCTCGGAGTTGCTGGCGAACCGCCAGGCGGTAACCTTGGCCGATGCGCTGAACGTTGAACCCTCGGTGCGTTTCACCGGGCAGATCGGCGGCGTGACCGACTCGTTCTACATCCGCGGCTTTCCCATCGGCGAAGGCAATCTGGGCGAGATCGCCTTTGACGGGGTTTATGGCGTGGCGCCCAATTATCACGTCTTCACCGACTACATCGAACGGGTCGAAGTGCTGAAAGGGCCGGCGGCGCTGCTGTACGGCATGTCGCCCAACAGCGGCGTGGGCGGCGTGATCAACATGGTGCCCAAGCGGGCGCTGCCGCAGGACCTGAGCCGGGTGTCCGCCGACTATGTGGGCGATTCGCAATTCGGCGCGCGGGCGGATCTGAGCCGCCGCTTCGGCAAGGACGGCGAATGGGGCGTGCGCATCAACGGCATGCACCGCCAGGGCGATACGCCGCTGGACAATCTGTACTCGCGCACCGACATCGGCGCCTTGTCGCTGGATTACCAGGGCGAGCGGCTGCGCGCCTCGCTGGACCTGCTGACGCAGAATGAGAAGGTCGATGCGCCCACGCGGCCTTTCCTGGTGGCCGCCGGCATAGCCGTGCCGCGTGCGGCGGACGGACGGCGCAACGCTACCCAGCCCTGGGGCTGGTGGAAGTCGGATGGGCAATCGGCGCTGCTGCGGGTCGAGTACGACATCAGCGACCGCCTGACGGTTTTTGCCGATGCAGGCGGCTCGGACACCGATGTCTCGCGCTTGTCGGACCAGACGCCCACCATAGTCAACGCGGCCGGCGACACGGTAGTCACGCCGAACAACTTCAGGTTCGAGGTCAACCGCAGCACCTACAACGCGGGCTTGCGCGCCAAGCTGGACACGGGCCCGGTGCGCCACGCCATCAGTTTTATGGGCAGCTTGTACAGCGACCGGAACAAGCAGGCCAGCGTGTTGGGCACGCCGCTCACGTCCAACATCTATCATCCGATCACGCGCCCCGAGCAGTTCATTCCGGCGCCCGGCTATGTGCCAAAGATCTCGTCGTCGGACCTCTCCGGCCTGGCGCTGGCCGATACGCTCAGCATCCTGGACGAGCGCGCGCAGCTGACCCTGGGCGTGCGCCAGCAGCGCATCGAGTCGCGCAACTTCAACGCCGCGACCGGCGCGCGCACCGTCAGCTATGACGAGAGCGCGACCACGCCGCTGGCGGGCATCGTGGTCAAGCCCTGGAGCAATGTCTCGCTGTACGCCAACTACATCGAAGGCCTGAGCAAGGGCGACGTGGCGCCCGCTACCGCGTCCAACGCAGGCCAGGTGTTCAAGCCTTACAAGGCCAGGCAAAAGGAGGTGGGGGTGAAGGTGGATCTGGACGGCGCCATGCTGACCCTGAGCGCCTTCGAGATCACCAAGCCCAGCGGGCAGCTGACCAATGGCGTGTATGGCGCCGACAGCGAGCAGCGCAACCGCGGGCTGGAGCTGAACCTGGCCGGCGAACCATGGCGCGGCCTGCGCCTGTTGGGCGGGGTGACCTTGCTGGACGCGGAACTGACGCGCGCCGGCAATAGCGCCATGGTGGGCAACCGGCCGGTGGGCGTACCCAAAATGTCGGTCAACCTGGGCGCGGAATGGGATACGCCATGGGTCGCGGGCCTGACCCTGACCGGCAGCATGATGCACACCGGCAGCGAGTACATCAATCAGGCCAATACGCAGTCGGTGCCTTCGTGGACCACGTTCGATCTGGGGGCGCGCTATGCGACCAAGTTCTACGGCAGGGACATCACGCTGCGGGCGAATGTGGTCAACGTCTTCAACCGAGCCTACTGGTCGGGCGTGGCGTCGTACGGCACGATTTCCCAGGGCGTGCCGCGCACGTTGATGCTGTCGGCGTCGATGGACTTCTGATCGGAGCTTGTTGGCCTAGGACGCCAGGATGCCGCTGATGCGGGCCAGGTTGTCCAGCGTGCTGCGCAGATGGCTGGCGAGCGCAACGGAAGCTTCTTCGTTGCGCTCGCGTTCCAGCAGATCCAGGATGGCCAGATGTTGGTCGCAATGCTGCTGGTAGCGGCTGCGGTCCTGCATGGAGCGGTAGGACAGCAGCCGGCGCACGCGGTTCACGCGCTTGATGGCGTCGATGAAAAAGGGATTGCCCGAGGCTTCCACCAGCGATTCATGGAAGCGCACGCCGCGTTCATGCAGTTGGTCCGCGGTGTCGGTGGCGATGCCGCCGTCCAGCAGGTGTTTTTCCGCGGCGCGGCAGCGCGCCAGCACCTGCCGGTCGATGCGAAAGCCCGGTTCCAGCAGCGCCGCCGGCTCCAGCGCCAGCCGCAGTCGATAGGATTGCAGCAGGCTGTCGGGCGTGGTCATCATGGATGAAAATTCCCAGCCATAGCCGGGCCTGCGCTCTGCCCAGCCTTCTTGCGCGATGCGGCCCAGCAAGGCCTGCGTCTGCGCCGTCGTCAGGCCATAGCGCGCGCGCAGCAGCGCCTCGCTGCATTGCATGGGCAGCGCGCCGCGCAGCAGTTCGTCGGCCAGTTTGAAGTAGCTGTGCGTGACGATGTCGTCCACGGAGGGCGGCGCCAGATCCTCATGCATCGCCGCCAGCGCATCGTGATCCTGCTCCAGGAAATAGCCGCGGTTGGCTTTGCGTGAAACGACGCCGCGTTGCTCCAGGACGCCGAGCGCGTCGTTGACCGGAGAGCGCGACAGACGCAGCCGGTCGGCTATCTTCTGCGCGGTCAGGTGCGCGCCGGCGGACAGGCGGTCTTCCTGGATCAGCGCGAGGATTTTCGCGGCGGTATTGCTTTGGGCGCTCATGCGTGGCGGACGGCGGAATGGATGGTGTCCGAGAGGATAGCGGGAATGACGCCGCCCATGCGCAGCAGCCTGACTTCCAGCCGGGTCTCGACCGCGGCCATGGCCCGCAGCGTTTCGACGGCGCCGCCGGCACGCAGGATGCGCACCGCCACGGCGATGCGCGGCGCCAGCGCGACGGCCTGGGCGTCGATCTCGATCCGGTCGCCGGACCGGATCCGCAGCGTGGCCGGCGTGACACCCGAAGGCAGGCGCAAGGGCAGGATGCCCATGCCGATCAGGTTGGAGCGGTGGATGCGCTCGAAGCTGACCGCCAGCACGGCGCGGATGCCCAGCAGGCGTTGGCCCTTGGCGGCCCAGTCGCGCGAGGAGCCCGTGCCGTAGCGTTCGCCCGCCACCAGTACCACGGGCTGGCCGGCCCGGGAATAGCGGCCGGCGGCCTCCCAGATCGGCTCCACCCGGCCGCTGGGCGCGTGCAGCGTGTGGCCTACCGGCGCGCCGGGACAAAGCAGATTCACCAGGCTCTTGCTGTAGAAGGCTGCGCGCAGCATCACCTGCCAGTTGCCGCGCCGGGAGGCGAACACGTTCAGGTCGTTGCGGTCGTCGCCGCGCTCGACCAGGAAGTCGGCGATCGGGCTGTCCGGCGGTATGGCGCTGGCGGGCGACAGATGATCGGTGGTCACATCGTCGCCCAGCACCAGCAGCGGATATGCCGTGTAGCGGCCCAGTTGGCCGGCCTCTTCGGTGCTGGCGAAGGGCGGGCGGCGTAGGGCGGTGGAGGCAGGGTCCCAGGGAAAACGCGCCGAGTCCGGCGGTTGCAGGGCCTGCCATGCCGGGTTGGCGCTGGCGATCTGGAAGGCGCGGCGGTAATCGGCCGGCTGCTGGCCGGCGGCCAGTGCGGCGTCGACGTCGGCATCGGCAGGCCAGAGGTCGCGCAGATGGATAGCGCGGCCGTCTGGCGCGGTCTGCACGGGTTCGCGGCTCAGGTCGCGTTCGGCATCGCCTGCCAACGCGAACGCGATGACTAGCGCTGGCGACATCAGGAAGCCCAGGTCCAGGTCGGGGTGGATGCGGCCGGCGAAGTTGCGGTTGCCGGACAGCACCGCCACGGGGTGGACCGAGCCGGCCGCCATGGCCTCGCGCACGGGCTCGGGCAGCGGCCCGGAATTGCCGATGCAGGTGGTGCAGCCGTAGCCCACGATGTCGAAGCCCACGGCAGCCAGGTCGTCCAGCAGCCCGGCGCGCGCCAGGTATGCCGCCGCGGCGGGCGAACCGGGCGCGAGCGAGGTCTTCACCCAGGCCGGCACGCGCAGGCCGGCCTGGCGCGCTTTGCGGGCCAGCAGGCCGGCGGCGGTCAACAGGCGCGGATCCGACGTATTGGTGCAGCTGGTGATGGCGGCTATCGCGACCGCGTGGCGGGGCAGGCAGCCGGCGGCGGCCGCGGGCGTAGCGGCCCGCTCCGCCAGGATCGCCTTGGTGTGGCCGTAGGGATGCAGGTCTTGCGGCCGCCTGGGGCCCGCCACATGCATCTGCACGTGGTCCAGCGCGATGTCGACGACGCGGGTGTAGCGCGGCTCGGCGGCCGGGTCGTAGGCGATACCGGCACGTTCGGCGTAGGCCTCTACCCGCGCGATCAGGGCTTCGGGCCGGCCTGTCTGGCGCAGGTAGGCCAACGTTTCCGCGTCTATCGGGAAGTAGCCCGTGGTGGCGCCGTACTCGGGCGCCATATTGGCCACTACGCAGCGGCTGCCGGCCGGCAGCGTGGCCACGCCCGGCCCGAAAAACTCGACGAATTCCCCGGACACCTCGATCTCGCGCAGGCGCTGGGTCACGGTCAGCGCCAGGTCGGTGGCGCTTACTCCCGGCGCCAGCGCGCCGCTCAGGCGCACGCCGACCACATCGGGAATGCGCAGCAGGGTGGGCATGCCGAACATCACGGTCTGCGCTTCCAGGCCGCCCACGCCCCAGCCCAGCACGCCGATGCCGTTGACCATGGGGGTGTGGCTGTCGGTGCCTATCATCATGTCCGGATGCAGGGCGATGCCGCCGGCGTCTTCCCGCGCGCAGACCACGGTGGCCAGTTGCTCCAGGTTGATGGTGTGCATGATGCCGGTACCCGGCGGATGGATGCGCACGTTGGACAGGGCCTTGGAGGCCCAGCGCAGGAAGCGGTAGCGCTCGGCGTTGCGGCGCAGTTCCAGGTCCAGGTTCAGCGTTGCGGCATCGGCGCGCGCGTAGGATTGCACGGCCAATGAATGGTCCACCGACACGTCCACGGGCAGCACAGGATTCAGCGCGGCAGGATCCACGCCGGCCTCGGCCAGGGCGTCGCGCATGGCGGCGATGTCGACCAGCGCCGGGGTGCTGGTGGTGTCGTGCATCAGCACGCGCCCGGGCTGGAAGGCGATCTCTGCTTCGCTGGTGCCGTGCTCCAGCCATGCGAATAGCGCCGCCGCGGCCGCGTCGCGTTCCGCGTCCCGCATGTTGCGCAGCGCGTTCTCCAGCAGCAGCCGCAGCACCACGGGCAGGCGGAAGTACTCGGCGCCGTACATGCCGGGCAGGTCCAGGCAGGTATGGCGGGCGCCGTTCAGAGTGAAGCAGGCGTGGCGGGGCGTGGCGGTGGAGGTGTCCATGGCCGCCATTTTGCATATTGAATTGTCAAAATGCAATTAACAGGAATTGGGGTCAAATTATCTCGACCTCCCTGGGAGACTCGCACCCCAGGGCCAGCGGCTAGCGCATGACGGCGTCCAGCGCGCTCAGGGCAGGCGGGATCATGGCCAGGAGACGGGCCTTGCCGACGCCGTCCCGGGCCTGCACCGAGAGGCCGTGCAGGACGACGGCGTAGTAGTCGCCCAAGGCTTGTACATCGGTGCCAGGCTTGAGTTCGCCCGCCTGCAACGCGGCCTCGAGCCGGTCGATGATGGACTGCGTGCGCGCCTTGCGATGGCTGGTGAGCCAAGCCATGACAGCTTCGTTCTCGGCGGCGTAATTGGTGGCGGCCGACACCACCATGCAGCCTTGCGGACGGCCGCGCCGGGTGTAGGTGGCTACCGCGTCGGCCAGCAGTTTGGCGATGGCGTCGCGCACGCCCTCCGTGCCTTCCAGAGCCCTCTCGGCGAAGGCGCCGTCGCCCGCCTCGTAGCGTGCCACGGCTTCGCGGAACAAGTCCTGCTTGGAACCGAAGGCCGCATAGAGGCGTGCCGACGCCAGTCCCGTCGCCGCCACCAGGTCTGCCATCGAAGTGCCCTCGTAGCCTTGCTTCCAGAACGCAAGCATTGCTTGCTGAAGCGCCAGGTCGCGGTCGAATTCTCTGGGTCTGCCTGCCATGACGGTCTCGTTGAAATTAACTGAGGCGCAGTGTAACGCCGCGCCTGCGCTTGCAGCCGATCCGCGCATCGTCTATTCTTTGTCGTTCGACAAACAATTAGATTGAGTATTCATGCAAACGATCAAAGGCCCCAGCCTGCACCTGGCCCAGTTCAGCGACGTCGTCGCTCCCTTCAACAACCTGCCCGCCATCGCCGAATGGGCGGCGGGCGTGGGTTTCAAGGCCCTGCAGATTCCGGCCTGGGACCAGCGCTTCTTCGACGCCGCGACGGCAGCCGCGAGCCAGGACTATTGCGACGAGATCAAGGGCACGCTGGCCCAGCATGGCCTGGTGGTCAGCGAGCTGACCAGCCACATCTACGGCCAGTCGCTGGCGGTGCATCCCGCCTACGACGCCATGGTCGACAACTTCGCGCCGCCCGAGGCGCGAGGCAATCCGCAAGCCCGCACGGCTTGGGCGCGGCAAGGCCTGCTGGACACGGCGCGCGCATCGCGCAGGTTGGGCCTGACCGATATGGGCACGTTCTCGGGTTCGCTGGCCTGGCCCTATCTGTTCCCGTTTCCGCAGCGCCCCGAAGGCTTGATCGAAGCGGCGTTCGATGAACTCGCCAAGCGCTGGCTGCCGGTCCTGGACGAGTGCGAAGAGCAGGGCGTGAACCTGTGCTTCGAGATCCATCCCAGCGAAGACCTGCACGACGGCATTTCCTTCGAGATGTTCCATGAGCGCGTGGGCGGCCATGCGCGCTGCGCCATTCTGTTCGATCCGAGCCACTTCGTATTGCAGCAGCTGAACTACCTGGAGTACCTGGACATCTACAAGGACTACATCCGCATGTTCCATGTGAAGGATGCGGAGTTCAATCCGAGCGGCCGGCAGGGCATCTATGGCGGATACCAGTCCTGGATCAACCGGGCCGGGCGCTTCCGTTCGCTGGGCGACGGGCAGGTGGATTTCAAGGCGATCTTCTCGAAGCTGGCGCAGTACGACTACCAGGGTTGGGCCACGCTGGAATGGGAGTGCTGCTTGAAGGACCAGGAGACCGGCGCCCGCGAAGGCGTGGAATTCATCAACCGCCACATCATCCCGGTCACGTCCAAGGTGTTCGACGACTTCGCCGGCGCCGCCATCGACAAGCAACAGATCAACGCCCTGCTGGGCATCGCATGAACGGCCCTGCGCCCCATCGGACAGCATCAATGACACACCAGAATCCTTCCTTCGAGGCCTTCGCGCACCAGTACGTCCTGGTCGACGGGCACCGCATCCACTGCGCCACGGCGGGGACGGGCACGCCCGTGCTGCTGATCCCGGGCTGGCCCCAGACCTGGTACACGTGGCGCCACGTCATGGCGGCGTTGGCGCAGGCCGGCTATATGGCGATCGCGGTGGATCCGCCCGGCACCGGCGATTCCGACCGCCCGGCATCCGGCTATGACACCGGCGCGATCGCCGCCACGCTGCACCAGCTGATGACGCAATTGGGGCACGCGCGCTACCAGGTGGTGGGCCACGACATCGGCATGTGGGTCGCTTATGCGCTGGCCAGCGATTTTCCGGCGGCGGTGAGCCGGCTGGCGCTGACCGAGGCCGTCATTCCCGGACTGGCGCCGGCGCCCACCATCTTCGCCCCGCCGCAGGAGAACATCTTTCTTTGGCATTTCATGTTCAATCAGTTGCACGATCTGCCCGAGACGCTGATCGCGGGCAGGGAAAAAGCCTACCTGACCTTCATGTTCGACAAGTGGTCGCATCGCCGCGACCGGGTCGCGGCCGAGGTCTACATCGACGCCTATGCGGCGCCCGGCGGACTGCGCGGCGGATTCGCCTACTACCGCGCCATTCCGGAGACCATCCGGCAGAACACGCTGCGCGCCAAGCGCATGCTGGAAATGCCCACGCTGGCCATCGGCGCCGAGCACGCGACCCGCGACGCGCCGCTGATCACCATGCGCGAGAATGCCAGGGACCTGCGCGGGGCGATCATTGCCGATTGCGGACACTTCGTCACCGAGGAATGCCATGAAGCTTTCCTGGAGCACCTGCTGCCGTTCCTGTCGCGGCAAGGCTGAGTCCAACGGCGCTTCGGCCAGGGGGCGGGGAGGCTTGCAGTATGCTTACCCGCTTCATGGACCTTCCCGATGTTGCTGCAATGACTGATTTCCCCTTCGATGCCGTGCTGTTCGACTGCGATGGCGTCCTGGTCGATTCCGAACCCATCACCAGCCGCGTGTTGACCGAGATGCTCAATGAATTGGGCTGGGGCATCACGCATGCGGAAACCAAGCAGATCTTCACGGGCAAAGCCGTCAGGGACGAGCTGCCGTTGATCGAGTCCCGCACGGGCGCGACGATTACCCCCGATTGGTTCGACCAGTTCCGCCAGCGCCGCAATGCTGCGCTGGATCGGGACCTGCTTGAGATTCCGGGCGCGCCGGACGCGGTGCGGGCGCTGCACGCGGCCTTGGACGGTCGCATCGCCGTGGCCTCGGGCGCGGACCGCCGCAAGGTGGAGCTGCAGCTGGCCAAGGTCGGCATTGCCGATTGCTTTCGCGAACGCGTCTTCAGCGGCCACGAAATGCCGCGCAGCAAGCCCTATCCGGACGTGTACCTGGCGGCTGCGCAGGCGCTGGGCGTGGACCCCAGGCGCTGCGCCATCGTGGAAGATACGGTGACCGGCGCCACGGCTGGAGTGGCCGCCGGCGCCACCGTGTTCGGCTACAGCCCGGACGCCAACGGCCATAGCGGCGCCGAGGCCTTGCGCGACGTGGGCGTGGCCCACGTGTTCACTGACATGGCCGCATTGCCGGGGCTGCTGGCGGGTTGGCGCCAGTCCGCCTAATCCGGCCTGGCGCGCCGGACGGGCTTCAGCCCGCGTACTGTTCGCCGCCGTCCAGATCTATCACCGTGCCGCTCAGGTAGGCCGCGCGCGGCGAGGCGCCGAACACGATCATGTCGGCGACTTCGCCGGGTTCCATCAGACGTCCGAAGGGCAGATCCGACAAGGTTTCCTCCCAGCGACTTTCATCGCCCCAGCGCGCCTGGGCGCGCTGCTTGGCCAGCGTCATCACCCGGTCGGTGCGGGTGCGCGAGGGGTTTACGCCGAACACGCGCACGCCGTGGCGCGGCGCGTCCCCGCCCAGGGCGCGGGTGAAGGCGATGAGGGAGGCATTGCCCGCGGCGCCGCAGATGTAGTCGGCGCGCGGCGCTGCCCCGCCCATGCCGATGATGTTGGCGATGACGCCCGCGCCGGCTTCGCGCATGCGCGGATAGTAGTGGCGGGCCAGATCGATATAGCCGTGGACTTTCAGTTCCCAGCCGGCGCGCCAGCGCTCGTCCTGTACCTGGTCGAGGGCGCCGCCCGGTATCGCGCCGGCATTGTTCACCAGGATGTCGATATCGCCTGCTTCCTGGCTCAGGCGCTGCGCCGCGGCGGGCTGCCCCAGATCCAGCGTGACGGCCCGCGCCTGTTTGCCGGTCTGCTCGCGTATGGCCTCGACCGCCGCGCGCAGGGCCGCGTCGTCGCGCGCCACCAATATCGGTTCGGCGCCTTCGCGGGCGAAGGCGAGCGCGCAGGCCAGGCCTATGCCCTTGGATGCGCCCGTGATGAGCACGCGTTTACCGTCTAGCTGCAAATCCATGTAACCCTCCGGTCGGTTCCGTCCGCGACCCTGCGCGGCGTCTGCTCGGTTGTAAACCAGTTGTGCCCACATGTGCCAGTGCGTGCGGCGCATGGCGGCGGCCGCGCGGCGCCTGCTATGCTGGTCCGACCATTTCCCACGAGGGGGCGGCGATGACGGAAATCTGGCTGGAAATCTGGTCCACCGTGCGCAGCGAGTTCGCTGACATCCCCGATGTGGGCGAGGCGACCCGCATCGTGCTGCGCCTGAGCGTGGCGATGCTGCTGGGCGGCTTGCTGGGCTATGAGCGCGAGCGCAGCGGCAAGGACGCGGGCCTGCGCACCCATATGCTGGTGGCGCTGGGGGCGGCGATCTTCGTGCTGGTGCCGTTGCAGGGCGGCATGCAGGTCGGCGACCTGAGCCGGGTGCTGCAAGGCGTGATCGCCGGCATCGGCTTCCTGGGCGCTGGCGCCATCATCAAGCTGAGCAGCGAGCGCGAGATCCGCGGGCTGACTTCCGCGGCAGGTATCTGGATGACGGCGGCGATCGGCGCGGCAGCGGGCATGGGGCGCGAGGCCACCGCCGTGGTCAGCACGCTGATGGCCCTGTTCGTGCTGGCGGTGCTGCGGCGGGTCGAGGCGCGCATCGCCGCCCGGCACGAGCAGAAGGTCATTTCTTCCGACGCCAGGTAGGATCGGCGCCTCAGTTGCCGCCGGACACCTCGATGAAGGAGCCGCTGGTGTAGCCGGCTTCGTCCGAGAACAACCACATGACGGCGCCCGCCACTTCCTCCACGGTGCCGCCGCGGCGCAGCGGAATCGCACCCTTCAAACGGTCCACGCGGCCGGGTTCGCCGCCGCTGGCGTGCATGTCGGTGTAGATGGCGCCGGGACGCACGCCATTGACGCGGATGCCCTCCGGCGCGACCTCCTTGGACAGGCCTATGGTCATCGTGTCCATGGCGCCCTTGGACGCGGCATAGTCCACGTACTCATTGGGCGAACCCAGGCGGGCGGCCGCGGACGAGACATTGACGATGGCGCCGCCCGGGCCGCCGTGGCGCGTCGACATGCGGCGCACCGCCTCGCGGGCGCACAGGAAGGCGCCGATCACGTTGGTGGACAGCACGCGCAGCAGGCGCTCGGCGCTCATCTGGTCGACGCGCATCTGCTGCTCCAGGATGCCGGCGTTGTTGACCAGCGCGTCGATGCGGCCCAGCTTTTTATCCAGTTCGCCGTACATGCGCAGCACCTGGTCCTCTTGCGAGACGTCGGCCTGCAGGGCGACGGCGCGGCCGCCGCCTTGCACGATTTCCTCGACCACCGCGCGGGCGGCGTCCGCGTTGGCGTGGTAGTTCACGCCTACCGCGTATCCGCGGCGGGCGGCCAGCTTCGCGACGGCGGCGCCGATGCCGCGGCCGCCGCCGGTGACGAGCATGATTCTGGACATGGCTTACTCCTCGTGGGCTTTCACCTTAGCAGATGGCGGCCGGCTCAGATCCAGACGTCGTTGGGGGCACTGCGCTGGCCGCCCTGGTCGCCGGTATTGCGCACGCCGCGCGGCTCGATCAGCAGCATCCTGACCTCTTCGGGGGCACAGGGCTTGTGCTCCACGCCCTTGGGGACCACGGCCATTTCGCCGGGGCCCAGGTCGATATGGCCGTCGCGCAGTTCGATGCGCAGGCGGCCTTCGATGACGATGAAGGTCTCGTCGGTGTCGGCATGGCTGTGCCAGACGAATTCGCCCTGGATCTTCACCAGCTTGAATTGGTAGTCGTTCATCTCGGCGACGACCTTGGGCATCCAGTGTTCGGAGAACAGCGCCAGTTTGTCGGCGAAGTTGATGGGGCGGATATCAGGCATGGCGCGACCTTCATACAGGGTTGAACAAACCCCAGGATAGAAGGCCGCGCGGGCGGCGTCTTGTACGATCGAGCAGCTTTGCGGAGCCCGCCGGCTCAGCGGCTCAGCATGCGGCGCCAGCGGTCGGGAGCCATGCCGTAGGTCTGGACGTGGCGGCGCGTCAGATGGCTCTGGTCGGTGAAGCCTGACGCGGCGGCCGCCTGCGCCAGCGGCATGCCCGCGGCGATCAGGCGCCGGGCCTGAGCTAGGCGGCGCAGCATCACGTAGCGGTACGGGCTGGTGCCGAACAGCGCGCGGAAGTCGCGTGACAGGCTCCAGCGGTCCGTGGCCGCGGCGCTGGCCAACTGCTCCAGGGTGATGGACTGCTCGAGCGAGGCATGGATGTACTGGCGTGCGCGTTCGGCGGCGACGTAGTCGGCGCTGCGGCGTCCCGGCTTGCCGCCGGCCGCGGCGCACAAGGCATGGCTCAGCTCGTACAGCGCATCGTCCTCCTGCAGCGGGTCGATGGGGTCATGCGTGTCCTGCAGCAGGCCGGCGCTGGCGGCATACAGCCGCGGATCCGCCGAGATGCCGCCCGGAATGAACGGCAGCGGCCGTCCGCCCAGGATCTGCTGGATGAGCGCCGGCTCCACGTAGATCATGCGGTAATGGAAACCGGCCTCGGTGCCCGCCTGGCCATCGTGGACTTCGTCGGGATGCAGCACGATGGTGCCGCCGGGCAGGCTATGCCGCAGCCCGCGGCGGTAATGGAAGCTCTGCACGCCGGACAGGGTGCGGCCGATGGCATAGGTGTCGTGGCGGTGCATGCCGTAGCCATGGCCGCCGAAGTAGGCCTCGATGCGCTCCAGCTGGCCCGAGGGCGCGGCGCGCAGTATCCAGTCCTGCTTGGGCGTGGCGGGCGGCATGGGGAACTCTTCTTGAATACGTGCTGCGGCCTATTCTAGACCCAGGCCAAGCTTCAATCCGCCTCGCGCAGCAGCCGCAGGCCGACCAGCGGATAGCGCGTTTCCTGCGTGTTCCAGTTGCGGTAGGAGGCGCGCGTGTACAGCGCCCAGGTATGCCAGGAGCCGCCGCGGCGCACGCGCACGTTGCCGCTGGCGGGACCTTGCGGGTCGTCCACCGGCGAGTGCGCGTAATAGTCCTCGCCATACCAGTCCGAGACCCACTCCCAGGCGTTGCCGTGCATGTCGTACAGGCCGAAGGCATTGGGCGCATAGCTGGCGACCGGGGCGGTGAAGGCATGGCCGTCGGCGCGGGCCGAGGCGTGCGCCTGCCATTTGGGCCACAGCGGCGCGGCGTCCGCGTCGAAGCCGTTGCCGATATCGGGCATGGCGGCGGGATCGTCGCCGTTCTGGTAGCGGGTGCGGGTGCCGGCGCGACAGGCGTACTCCCATTCGGCCTCCGTGGGCAGGCGGTAGACCTTGCCTTCGGCCTGGGTCAGCCAGCGCGCCAGCGCCGTGGCGTCGTTCCAGCTGATGTTGACCACGGGGTGGTCGTCGCCTTGCGCGAAGCCGGGATTGCGCCAGGAATAGCGGCGGTCGCGCCCTTCGAAGGCGTCGCCGCGTTCGGACTTGTCGGCGTCGTACTGCGGGTTGTAGCCATAGCCGCCGGTGCCGTCGGCTTCCGATTCGGGCACGTAGCCGGACGCTTCGATGAAGCGGCGGAACTGGCCCACGGTGACTTCGGTGCGCTCCATGTAGAACGCGCGGGTGATGCGCACGGCATGCACGGGCGCTTCGTCGGACAGTTGGGCGTAGCGGTCCTGCGGATACAGCGGATAGGCGCGCGCCAGCGCCTCGGGCGCTTCGTCGCTGCCCATCTGGAAGGTGCCGGCAGGCACGCGGACAAAGGTCATGCCGAGCGAATTCTCGATCAGGGCGGGCGGTTCGCCGGACCAGGCAGGCGCCGATATCAGGGTGCAGAACAAAGCCAGGGCGGTGCGTGTACGCATGGGATTCCGGGTGGCGGAGCATGAGGGTGCGCAATAGTAGAGCCGCCGCGTCGGGCCGGCCAGACGCGGGGAACCCTCATGCCGGGGGGCTGCTCAGCCGGCGCGGCGGATGGTGAAGTTGATGCGCTGGCTGCCCAGCCGCGGGTGCGGCAGATCCTTGATGGGCATGATGCCGTGGTAGCGCAGCCGGTCGACGCCGCCCCATACGACCACGTCGCCGTGGAACAGCGGCGTGCGGCTGGCCTTGTCGGCGCGCTGGTCGCCGCCGAAGAGGAACATGGCGGGCATGCCCAGGGACACGGAGACGATGGGCGCGCCGTAGTCCCGCTCGTTCTTGTCCTGATGCAGCGACAGCCGCGAGCCGGGCTCGTAGCGGTTGACCAGGCAGGCGTCCGGCTCGAAGCCGGGAAAGCCGGCCTCGGCCGCGGCCGCCTGCGCCAAACGCAAAAAGGCCTCGGGCATGGCGGGCCAGGGCTGGCCGGAGAGCGGGTCGATGCGGGCATAGCGATAGCCGTGCGTATCGGTGGTCCAGCCCAGTTGCCCGCAATTGGTGAGCGCCACCGACATGGTGTAGCCGCCGGGCGTGTCCATGTGGCGGAAGGGCGCTTGCGCGGCCACGGCGTCGACTCCGGCGAGCAGGGCTTCCACCACGGGCAGCGCATAGCCGCGCAGCACCACGGCTTGCGGGCCGAGCACGACGCGTCCGGCTTGCGCGGCGCCATCGTCGCCGAATAGGTCCAGGTTGGTCGCCATGTCAGCCTACAACAACGGTTCCAGCGGCAGCAGCGACACGAACCATACCGACAGGCGCTGCCACACCGTGGTGCCGGGCTCGGTGTCATGCCGTATGGTTTCGCCGTTGCGCTGTTCCAGCCAGTAGAGCTGGCCCTTGTCATCCAGGCAGACGCGGTAGGCGGTATTGGGGATATCGCGGTCGAAGGCCTCGGCGATGCGGCTGGCCAGCGTGGGGCTGTCGATGACGAAGCCCAGTTCGGTGTTCAGCTTGGCCGAGCGCGGGTCGAAGTTGAAGGAGCCGACGAAGATGCGCTTGCCGTCGACGGCGAAGGTCTTGGCGTGCAGGCTGGAGCCTGAGCTGCCGAAGGGACCCATGCTCTTGTTGCGCTCGACCTCGCCGCCCTGGCGCTTCATCTCGAAGAGTTCGACGCCGGCGGCCAGCAGGTCCTTGCGGCGCTTGGCATAGCCGGAATGCACCACCGCCACATCGGTGGCTTCGAGCGCGTTGGTCAGCACCTTGACCTTGACGCCGCTTTTCGCCATCTGCGCAAAGGACTGGGTGCCGACCGCGGTCGGCACGAAATAGGGCGATACCAGTTCCAGGTCGGTGGCGGGCGTGCCCAGGATTTCATGCAGCTGATGCGGCAGCATCGCCTCCGGCGGCGCGGTGCCCAGCGTCTTGCGCGGATCGTCGCTGACCATGCGGGTGTCGGCCCACTCCAGCGTCAGTTCGCCGCGCAGCAGCTGCTGGATGAAAGGCAGCTTGCGCATGGCCTCGGCGTAGGCGGCGGCTTCGGGCGAGTGCTCGACCCGCGTGGCGGCCTGCTCCAGTTCGTCCAGTTCGCCGGGACTGGTTTGCTTCAGCAGCCGGTCCACCGGATAGGCGGAGTCGCTGGCCCAGTAGCGGTCGAAATCCACCGACACGTCGTTGACCGCGGCGCCAATGGACAGCACGTCCAGGTCGGTGAACAGCACGCCGCTGGCCGCGCCGAAGTACTCGTCGCCGATGTTGCGGCCGCCGATGATGGTGGCCTGGTTGTCGGCGGTGAAGGACTTGTTGTGCATGCGGCGGTTGAGCCGGCTGAAGTCCGTCAGGTAGCCCAGGGGCTTGGGCCAGCGCAGCACGAAGGGGTTGTAGAGCCGTACCTCGATATTCGGGTGCGCGTCCAGCGCCGACAGTTCCTGGTCCAGCCCGGAGGTGCCGTTGTCGTCCAGCAGCAGCCGCACGCGCACGCCGCGGTCCGCCGCTTCGTGCAGGGCTTCCAGCAGCATGGTGCCGGTCATGTCCTTGTGCCAGATGTAGTACTGCACGTCCAGGCTGCGCTCGGCGGCGCGCGCCAGCAGCATGCGGGCGGCGAAGGCCTCGTAGGCGTCAGGCAGGGGGTGGATGCCGGATTTGCCGGGATGTGCGGCGGCCAGCGGCGCGATCGCCCGGCCCAGGGCGGTATCTTGCGAGGCCTCGGGCGTCAGGGCGCGGGATTCGCTGCGGTTGTCCAGCGGCGGCAAGCCGCAGCCGCTCAAGAAGCTCAGGCAGAGTGCGGTCATCATCAGGGGTTTGGCCAGGTGCATGACCCGTATTGTGCCGAAATCGCGGGACGCCCTGGATCCGGCCGCTGTTTCGCCTGGGGGCTTGACGATTTTCCGTATATGAGAGAAATTCTCTTATATGGAAAACAACCCTATCCCCGACGCCGATCTGGACCGGCGCATTGCCGGCCGGCTCAAGGCGCTGCGCCAGGAGCGCGGCTGGTCCCTGGACGAGCTGGCCGGCCGCGCCGGCCTCAGCCGCGCCACCTTGTCCCGCCTGGAAAACGCCGAGGTCAGCCCCACCGCCAGCGCGCTGGGCAAGCTGTGCGGGGCCTATGGCCTGACCATGTCGCGCCTGATGCTCATGGTTGAGGACGATTTCGTGCCCTTGGTGCCGCAGCAGGCGCAAGCCGTGTGGGTGGACGGCAGCGCCGGATTTCGTCGCCGCTCGGTGTCGCCGCCGGCGCAGCGGCTGGCGGGCGAGGTGCTGGCGTGCGAGCTGGCCGCCGGCGCGCGCATCGCCTATGACAGTTCGCCCCGGCCGGGGCTGGAACATCACCTGCTGATGCTGGAAGGCGAGCTGGCCATCACCGTCGACGGGCAGGCGCATGGCCTGTCCCAGGGCGACTGCCTGCGCTACCAGCTGTTCGGCGCCAGTGAATTCTCAACCCCGCCGCATTGCGGCGCCCGCTACCTGCTCTTCATCGTCTGAGCCCGCCATGTCTCATCCCAATCCCGAATTGATCCTTTTGTCGGCGGATGCCGCCGAGGCCCTTGTGCCCGAGCTGGCCGAACTGCTGCGCGCCTGCGTGCAGGGCGGCGCCAGCGTCAGCTTCGTCCTGCCGTATTCGTCCGAGGAGGCGCAAGCCTATTGGCGCGCCAAGGTGCTGCCGGCGGTCGCCGGCGGCATGTCGGCGCTGTGGGTGGCGCGGCAGGAAGGACGCATCGCGGGATCGGTGCAGCTGGATTGGGACACGCCGCCCAACCAGCCGCACCGCGCCGAGGTGCGCAAGCTGCTGGTGCATCCGGATTTCCGCCGCCGCGGCATCGCCCGGGCCTTGCTGGCCGAGACGGAAGCCATGGCGCGGCGCCAGGGCCGCAGCCTGATCACGCTGGACACGCGCACGGGCGACAGCGCCGAGCCGCTGTACGCGTCGCAGGGCTATCAGACCGTGGGAGTGATACCGGGTTTCAGCCGCGATCCGCATGATGCCGCCAAGCTGGACGGCACCACCATCATGTACAAGCAGCTGTAGCCGACGCTGCCGCCGCGGGCGGCGGCAACCGGCCTCAGGCGAGGGGCTTGATGCCCACGCTGTACGGAGGGGCGTTGCCGCGCGCCGGGGCCTTGATCTTCAGCATCGAGCCGCCGGGAGTGAATTCGAATTCCTGGTACGGCACTTCGAACCACTGATGAAAACTGGTGCGGGAGAATTCCGGCACCCAGACCTTGGCGCGTTTGGGATCGCAGTGGAACTCGACCAGCGTGCGGTCTATGCCCAGCGGACGGGTGTTGCCGATGCGGTAGCTGACTTTCAGCTCGGCGCGCTCGGTCGAGCCGGGGCGCCAGGCCAGGCCGATGGATTCCATGAATTTTTCGATCGCCTCGATACCGCGATGCATGACTGACTCCGAATGCGGGTGGGCGCAAGGCCCGAAAAAAGTACTGTTTCCCGCGGCGCCGCGGAAAACACCCGAATTATCCGTCATTCCGGCCCCGGGCGTCTCCAGGCTTGCATCCCGTCAATCGGCGCCATTGAACAAAGCAAATGGACGGCGCGCGGCCCGGCACGCACCATGGCAGCCATGTCCTCTATAAGACCTGCGCGGCCTGCGCCGGTCCGGACCCGATATCCAAGGAGTCATCATGGCAAATTTCATACTGGCACTGGTCAACGCGGAACTGTCTCTTTTCGGCGTCGAAACGCCTGGCGCGGCGGAGCAGGCGCCGGCCGCGCCGCAGGCGGCAGGCGCGCCGGCCTTCGACAGCGAGCACTATCGCAGCGCGCTGGGTTAAGGCCTGCGCAAGGTTCTGCGTAGTGTGACCGGGGCCTGGCAGGCGCGGAACACACCGTTGCAGGAATAGGCAGGTTTCACGCAAGAACGAGCCTGTACGCGCAGGCTCGCGATTCTTACCATCTCTTCCAGGGTCGGGGCGGCGCGTTCATTGCGGATGCGCCGGCTCCGCCAGGCTGCCGGGCGTGTTGCCGGCGGTACACGCAAGGGAAGGGAATCGCATGAATACCGAAAAAATCTGGTTGGTGACGGACGCTTCCGCGGGGCTGGGTCTGGTCCTGGTGAAGATGTTGCTGGACCTGGGCCACAAGGTGGCGGCGACGTCGCCGGATGGCGATGCGCTGCTGGACTCGGTGGGCGCCAAGCTGGAGGGGCAGTTCCTGCCCTTGACCGTGGATCTGGCTGACGAGCGCAGCGTGCAGCGCGCCGTGGATGCCACGGCAGCCGCCTTCGGCGGCCTGGACGTGGTGGTGAACAACGCCGGCCATGGCCTGCGGGGCGCGCTCGACAGCTTGCCGGACGAGGACCTGCGCGGCACGTTCGACATCAATGTGTTCGCCACGCTGAACGTGATCCGCGCGGCTCTGCCGCGCATGCGCGCGCAGCGCAGCGGGCATGTGTTCAATATCTCGTCGATCCTGGGCTTCGATGGCGGCCGCGCCGATTGGGGCGCCTACAGCGCCGCCAAGTTTGCCGTCAGCGGCCTGACCGAAGCGCTGGCGGCGGAGGCCGCGCCTTTCGGCATTCGGGTGTCGTTGGTGTACCCGGGGGCGTTGCGCGCGCCCGGGAGCGCGGACGGCGAGCAGGCGCCCGAACTGGCGTCGCGCAATGCGCAGGCGCGCGACGCGGACGGCGATCCGGCCAAGATGGCGCGGGCCTTGATCAACGCCGCGCAGGCGCAGTACGCGCCGCTGCATCTGTTCCTGGGGCGGGACGCCTTCGACCAGGCGCGCGCCAAGATCCAGTCGGTGCAGCAGGAACTGGCGCGCTGGCGCGAGATGTCGGTGTCCATCGGCTTCGTGGACGAAAGGCGCCTGGCGGCCTGATTGCCGGGCTCAGGCCGTCCAACCCTGGGCTGCCTGATAGGCCCCCAGCAGCGCCAGGCTCACCATGAAGCAGCGCTTGAAGGCTAGCTGCGACATCCTGCCGCGCAGCCATGTGCCCAGCGCCATGCCGATCAGCGCGGGCAGCAGCATCAACACGGATGCGCCGGCGCTGGCGGACGAGTAGCCGCCGTTGAGGCCGAGGCCGGCCGCCAGCGCCACGGTGGACACCGTGAACGAGATGCCCATGGCCTGTATCAGCCCATCCTTGCCCAGATTCAGGGCCTGCAGATAAGGCACGGCGGGGATGACGAATACGCCGGTGGCGGCGGTAATCACGCCGGTAACGGCGCCGATCGCGGCGCCCACCAGCCCTTGATGCCGCTGCGGCGCCCTGGGCGGCGAGCCGAACAGGCCCCAAGCGGCGTAGGCCACCAGCGCCAGTCCCAGGCACACGCTGGCCCAGTGTCCCGAAGGCGGACCCAGCCACAACGCGCCGCCTATCGTGCCTGCGCAGATGCCCGCCTGCATGGCGCCGATGCGGCGCAGCATCCTGGGCAGGGTGGGCCATGGCTGCGCTTGCCAGAGATTGGTGATCAGGGACGGCACGATCAGCAGCGCCGCGGCCTGCGCCGGCGCCATGATCAGCGCCAGCATGGCCATGGAGATGGTGGGCAGACCCAGGCCCACCACGCCCTTGACCACGCCGGCCAGGATGAACACGGACACGGCCACCGCAAGCAGCGCGGGCGTGTTGCCGGGGAACAGGTCTGGAAGATTCATGCCGGCTCGCAGTGCGCGGTGAGGCCGGCGCGGGGGCGGCCGAACAAGGCGTAGGCGACGTCGTCCGTGCCGGCGCCGTCCTGGCGCGCCGCGCGCAGCAGCCATTGCCGCCCTTCGCACAGGTCGGCGCGCAGGGACTCGCCGTACAGCGCCGGGCCGCCGAGCAGCGCGATGCCCAGCATGCGCTGCGCGGGCGCATGGCCGTCGCCTGCCGCGGCGCGCAGCCACTGTGCCATGGCGGCATAGTCGCCCACCGTCTGGGCTTCCAACGCCAGCGCGTATTTCTGTGCGGGCGTGGTGTGCGGGTCCAGGCTTCCGGCTTCGGCCATGCCTGAGCCATGCAGGGTCAAGGCCAGCAGCGCGAGGGCGGGCCAGTGAACTGGAGTACGCCGTGGGTTGAGGGTTTTCATGGATTTTTCCCGGATTGAAAGGGCTGGGACTTCATTGTGGTCCCGCGCGTCCCTGAACCCGTATCGGGATCTCGCGTAGCGATCCTATGGCTCAGCCTGAGGGTCGCCGTGCTACGCTTTTCGCATGCGATTCGACCTTACCGATCTGCGGCTATTCCTCAACGTGCAGGAAACCGGCTCCATCACGGCGGGCGCGCGGCGTTCCCACATGACGCTGGCGTCGGCCAGCGAACGCATCCGCGGCATGGAGGACGCGCTGGGCGTGCCGCTGCTGCTGCGCGAGGCGCGCGGGGTCGAGCCTACGCCAGCGGGCCGCACGCTGGCGCACCACGCGCGCGTGGTGCTGGCGCAGATGGACCGCATGCGCGGCGAACTGGACCACTACGGACTGGGCCTGAAGGGGCATGTGCGCGTGCTGTGCAACACCACCGCGTTGAGCGAGTACCTGCCGCCGGTGTTGGGGGCTTTTCTCAAGGACCATCCGCGCGTCTCCGTGGACCTGGAAGAGCGATTGAGCCACGAGATTGCCGACGCGCTGCGCGCGGGGGCTTGCGATATCGGCGTGCTGGCCGACTCGGCCGACCTGCATGGCCTGCGCACGCAGATCTTCCGGCATGACCCTTTGACGCTGATCGTGCCGCCGGACCATGTGCTTGCCGGCCGTCCGCCGGTGCTGCTGGCCGATGTGGCCGACCAGGAATTCGTGGGGCTGGTCGAAGGCAGCGCCTTGCAGGAGCACATCGCGCATCATGCGCGCCGCGGCGGCAAGGCCTTGTCGTACCGGGTGCGGCTGCGCAGCTTCGACGCAGTGTGCCGGATGGTGGGGCAAGGCGTGGGCATAGCCATCGTGCCGCGCGTGGCGGTGCTGCGCTATGGTCGGGCCGCAGGCGTGCGGCGCGTGGCCCTGGCCGATGACTGGGCCGCGCGCGATTTGGTGCTGTGCGTGCGGGATACGTTGCCTGCCTATGCGGCCGAACTGGTCGAGTACGCGCTGCGCGACGCGCCCGCGCCCTGAGTACAGGTTGCGCGACACTTCCGCTTTCCAAGAAGGTGTTGCATGCGCGCGCATCCGCGGCGCAGGCAACTATGAACGCGCGAACAGCCGGCGCTTGCGCAACGGCGCGCGTTCGAACCACGAGCCCGACGCGACGGCGCTCAGGATGACCAGGCCGTAGACGCACATCGCCAGCGCCGCGATCACGAAGAACAGGCTCAGCGATCCCGTCAGGCGCAAGGCGATGCCGCCGGCGCCAATGGCGAGCAGCAGGCGCAGGAATCCCGCGATCAGCGGCCATTTCAGGCGGCCAGCGCCCTGCGAGGCGAAGTACATCGAGAAGCCCAGGGCAAAGAAGCCGTAGACCGGGCCGACGGTGCGCAGGTAGCTGGCGCCGGCTTCCAGCATATGGTCCTGCGCGCCGAACAGGCGCAGCCAGGCCTCTGGAAAGAACGCCGCCGCCAGGCCGATGGCCTCGGCCAGCACAAAGGCCATCGCGCCGCCAGTCAGGGCGATGCGCAGCGCGCGTTCGGGCTGGCCCGCACCGATGTTGGAGCCCACCATCGCCACCATGGGCGCGCCCAGTCCGAAGGCGATGGGCATCAGCAGGTATTCCAGGCGCACGGCGATGCCGTAGCCGGCGACCGCCGCAGTGCCGGCATAGGCGCCGACCAGGGCCGCCGTCAGCGCCACCAGGGCATTGGTCAGGAGCGGGTTGATCGTGGCCAGCGCGCCCACGCTGAGGATGTTGCGCATCAGGCCCGGATACAGGCGGCTGGGGACCAGCCGCGCCGCATTGCGTCCGCTGGCGCAGTACAGGCCCAGGACCAGCGCGCCCACGGCGTAATAGATCACCAGCGCCCAGCCGCCGCCGGCCACGCCCAGCGCAGGAAAAGGTCCCCAGCCGAAGATCAGGCAGGGCGACAGCGGGATCAGCAGCAGGGCGCCGCCGCAGATCACGGCGCCTGGCACCAGCATGTTGCCGGTGCCGCGGATGGCGCTGGCGAACGCGTTCATCAGCCACATCAGGACGATGCCGCCGAAGATGACGTCGGAGTAGGCCAGCGCCGCTTCCAGCGCCTCGCCTTCGGCGCCCAGCGCGCGGTACAGGCTCGGACCGCCCAGCAGCAGCAGCGCGCAAAAGGCCAGGCCCAGCAGGCCGTTGAGCACCACGGCATGCAGCACCAGCTGGTCCGCTTCGCGCTGGCGGCCGCCGCCCAGCGCCCTGGCCACCGCGGCCGAGATGCCGCCGCCCATCGCGCCCTGCGACATGTTCTGCATCAGCATCAGCACCGGCACGACCAGCGCCACCCCCGCCAGTACCGGCGTGCCCAGGCGCGCCAGGAACCAGGTCTCGATCAATCCGGTGGACGATTGCGCCAGCATCATCAGGATGTTCGGCCACGCCAGGCGCGCCAGCGTGGGCGCGATGGGCGCATGCAGCATGGCCTGCAGGCGCGCGTTGGCGGGGGGAGGAGGTGGGGGCGCGGACATAGGGGAGGAACCCGTGGATGGCGTGGGAATATTTACGTGCATATGCCAATAAAAGTCAAGATTGGGCTAGACTCGAACCCAAGCCGGCGGTAGCGTTGAGTCCTCGCCGTCCTCCCCTTCTTGCGCCTGCCATGTCCGACGAACAGCCTGCCGCTCCCGCCGCCTCGATTGCGCCCGATCCGCTCGTCTGCAATGGCGCTGCGCTGCGCAAGGCGACCCGGCGCGTATCGCAGCTGTACGACACGGTGCTGGCGCCTTGCGGCCTGAAGGTGTCGCAGCATTCCATCCTGGTGCACATCGCGCGCGCCGGCACGCCGTCCATGACGGACCTGGCGCGCATCATGGTGCTGGACCGCTCGGCGCTGGCGCACAATCTCAAGCCGTTGGAGCGCGACGGCTATGTGCAGATGTCGCGCGATCCCCTGGATGGCCGCAGCCGCCGGGTGGCGTTGACCGAGGCGGGCCGTGCCAAGCTGGCCGAGTCCAAGCGCCTGTGGAAGGACGCGCAACGCCGCTTCGAGGCCGCCTACGGCGCCGAGCGGGCGGCCGCCTTGCGGCGTTCGCTGGCCGATATCTTTTCCGACGAGTTCGCGCTGGCGTTCAGCCGCGGCTAGGGCCTGCGCGAGTCTCCGCGCCGTGGCTGGCGGCTTCGGGTCCGGCGCGAAGCTGCTTGCCGCGCGGGCGAACTCCGGACCAGCCCAGCGCCACCACCGCGCCCAGCACGCAAGCCATGCCCGCCAGTTGCGCGGGAGCCAAGGATTCTCCCAGCAGCCCGGCGGCCAGCGCCACTGCCGACACCGGCGCAAGCGCGGTGAACAAGGCGGCTTCGGCGCCGTTGACGCGGGCCGCGCCGGCATACCAGAGCAGGAAGCCGCCTACCGTGGGCACCAGCGCGTAATAGGCCACCGCGGCCACAGCCGGCGCCGGCAGGCCAAGGTTCCAGGGCGCTTCCGCCAGGCTGGCCACGGCCGAAAACGCCAGCCCGAAACCGGTCATGAGCGTGGATAGGGCCAGCGGCGCCACCGGCTGGCGCAGCCGCTTGTTCAACAGGATGAACAGTCCCTCGCACAGCACCGCGCCCAGGATCAGCGCGTTGCCGACCAGAGAGCTCGCGCCGCCCGCGCCGGCTGAATGGTGCATCATCAGCCAGACGCCAAGCGCCGCCGCGACGATGGCGGCCAGCGTGGCCTTGCCCGGGCGCTCGCCCAGCAGCAGGATGGCGATGGCGGCGGACACCAGCGGCAAGGTGCCCAGGATGATGCCGCCGTCCACGGCCGATGCGCGCTGCAGGCCGGCGATCAGCAAGGTGGTGTAGCCGACGCTGCCGGCGGTGGCCTGGGCCACCAGCAGCAGCCAGTCGCGCCGGTCCAGCCGCGGCAGGCGCGCGCCGGTCAAGACCATCAGCAGCGCGAAGCAGGGCAGGGCGATGGCGAAGCGCAAGGCGGTCGCGGTGAAGGGGGGCAGACCCGTTCCGATGATTTTGCTGGCGGCCACCGTGCTGCCTACCAGCACCATGGCGGCCGCCAGATAGCAATAGCCCCGCATCCGATTGTTCATGACCCGATCCACGCCTTTGTGAGAGCAAGGCGCACAGGCTAGGCGGACGGGCGGGGCCGGGTCTTGAACGAAATTGCAGCGCTTAGCCGGCGGCCAGCGCGTAGCGCCGCGGCGACACGCCGTAGGCGCGCACGAATAACCGGGTCATGTGGCTCTGGTCGGCGAAGCCGACCGCGGCTGCGGCATCGGCCAGGGCCGAGCCCTGCCGGATCAGGCTGCGCGCCAGCAGCAGCCGGCGTTGCACCTGGTAGGCGTGAGGCGTGAGGCCGGTGTGGCGGGCGAAGGCCCGCAGTACCTGGTAGCGGCTCAGGCCGCTGGCCGCGGCCAGATCGGCCAGGGACAGCGCAGCCGCCGGATCGTCGTCGATCAGGGCGCGGGCATGGCGGATGGCGTCGGGAGCAGCGCGCGAGGGCCGGACCC
>NZ_JBARYB010000300.1:0-2098 GCF_049647645.1 Achromobacter sp.
GTCCACGTCGGCCGCGCCGCAGGCGGCCACGTCGGCCAGCTTGCGCCCGTCTATCGGGCTGGTGGCGGGAAAGGTGGCGCCATCGGCCGCGCCGCAGTAGGCGCCGTCGATGTAGGCCTGGCCGTTGAAGGCAAGCGCGGCGGCGCGGGCGTGCCAGTAGGCGGCGTCCTGGGTCATGGCCGGACCTCCTGGGCGTTGGCGCGCGCTACCATGGCGTCCAGCAGCACGTTGCAGCCTGCCTCCAGGTCGGCGGGCTTGGCGTCCTCGATCTCGTTGTGGCTGACGCCGTCCTTGCACGGCACGAAGATCATGGCGGTGGGGGTGACGGCGGCCATGTAGACCGCGTCGTGGCCGGCGCCGGTGACGATGTCCATGGCGGCCAGGCCGCGGCGGGCGGCGCCGTCGCGCACCTTGCCCACCAGGTCCAGGTCGAACGGCGTGGGCGGGAAGTACTGCACGTGCTTCACGTCCACCGCCACGTTGTGGCGCCGCGCGATGTCGGCGCAAGTGTCCTTCCAGCGCTGGTCCATCGCGGTGAGCGTGGCTTCGTCTTCGTGGCGCAGGTCCACCGTGAAACGCACCTGGCCCGGGATGACGTTGCGCGAGCCGGGATGCGCGTGGATCTCGCCGACGGTGCCGCGGCCGTGCGGCTGGTTGTCGTTGGCGATCTCGACGACCGCCTGCAGCAGGTAGCTGGCGGCGTAGAGCGCGTCGCGCCGGATCGGCATCGGGGTGGGGCCCGCATGCATTTCCATGCCGGTCACGGTCACGTCGTACCAGCGCAGGCCGAGCGATCCGGTCACCACGCCGACTACTTTTTCTTCGTGCTCCAGGATCGGGCCCTGTTCGATGTGGGCCTCGAAGTAGGCGCCCACCGGGCGGCCGCCCACGGGATCCGCGCCGGCGTAGCCGATGGCGGCCAGTTCGTCGGCCACCGACTTGCCGTCGCGGTCGGTGGCGGACAGCGCCACTTCCAGCGGGAACTTGCCTGCGAACACGCCGGAACCCATCATCACGGGCACGAAGCGCGAGCCTTCCTCGTTGGTCCAGATGGCCACTTCCAGCGGCGCTTCCGTGACCACGCCATGGTCGTTCAGGCTGCGCATGACTTCCAGGCCCGCCAGCACGCCGTAGCAGCCGTCGAACTTGCCGCCGGTGGGCTGGGTGTCGATATGGCTGCCGGTCATGACCGGCGGCAGCTCATTGTTGCGGCCGGCGCGGCGGGCGAAGATGTTGCCCACCTGGTCCACGCGCAGCGTCAGGCCGGCATCGCGCATCCAGCCGGTGACCAGATCGCGGCCCTGGCCGTCCAGCGCCGTCAGCGCCAGCCGGCAGTTGCCGCCCTTGGGGGTGGCGCCGATCCGGGCCAGGTCCATCAGCGACTGCCACAGCCGCTGTCCGTTGATGGAGAGTGTCGTTGTCATGTTGGAATCCCTCTGTGTCAGTGGCCGGCGGCGGCATTGCGGGCCAGCGCGGCCTCGCGGATGCCCATCAGGGTTTCGCCCGGCGAAATGCCATTGGCGTCGTAACGGATTTCCAGCAGGGCTGGCATGTTCTCGCGCTCGGCAAAGGCCAGCGCACGCTCGAAAGCCGGGCCGAAGCTGGCGGTGTCTTCCACGGCTTCGCCATAGCCGCCGTAGCCGCGGATGATCTGGGTGAAGTCCGGATTCTCGAACGACAGGGCGATGGTGCGGGCCGGAAATTCGCGTTCCTGGTGCGCGCGGATGGTGCCCCAGATGCCGTTGTTGAACACCAGCACCACCACGCCCAGGCGGTACTGCAGCGCCACGCCCAGTTCCTGCATGTTCATCTGGAAGCAGCCGTCGCCGGCGTAGCAGACCACCGTGCGCTTGCGGTCTTCCAGCTTGGCCGAGATGGCCGCCGGCAGGCCGTAGCCCATGGAGCCCACGGTGGGCGTCAGGCTGGTGCCCGGCCCGGCGTAGCGGCGGTAGCGGTGGGGATACAGCGCATAGTTGCCCGCGCCCACGGTGATGCAGGCGTCGGCCGGCACGTGCGCGTCGACGTAGGCGGCGGCCTGGTCCAGACTCATCGGGCCGGGCGAGGCCAGCGGTTCCAGGCTGTCGACCAGCTCCTGGTG
>NZ_JBARYB010000301.1:0-12987 GCF_049647645.1 Achromobacter sp.
GGCCGACTGCGTGATGGCTTCGGCGGCCGCTGCCGACTCGGCCACGGCAGGCGCCACGGGAGCAGCAGGAGCCGGCGCCGCAGCGGGAGCCGCGGCGACCGGGGTTGCACCCGCCGGAGCGGCTTCGCGGCTGATTTCCAGCTGGTCGCCGTCAACGATGAAGCAGCATACGGCCTCGATATCGTCCGGCGTGCAGGTGCTGTCCATCCACACGGTCAGGGCGTCGTTGGCGCGTTCACTGGCCTTGACGTTGCCGAGATTGCCCATTTCCTCGAGCAAGGAGGCTGCGTCCTTGTCCGAAACCTTGGTGATCCGCACGCGCAGCGGCAGGCCGCCGGCTTCGACGACCGGCGCTTGCTTTGCAGGCTCGGGGACAGGCGCCGGCGCAGCGGCCACCGGTGGGGGGGCTGGAGCCGGGGCTGCCAGCGGTGCGGGGACCTCGGCCGACGCAGGGGTCGCAGCGGGATCCTTATGCTCCAGCGCAAGCTGCCTCAATACGGCGCAGATACGCTCAAACACGGCTTCATCGGGCTCTTCGGAGGCCCGATAGGCATCCAGTTGGCTTTTGAGCACGTCTTTCGTTTCCAAGAAAATATCGATCATGTCCGTGCGCAGCGCCATTTCGCCGCGACGGATCGCATCCAGCAGGTTTTCCAGCAAATGGGTGGTGCCCGCCAGCTGCGTGAAACAGCCGAACGTCGCCGCCCCGCCCTTGATCGAGTGGGCCGCACGGAAGATCGCATTGAGCTGTTCGATGTCGGGCGCGCCCACATCGAGCTCGAGCAGCAACTGCTCCATCTGCGCGAGCAGCTCGTCCGCCTCGTCGAAAAAGGTCTCGTAAAACTGACTGAGGTCCAAACCAGAACTCATGACCCGTACGCCTTCAAAAATGAACCTGCTTACGCGCCGGCCTGCTCGTCGAGCAGTTCAGACGCCAATTCCACCAGCACATCGGGGTCGACCGGCTTGGAAAGCCAGCCACAGACCCCCAGATCCCGGGCGGCCATCTTGCTGTCCACGTCGTCCTCGGTGGTCAACACCAGCACCGGCACGTCCAGGTACGCATCTTCCTGGCGCAAACCCTGAATCAGCTCCAGACCGCCCATGACCGGCATGTTCCAGTCGCTGACCACCAGGTCGACCGGGTGGCGCTTGGCCATTTCCAGCGCTTCCTGGCCATTGCCGGCGGTCAAGACCTGCCATCCCGCGCCCGTCAACGTCGCCTGGACGATCATGCGCATCGTCGCCGAATCGTCCGCCACAAGAATCGTTGCCGCCATTGCTATCGAACCCCTTCCGCGGGCGGGTTGTTCACCGCCTCGCCTGGTTTGGTTGCCGTCGCGGCCTGGGTTGCGGCTTGCGCCGCTTCCACTGCCGTTCCCACCTCGCGGGCATCCTTGGCGCTGACGTCCGCAGCCGCGGCGTTCTCGTTTTCGATGCGCCGCTGGGTGCTCTGGTTGAGCACCACTAGGCTGATACGTCTATTAACGGCCGCATACGGGTCATCTTTAACCAGGCTCATGCTGGACGACAGCCCCTGGATGCGCAGGACCTTGCTTTCGTTCATGCCGCCGGCCACCAGTTCCTGGCGCGACGCATTGGCACGGTCGGCCGACAACTCCCAGTTGCTATAGGCGCGTTCGCCGCGCGCGTATTGAGATGCGTCGGTGTGGCCGGAAATGCTGACCTTGTTGGGCAATTCGTTCAGGACCGGTCCCAGTTCCCGCAGGATGTCGCGCATATAGGGCTGCACATCCGCGCGGCCGGTGGCGAACATCGGACGGTTCTGGTTGTCGATGATCTGGATGCGCAGGCCTTCGGTCGTCAGGTCGATCAGTAGTTGCGGCCTGAAGCTCTTCAGGACCGGGCTGGTCTCGATGACGTTCTCGAGCCGCTTTTTCAGGTTTTCCAGGCGATGCTGCTCGCGGCGCTCGGCGTCGCCCATTGGCTGCGCCTCGACGCGGTTACCCTGCGCGCGGCGCACATCGCCTTCGCTGCGCAAGGGGTCGCTGCCGCCGCCCGGCACCGCGCTGGTCTCTGCCGAGCTGCTGGGTCCGCCCGCGATGGCGACGCGCAGCGGCATGCGGAAGTATTCCGCGATGCCCTTGAGTTCTTCGCGCGGCACAATGCTGATCAGCCACATCACCAGGAAGAACGCCATCATCGCCGTGATGAAATCGGCGTACGCGATCTTCCAGCTGCCGCCGTGGTGCCCGCCCCCATGCCCGCCCTTCTTGCGGCGGATCACCACGCGGTGATTGTTTACCGTGCTCATGGCCCGCTCCGTCAGGCCTTGCCGGTGGCGGTGGATTTGGCTTGCCGGACGTGTTCTTCCAGTTCACCGAAGGTCGGGCGCACGGCCGAGAACAGCACCTTGCGGCCAAATTCCACCGCCAGTTGCGGCGGATAGCCGTTCATGCTGGCCAGCAGCGTGGTCTTGATGCATTCCAGCACTTTGGTGGCTTCGTCGCTACGCCGATCGATGCGCGAGGCCAGCGGGCCCACGAAGCCGTAAGCCAGCAGAATGCCCAGGAAGGTGCCCACCATGGCCTTGGAGATCAGGTCGCCCAGAATCGCCGGAGGCTGGTCCACGGCGGCCAGCGCCTTGATCACGCCCAGCACCGCCGCCACGATGCCGAAGGCCGGCAGGCCGTCGGCCATCTGCTGCAAGGCGCGCACGGGCACTTCGCGTTCATGGCGGTAGGTCTCGATTTCCTCGTCCATGAGCGTCTCGATTTCGAACGAGCTCATGTTGCCGCTGATCATGATGCGCAGGTAGTCCGTGATGAACTCCATGAGCTTGGCGTCTTTGGCGATGCGGGGATACTCGCTGAAGATCGGACTGGATTCCGGGTCTTCGATATGCGACTCGATGGCCATGAGGCCTTCGCGGCGCGCCTTGTTCAGCAACACGTACAGAAGCGCCATCAGCTCCATGTACACGTCCTTGCCATAGCGCGAGCTTTTCAGCGAGTCGGGTAGCGCAGCCTTGACCAGCATCAGCGACTTCTTGCTGTTGCTGGCGAGGAAAGCCCCGAAAGCCGCCCCGAAGATCAGCGTGAGCTCAAACGGCTGGTATAGCGCGCCCAAATGGCCGCCCAGCGCTATGAAGCTGCCGACGACCGACACGGCCACCACGAGAAAACCGATAACAATCAACACATCAGGCCCCTGCCAACGAAGTCTAAAACCGGCGTCAATGATCCCCTGTTCCCCTCGACCCAAAAAGGCGGGTTACGGGGGGTTTTCCAGGGCTTTTGATGTATTTGGATACCGCCGGTCAGAGCCGGGCGGTATTCGCAGCGGGCGCGGGGCGAGTGCCGGCACGCGCCTTGGCCGCGGCGCGCGTCTTGCCGGCGCGGGGTGGCGGCCGGCAGATCGCGCACACGAAATCGGACTGGGGATCGTGGGCGTGGGCGATGAAATGCCCCCCGCACTGGCGGCAGGCAGACATTTGCAGCATGCCGCTATCAAAAAAGCGCACCAGCATCCAGGCGCGCGTGAAGCTCAGCACGGGCTCTGCGCCTTCGGCGGCATCCGTGCCGGCGTTTTCGAGATAGAGGCGATAGGCGTCGATGGTGGCGCGTATGCCCTTGCTGCTGGTGCGCGTATTCAGGAACGAATACACGTTGTAGAAGAGCGAGGAATGAATGTTCGGCAGCCAGGTCATGAACCAGTCAACCGAAAAGGGCAGCATGCCCTTGGGTGGCGAGCAGCCGCGGATTTCGCGGTACAGGCGCGCCAGGCGGTCATGGCTGAGGCTGGTTTCAGCCTCCAGCACCTGCAGCCGAGCTCCCAAAGTGATCATGGAGCTGGCAAGCAGAATGTCATCCGCTTCCTGCGAAACGCTCTTGGTGGCCATTACACGTGTTTCCGGATGGAATGATCAGGCCGTCAGGCCAATTCTTCGACAGGCTGCTTGGCCAGCAGGATGGTTGCGTGCGCTTGCTGCAGCGCACCACCCAGGACGTCATGGGTCAGGGCGGACAGCAGGCTGTAGTCATCGAAGCGGAAGCGGCACAGCAGCGAGCTGGAGCTTGCAAGCTTGACCAACTGCGCCGGCGAAAGACGCATGAGGATGTCAGCAACTTCATTGCTGAATCCCAAGCGGAACATCGACGCCGCGTAGTCGTCGCGCAGCATGCGCTGCGCCAGTAACAAATAAGACAGATTCACTTCGCGAATGTCTGTCAGCAATGAATTTTCGACTTGTTGCACGCCCAACTCCCTATTCCCTATCCCGCCGATGGGGGCTTGTGTAAGCAAAAGCACCGGAATTCCGTTGCTCTTGTGTCAGATACACTCAGCATTGATGCGAAATGTATCATTTATTCGCAATTTAAGTAAAATTTACCACATTCAATGTTAGTTTCTATAACTTATATGACAGATCTTTGTTGATGTTGCTCAAATTACCAAATTCGATACACCTTGACATATCAGAGGCCTCTGAATTTGCGTCAATTTGGCAAATAAGCAATCAAAACATTGCGTACTTTGGGGAATGAAACGGGCTCTTTTGCCGACAATGGCACTTTTCGATCGCTAAATTCAGCCCGCCTTACCGCAGCCGCGCGTTTGTCGACAATGTCGCAAATTGACAACAACCGAAAATGCGCCACGATGGACACCGCCCGACATTCCCGCAATGCCCCACGCAGATGACAGCCTGGTCGAATATGCCCCGCTAGTGCGGAAGCTGGCCCTGCAATTGCTCGCCAGGCTACCGGCCAGCGTAGAGCTCGACGACCTGATACAGGCCGGCATGATCGGCCTGCTCGACGCCGTGCGCCGCTACCAGGAAACGGCCGACGCCCAATTCGAGACCTACGCCACCACCCGCATCCGCGGAGCGATGCTGGA
Organism: Achromobacter sp.; assembly: GCF_049647645.1. Taxonomy (GTDB): domain Bacteria; phylum Pseudomonadota; class Gammaproteobacteria; order Burkholderiales; family Burkholderiaceae_B; genus Achromobacter. Next base: position 4,864 of record NZ_JBARYB010000301.1, read on the forward strand.
CGAGTTGCGCGGCCAGGATTGGCTTCCTCGCAGCGTGCGCGCCAAGGCGCGCAAGATCGAGCAAGCCATCCAGCAACTCGAACAGCGTTTTATGCGTGCTCCGACCGAAACGGAAATCGCGCAACAACTTGACATCCCGCTGACCGACTACCACTCGCTGCTGCATGACGCCCAGGGCGTGCAGATCGTGCACTACGAAGATTTCACTACCGAGCCCGACTCGGCCTCGGGCCAATCCGACTGGGCCGCCACCCTGAACCATGGCGCCGCTGGCGGCAATCCGCTGGATTCGCTCCTGGCCAGCGACTTCCGGCAGGCGCTGGTCCACGCCATCGACACCCTGCCCGACCGCGAAAAACTGCTGCTGTCGCTCTGCTACGAGCAAGGGCTGAACCTGAAGGAAATTGGCGCGATCCTGAATGTGACCGAGGCGCGGGTGTGCCAGCTGCGCTCGCAGGCGACTGCGCGGATCCGGGTGAAGCTGAAGGAACAGGCCTGGCAGGAACTGCCCCAAGATGGGCAGATCGCGCAGGTGATATAGATCGGCGCCGGGCGCGCGCCTAAAAGGAAGCCGTTACGGCGCCAGCCTTCGCCACGGAAGGCTCTCAACCTGACGGACGCACATCGCGTCCGTTTTACATTGCGTGCCAGCCACATGAAGGACCGTGCACAAGCGCCCTTTACATTTCTGAGCGCCGGAGCATCGCAGATGAGCGCCTTGACGATAGGCGCGCACCTAGACATGAGCATCGCGGCATGGGTAGTCCGGCACCTGGCGCCTGGCGGCGGCCCCCAACCGAATCAAAGAAAAATGCCGACTTTCGCGAAATAGCGCTAAAGATTGATTTTGGACTGCCGTAATCCTGGCAACGGAGAGATTCCTAGACACCAAGTCGACGAACTGTCCCGTTAACACCAGTGGGCGGCCTTGCTGCCCAGTTTGAAGAAGCCTTTCTCTCTTGGGAGCCTGAACATGGCTGCAGTCATCAATACCAACTACCTCTCGCTGGTTGCTCAAAACAACCTGAACAAGTCGCAATCGGCTCTGGGCAGCGCCATCGAGCGCCTGTCGTCGGGCCTGCGCATCAACAGCGCCAAGGACGACGCCGCCGGCCAAGCCATCGCCAACCGCTTCACCGCCAACGTCAAGGGCCTGACCCAAGCCGCCCGCAACGCCAACGACGGCATCTCGATCGCTCAAACGACCGAAGGCGCGCTGAACGAAATCAACAACAACCTGCAGCGCATTCGTCAACTGTCGGTGCAAGCCACCAACGGCACGAACTCCGGCACCGACCTGAACTCGATCCAGGACGAAATCAAGCAGCGCCTGGAAGAAATCGACCGCGTGTCGGCTCAGACCCAGTTCAACGGCGTGAAGGTCCTGGCCAAGGACAGCACCCTGAAGATTCAAGTCGGCGCCAACGACGGCGAAACCATCGACATCGACCTGAAGGAAATCACTGCCGCCACGCTGGGTCTGCAAGGCTTCAACGTCAATGGCACCAATGGCGTGCCGACTAAGGTTGCTGATGGCACGACGACCGCTCAAATGAAGGCTGCCTACGGTGAATCTACCGCTGTGAACACGCTGGCAGTTGGCGGCAATGCAGCCTTTGCTACCGCACTGGAAAGCCGCCTCGGCGTTGCGGCCGGCAAGGTGACCCTCGATGCTGGCACTTACCAGGACGGCAACGGCAACTGGTTCGCCAAGGTCTCGTTGGACGGCACGGACGCAACCACCGCCGCCGCACTGAAGGCCTCCGGTTTCGACACCAAGGGTCTCAAGGCCGATTACTTCGTCGCCCTGGACCCCCAAACTGCCACGTTCGCTACCAATACGGCAACCTTCACTCTTGACGGCTCCAAGGTTTCCTTGTCGTCGATGGTTCAAGGCTCGACGTCGAATGCACTGAGCACGATGGACAGCGCATTGTCAGCAGTAGACTCCCTGCGTAGCTCGTTGGGCGCCCTGCAGAACCGCTTCGAATCGACCGTTGCCAACCTGAACAACACGATCACGAACCTGTCCGCAGCTCGTTCGCGCATCGAAGATTCGGACTACGCGACCGAAGTTTCGAACATGACTAAGAACCAGATCCTGCAACAGGCCGGCACCTCGGTCCTGGCCCAAGCCAACCAGGTTCCGCAGAACGTACTGTCGCTGCTGCGTTAAGCACCGCCACGTAGCTGAATGGGGCTAACAGCCCCATTTGGCAAATGGCAAATAGACGCCCGCCGCCTCACCGCGCGGGCGCTTTTTATTGGTGAGGCCGAATTTTGGCGACACTTTTTAAAAAGCGCCCCGTTTAGGGCGCCGGACTGATACGTTGAGCAAACAAGCTCGCTCAGGACAACCGCAATGCGTGGCGACGCAGGATTTCCAACAACGTCCTGATGAAGCGCTGAGCCAAGGCGTCGAGGTTGCGCTGACCCTTCAGACTTTCGCCATTCGGCCCTGGCACCCCCCCCTGTTGCCAAGCATCACGCAACAACTTGCTCAGCATTGCCTCATTACGCTGGCCGTCCATTTGGTTCATAGCCCAGAATTGCGCGACATCCGGGCTCCAGCGCACAGGACAATGCCAAAGGTTCGAAGGTGCAACTTGGTTCTCATTGCGAGCGTCGGGATTCAGCAAGACCATGACGCCGGGTATCAGACTGGGCGCCATAGCTTGCGAGGCGGTATCGTACGGAGTCCGATCCTGAACAAGCAATACCCGCCCCACAGAGACCAGATGTAGCCAAGCGCGTTCAATATCGGCGGGTGGCATATCAATGCCTTCGACGAGCTCAGCAACTGTCAAGGAACGGGGCCACGTTTGCGACAGCATGTCAGTGACCGCTTGCATGGCTGCAGTATCTGCGCAGAGCATGACCCCGCCCTGATCGCGCAACCATTGCCCGCCTTGACGGGGATCGGCATCGGCGGGTGCATCCACCTTGTCAAAGTGCGCGGCCAAGCGCAGCTCGCTGGCTCGCACAGGATCTGGCTGATGGAGCATTTCGACTTGGCGTGCGAGCTGTACCAAGAGGCTCTTGCGGAAATTCTGTCCGACGAGAAAGTCTAGATACTGCTGACGAATCAGTCTGGGCTGCCCGATCGCGATAAGGCTCAGATTCAGCTGCAGCTTTTGCCCGTAATTGGCGGAAATTTCCAACTGAGGTTGTGCGTCACCCATATGGTCGAGTCCATTACGCATGGCCATATCGGCAAATTCGACCAGATAACACGGCGAATTGAAGGTTTCGAGGTACTCGTGTTCGAGATAGTAGTCCGGCAAGTTGTCCAGAGCATTCAACACCTTCCTCAGAGCGGCCCCCAGCACATTGCTGCCAGCCATTCCCTGTTTGAACATATTGATCACCGCACGCGCTGATTCCACACGTTCCTTGCCGGAGGACAAACCATGGGCGTGCAAGGTCATAGCGTCCCTCACGATATCCCCTGCCTTCCAACCCGGATAGGTGTTGTAGCTGATATAGGCCACACCTTCGTCGGTCAAGTGGGTATGGCACAGTTTCATTAGGGCTTCACGCACCGTCGGAGGCACCCAGCTGAAAACCCCATGCGCGATGATGTAGTCGAACTTGCCGAACTCCGGCCCGATATCAGTCAGGCTCATGGCGTGCAGCGTCATGTTCTTGACTCCCACGCGCGCCAGCACTTGCTGCCCTGCCTCGATCTGTACTGGTGAAAGATCTACTCCCACCACCTCGGCGTCGGGATACGCCAGCGCGAAAGGCAGGAGGTTTCCGCCTGCTGCGCAGCCAATCTCTAACACCCGCGCGCGTTGGGGTGCCGGTGCCGTCACGCCATACAGATGCGCAGCCGCCTGGATATGCGCGGGAGATGAAAAGTAGAAAGCCTCCGAGGCATACGGCCGCTCGTCGTACTGGCGAGCGATTTCCTGGTTGGCGCTGTCGTCGTCGGACGAAACGGGGATAGTGGCGTCCACGGGAACTCCTGAAAGCATGGGCGGAAAAATGGAGCAGCCACCTTAACAGCCCGATCTTCAAGAAAATCCCGCGAATAGCGGCCAAATCGACGGGTATACGCGAGGACTCGCGGCTCCGCCGAGCCGTGTCCGTCGGCCTGCGACGCGAGGACATCAAGAACCATTGGGAGGTGTTACAGCCCAGAGACACCCCAGTCCCAATCAAGCCCCTTTTTTTCAGACTATTCCCCTTTTTCACTTGCCTCGATTGCCTCATACTCGCGACTGCACGTTTTTGTATCCATAGTTTTCACAACATGACCGCGACGCCCCCCGATCCACTCGCTACGCAGCACGGCAGCACCCCGGATCCCGATACCCAGGCGCCGATGGATGAGCAGACCCTGCGTCTGCGCGAAGAAAACCGCGCCTTGCGCGAATTGTTGGTGGCGCAGGCGCAAGCCGCCCCCACCCCACAGGAACCCGGTCCGGTGCGGCGGATGTTCTGGTGGTTGATTTCGGCGCCTGGTGCCGCACTGGTTGGATGGCGCGCTCTGGTGGGACGCGAAGACGCGCGCCCGATCACGGGCAAGCGCGTGGGTTATGCCACGTTGACCGTGCTGTATACGCTGGCGATCTATGGTGCGCTGGTGCTGCTGGTGGTGTCGTGGAGTTCGCCGAACACGACGGTTTCCGGCGCCACGGCTGCCGGCCCGGTACGAGTACCTCTGACGCCCGCACCATCCACGCATGCTGATCCCGGAATCGCTCAGCCAGAACTAACGTCGGTCGCAGTGCCAGTGCCGCCGCAGATTCCAGGTTCGGATTCCGATTCGCGTGCGGAGTCGGACCCAACAGAATCCCAACCCGAGCTCAGCCCCGCGCCAGAACCAACGCCTGCTGAACCGCAATCCGTTCCGCCAGCACAGTCCGAGCATGCAGCAATGCCGCGCGTGACCACGAGCACGGCAGACACGACAAGCGCCGCACCCAGGTCCACCCTGCGCGTGACCGAGATCCCCGCCGAAGATCCCATGGCCTGGGTCGGCGAACTGAAAAACGAGTTGGCGCGTTGTGCCACGCTGGGGTTCTTTGAGCGCCCTGACTGCTCCTGGGCCGCACGCAGGCAATTCTGCGAGCCTAACCAGGCATGGGGCATCATCAAGGAATGCCCAAACCGGCCCTGAGAGTGCGGACTTTCATTTGAAACCGCTGTTTGCGGACACACCCACTCAGCCTGAACCTGAGCATGGGTTGAGCTGAGGCTTCAGCATCGGCCGGCCTACGCTGCCAGGCCTCTACACCCAGCCACACCAATCATCAGCTCCGCCCCTTGCGCGACGAGTGCTGAAACCATCTCTGTCCGCCACCGCACCAGACTGCGTACGCCTATTCTGCGTGCTGCTCAGCTCATACGCCCGCAGCCATGGCAACACTCGCCCTTGTACTTACTCCGCACTCGCCACTGCGCAGCAGGCCAATAGGTCCGGCCTGCCACTACTCGGCGGATAGTGAGGGGTGCTTGTTAACTATATCCGAACAGATATAATTATGGACAGAAAGCTACTGTACTGGGAAGGCTCTGCCAAGAAGGACTTCACGAAATTCCCAATCGAAGTTCAGAAGGATCTAGGCGTGGCGCTGTTCGTCGTCCAGTTGGGAGGCACACCAGTCTCGGCCAAGCCGTGGAAAGGACTGGGCTCGCGGGTGTATGAGCTGGTCGATGACTACCTTGGCGATACCTTCCGGGCTGTCTATACCGTGCGAGTAGGTGACGCTGTCCACGTGCTGCATGCTTTCCAGAAGAAATCCAAGTCCGGTATCGCCACGCCGCAACCGGACATCGCGCTCATCGAGAAGCGCTTGAAGGCGGTATTGGCCCGGCACTCGTCCGGCAGGAGCAAGCAATGACACGCAAAGAACATTCCCCAGGCACCGACAACGTTTTGCTGGACCTTGGTTTCGAGGACGCCGCCGAACTGTCGGCCAAGGCGGCGCTCGCGCTCAAGCTCAATGAACTGATCGACCAACGCGGGCTCAGCCAGATCGAAACCGCGGCGCTTACGGGCATGACCCAACCCAAGGTTTCGCAGATTCGTCGTTACAAGCTGCAGAACATCTCGCTGGAGCGTTTGATGCGGGCCTTGGTGTCGCTGGATCAGCATGTCGAGATCGTGGTCGAACCGGCGCGGCGGGCGCATGCGCCTGGGATTACCGTAGCCGCGTGAATAGCGGCTTTGCAGGCCAAGATTCCCTCGCATAAAGCCGCTGTCCACGCGATAATCCTGTGGCAGCCTGAACTGCCTTCCACACACTAGGACACTCCGAGCATGGACGCTTCGATCAGCAGTACCGTCAATACCGCCCTGGCTTTGCAGGACGCGAATGTCATGCAGGAAGTGCAGGCCCGCGTACTGAAGAAAGCGCTTAATGCCCAGGCGGATACGGCCTTGACGCTGATGCAATCGCTGCCGGTGCTGGCAGTGGACGCGACGCTAGGTTCGCGCATCGATACGCACGCCTGAGCCGCGCCAGGCGGGCTCAGCAGCAAGACAGGCAAGGACAGCCACTTTCCCACATCGGTAGAGCACAGCCTGCCTTCCAGAAAACCACGGCTGTTGCACTAGCAACGCCCAGCCAATAAAAAGCGCCGGCCCCCTTGCAGGGCCGGCGCTTTTGCTTTGCGCGTACAGACGGCCGTCCACGGACGGACGGCCCGCGCCTTACTTCTTCTTCATCGGCGGCAAGTCGGTGCAGACGCCTTCGGCGACTTCCGCGGCCATGCCCACCGATTCACCCAGGGTCGGGTGCGGGTGGATGGTCTTGGCGATGTCGACGACGTCCGCGCCCATTTCCACGGCCAGGGCCAGTTCGCTGATCAGGTCGCCGGCGTGAGTGCCCACGATGCTGCCGCCCAGGATGCGATGCGTTTCCGCGTCGAAGATAAGCTTGGTGAAGCCTTCGTCGCGGCCGTTGGCGATGGCGCGGCCGGAGGCGGCCCAGGGGAACACGCCCTTCTCGATCTTGATGCCCTGCTTCTTGGCTTCGTCTTCGGTCAGGCCGACCCAGGCCACTTCCGGATCGGTGTAAGCCACCGACGGAATGACGCGGGCGTCGAAGAAGGACTTCTGGCCGGCGGCAGCTTCGGCAGCGACGTGGCCTTCATGCACGGCCTTGTGGGCAAGCATGGGCTGGCCGACGATGTCGCCGATGGCATAGATGTGCGGCACATTGGTGCGCATCTGGCGATCGACCTCGATGAAACCGCGGTCGGTCACGGCGATGCCCGCCTTATCAGCGCCGATCTTCTTGCCATTGGGGCTGCGGCCCACGGCCTGCAGCACCAGGTCGTAGCGTTGCGGCTCCTTGGGAGCGCCTTCGCCTTCGAAGCTGACGTAGATGCCGTCCTTCTTGGCTTCCGCGCCCACGGTCTTGGTCTTCAACATGATGTTGTCGAAGCGGTAGGCGTTCTTCTTCTGCCATACCTTGACCAGGTCGCGGTCGGCGCCCTGCATCAGGCCATCGAGCATTTCCACGACGTCCAGGCGCGCGCCCAGCGTCGAATACACCGTGCCCATTTCCAGGCCGATGATGCCGCCGCCGACGATAAGCATCTTCTTGGGCACTTCACGCAGCAGCAAGGCGCCGGTGGAGTCGACGATGCGCTCGTCCTGGGGCAGGAACGGCAGCTTCACCGACTGGCTGCCGGCGGCGATGATGGCCTGCTTGAAGCGCAGGGTCTGGGTCTTGCCGTCGGCGGCCTTGACCGTCAGGTGGTTGGGGTCGGCGAACTCGCCCACGCCGTGCACCACGGTGACCTTGCGCGCCTTGGCCATGCCGGCCAGGCCGCCGGTCAGCTTGGCGACCACGCTGTCCTTATAGCCGCGCAGCTTGTCCAGATCGATCTTGGGCTCGCCGAAGCTGATGCCATGGGCGGCCAGTTCGCGGGCTTCGTCGATGATGGCGGCGTTGTGCAGCAGCGCCTTGGAGGGAATGCAGCCCACGTTCAGGCAGACGCCGCCCAGGGTGTCGTAGCGCTCCACCAGGACCACGGACAGGCCCAGGTCAGCGGCGCGGAAGGCGGCGGAGTAGCCGCCGGGGCCGGCGCCCAGCACCAGCATGTCGTACTCGCCGTCGGCCGAACCCTTGAAGCTGGCCGCGGCGGGCGCGGCGGCCGCAGCCGCAG
>NZ_JBARYB010000302.1:0-7663 GCF_049647645.1 Achromobacter sp.
GTCTCCAGGCGCGCCAGGCGGTGGCGCGCGTCGTCGATCAGCGCCGGCGTGGCGCTGCGGCCCAGGGCCACGCGCGCGCAGGCCGTGTCCAGCACGCTGACAGCCTTGTCCGGCAGTTGGCGGCCGCTGATGTAGCGGTGTGACAGGCGCGCCGCAGCGACGATGGCCTCGTCCAGCACGCGCACGCCGAAATGGCGCTCCATCAGCGGCGCCATGCCGCGCAGCATGCTGGCGGCCAGTTCCTCGCTGGGCTCTTCCACCTTGACGACCTGGAAGCGGCGCGCCAGCGCCGCGTCCTTCTCGAAGTACTTCTTGTATTCGCTCCAGGTGGTGGCGGCGATGGTGCGCAGCTCGCCGCGCGCCAGCGCCGGCTTGAGCAGGTTGGCCGCATCGTTCTGTCCTGCCTGCCCGCCCGCGCCTATCATGGTGTGGGCTTCGTCGATGAACAGGATGATGGGCGTCGGACTTTGCTTGACCTCGTCTATCAAGTTCTTCAGGCGGTTCTCGAATTCGCCCTTGACGCTGGCGCCGGCCTGCAGCAAGCCCATGTCCAGGGTGCGCAGCGCCACGCCGGCCAGCGCCGGCGGCACGTCGCCCGCCACGATGCGCAGCGCCAGCCCTTCCACCACCGCGGTCTTGCCCACGCCGGCTTCGCCGGTCAGGATGGGATTGTTCTGGCGGCGGCGTGTCAGGATGTCGATCATCTGGCGGATCTCGGCATCGCGGCCGATCACCGGATCGATCTTGCCTTCCCGCGCCCGCTCGGTCAGGTTGGCCGTGTACTGGTCCAGCGCCGGCGTCTTGGACAGGCCGGCGGCGGCGGCCACGCCGTCCTGCGCGGCGTCGCCCGCCGGACTGTCGCCCAGCGCCACCGACTGGCCCGCCTCTTCGGAACCCGCTGTCAGCGCGGCGTAGTCATGCTTCAGCTCGTCCAGCCGGAACGATTCGAACAGGCGCGAACCGCGCCGCGCCAACTGCGCCAGGTCAGGCTCGGTCAACAACGCCAGCAGCAGATGGCCGGAACGGATGCGGGTGGTCTGTGTGTCCAGCGAGGCGATCAGCCAGGCATGCTCGAACAGTCGCGGCAGATGCGGCGAGAACACCGGCGTGCGCGTGTTGCCATTCTTGAAACCGCGGATCTCGGCGTTCAGGTCGGCTTCGAGCACCGACGACTCGATGCCGCTGCGCCGCGCCACGATGCTGAAATCGCTGGCCGGCTTTTCCAGCAGCGCCAGGAACAGGTGCTCCAGGTCCACCTCGTAGTGCCCCTGGGCCATGCACAGGCTGGCGGCGCGCTCGGCCGCCTGGCGGCAGGTCTGGTTGAGCTTTCCAATCAGGGTCTTCAAGGGTGTGGCCATGTTCTAGGTCGTCTAGTCTCAATGAATGGTGTGCAATTCGTAGCTGGCGTCGTCGCGGTCGGACGCCACTGCCTCGGTGCAAAGAAAGGAATTCCAGCCCAGGCGCGCGCCGCCGCCTTCGCCCAGCACGCTGCCGCCCACGTCGTCCTTGGCCATCACCAGCCGCACCTCGTACTCGAAGCTCATGCCGCCGAACATGGTCAGGAGCTTCTCCAGGGCCTGGGCGCGCGCGCCGCCGGGCAGGAAGTCGGTGAACGCCTCTTTGGACAAGGGGCCGATCCACAGCCGGATGCGCATGTCGCGCTGCCAGATGCGTTCGCCGGCCATGGCGGAGACGCCCAACACCGCGCCGGGCATGCCCAGCTGCGTACGATTCTGCGGCGGCACGTGATACCAGCGCCCGACGAACTGCTCCACCCGCAGCGCCACCTGGAAATAGTCCGCCAGCACGCGTTGCAGATAGGCCGCTGATACCGGCCGCTGGCGCGCAGCCGCGGCGTAGTGCGCCAGCGATTCGTCGAACACCCGGCCCTGCCCCGATTGCAGGCGGTCGCGCAGCGCCGGATGGCCGATGCCGCCCAGCGCCAGCAACAGCGGCAGGTAGTGATGGTCCTGCTCGGTCTCGTGCCGCACGGGCATGCGGTATTTCTTCCACGCCGCATAGAACAGCGCCGCCGCCCGGTTCGAGAAAATGTCGAAGAACGCGCGCGCGCCGCGGTCGCGCCGCGAATTTTCCCGGGTGCTCAGTATCTCGGTGTAATGCAGCGGCATCGCGCCCTGCGCGCCCAACAGACCGAAGAACGCCGGTTCGATTTCCACCCGGCCCAGGTTGCCCGCTGCCAGCGCCGCCAATCTTGACTCGGTGTCCTCCAGCGCCTGGCCCTGCTTGTCATAGGCCGTCAACGACGCGATCTCGCTGGCCGGAAAGCCCAGCGATGAGGAATTCAGGAAGCGCAGGTGCGTGGGCACGGCGTTGCGCGCGCGGCTGCCTTCCTGCCGCGCGTACCACGACTCCAGCACCCGTACGGCCTGGAAAAACTTGAAGCGCTGCGGCTCGGCCAGCAGCGATTCGATTACGCTAGGATCGCGTCGCCGTTGCATGGAGCACACCGCAGGATTTCTTCCGCGCCGCGGCGCGACAGCACGACCAGCTGCACGAAGCTGTTGGCGTGCACGTATAGGCCGAAGAAGCGGTTGATCACCGCCACGAAGGCATGCAGGCTGGTGCCGACGAAGTTGTCTTCGTTGATCGTCAGCCGGATCTCGATGCCGCGCACGAAAGTCGCGAACGGCTCGCCGGGCATCCAGTGCGTGGCGGGTTTGTAGTCCAGTCCGACCAGCCCTTCGATCTGGCGCGCCGCCACCGCGGAATGCGACAGGTCATACAGCCGCAGCGTTTCTTTCAGCGCGGGCAGGCCGCTGTGCACCAGCGACAGATGGTTCAACGCCAGGTGGGAAATAAGCCGCCAGTGCGCCGCCCGCCCCTGCTGGAAGCGGTGCGTGTGCGTGGGCCGGCGCAGCATGCGGATCTCGCGCGCGATCGAGCCGCCCTCCAGAAACAGATCGCCGCCCGGCTGCCCCACCGCCAGATGCGCGGGCAGGTCGCGGTTGGTGCAGGTCAGTTCCAGGCTGAGGGTCTCGGTCTGCGGCAGCGAGGGATCGAAATCGATGTCGACGATGGACAATTCCATTTCGTAGCCGGGACTGCGCTCCGCCACCATCGAATTGCGCCGCGCGGTCCAGTAATGGCCGGCGCCCTCGGGCGTCTCGCCATGATGCAGCGAATAGAACGGCCGGAACTCCACCACCGAATCGCCCTGCGCGTTCTGCCGCACCTGGCGCACGCGATCTATCGAGTAGATCTCGTAGCCATAGGCGCGGCGCGCGTCGGCCACTACCGGGTAAGACGCCTGCGCATGCGTGACGCGGATGGGGTCGGCGCGCTGCGCGAACAGGTTGACGACAGGCGTGCAGCCCAGCCGGAAGTTGTCGGCGGAGGCCGATTCCAGCAGACGTGCCGTGTTCGAGTCCGCGCGCACGCCCTTCAACGCCAGATGCAGCGTGATTTCGCGCACCGGCCCCGCCGCGCGCCGCAGCGCGGCCAGATCGATGTCGACGAAATTGAATTTCTCGGAGAAGGCGAAATACTCAGCCAGCAAGCGATAGGCGGGATGCGAGCTGGCCGGGAAGTCGATCAGGGCCTCGTCCTCGGACAGCCCCACCTCCGCCAGCGGCACATCCTGCATGCGGTTCCAGCGGCCCGGCTGCGTTTCCAGATAGGCCGCGGCGGTGCGCAGGAACAGGCAGTCCCGCAGCGCGGCCACGAACGAGGGCTCGCCATGCAGGTAGACGCGCAGGCGGTCCACCGCCAGGGTGGAAAAATTCTGCGTCTCGGCCAGGCAGGCCAGCGTCAGCGACAACCGGCCCGTCACCCCTGCCGGCAGGCTGGCCGCCGATGGCGCGTTGGCCGTGGCGGCAAACACCGCCTGGCGGATGCTCACCGGCGCCAGGGTCACGTCATATGCCGTGCGGAAGCGGCACGCCACGCCGCGCACGGGATGCGATTTCAGTTCCGTGCCGCGCGCCATGCGCACGGGCGCGGTCAGCTGCGAGGCCATGCCGGCCATGTCGAACTGCGCCACCGAGCACGACGGGAACGGGCGCAGGTAGTGCGGATACATCACCTCGAACAGCGCTTCCGTGAACTCTGGATAGTCGTCGTCCAGCTTCTTGTTGATGCGCGCGCCCAGCAGGGCGAACGATTCGATCATCCGCTCGACGTGCGGATCCTCGCAGGTTTCGCCGGACAGCCCGAGCCGCGCGGCGATCTTGGGATAGCGCTGCGCAAAATCGCGCGACGAACCGCGCAGAAAACCCAGTTCGCGTTCGTAGTAAGGCAGCAGTTCTTCCATCTTTCCCTTCTTCGCCGGCGGCGTGCCGCCGGTGCCCGCGTGCATGGTTTGTTATCAGGCGGCCGCCGCGGCCTTGGCGCGGCCCTTGCTCACCGAGTACTGCAAGGTCGATGGCTGCAGCGTCGCGTCGAACGTGACTGGCTCATGCGCCGGGCCCACGTCCAGCATCGCCGTAATCGCGAAATACAGCACCGAGGTCGCGCGGCTGTCCACCTGCAGCAACACCCGCACATGCGTCAGGCGCGGCTCATGGCGGGCAATCGCCTGCTCCAACGACCGGCAGATGAATTCGCGGTCGTAATGGCTGGCCAGGCTCAGGCCGGAAAAATCCGACAGGCCATAGGTCAGGATGGACCGCTGGCAGTTCGGATAGCGCTTGAGCGAGTCTTCGGTGAAGACCATGCGCGTATTGAGCAGGGCCTCGATGTCGCGCGCGACCGTTTCCTTGATTTCTTCCACCGACAGGCGTCGCAACGCATGCGGTGTCTGCCCGTCGCCGTCGAACAACTTGTCGAACAGGCTGGGTTCGAATCCCTTCATCGCGGCCTCATTGAGCAAAGGCGCCGGACCGGCCGGTGCCTTTGCCGTTCATGCGGTCAGGTTCAGACCGAGTACGTCTTGTCGTTCTTGGTGAGGCTCCACGCGCCCTGGGCGTTGCCGCCCTGGTTACCGCCCACCTTCTGCTGCGTGTACTTCCACTGCACGGCGGCGTACTTCAGCGAGAACGATTCGTGCGGCAGGCCTTCGCTGACGACTTCCGGCGCCACGCGCGAGATGATCACGTACTTGAGCTTGATTTCCAGGTACTTGACGCGGTTGCCTTCGCCGTCGGCGCGCAGGAAATCGATGGTCACCTCATCGAAGGTGGTGCCGCCGGAAGCGTGCTGATACAGCAGCGGGCTGACCACGTCCAGGTCCTTGGTGAAGACCATCTCGCCATGCTCGGTGCGCTCGGCGGTGTGGCCGCCGGAGGTGGAGGCGGTAGCCGAACGCGGCTGGATGATCTCATGGCGCCACGATCCGACTTCGATCCAGTCCGGATGGTCCTTGTCCTGCGACTCGCCCTTGAGCGCGGGGTTGCCGAATTTGACGTAGATGTCCTTCATTAATAGCCTCTCCAGTTAAAAACGTCGAATCTGACGGTCATCACGATTTCTGGGCCTGGGCGGGAAGTTCCGCAACCAGGCGCAGCGAAATCGAAAGCTCGTCGAGCTGAAAGTGAGGCCGCAAAAACGCCACGGCCCGGAACACGCCGGGACGCCCCGGCACTTCGGCAACCTGCACCGATGCCTCCCGCAAGGGGAACTGCGCCTTCTGCTCCTGGCTCGCGTTGTCGTCCAGCAGCACGTACTGCGAGACCCAGCGGTTCAGGAAGCTCTCGACAGATTGCGCGGAGGCAAAGCTGCCGATCTTGTCTCGCATCATCGCTTTCAGGTAGTGCGCCACGCGCGACACCGAAAAGATGTATTGCAGCTGCGCCGACAGCACCGCGTTGGCGTTGGCGCTGTCGGTGTTGTACTTCTTGGCCTTCTGCACGGACTGCGCGCCGAAAAATGCGGCGTAATCCGAGTTCTTGCAATGCACCAGCGGGATCAGGCCCAGGTCGCTCAGTTCCTTTTCGCGCCGGTCGGTAATGGCGATTTCCGTCGGGCACTTCAGGGCGATCTCGCCGTCGTCCGTCTTGAAGGTGTGGGTCGGCAGATTCTCGACCAGGCCGCCGCCTTCCACGCCGCGGATCGCCGCGCACCAGCCGAAGTCGGCGAAAGCGGCGGTCAGGCGCGCGCCGAACGCCCACGCGGCGTTGCACCACAAGTACTTGGCGTGATCGGTGCCATCCACTTCCTCGACGAAGTTGAAGCCTTCGACCGAGGTGCCTTCCTTCGGGTCATACGGCAGGCGGCCCAGGAAGCGCGGCATGGTCAAGCCCACGTAGCGCGAGTCTTCCGAATCGCGGAAGCTGCGCCACTTGGTGTATTCCACGGTATCGAACACCTTGGCCAGGTCACGCGGGCGGCCCAGGTCGGCAAAGCTGTCCAGGCCCAGCAACTCCGGCGAGGCCGAGGCGATGAAGGGCGCATGCGACGCGGCCGCCACATGCGACATCTGCTCGATGAAGTACATGTCCTCGGGCTGGCGCGTGATCTCGAAGTTGCCCAGCAATGCGCCGAACGGCGAGCCGCCGAAGGTGCCGAACTCTTCTTCGTAGACCTTCTTAAACATCAGGCTCTGATCGAAGTCGATGGCGGTCTGGAAATCGCGCACCAGATCGCGCTTGGTGACGTTGAGCACCTTGATCTTCAACATCGGCCCGGTGTTGCTCTCCTGGCACAGGTAGTGCAGGCCGCGCCAGGTGCTTTCCAGCTTCTGGAACTCGGCGCCATGCATGACTTCGCTCAGTTGCGCCGAGATCAGGCGGTCCAGTTCGGCCACGCGAGCGTCCAGCATCGCGGACAGGTTGTCCGAGACGACCACGGTGCCCTTCATGACTTCGCGGGCGAGTTCGCCGATCAGGTCCTTGGCGCGGTCGTGTTCGGCCGTGGACTTGGCCACGCGGCTCTGTTCGACGATCTGGTCCAGCAGGCCCGAATCGGCCTCGGCGGCGGGCGCGGATACGTTCTGCGCGGCGGCGGAATTACTCATTGCTGCCTCCCTTGCCGTTCTTGCCGGCTTCGCTGGTCAGTTGCTGCAGTTTTTCCGTGCTGCTGAGCACTTCGCCCAACAGGTCTTCCAGCCTGTCGTTGCCCGCCAGCTTGTTGCGCAGGTCGGCCAGCTTGGTGCGGATGTCCAGCAGCTCCTTGAGCGGTTCGATCTGCTGCACCACGGCCTCGGGACGGAAGTCCTCGACCGAGCGGAACTTGAGGTCCACGCCGAAGGTGCCGCCCTCGTCGGTCAGGCGGTTCTTCACGCGGTAGGCGGCGCGCGGCTCCAAGCCGCGCATCACATCGTCGAAATTGTCGACGTCGATGTTGACGAACTTGCGGTCCTTCAAGCGCGGCAGCTCGGCTTCCGATTGCGCGCTGAAGTCGCCGACCACACCCACGACAAAGGGCAGCTCCTTCTGCTCGATCGCGTCGCCCTTCTCGACGTCATAGGTCAGCTGCACGCGCGGCGGACGTACTTTCTGGAGTCTTTTCTGAACGCTTTCTTTTTTAGCCATGGGGGCTCCAAGCGAAGTGCATAGTGAAGAGGCCGTGGGCCCGATCAGGGTTTGAGGAGATTGCCGAAAGGATCCGGCGCGCGGCCGGCCGGGGCCGCGCCGTTAGCCGCTGGAGCCGTGGACGGCGTTGCGGCGGTGTTCGCCGCGGGCTTCGCGACGGGGTTTGCGGCAGATGTTGCGGGCGTTGCGGCCGGCGTCGCCGCCGCATTGGCGGCGGGCTTGGCCTGCTGCCCGGC
>NZ_JBARYB010000303.1:0-30548 GCF_049647645.1 Achromobacter sp.
CGCCGGACCGGCGCCGCGCGGCGCTCCGGCGTCCTCAGGCTGAATCCCAGGTCGATGTGGTATTCGGCCTCCATGGGCAAGGCCAGCGGCTCGCAACCGGTGTCCTGCCCGATCCGCGCCAGCAGGCGCGCCAGCGCGCCGGGCGTGCGGCAGGCGGTGACGAACCACAGGTTCAACGCATGCTCGCGCTCGTAGTTGTGATTGACCTGATCCAGGGCGCTTACGTATGCGGCCACCTGGTCCAGGCGGCCGGCCGGCACATGCATGCCCACCAGTGCGCTGGCAAAGCAGGACTGATGCAGCACGGGGCCGATACGGCTCACCACGCCCTCGCGCTGCCACCCGCGAAAGCGCGCCAGCACCGCGTCCTGGTCCTGGCCCACGCGCTCACCCAGCCAGGCGTAGGGCCGCGATACCAGCGGAAAGCCGCGCTGCCAACCGTCCAGCAGGCGCAGGTCGGAATCGGACAGCTCAGAAGCCAAGACGGCCGCTCCTGTGGGTGAAGAAGATGCCGCTGGGCTTGGCAATATCCAGCGTGGCGCCGCGCTGCAAGGTCCGGGTGTCATACACCACCACCTGGTCGTCATCGCGCGCCGACAGCCAGACTGCCTCTCCGCGCGGCGTGAACTCCATGTGCAGCACGCCGCGGCCGGGCGCCAGCGTCCGGACCACGGCCAGCGCTTCCGTGTCGATCACCTGCACCTGGCCGTTGTCGGGCACCGCGAAATTGACCCACACGCGACGGCCGTCGGGCTGCGCCATGACGAACACCGGTTGTCCCAGCGTGGCGATGCGTCCGGTTTCCTGCCAGGTCGCGATATCCACCACCAGCACCTCATGCCTGCCGATGGCCGGCAGGAACAGGCGTCCGCCCGCTGCGCTCCAGCCGCGCAGGTGGGGCATCTTGTAGACCGGCAGCGCTTGCTCGCCGCGGCCATAGCCTTGCAGGATCTTGCGCACCCCCGCCTCCGGATGCCAGAGGTCCATCATGGCCAGCGCGTCCTCGCCAAACAGTCCGGCGATGTAATAGCGGCCATCGGGCGTGACCAGCGCATCGTAGGGCTGGCGTCCGGCCTGGTAGCGTTGCGTGACCGGCCGGGCCGGGTCCGTGAGATCCGTGATCCAGATCTCGCCGGCGTCGAACAGCGCATAGGCGAACTTCTGTCCAGGCAGGTCCGCCAGGCCCACCACCTTGGACCGCTTGCCGGGCGCGTACTCGGCGGGCACCTCGCTGAGCTGGCGCAGGGTCCGGGCATCGAAGACCTTGATGCCACCGGGCGTGTAGTTCTGCACCACGATCAGCGTCCCGTCCTGCGAGATGGCGCCGCCGATCGCGTTGCCGGACTGGATGATCCGGCGGTCCACGCGCGCCAGCAGCAAATCCACCTTGGTGAACCCGCCATCGCGGCCGAAGACGTAGCCGTAGCGCCCGTCTCGGGAATAGGCGATGTGCGCATGGGAAAGATCCCCTAGTCCTTGGACGCGCGCCAGCTGGGTCTGTCCGGTAGTTTCGACGATGGAGACGGCGCCGTCAGCGCGCTCGATCACCATGCCCAGGTCATTGGTGCCGCGCGGATCGGTCATTGCCGTGCAGCCGGACAGGACGATGGCGGCCAGGGCAAACAGGAAACGCAGTTTCATGAGCCTTCTATTCCTCTGGAAAGCCTTTGAGCAGGCGCGCGGCGATCCAAGCGGCCTCGTCGGGCGCAAGCATGCCCTGCCACCCGGGCATGGCGGTCCCGGACAGGCCGCGCAGGATCACGTGTTCGAGATAGGCCGGCGGCTTGCCGGCTAGCGTTTCTGGCGTCAGCGCCGGGCCCAGGCCGCCGTTCAGGCGCAGCCCATGGCAGGAGCCGCAATCCTGACGCACCAGGTGGATGAGCCGCTGCCGATCGGCACGATCGATAGCCGGCGGCGCCTGGGCCCGACCTGCCGTCACAGCCAATCCGATGCAACACGCCAGCATCAGGCATATCAGGCGGCGACCGGGGCGCATGGCTCGGCCGCGTCACGCAAAAGCAGTTGCCCTGCTCCACCGCCGGACCATGCGCGCTGCGCCAGGCGCACCACGTCGCCGACCACCAGCAGCGCGGGCGGCTTGAATGCGGACGCCAGAAGCGGGATCTGGCGCAAGGATGCGACCGTCCAGTCCTGGTCTTCAGTGGTTCCTGCATGGATCAAGGCGGCCGGCGTATCGCCGCCGCGCCCGTGCCGCTGCAAGGCCGCGACGATCTCGGCGGCGTTGGCCATCGCCATGTAGAACACCAGGGTACAGGTGGGGTCAGCCAGCGATCTCCAATCCAGTTCCAGGCCGGCATCGTCCCGCAAATGCCCCGTGACGAAGCGTACGCTGGCCGCCAGGCCCCGATGCGTCAATGGGATGCCCAATGCCGCCGCGCAGCCGTTGGCGGCGCTGATGCCGGGCACGACCTCGACCGGCACGCCATGCCGCGACAGGAACAGCAGTTCTTCGCCGCCCCGGCCGAAAATGAACGGGTCGCCGCCCTTCAAGCGCACCACGCGGGCGCACGCCCCCGACAGTTCCAGCAGCAGCTGATGGATGTCTTCCTGCCGGTGCCGGCAGTCGCCCGCCATCTTGCCCACGTCATGGAACTGCGCAGCAGGATTGATGAGGGGCAGGATGCCGGCGCCGACCAGCCTGTCGCACACCACCGCGTCGGCCTGTTGCAGCAGCCGCAGGGCGCGTATCGTAAGCAATTCGGGATCGCCCGGACCGGCGCCAACCAGGTAAACCGTTCCGTTCATTTCTTCCTCCCCTGCAGCCGCGCTGCGCAAAATAAGGCTTCAGGGGGCAGTGTAGGTAGCGGGATGCCGATGCAGTAGGTACGGTCTGTGCAGGCGCCATGGGTGTGCCGGCCGCAAGCGCCGCGCTTCCCTCGCGGTTCGCCGAATGCCGCGACAAGGCGTAGTATGGGAACAAGCCGCTGTTCACGCTCCTAGGGCCGCCCGGACTCGCGCCGCCCTCCCCATCCCCAGGAGGTTGTCATGTACAAGCACATACTCATCCCCATCGACGGTTCCGCGCGGGCCTATGCCGGCCTGGCGCAAGGACTGGGCCTGGCCAAAGCCCTGGGCGCCAGCGTCACCGTGCTGACGGTGTACAGCGCCTTCCGACCGACTTCCATGGAAACCGTGCACCTGGAAGGCGTGCATACGGAGTACGAACGCGAGGCCACGGAATCAGCCAAGTCGTACTTGTCGCAAGCGGCCGCGCAGGCCGAGTCGGCGGGCGTGCCCTGCACCACCGAAATGCGCGAAAGCAATAACCCGGCGCAGACCATCATCGACGTCGCCATGACGCAAGGCTGCGACCTGATCGCCATGGCCTCGCGCGGCCACGGCGGATTGGCGGCCGTGCTGCTGGGCAGCCAGACGCAAAAGGTAATGGCGCACTCGACGCTGCCGGTGATCGTCTACCGCTGAGGCGGGCGCCTTGCGCGTACCGGCGCTATGCTGCGGCCGGCGCCCCGTAGGTCTTGGGGATGCCGGCGGCTGCCACGCCGCTGCGCAGGCGTTCCTGCGGCAGCGCCGCTGCCAGCAAGGTGCGCGCCGCCAACAACCGCGGCAGATCGACCCCCGTCCGGTACCCCATGCTTTCCAACATGAAGACCAGGTCTTCGGTGACGATGTTGCCCGACGCGCCGGGTGCGAAGGGACAGCCGCCCAGGCCGCCCAGGCAGGAATCAAAAGCGCGGATGCCCTCGTGCAGGCCGGCCAGCGCATTGGCCAGGCCCAACCCCATCGTGTCGTGCAGGTGCAGCTTGACCAGCCGCGCGCCCACGGCGTCCTGCGTGGCGCGCACCGCGTCGCGCACCTGGGCCGGATGGGCGTAGCCCACGGTATCGGCCAGCGCGATCTCGTCGGCGCCCGCTAGCGCAGTGGCGGCAGCCACCTGCGCCACCCGGCCCACCGGCACCACGCCTTCAAGCGAACAGCCGAAGGCCGTGGCGACCGCCGCATCGATGCGCATGGGCCGCGGCTGCGCCCGCGCCCAATCGACTATGGACGCCAGCACGTCCACCTGCGCGTCGGTGCCCTTGCCCACGTTGGCGCGGCTATGCGTGTCGCTGACCGAAACGGGAAACGACAGCGCGTGCGCGCCGGCCTCGTAGGCAGCGATGGCGCCCTTGAGATTGCAGACCAGCGCGACCACGGTCAGGCCGTCGATCTTCAGGACTTCGGGCAGGACGGCGCCGGTGTCAGCCATCTGCGGCACCAGCCGCGGCGAAACAAAGCTGCCCGCCTCGATCTCGCGCAGGCCGGCGTCGGCCAACTGCCGGATCCAGCGCAGCTTGTCGGCCGCGGACATCATGCCCTTGGCCATCTGCAGCCCGTCGCGCGGACCCACTTCGCAAAGCCTGATTTCCTGGTTCATGTGCTGTCCTGTCCTGTTCTTGCCCAAGCCTACTGCTGCACCACGATGCCCGCGCTCTCGATGGTCTGGCGCGCCTTGCCGATGTCCGATTGAATCAGCGCGGCGAACTGCTCGGTGGATACCGGATCGGTTTCCAAGCCTTGCGACGCCAGCGCCTCCTGCACGTCCTTGCGCGCCAGCAGCTTGTTGAAATCGCTGTTCAGGCGCGACACGATGGCCGGCGGCGTCTTGGCAGGAGCCAGCACGCCGTAATAGGTCACTACGCTGAAATCCTTGTAGCCCAGCTCCGCCACTGTCGGCACTTCCGGCAGCGCCGGGTTGCGCTTGGGCGAGGTCACCGCCAGCGCGCGCACCTTGCCCGATTTGATGAGCGTGGCCGCCGAAGAAATCGAGGAACCCGCGAACTGCAGGTGCCCGCCCATCAGGTCCGCCAACGCGGGCGCCGAGCCCTTGTACGGCACGTGCTGCATCTTGAAGCCGGCCGCATGCTGCAACATTTCGATGGCGATGTGCACGCCGCCGCCCGTGCCCGAGGTGCCGTAGGAGATCTTGTTGGGATCCTTCTTGGCCGCGTCGATCACGTCGGGCAGCGTCTTGTACGGTGAATTCTCCGACACCAGCAGCACCATGGGCGTGGTGGCCACCAGCGCCACCGGGGCCAGGTCCTTGACCGGGTCGTAAGCCACCTTCATCAGCAGCGGAATCAGGGTGACGTTGTCGGACTGGCCGATCACCAGGTCATAGCCCTGGGCCGGCGAACGCGCGGCCTCGGCCAGGCCCAGCGCCGTACCCGCGCCCGGCTTGTTCTCGGGGATGACGGACCAGCCGTTGAGCTCATGCAGCTTGGTGCTCATCAGGCGCCCGATGTAGTCGGTGCCGCCGCCCGGGGTGGACGGGATGATGATGCGGATGGGCTTGCTAGGGTAGTCCTGGGCGTGTGCGGCACAGGCGGCGGCCAATGCGGCCACCGCGAACAGTTTGCGGATCATTTTGTCTCCTCTTTGATGGAAGTCGTGGCGGTCTGCGCCGCCTCGACCGATAGCGGGCGCTATAGCCCGTTCATGCAATGACTCCCGCGGTGCGCAGGGCCTCGATGCGCGCGGCATCCCAGCCCAGCGCCTGCAGGATGGCCTGCGTATCGCCGCCCTGCCGCGGCGGATCGGAACGCTTGCCGGCCTTCAATCCGTCGAACTCGATGGGCAGCGCCGCCGCGGAAATCTCCCCGCCGTCCGGCAACCGGGTCTTCAGCAGCGCGCCTCCGGCGTTCAAGTGCGCATCCTCCAGCAGATCGTGCGGCTGGCGTATCGGGCCATAAGACAGTCCGGCGGCTTCCAGCGCCGCGCACAGTTCCTCGGTCTTCCAGGTCTTCAGGATCTCGCCCACACCCGGCACCAGCCAGGGCCGGGCGGCCTCGCGGTCGACGGCGGTAGCCAGGCGCGGATCGGCGGCCCACTCGGGCGGCAGGAATTTCTGGGCGAAATTGCGCCACTGCGCATCGCCCACGACGGCAACGAACACCCTTCCATCCGCGGTCTCGAACACGTCGTACACGCCCCAGGGCGGCCGGCGTTCCGCGCCCATGGGCTTGGGCGCCGCGCCCGTCAGCTGGAACTGGGCGATGAACTGCGCGACCAACAGCAGGTTGTTCTCGAACAGGCCGGAGCGCACGTGCCGGCCGCGCCCAGTGGCATGGCGATCGTGCAACGCCGCCAGCGCGCCCACCACGCCGAAGGTGCCGCCCAGGATGTCGTTGACCGAGGCCGCGACGCGCTGCGGCGTATCCGCCCCGCCGTTGATGTAGGCCAGCCCGCCCATCATCTGCACCACTTCGTCAAGCGCGGTGCGCTGCTTGTAGGGGCCGGACAGAAAGCCCTTGAGCGAGACGTAGATCAGCCCGGGGTTCTCGGCGGACAACGACTCGTAGTCCAGCCCATACTGGGCCAGGCTGCCGTCGCGGAAATTCTCCACCAGCATGTCGGCCTGCAAGGCCAGCTGGCGCACCACGGCCTGCCCTTCGCTTGCCTTCAGATCGATCGCCAGACTCTGCTTGTTGCGGTTGAAGACCGGGAAATAGCCGCTACCCGAGCCCTTCAGCCGGCGCGTGCGGTCGCCTTCTATCGGTTCCACCTTGATGACTTCGGCGCCCAGGTCCGCCAGCGCCAGTCCGGCCGCCGGGCCCATGATCATGTGGGACAGCTCCAGCACCTTGATGCCGCGCAGCGGCAATTCGGTGTGGTCCATGAAGGGTGAAGCCAGTGTTGCTGCCATCTGCATATCCTTGGGCCTGACGCGATGAAGAACGGGCGACGGGCCAAGCCGATCCATGCCGCCGCCCCTATCCCTGCATCATCGGCGGCAAGCCGGACCAGCGGGTAGCGGTCTTTCAGCACCGGGGCATTCTCGTTTGGGAACGTCCGGGAAAGCCCTGAGCCCTGCGGGAATCAGGCGGCGGCGCCTGCCTCGGCCACGCCCAGGTGCGCCAGCAGCACACGGGCGGCAGGCGGCAACGCCTCCAGTCCCAGCACGGCAATGCACAAGGAAGTGCTGGACCATGCACCGGAGAGCGGAATGAAACGGATGTCCAGATTGGCGTGGCGCGCCTTGAGATACATGGGCACCACGGCCACCCCCATGCCGCGCGCCACCAGCATGCAGATGGTTTCATGCGAGCTGACCCGCGCACTGATACGCCGCGCCACGCCCGCGTCCTGCGCCGCCTGCTGGAACACGGCGCTGATGCCGTTGTCGCGGTTCAACTCGATCTGCTCGAAAGGCAACAGCTGCGCGTAGTCCAGCGTGTCGCGGTCGGCCAGCAGATGCTGCCCGGGCACCACCGCCGCCAGATCGCAGCGGCCGCAAGCAAAGACCTGCAGTCCGTCATGGCCGAAGTCGGAACCCACGGCCACGTCGGCCTGGCCGTCCAGCACCGCGCGGAACACCTCCTGGGTGGTGCCCTCTTCCAGCGAAATGTCGATCTGGGGATAGGCGCGGCGGAAAGACTGGATCTGCGCCGGCAGTTCGCCGGACAGGGCCGCCACGCTGACCGCCAGCCGGATGCTGCCGCGCACGCCGGTGGCAAATCCAGCCATCTCGCGGCGCATGCGGTCCATGCTCTGCAGCACCATGCGCACGTGCGTGGCCAGGGCATTCCCCGCAGGCGTGGCCTGCACGCCCTTGACCCCGCGTTCCAGCAAAGGCACCCCGAAGGCATCCTCCATCTCCGACATGCGCTTGCTGACGGCGGAGGGAACGATGTTCTCGCGGGCGGCGGCGCGCGCCAGGCTGCCCTCTTCCAGCGCCGCGAGGAACAGGCGAAGGGAAACGGGATCGATATCGCGGAGATGCGGCGCGGGAGACTGGACGGGTTTCATGCCCGGAAGTGTCGTGCTTTGCGCCCGCCCAGGGATCGGGGTTTTCCCGGTAACATCCGCACTCCCAACGCTCATGCGGCTTTCTCGCGCCGCCACTCCCGCCCATGCAATGCCCCCGCTGCAACTGGCAGAATCCGGCTTCGAACACCCTGTGTTTCAGCTGCAACGCGCCGCTCGCGGCCGCGGCCGCGCCTGCCCCGAAGGCCGCCAAAGCCGCCACGACCGCCCCGGCCCGCGGCGGCAATGCGCCGGTCTTCCCCGGCATCTGGCCGCGACTGGGCGCCACCGCCATCGACGCCGCCGTAATGGTGGCGGCGATGATCGGATTCAGCACGGCCGCCAATCTGACCTACGAATCGCTGGCCGGCGATCCGCGCCCCCTCCTGCTGGCCATGGCCGCCGGCTTCATCGGCCTGATGCTGCCGGCCCTGATGGATGCCTGGGGTGGAGGTTCGCCGGGCAAGCGGCTGCTGAAGCTGCGCGTCGTGAACCGCAATGGCGACAATCCCGGCATCCTGCGCGCCAGCTGGCGGCACTTGATGAAATACGTGCTGAACCTTGCCCTGCCCGGCATCTTCTACCGCATCCAGCGCACCATCTTCGGCGAACGCGCCATGCATAACTGGATCTCCGGCAGCTACGTGGTGTCCAGCCAGGCAGACCCGCGGGCCATCCGGCCCGCCATCGCCAAGACCCGCTCCATCACGGGCGCCGGCAAGTTCATCTTCACCGTGCTGGGCGTGTTGGCGCTGGTGGCGGGCGGCATGATCATCGGCGTCATCGTCATGGACTCGAAGCAGGAAGACAACCCCTTGCGCGCCGAAGTGATCCACCTGGACCTGGTATCGCAACCGGTGCGCATGCTGGCCGAAAACCATTACCGGCGCACCGGAGCCTACGCCCCGGACATGGCGGCGCTCGGCGTCACCCCGGAATCGCTGAAAAGCAGCGGCTTCAGCGCGCTGAGCCTGAATCCGGTCAACGGCGTGCTGCGCTTCACCATCGCCGGCGAGCCCGGCACCGCGGACGCACCCGCGCTTGGCGGCAAGCACCTGGTCTACCTGCCCGAACTGCGCTCGGAAAAGAAAGGCGGCGGCGTGCGCCGCTGGCAGTGCGGCAGCGACGACATTGCGCGCACCGACCGCCCCTATAGCTGCCGCCACGAAGCCGGCGCCTCCGCGCCCTGACGCGCCCCGACACGGAATCCCGCGCATGTCCAGCCTGATCGAATCCATCCATCGCGCCGACGACGGCGACGAGCACGCGCAAATGCTGGCGCTGTGCGAACAGGGGCTGCGCGAGCAGCCCACCTCGGCCCTTATGTGGGCGCTGCGCGCCCGCTACCACGACAAGCGCAACGCCCACGCGGCGCGCCAGGCCGACCTGGACCGGGCGCTGGCGCTGGACCCGCAATGCGCCGACGCCATTCGCGTCCAGGCCACCGCGCTCTACAACGCGGGCGAAGCGCAGGAAGCCTGGCGCATCCTGCGCGACGCCCAGCAACGCGCGCCCTCGCACTTCGGGCTGCTGATGGCGCAGGCCTATCTGCTGATCAACGACCGCCGCCTGGACGACGCCATCGCATGCTGGACACGCGCCGCGCAGCTGCGTCCGTCCGCCGGCGCGCCGCATTGCTATATCGCGTCCAACCTGGCCAACGCCGGACGCCACGCCGAAGCCGAGCCCCATTTCCGGCGCGCGACCTCGCTGGCGCCGGGCAATGGCATGTTCCTGTACGACGCCGGCAACACCTACCGCAGACTGGGCGACCTGCGCAACGCCATCGCGATGTTCGACCGCGCCCGCGCCATCCTGGGCGAGCAGAACGCCATCCAGCACAACCGCGCCTCGTGCCTGCAGGCGCTGGAACGCCATGCGGACGCGGTCGAGGAGTGGACCAGCCTGCTGCGCCGCGAGCCCGACTGGGACTGGCCCCTGGAAGGCAAGGCGCGATCCCTGCACCGGCTGGGCCGCGCGGACGAAGCCGCGCCGCTATGGGGGCGTCTGGACGCGCTGTCGGACAGCGGCTGGGAAGGCCGCAAGGAACAGGCCCGCGAGTACGTGCGCAGCCGCGATCCGGAACTGGCCGAGCAGGCGCTGCAGGGGCTGGACCCGATGAACAGCGGCGATGCCCAACTGCTGTTCGTGGCCGGCAACGCCCAGCGCGACCAGGGCAACTGGGACGAGGCGCTGGCGTACTACCTGCGGGGCTACGAGCTGGCGCCCGACACCGACTTCCTGCCCGGCAACGCCGCTGACATGCTGAACCGGCTGGAGCGCCACGACGAAGCCCTGCCGCTGTCCGAGGTGGCGATCTCGCTGGATCCGGACTGGCTGAAGTGGCGCCGCGCCCGCATCGAAGCGCTGACGCATCTGGGCCGTGCGGACGAGGCAGTGGCAGACGCCGACCGGGCGATGGCGCGCTGGCCCGATGAGGGCGCCTTGCACGCCGAACGCATCAACGCGCTGATCGCGGCCAAGCGCCACGACGAAGCGCTGGCCGCCTGCGACTGCCTGATCGCGATGGATCCGGAGTACCGCAGCTGGGCGCTGTTTTCGCGCGGCCAGGCCTATGGCGAAATGAAGCGCCACGCGGAGTCCGCCATGGCCTATCGCCAGGCTGCCGCCGCCTATCAGCAGAACGGCAAGCCGCAGTACCAGGAACTGTCCTTGAACAATGCCCTGGCCGCGGAACAGGCCGCCGCCGCGCCGCGCGGCCTGCTGGGCCGGCTATTTGGACGCAAGTAGGCCATGCGCCTAGGCGGCGCGCTCCCAGTCATAGCCGTTCAACAGACCCAGCAAGCCGCGTCTGGCTGCCGCCACCGCCTCATCGCGCAAGGCGTCGGGACGCCAGCCCATTTCGATGGCGTACCCCGGCATGGCGACCGGACAAGGCAGCATGCGCAGGCCGGACGCGGCAGCCAGACCGCGCGCCGCATGCGCAGGCAAGGTCGACAAGGCATCGCTGCCCGGCAACAGGAAGGCCAACGCCGAGAAATGCGTGGTCGAGGCCTGCACCCGGCGCGTCAGCCCCAGCCCGTGCAGCACTTCATCCACCACGCCGATGAATCCGCCGGACGACACCAGAACGTGCTGGCGGCGAACGAATTCCTCCAGCGACAGAGTCGTCTGGCCCGGCGCCAGGCTGGCGGGATCCAGCAGGCAGGCATAGCCGCCCTGCCCGACCGTCACGCGCTGCAAGGCATGCGCGGCCAGTCCGCCCGAGGCGATCACCAAGTCCGCTTCGCGCGCCATCAGCATGTCGGCGGCCAGCCGGCTGTGGGTCTGCCGGAAGATAATGCGCAGGCCCGGCGCGCTTTGCGCCAACGCGCGGATCGCGTCCCGCCCCAGGGCGATCTCGAAATCGTCCGACAGGCCCAGCGTGACCGACCTGCCGGCAAAGCCCGCCGCGCCCGGACGCGCCAGCGACAGACTCTGCCGGCACTTGTCCAGCGCCTCCCCGATGACGGGCCGCAGCTCGCGCGCCCGTAGGCTGGGCGTCAGCCCCCGGCCCGTGCGCGTGAAGAGCGGATCGCCATAGAGCCCGCGCAGGCGTCCCAGCGCCGCGCTGACTGCCGACTGCGTCACGCCCAGGCGCAGCGCGGCGCGCCCGGCCCCGCCCTCGTCGTAGATGGCCTCGAAGACCTTGAGCAGGTTCAGGTCCGCCGACTCGATATCAATCTGGTTCATATCATTTATCTCTGACCAGGATTGATTGATTTTAGGGCCGGTCCGACACTGAAGCCTGTTTCTACCCCACCCGAGCCCCCGCCATGACCACGAAAACCGTCGCAGCACTGCAGATCGGCTCCTCCCCCGAAGGCCGCGCCCGCACCCTGGAAGAAATCCTGGCCTACGAAAGCGAGATCGCCGCCTCGGGCGCGTCGCTCGTGGTCATGCCCGAAGCGCTGCTGGGCGGCTATCCCAAAGGGGAAATCTTCGGCACCCGCCTGGGCTACCGCTTGCCGGAAGGCCGCGAGGCCTATGCCCGTTATTACGAGAACGCCATCGACGTGCCCGGCCCCGAAACCGAGGCGCTGGCGGCCCTGTCGCAACGCACCGGCGCCAGCCTGGTCGTGGGTGTGATCGAACGCGGCGGCAACACGCTGTACTGCACCGCCCTGTTCTTCGAACCCGCCACCGGCCTGGCCGCCAAGCACCGCAAGCTCATGCCCACTGGCACCGAACGCCTGATCTGGGGTCAGGGCGACGGCTCGACCCTGCCAGTGGTCGACAGCGAGGCCGGCCGCATCGGCGGCGCCATCTGCTGGGAAAACCACATGCCGCTGCTGCGCACCGCGATGTACGCCAAGGGCGTGGAAATCTGGTGCGCACCCACGGTAGACGAACGCGACATCTGGCAGTGCTCGATGCGCCACATCGCCCATGAGGGCCGTTGTTTCGTGGTCAGCGCCTGCCAGGTGCAGCCCTCGCCCGCCGAACTGGGCCAGGACGTGCCGGGCTGGGACGCCAACCGCCCGCTGATCAACGGCGGCTCGGTCATCGTCGGCCCGCTGGGCGACGTGCTGGCGGGCCCCCTGCGCGGCAAGGCCGGCCTGCTGACCGCCCAGGTCGACACGGCGGAACTGGTGCGCGCCCGCTACGACTTCGACGTGGTGGGCCACTACTCGCGTCCCGACGTCTTCTCGCTGACCGTGGACGAACGCCCGCGCCCTGCCGTGCGCTTCGTCTCCTGAGCGCCAGCCCCAACAGGCCCGCATTCCGGGTCCCCGGCGCCAGGATGGTATAGTCTCGCCCGCTGCCGGCCCTTCCGGGGCCGCGCAACGCCCGAGTGGTGAAATTGGTAGACACAAGGGACTTGAACTAATTTGAGCCCTTTGGGGGAAACTCCAAAGGTGTAGCCCGTCAAACTCGGCGAATGCCCTGGACCCGTTCCGAGCCAACGCCGAGCCAAGCCCTGGTTGCATGACCAGGGAAGGTGTAGAGAGCAGACGGCGGGCACCTAAGGCCGCAAGGCTATGGTGAAGGCGTGCTCCAGACCACGAACAGCGCATCCGCGCTGGCGGCGAAAGCCGAAGTGGTAAGAAAATCCCTCGGCCTCGCGGCCGTACCGGTTCGATTCCGGTCTCGGGCACCACCCCCGACAGGCAAGGCGTCCCCCCTTCGGCGCAAGCCGGCGAACCGCCTGCCTCGTCAAACTGATGCGCGCAAAATTCCCCCCGCCGTTCTAAGCTAGTCCGGTCACCAGGGAGCGCGCCATGA
The DNA here is from genome assembly GCF_049647645.1 of Achromobacter sp. Lineage (GTDB taxonomy): Bacteria > Pseudomonadota > Gammaproteobacteria > Burkholderiales > Burkholderiaceae_B > Achromobacter. Next base: position 12,991 of record NZ_JBARYB010000303.1, read on the forward strand.
TCACCCTCTATTCGTACCCCGGACTCTATGGGCTGGAAGACAACAACCCCTACGGCCTGAAGATCTACGCCTTCCTGAAGCTGTGCCGGCTGCCATTCGACCACCGGCACACGCTCGACGTGCAGTCCGCTCCGCGCGGCCAACTGCCCTACATCGCCGACGGCGAGCAGCGCATCGGCGACAGCGACGCCATCATCGCGCACCTGAAGCGGCAGTACGAACTGACCATCGACGACTCCCTCACGCCGGAGCAGCAGCGGCAGGACCTGCTGGTCCGCCGCACGCTGGACGACCTGTACTGGGTCATGTCCTATTCGCGCTGGCGCGACGACCGCTATTGGCCGGCCTTCCGCAAGGCGCTGCTGGACACTCATCCGGACGTCACGCCAGAGCAGATGGACGCTGCCCGCCAATACAATTTCCAGCGTTACCACTACCAGGGCATAGGCCGCTATGCGCCCGAAGACGCCTACGCCCGCGGCGTCGCCGACCTGGAGGCCATATCCAGCCTGCTGGGAGACAACGGCTTCATGTTCGGCCCCAATCCAGGCAGCGTGGATGCGGGCCTCTACGGCTTTCTCGCCAATATCTATTTCTACGCCATCGACACGCCCCTCAAGCAGTGCCTGGTGTCGCGGCGCAATCTGGTAAGCCACTGCAACGCCGTGCGCGCCGAACTGGGCTAGGAGGGCCTGGCTGCGCAAAAAACGTTATTCTTGCGCCTCGTTTTTCATTTTTCCGCCCTGCTCGTCGCCCCGCCCCCACCGGCGCAGCTGCCGCCTGCAGGGATCCAGGCCTCACTTGACCACCTCTTCGTCCTCCCCGCCCTTCATCGTCCTCGACGCCTGCGTCCTCATGTCCGGCATCCTGCGCCGCCTGCTGCTGAGACTGGCCGAGGCCGGCGTGTACACGCCGGTCTGGACTGACCGCATCGGCGAGGAATGGCGCCGCAACGCCTCGCGCATCTGGGAAATCCCGCCGGAAGTGATGCTGGAAATGTGGGACGACATGAATGCCCGTTTCCCCGCCGCCCGCGAGGCGGACACGCAGGTCTACGAGGCCTCATTGCGCTACAGCGATCCCAAGGACTTCCACGTGATCGCGGCCGGCCTGGCGCGGCGCGCGCGCTGCGGCTTGCAGCAACCGCCGGTGGTCCAGGTGCTGACCTGGAACCTGAAGGACTTCAACCGTTCCGAACTGCGACGCCAGGGGCTGGATGTCTACAACCCCGACCGCATGCTGACGCAGTGGTGGCAGGCCGCTCCCGACGCCATCCGCGCGGCGGCTGCGCAGGTGCCCGCGGACTACGTGGCCCTCGGGCGCGAGCCCGAGCCGCTGTCGACGACACTGCACCGCGAGCGGCTGTACGGCCTGAAGAACCTGCTGGCGCGCGACGCCGCGCAGGGCCGCGCCGCCTGAACCGCGCCTGCGGCCTCAGTGGTCGTGATTGCTGGCGGCGAAGCCCGCCGCGTTGAGCACTGCGATCACTTCCTGGATGTGCTCATGGCCGCGCGTCTGCAGCACGAAATCCACTTCGACATTGCGCACCGGCAGTGAGGTGAAGGCGCGCTGGTGGTGCACTTCGGTGATATTGGCCTGGGCGTCGGCGATGAGCTTGGTGGCATGGGCCAGCGCGCCCGGCAGGTCGCGCAGGTCCACCCGGATACGGGCCAGGCGGCCAGCGCGCACCATGCCGCGTTCGATCAATTCACCCAGCATCAGGGGATCGATGTTGCCGCCGGTCAGCACCAGGCCGATGCGCTTGCCCTGGTAGCGGTCGCTGCCTTCCTCTTTCGCGCGCAGCAGCGCGGCCAGGCCGGCGGCGCCCGCCCCTTCGACCACCGATTTTTCGATCTCCAGCAGCACCACGATGGCGTGCTCGATGTCGCTTTCGCTGACCAGTTCCAGGCGGTCGACCAGCTGGGTCACGATGGGCTGGGTCAGCGCGCCCGGCGATTTCACCGCGATGCCTTCGGCGATGGTGTACGCGCCCTGCGGCATCGTCACGCCCTTGACGGCCGCGTACATGGACGGGAACCGTTCGGTCTGCACGCCGATGATCTCGATGCCGGGCTTGAGCGCCTTGGCGGCGGTGGCGATACCGGAGATCAGGCCTCCGCCGCCGATGGCGATGACCAGCGTGTCCAGCTGCGGCTGGTCTTCCAGCATTTCCAGCGCCACCGTGCCCTGCCCCGAAATGACCGCCTCGTCGTCATAGGGGTGGATCATGATCAGGCCGCGCTCCTGCGCCAGTTCATAGCCGCGCGCCTTGGCGTCGTCGAAGGTATCGCCGGCAAGCACCACCTCGGCGCCGAAGCGGCGGGTGTTGGCGACCTTGACGGTAGGCGTGAAGCGCGGCATCACGATCACGGCGGGCACGCCCATGCGCTGGGCATGGTAGGCCACGCCCTGCGCGTGGTTGCCTGCCGACACGGCGATCACGCCCTTGGCGCGTTCTGCTTCCGACAGCGTCAGCATCCGGTTGAGCGCGCCGCGCTCCTTGAACGAAGCCGTGAACTGCAGGTTCTCGAACTTCAGCCAGATCTCGGCGCCGAAGATGTCGGACAGCGTGCGGGACAGGGTAAACGGGGTCTTCAGCACCTGGCCGCGCAGGTTTTCGCGGGCGGTCTGAATGGAGGCGATATCGATCACGGTGGAAATCCTGTTAGCGCACCGGCAGGAAGTTGAACAGCAGCAGGCCCTGCGCGTAGTTGATCCCGATACGCCGCGTGTTCTCGCCGAGCAGGTTGGCGATCAGGTCCAGGCGGCCGATGATGGCGCCGAATTCGCGTTCAAAGCTGAGGTTGGTGGCGTTCTGGGACATTTCATTGGCCAGCAGCAAGGGTTCGCCCTGGGCATTGCGGCGCGACGCCAGCAGCCAGGCGGCTGCCTCGACGTTCCGTGCGGCATTGTAGACCCGCTGCCCATCCAGCGCGTCGGTGGCGTACAGGCGGGTCTTGCCGTTGTGGGCCGCGATGATGGTGTCGGCCAGGCCATAAATGAAGGCGCCGACCCGGTCGCCGGAATAGTTGGGGTCCAGGGCAACCGCCAGGATCTGGATGTCGCGCAAGCCCGCCAGGTCCTTGGGCGGGATGCGGACCTCGATGGAATGCTTGACCAGCGACACCGCCTTGGCCAGGTCAGGCGCGCCGGTCTTGCGCCATTCGCGCGGATTGCGGCGGTAGAGCTTGTCCAGCAGGACGTAGAGGCTGGCCAGGTTGTCGCGCACTTCCAGCGTGACGGTACGGTTGAAGTCCGTCTGGCCGAACTGGTCGGCGGACATGTCTTCGCTCTTGGGGCTGCCCTGCCCCGGCCCGGGGCTGCTCATGCAGCCGGTCAGCAGCGCCGCAAGCAGCGCCGCGGCACTGGCGGGTCTGGCCCACGCCGTCATGCCTTGCCCATCCGTTTCCCCCTTTTTGCCACGTTGCGCATGCCGTCCTCCGTGGTTCGGGGGGCTGCGCTCACGCGCAAGACTTTACAGGAAGGTAGGCGCAGTTGGGAGATGTCCGCGGCCTGAAGAAGCAAGAAGATGAATCGGGCATGGCGGCCGCAGCCGCTGCCGCCCCATGAAAAACGGCGCCCGAAGGCGCCGTTTCATGCTACCGGTTACGCAGGCTTATTCAGCTTGCGGTTCCGATTGCGGAGCGGCTTCGGGAGCCGCAGCGGCTTGCTGCTGCTCGATGCCGCCGATGGCCTTGATGGACAGGCGCAGACGGCCCTTGTCGTCGGCCTCGATGACCTTGACGCGGACTTGCTGGCCGACCTTCAACACATCGTTGATATTGGCGATGCGGTAGTTGGCGATTTCCGAGATGTGCAGCAGGCCGTCGCGGCCCGGCAGCACTTGCACGATAGCGCCGAAGTCCAGCAGGCGCAGCACGGCGCCTTCGTAGATCTGGCCCACTTCGACGTCGGCGGTCAGCTCGACGATGCGGCGCTGGGCTTCCTTGGCCTGCGCTTCGTCGACGCTGGCGATCACGATCGTGCCGTCGTCGGAGATGTCGATCTGCGTGCCGGTTTCTTCGGTCAGCGCGCGGATGGTGGCGCCGCCCTTGCCGATCACGTCGCGGATCTTCTCGGGATTGATCTTGATGGTCAGCATGCGCGGGGCGAAAGCCGATAGCTCGCCGCGCGAACCGTCCAGCGCTTCCTTCATCTTGCCCAGGATGTGCAGGCGGCCTTCGCGGGCCTGAGCCAGCGCCACTTGCATGATTTCCTTGGTGATGCCCTGGATCTTGATGTCCATCTGCAGTGCGGTGACGCCGTTTTCGGTGCCCGCGACCTTGAAGTCCATGTCGCCCAGGTGATCTTCGTCACCCAGGATGTCCGTCAGCACGGCGAACTTGCCGCCGTCCAGGATCAGGCCCATGGCCACGCCGGCCACGTGATCCTTGACCGGCACGCCGGCGTCCATCATGGCCAGCGAACCGCCGCAGACCGAAGCCATCGACGACGAGCCGTTGGACTCGGTGATTTCCGACACGATGCGGATCGTGTACTGGAAGTCTTCAGGCGCCGGCAGCAGCGGAATCAGCGAACGCTTGGCCAGGCGGCCGTGACCGATTTCGCGGCGCTTCGGCACGCCGATGCGGCCCGTTTCGCCGGTGGCGAACGGAGGCATGTTGTAGTGCATCATGAAGCGGTCGCGGTACTCGCCCATGAGCGCGTCGATGATCTGCTCGTCTTGCTTGGTGCCCAGCGTGGCCACGACCAGCGCCTGCGTTTCACCACGGGTGAACAGCGCGCTGCCGTGCGCGCGGGGCAGCACGCCCAGACGCACGCTGATGGGGCGTACGGTACGCGTATCGCGGCCGTCGATGCGCGGCTCGCCGTTCAGGATCTGGCCGCGGACGATGGCCGATTCCAGCGAGAACATGATGTTGTCGACGGTCACGGCGTCCGGCAGCGCTTCGCCCTTTTCGGCGGCGGCGGCGGCCAGCTTGGCCGACACGTCGGCCGACACTTCACGCAGCTTGGCAGTGCGGGCCTGCTTTTCGCGGATCTGGTAGGCGGCGTTCAGGCCGTCCTGGGCAGCGGCGGTGACTGCGGCGATCAGGGCCTCGTCCTTGGCGGGAGCTTGCCAGTCCCAATCGGGCTTGCCAGCGTCCTTGACCAGTTCGTGGATGGCGTTGATGACGGCCTGCATTTGCTGGTGGCCGTAGACCACGCCGCCCAACATGATTTCTTCGGACAGCTGCTGGGCTTCCGATTCCACCATCAGCACGGCGTTTTCGGTGCCGGCCACAACCAGGTCCAGCTTGGACGACTTCAGCTGCGAGGCGGTCGGGTTGATGGCGTACTGGCCATCGATGTAACCCACGCGCGCGGCGCCGATCGGGCCGTTGAACGGGATGCCCGAAATGGCCAGCGCGGCCGAGGCGCCGATCATGGCAGCGATGTCGGGATCGATCTCGGGATTGACCGACAGCGTGTGGATGACCACCTGGACTTCGTTGTAGAAGTCTTCGGGGAACAGCGGACGCAGGGGACGATCGATCAGGCGCGAGGTCAGCGTTTCCTTCTCGGAAGGCTTGCCTTCGCGCTTGAAGAAGCCACCCGGAATGCGGCCGGCGGCGTAGGTCTTCTCGATGTAGTCAACGGTCAGCGGGAAAAACGTTTGACCCGGCTTGGCCTTCTTGGAAGCCACGACGGTGGCCAGGACGACGGTGTCCTCGATCGACACCACCACGGCGCCGGAGGCCTGGCGAGCGATTTCGCCAGTTTCCAGGACGACCGTGTGCTGGCCGTACTGGAACGATTTTGTCACTTTATTGAACATGACGATTATTCCTTACAAATGAAAAACCGTGGCCGTCGCGACATGCGTCGCACCGACCACGGTTATTGCGTCATGGGGAGCCAGCCCCGTCGATCACTTGCGCAGACCGAGTTTTTCGATCAGTGCGCGGTACGAATCGGGATTGCGGCCCTTGAGATAGTCGAGCAGCTTGCGGCGACGGCTGACCATACGCAGCAGACCGCGGCGCGAGTGATGGTCCTTCATGTGTTCTTTGAAGTGACCGGTCAGTTCGTTGATACGGGCGGTGAGCAGAGCCACCTGAACTTCGGGGGAGCCGGTATCGCCTTGAGCGCGTTGGAATTGCGCGACGATGTCGGATTTCTTGATGTCAGCTACAGACATTTATGACCTCTTCGGACATGCGACAGGGCCGAGGCGCCCTGACGTGGTTTGGAAAAAATTTTGCGCGAACCTGGCTGAATTCGCTTTCTCACTGCTGCCATTGATGACTCAAACAGAAGCCTGGAACCCGGTTGTGGACGCGGTGTTTCGACACCGGGGCCTGCCACCTGGACCCGCTCTGCGGCCAGCGCAAAGGGTGTTGCAAAATCAATACACTTGATAAAGCTCGATGATTATAGCCGATTCGATAGAATTACCCCAGTGACGGGTGCCCGCCCCGCTGCGGGCCGCGATCCGACGTCAGGAGAATGTCATGTCTAAATATTACAGAAGCGCCCGCATCGCGCTGGCCTCTGCCGCCCTGGCCACCTTGGCAGCCTGCGCAAACATGGCCCAGATTCCGCCCGGCACGCCCTACGCCGACGTGCAGGCCCAGTTCGGCAGGCCCAACTTCGAATGCCCGCAAGCCAATGGCGGACGCCGCGTGATCTGGACGCAGCAACCCATGGGCCAATACGCCTGGGGCACCAATGTCGGCGCCGACGGTCGCGTCGGGCCGGTGGTGCCTCTGCTGACGGACGCGCACTTCAAGGTCTTGAGCGAAGGTGAATGGGGTCCCGACCGCGTACGTTGCGAATTCGGCCCGCCCGCGCGCATCGAGGAAGCCGGCCTGGGCGAAAAGCGCGAGGTGGTCTGGTCGTACCGCTACAAGGAAAACGGCGTCTGGAACTCGCTGATGTACGTCTACATGAGCCGCGATGGCAACAAGCTGACGCACTTCCATCCCGGCCCGGACCCCATGTACGACGACGACCGCTTCATGTGGCGCTGAGCCCCGGCCCTGAAAGACAAAACCCGCCATCCGGCGGGTTTTGTTTGGGCGGCAACGCTGCCGCGATCAGGAGGACTGATTGCGCCGTTCCTGCGTCAGGCGGCGCGCGCGGTTCCAGCGCCAGGCCCACATGATCCAGCCCGACAGGCCGTACAGCACGAACAGGCCGAACAGCACGACCGGAGGATCGCTGGACACGAACACGAACACGGCCACCACCAGCAGGATGCCCCAGAACGGCACGCTGCGGCCCAAGGCAAAGCTCTTGCCGCTGAAGAACGGCGCGTTCGACACCATGGAAATACCCGCGTACATGGTCAGCGTGAACGCCGCCCAGGCCATCAGGCTGTCATGGATGGGCAGCTTGTTGTCCACCGCCAGCCAGACGAAGCCCGCCACCAGCGCGCCCGCGGCCGGGCTGGGCAGCCCCTGGAAGAAGCGCTTGTCGACCACGGCGATATTGGTGTTGAAGCGGGCCAGGCGCAGCGCCGCGCCCGCTACATAGACGAAGGCGGCCAGCCAGCCCCAGCGCCCCAGGTCGTTCAGGATCCATTCGTACATGACCAGCGCCGGCGCCACGCCGAAGGAGGTCATGTCGGACAGGGAGTCGTACTGCTCGCCGAAGGCGGACTGCGTGTTGGTCAGGCGTGCGACCCGCCCATCCATGCCGTCCAGGACCATGGCCGCGAAAATGGCAATGGCGGCGACTTCGAAGCGGTCGTTCATGGCCTGCACGACGGCGTAGAAGCCCGCGAACAGTGCCGCGGTGGTGAACGCGTTGGGCAGCAGGTAAATGCTGCGGTGGCGGTTCTCGGAATCGCGCATGGAAAAATTGGGCATAGTCTCAATAACTTACAACGAACCTTGAAAGGTTAACCCATCTGGCCCCGCTTGCGGGGCGGAGCAAGCCGCGTGCCTGATCAAATCGACGGGGACGCCCGAAAAAAAAGCGGCATGCCCTCGCAGGCATGCCGCTTCGACCCTGATTGCGCGGGGGCTGGCCCCGCGCAGTGGCAGGAATCAGTTCTTGGACTTGTCCACCAGCTTGTTGGCGGCGATCCAGGGCATCATGGCGCGCAGCTTGCCGCCCACTTGCTCGATCTGCGATTCCGCGTTGATGCGGCGGCGCGAGGTCAGCGTCGGGGCGCCGGCGGTGTTTTCCAGGATGAACTTCTTGGCGTATTCGCCGGTCTGGATGTCCGTCAGGCACTGGCGCATGGCCTTGCGGGTTTCGTCGGTGACGATCTTCGGACCCGTTTCGTACTCGCCGAACTCGGCGTTGTTCGAGATCGAGTAATTCATGTTGGCGATGCCGCCTTCATAGATCAGGTCGACGATCAGCTTCAGTTCGTGCAGGCACTCGAAGTACGCCATTTCGGGCGCGTAGCCGGCTTCCACCAGCGTGTCGAAACCGGCCTTGATCAGTTCGACGGTACCGCCGCACAGCACGGCCTGTTCGCCGAACAGGTCGGTTTCGGTTTCTTCGCGGAAGTTGGTTTCGATGATGCCGGCACGGCCGCCGCCGTTGGCGCTGGCGTAGGACAGGGCCACTTCACGCGCGGCGCCCGACTTGTCCTGGTACACGGCCACCAGGTGGGGCACGCCGCCACCTTGCTTGTACGTGTTGCGCACCGTGTGGCCGGGGGCCTTCGGGGCGATCATGATGACGTCGATGTCTTCGCGCGGCACGACCTGGCCGTAATGCACGTTGAAGCCGTGGGCAAACGCCAGGGCGGCGCCAGGCTTGATGTTGGCGTGCACTTCCTTGTTGTAGACCGAAGCGATGTTCTCGTCGGGCAGCAGCATCATGACGATGTCGGCGGACTTGACGGCGTCGGCGACTTCCTTGACTTCCAGGCCGGCGTTGGCGGCCTTGTTCCACGAGGCGCCGCCCTTGCGCAGGCCGACCACGACCTTCACGCCGGACTCATGCAGGTTCTGGGCGTGCGCGTGGCCTTGCGAACCGTAGCCGATGATGGCAACAGTCTTGCCCTTGACGAGGGAGAGATCGCAGTCTTTGTCGTAGAAAACTTTCATGGTTGTGCTCCAGATTCCAGTATTTTGGATATTTGTTTAATTCAGATGTAGGGTGCGGCTTGGCCTGGAAGGCCGGTCAAATCTTCAAAATCCGTTCACCGCGTCCGATGCCGGACACGCCGGTGCGCACGGTTTCAAGGATGGCACTGCGGTCCAGGGCTTCCAGGAAGGCCTGGACTTTTTCCTGCACCCCCGTCAATTCGATGGTGTAGGACTTGTCGGTGACGTCGATGATGCGGCCGCGGAAGATGTCCGCCATGCGCTTCATTTCCTCGCGTTCCTTGCCGACCGCGCGCACCTTCACGAGCATCAGCTCGCGCTCGATATGCGCGCCTTCGGTCAGGTCGACGACCTTGACCACGTCCACCAGGCGGTTCAGGTGCTTGGTGATCTGCTCGATCACCTCGTCGGAACCGGTGGTCACGATGGTCATGCGCGACAGCGTGGAGTCCTCGGTGGGCGCCACCGTCAGGGTCTCGATGTTGTAGCCCCGCGCGGAAAACAGGCCCACCACGCGCGACAGCGCGCCGGGTTCGTTTTCGAGGAGGACGGAAATCACGTGCTTCATGGGTGGCCTCCTTACAGGTCTTCAGAGCCAAGCAGCATTTCGGTCAGCCCGCGGCCGGCCTTGACCATCGGCCACACGTTCTCGGTGCGGTCGGTGATGAAGTCCAGGAAGACCAGGCGGTCCTTGTGCTTCTTGAACGCTTCGCGCAACGCCGGCTCGACGTCCGCCGGGCGTTCGATGCGCAGACCCACGTGGCCATAGGCTTCGGCCACCTTGACGAAATCGGGCAGCGAATCCATGTAGGACTCGGAATAGCGCGAACCGTAGTCGATCTGCTGCCACTGCCGGACCATGCCCAGGAAGCGGTTGTTCAGGCAGATGATCTTCGGCGTCAAGCGGTACTGGTGGCAGGTCGACAGTTCCTGGATGTTCATCTGGATGGAGCCTTCGCCGGTGATGACGGCGACGTCGTGTCCAGGATTGGCCATCTGCACGCCCATGGCGTACGGCAGGCCCACGCCCATGGTGCCCAGGCCGCCGGAGTTGATCCAGCGGCGCGGCTTGTCGAACTTGTAGTACTGCGCGGCCCACATCTGGTGCTGGCCCACGTCCGAGGTGACGAAGGCGTCGCCGCCGGTCACTTCCCAGAGTTTTTCCACCACGTACTGCGGTTTGATGACTTCGTCCGAGTTGGCGAACTTCAGGCATTCCTTGCCGCGCCAGCTCTCGACCTGCTCCCACCACTTGGTGATGGAGGCGGGCTTGTGCTCGGCCGCGGCAATGTCGTACTGCGCGCAGAGGTCGGCCAGGACATCCTTGACGTTGCCGACGATCGGGACGTCCACGCGCACGCGCTTGGAGATCGACGAGGGATCGATATCGATATGGATGATCTTGCGGGCGTTCTGGGCGAAGTGCTTGGGGTTGCCGATCACGCGGTCATCGAAACGGGCGCCAATGGCCAGCAGCACGTCACAATGCTGCATCGCCATATTGGCTTCGTAGGTGCCGTGCATGCCGGGCATGCCGACGAACTGGCCGCTGCTGGCCGGGTAGCCGCCCAGACCCATCAGGGTGCTGGTGCAGGGCGCGCCCAATTGCGACACGAGCTTGTTCAGCTCGGGCGCGGCGTTCGACAGGATCACCCCGCCGCCCGTGTAGATCATGGGCCGCTCGGCGGCCAGCAGCATCTGCACGGCTTTCTTGATCTGCCCCTGGTGGCCCTTGTTGACGGGCGCATAGGAACGCATCGAGATTTCGCCCTTGGGCGGCGTGTACTTGCACTGCGCGATGGTGATGTCCTTGGGGATATCCACCAGCACCGGGCCGGGACGGCCGGTGCGCGCGATGTAGAACGCGCGGCGCATGGTTTCGGCCAGGTCCTTGACGTCGCGCACGAGGAAGTTGTGCTTGACGCAGGGACGCGTAATGCCGACGGTGTCGCATTCCTGGAAGGCGTCCTCGCCAATGGCCGCAGTGGGCACCTGCCCGCTGATGATGACCATGGGGATGGAATCCATGTAGGCGGTGGCGATGCCGGTGACGGCATTGGTCACGCCCGGTCCGCTGGTCACGAGGCAGACGCCGACCTTTTGCGACGAGCGCGAATAGGCATCGGCGGCGTGCACGGCGGCCTGCTCGTGACGAACCAGGATATGCTGGAATTTGTCTTGCTTGAAAATCGCGTCGTAGATGTAAAGCACTGCGCCGCCGGGGTAGCCGAAAACGTGTTCCACGCCTTCATCGGCCAGGCAGCGCACGACGATATCGGCGCCATTCAGTTCCATGTTGTCATTCCTTTCAGTACCGGCCCTGCAACCCTGACTGCTGCTCGCCCGGATACGGCGGCAACTGAACCCATACCGGTTCCGACAACATGATCCGGCGCTTTGCGGCTCACGGAGCCACGCCACCCGGACACCCTGCCGACCCGGCACACGCTCGACAGAACGCAGTGCAAACGCCCCTTGGGGACGCTGGAGGTCGAAATGGAAGCCTTGGCAACACACGCTTGTGGCGCGGCCAACGGCAGGTGTAACTGCTGCGGGATGGCTGGGAGGTGACCCTGGCAATCCGCCTCAACGCGCCGGTTTCGGATAGGCAGACCGGCGCAAGTGGAGCAATTTACCGCGTTGCGTCAAAGGTGGCAAATCGACCATTTCCAGACCGTTGCGTGGAAGGTTCGGTAACTATCTGGCCCCAAAAAATGGGACAGCCTCTCTATACTTGTTTCGTCATCCAGAACCGAGCCTCCGCCCCATGGATTTGCGCATTGCCAGCATCCGCCGCTTCCTCTACAGCCACTACTTCTTCGGAGGGGTGCGGCAGGGGGTGGGGATGCTGTTGCCCGTGCTGGTGCTGGGCGGCGTCTTCGGCAACTACACCACTGGGCTGGTTGCGACCTTCGGCGCGCAATGCCTGGCCATCATCGATCAGCCGGGCGGGCCGCAGCGCCACCGCACCAACGAGATGCTGGGCGGCGCCGCGCTGGGCACCCTGACCGTCATCATCACCGGATTCGCTTCCTCGCATCCCGTGCTGATCTGGCTGGCAGTCATTGCGCAATGTTTCGTCTATTCGATGTTCACGGTGTTCGGCAAGCGCGGCGGCCTGATCGGTTTTGCCGGCCTGCTGCTGATGACCTTGACCATGCATTCGCCGCTGGCGCCGCACGAGGTGTTGGCCCACGCCGCGGCCACGCTGGGCGGCGCGCTGTTCTATGTCGTGTTCAGCCTGGGGTTTTCGCGGCTGTTCTGGCTGCGCGAGGAGCAGCAGGCCATGTCGGTGGCGCTGTTCGCCACCGCCGACTACGTGGCGGCGCGCGCCGCCTTCTACGATGAAACCGCCGACCTGGACGACGCCTATCGCGAACTGATCCAGCGCCAATCCGTCATGACCGAAAAGCACCAGGCGGCGCGCGACATGGTGCTGCGCGCCCTGCCCCGCGGCAAGGGCCTGGGCGACCGTCAGCGCGTGATGATCTGGAACATGTTCGTCGACATGCTGCAGCTGCTGGACACGCTGGTGGCCACGCATACCGACTACGCGGCGCTGCGTCGCGCGCTGGCCGGCAGCGACTGCCTGATGTTCATGCGCGACGCGCTGGTAAAGATGTCGCTGGAGCTCAACCGCATCGCGCTGGACGTGTCGCGCGGACGCAAGGTGCAGTACCGCAGCAGCGCCAAGGCGGAACTACGCGCGATCGAGTACGAAATCGAACAGCTCAAGCAGCAGGGCCTGGGCGAGCGCGAGCCCGAGATGCTGGCGCTGATCGTCCAGGTGCTGCGCCGGCTGCGCAATTCGGCGCGCATCGTCGACCGGCTGGCCGACCACACCGCTGCCTCTCCCGATGCCAAGCCCACCGACGTGCTGCGCATCAACAAGTCGCTGACGCGCTTCATTTCGCGCCAGGAATTCCGGGTCGGGCTCTTGACCAGCAATCTGCGCCTGGACTCGCCGCACTTCCGCTACGCCCTGCGGGTGACCGCCGCCGCGGCCATCGCCATGACCCTGGCCAGCCAATGGCTGTCGCCGGCGTTTTCCGCGCACAACTACTGGATCATGCTGACGATCGTCATCATCATGAAGCCCGGCTTCGCGCTGACCCGTCAGCGCAATAGCTGGCGCCTGATGGGCACGCTGATCGGCTGCATCCTGGCGCTGCTGCTATTCAACCTGACCGACCGGCCGGAACTCCTGTTCGCCGCGCTGCTGGCCGCCTGCGTCATGGGCAACAGCCTGGTGCAGCTGAACTACATGGCCAGCGCCACCTTCAACACGCTGTTCGTGGTGCTGGTGTTCCACTTCGTGTCACCAGGCACCGTGTCCATGTCGGTGATCGGCGAACGGGCCATCGACACGCTGATCGGCTGCGCGCTGGCGCTGATCTGCAGCTACATCCTGCCATGGTGGGAGGCCCGCTACCTGAAGCCGCTGGCGGCCGCGGCCACGCGCGCCAACCGCGAGTACCTGATCGCGGGCATGCGCTACGTCGAGGCCATGCAGGCCCACGGCGCGCCCGTGGGCGCCGCAGCTGGCGAGACCCCGGCAGTGACCGACGCCGACCTGGCGTGGCGGCTGGCGCGCAAGAACGTGCACATCTCGTTCAGCAATTTCGCCGAGGCCTTCTACCGCATGATGAGCGAACCCACCTCGCACCAAGTGAGCGTGCCCGAGCTGAACAACCTGTTGATCCAGAACCACATCCTTGCATCCCAGATCACGGCGGCCATTCCCATCCTGGCCGGCCTGCCGGCCACGCCCGAGGCCGTGCAACGGGCGCTCACCGGCATGGTGGACCTGTTGGACGAGAACCGGGCGCAAGCGCCGGCCGGCCTGCCGACCCAGTTCGATACCGAAGGCGAGCAGGCCGCCCTGGTCTATCCGGTCAAGCAGATGCTGAAGGCCGCGCACATGATCCGCCAGGAACTGCACGCGCTGGCCGACCCCACGCACGCGCCGCCGGTGGCGGCGGCTGCGTGACTGCCTTGGATTGATTTCGCGAGATCGGGACGCCCCGGGCCCGAGGCCCGGGACCGCGTCAGACCTTGCGGCGGAAAACCAGCTTGTTTTCCGACGAAGCGGAGGCGTCGAACTTGTAGCCTTCCAGGTCGAACCCTTGCAGGCCTTCGGGCTTGGACACCTTGTGCAGGATCGCATAGCGCGCCATCAGGCCGCGCGCGCGCTTGGCGTGGAAGCTGATGACCTTCCAGGCGCCATTCTTCCAGTCCTGGAACACGCACTGCACCACCCGCGCCTTGAGAGTCTTCAGGTCGACCGACTTGAAATATTCCTCGGACGCCAGGTTGACGATGACGGGCGCCTTCTGGCCGGCCTGCCGTTCGTTCAGGTACTCGGCGATGGCCGGGCCCCAGTACTCGTACAGGTTCTTGCCCTTGGGCGTGGCCAGGCGCGTGCCCATTTCCAGGCGGTACGGCTGCATCAGGTCCAGCGGACGCAGCACGCCATACAAGCCGCTCAGGATGGCGACGTGCTCTTGCGCCCAGTCCAGCTGCTTGGCCGACAGGGTGGAGGCTTCCAGCCCTTCATAGACGTCGCCGTTGAAGGCCAGCACGGCCTGGCGCGAATTGGTCTGGGTGAAGCTGCGCTTCCAGTGGGCATAGCGCTGCACGTTCAGCTCGGACAGCGCCGGGCTCAGGCTCATGAGCTCGGAGATGTCCTCGGCCGATTTGGTCTTCAGCACCTTGATCAGGCCGGCGGCCTGGTCCACGAACAGCGGCTGGGTATGCGTCTCGATGTGCAGCGGCGAGTCGTAGTCCAGCTTCTTGGCGGGAGAAAGCAGAAACAGCATTCGGGAGTTCCTTTTTAGCGTGCCGTCCAGCCGCCATCGACCGAGACGGACGTACCTGTGATTTGCGCGGCGGCGTCCGAAGCCAGGAACACGGCGGTGCCGCCCAGTTGCTCCGGCGTCACGAATTGCAGCGACGGCTGCTTTTCGCTCAGCAGCTCGCGCGCGGCGGCTTCCTGGTCGACGCCGTCCTTTTCCGCCAGCGCGGTGATCTGCTTTTCAACCAGCGGGGTACGCACCCAGCCCGGGCAGATGGCGTTGGCGGTGATGCCCTGCCCGGCCGTCTCCAGCGCGGTGACCTTGGTGAAGCCGACCACGCCGTGCTTGGCCGCGACGTAGGCCGACTTGTTGGCCGAGGCCACCAGGCCGTGGGCCGAGGCGATGTTGATGATGCGGCCGTAGCCCTGCTTCTTCATGTGCGGCAAGGCGGCGGCGGTGCCGTGGAACACGGCCGACAGGTTCAGCGCCAGGATCGCGTCCCACTTTTCGGCGGGGAAATCCTCGATCAGCGCGGTGTGCTGGATGCCGGCGTTGTTGACCAGGATGTCGATGCGGCCCATCTGGCGCACGGCGTTCTCGACCAGCTCGCGCACGGCCGCGCCCTTGGACAGGTCGGCGCCGTCATAGATCACCTTGATGCCATGCTTGTCGGCCAGCCCGGCGCGGACCTTTTCGATGTCGGCGGCATCGCCGAAGCCGTTCAAGACGATATCGGCGCCTTGCTGGGCAAAGGCGGTGGCAATACCCAGGCCGATGCCGCTGGTGGAACCGGTGACTAGGGCGACTTTTCCTTTAAGCATGAGCATTCTCCTGTGGTCGGGCACATTGGACGGGCTAGGCAGGCGTCAAGTGTAGCTGCCTGGCAAGACGGCAATCATGCCATGCCCATACGCTGCGCAGGGTCAAGCAGCGGGAGGAGGATCGCGCGGCGCGGGCGGCTGAGACGCCTCGTCCTTGTCGGGTTCCGCCGTCGGCAGATCGGCCATGCCGCCCCGGTTCTCGGGGATGCGTTCCAGCAGCTTGATCAGCATCGGCACCACGCCCATTGAAATCGCCACGATGACTGACAGCAGGTCGCGCTGTTCCAGATTCATCAGGTGGTTGTCCCAGGCTTCATTGAAGATGGCGAAGCTGAACTCGCCGCCCTGCGCCAGCGCCAAGGCAAACAGCAAGCGGTGATAGCGCGGCAGGCCCAGAAAGCGCGAAAAGCCGTACAAGATCAAGGCCTTGACCAGCAGCAACGCGAACACGCCCACGAAGATGAACGGCCAGTGGTCAGCCACCACCTTCAAATTCACGGACATGCCGATGGCCACGAAGAACAGGCCCAGCAGCAAGCCCTTGAACGGGTCTATCGCCTTTTCCAGATCGTGCCGGTAGCGGGATTCGGCCATCAGCACGCCCACCAGGAATCCCCCCAGGCCGGCGGACAGGCCGGCAAAGTCGAACAATTGGGCTGCGCCCACCACCATCAACAGCGCGGCGGCGGTGAACAATTCGTTCAATTGCGCCTTGGCTGCCCATCCCAGCAGCCGCAGCCGATAAGCGGCTGCCACTACCACCACGGCAATCAGCGCCTCCTTGAAGGAAGGCGCCGACGCACCATCGGAACCCAGCAGGCCCGCCGCCACCAGCATCGGAATCGCGGCCATGTCCTGGAACAGCAGTATTCCCAGCGCCGACCTGCCCAATGGCGTGCGCGTCAGCACGCGCTCGTCCAGCAGCCGCAAGGCCACCGCCGTGGACGACAAGGCCAGCGACAAGCCACACAGGATCGCCGCCTGCCATTCCATGCCGGCCAGATGCCGTAGCGCCGCGCCGAACACCACCGCCAGCAGCAAACCGCAAGCCAACATCTGCAAAGAACCCAGCACGAAGACTTCGTTGCGCATGGCCCACAGGCGTTTGGGCGAAAGCTCCAGCCCGATGATGAACAGCATCATCACCACGCCCCACTGGGACACGTTGATCATGGTGTCCACATTGGTGATGAGCCTGAGGCAGGACGGTCCCACCAGCACGCCGGCGAGCAGGTAACCCGGGATGGCGCCCAGGCCCAGCAACTGGGTCAGGGGCACGCACAGCACGGCCGCAAGCAGGAGAATGAGGATCAGATCCATGGGACTAGCGGTTCCGGGATGAGCGCCGAGACGGATGGATGCCTGGGCAGGAACGTCAGGCATACCGGAATTCTGGGCAAAGAACGCCGCCGCCGAAAGCCGGTTGAAACCCGCTGTAGGGGACTTTCAACCACCCCCTTTACACAAACAAAAAAAATCCTGTAGAATTGCGGGCTTCGCTGCTTCGACAACGAAGATCCTTCCGACCAGGGATCTTTTGTGGAAAACCCGGCCCCCGGGGAATCCGCCGTTACGAAACCCAGCCACGGAGAGGTGGCAGAGTGGTCGAATGTACCTGACTCGAAATCAGGCGTACGGTATCCCCGTACCGTGGGTTCGAATCCCACCCTCTCCGCCAAGTATTGCAAAAAAGGCCAATCCCTCGGGGTTGGCCTTTTTCTTTTTCCTTCGGGTTTCATAAAAACTAAAAACGCACAGGCTCCGCGCGCACCGGCTTGCGTGTAGGCTGCCCTGCGCCATTCCGATGCTCGCCCCGGTGGGGCTGCGCTTCGGATGGCTCCGGGGTCCTCGGCTGGCAGTCGCCTAATGCATTGGTTGCGGACGCTGTTCATGGGCCGATGCCGCGAGCCGGTGGCCGGACGGAGGGATCC
>NZ_JBARYB010000304.1:0-6033 GCF_049647645.1 Achromobacter sp.
GGCGTGAGGGCAGCGACGCGTTCCTGTTCCAGGACCGCGAACGCCTGCCCCTCAAGCGGCCAGTGCGGGCGCAGTGCGTCCAGCGGCAGGCAGCGCAGGAAGGCGGCGATCCAGAGGCGCATGGCGGGGAGAAACAGGAGTGAGGGCGCCGGAGTCCAGGCCCACGTATAGGGGGGTGTCGCAGGCGGGCCCGCGGCGCTTCAGGATGTGTACGGACAGGCCGCCCGCAGCCGGCGCGAGCGCCAGCCGCAAGGGCGCGGGCGTGGCGTTCTGCGCCGCGCTGCTGGGACGCACGGCGATGAACAGCAGGTCGCTGGCCTGGGCGGCCAGGTGCAGACGGCGCAGGGATTCGGGGCGCACGTGGGGCAGCCAGCAGATCAGGGCGCCGCAGCTGCCGTTCTTCAGGATCTGTTCGGCGGCCCAGAGCGCGTCCACGGGTTTTTCCGGCGCGACCCAGAGCAACTGGCGCGGATCCAGCCGCCAGCTCATCCAGCTGGCGATGTGGGGCGCGTGCGGCGGCTGCACCAGGGCGATGGCGCGGCGGGTCTCCAGTTGGGCCAAGGCCGGACGCAGCAGGCGGATTTCTCCGATGCCCGGATGCGGGGCCATCAATTCGATCAGGGAACCCAGCGGCCAGCCGCCGTCCGGCAGCTCGGCGGACAGCGCGGCATGCCCGGTGGGCAGGGTGCGGGCGGCGCTTTGGGCCAACTGGGTGGCGCGCCACAACGCGGGATGGATACGTTCTGGGGACTGCATGGCAAATCGGTTTCCGGGAGGAAAAGAACCGGTTGAAGTGGCCGATGAGCCATTATAGCTGTATGAATATACAGTAGTTAAAGGGGGCGGACCCTATGGAGGAAATCCCTGGCGTGACGCGCGAGTCCCAAAAGAAAACCCACCCGTACATCTTTCGATGCAGAGGGGTGGGCTGTGCTGGATACGATCCTGGTCGTGTCCAGGCATACGGATCAAGACCTAAACCCGCGCGCCTTCCACCGTAGATACCGAGGCTTGCACACCCGCCGCACGATCCAGATCCAACCCATAAAACCGCATATCCTCGTACCGGATCCAGTGCGACTTGCGCACCAGCCGGTGGCCGATCCACAAGGCCAGGAACAGCGGGATCGCCAGGTAGGTGGAGATCACGCCGATCCAGTCGATGCGGTCTTGCAGGAAGGCCTGGTAGTTCTGGCCCAGCGTGACCAGCAGGCACAGGACGAAGGCGAGCAGCGGGCCGAAGGGGAACAAGCCGGCCTTGTAGGGCAGGTCGGCGGTGTCGTAGCCGTGCTTCACATAGCCCCGGCGGAAGCGGTAATGGCTGACGGCGATGCTCAGCCACACGATGAATTCGGTCATGCCGGCGAAGTTCAGCAGCCAGATGTAGACGGCCTTGGGGCTGTATACCAGGCTGAACAGGCACAGGCAGGCCAGCAGCGCGGTGGCCATCAGCGCGTACAGTGGCACGCCGCTGCGGGTGACGCGCCGGAACAGGGCGGGCGCCTGGCCTTCCACCGCCATGTTGAACAGCATCCGCGTCGCCGCGTACATGCCGGAATTGCCGGCCGACAGCACCGAGGTCAGGATCACCGCGTTCATCACGGTGGCGGCCGACAACAGCCCCGCGTGCTGGAACACCAGCGTGAAGGGGCTGACCGCGATGTCTTCCACTTCGTTGCGCAGCAGTTGCGGGTCGGTATAGGGCAGCAGCAGGCCGATGATCAGGATGGCCAGCACGTAGAACAGCAGGATGCGCCAGAACACGTGGTTGATGGCGCGCGGCACGTTGCGGCGGGGATTCTCGGATTCGCCGGCGGCCACGGCCACCAGTTCGGTGCCCTGGAAGGAATAGGCCACCACCATCGCCACGCCCACCCAGGTGGCCGCGTTGCCCACGAAGGGCGCGTCGCCGATGGTCCAGTTCGCCAGGCCTACCGTCGTGCCGCCGTGGATGATGCCCGCCAGCATCGCCAGCCCGACGCCGATGAAGCACAGCACGGCGACGACCTTGATGATGGCGAACCAATATTCCGCCTCGCCGAAGCTGCGCGCGGAAAAGGCGTTCAGGCCGAAGGTCAGGGCCAGGAAAAGCACGCTCCAGATCCAGCCCGGCGTATCGGGAAACCAGTACGCCATGACCAGTTGCGCGGCCACCACGTCCACGGCCACCACCGTGGCCCAGCTGATCCAGAAGTTCCAGCCCAGCGCGAAGCCGAAACCGCCGTCCACGTAGCGCGAGGCATAGGTGCAGAAGGAGCCCGATACCGGCATGAAGGTGGCCAGTTCGCCCAGGCTGGTCATGATGAAGTAGACCATCAGGCCGATGGCCAGATAGACCATCAGCGCGCCGCCCGGGCCCGCCTGGGCGATGGCGGCGCCGGAGGCCACGAACAGGCCGGTGCCGATGGCTCCGCCCAACGCTATCATCGTGAGGTGGCGCGCCTTGAGCACGCGATGCAGCTGGTTCTGGCCGGCAGGCGTGGCGCCGGATTCTGTCGTCGGAGTTTGCATTACTGGGGTAGGAAGTTGCCGGGGCGGCGGACCATCAGGCACGGGCATGCGGGCCTGCCCGCCAGGCAACGCCGCGCAAGCCAGCCGGTCCGTGGCGGTGCGGCAAAGGTTGCTTCAAGGCGCGCATTTTACAATGCGGCTATTCCGGGGCTGTTCGGCGGCCCCAGCCAGCACGGAGCGGTTTCATGGCGTCTTCCTCTTCTATCGAATTCCTTCCCGATGCCGGCGTCGACGTGCGCCAGCTGTTCATCCTGCTGCACGGCGTGGGCGGCACCCCCGCTGACATGCAGCCCCTGGCGCAGGCGGTGCGCGCGGCGTTCCCCAGCGCGGCGGTGCTGGTGCCCCAGGGTTTCGAGCCGTTTGATGGCGGCGGCGAGGGCCGGCAATGGTTCTCGGTGCGCGGCGTGACCGAGGAAAACCGCCCCGAGCGCGTGGCGCGGGCGCTGCCGCCCCTGGAAGCCTATATGCGCCAGGCGCAGGCGCGCTTCGGCCTGCTGCAATCGGATACGGCGCTGGCGGGCTTCTCGCAGGGCGCCATCATGGCGCTGGAACTGGTGCAGGCGCACGACGGCATGGCCGGCCGCGTCATCGCGTTTTCAGGCCGCTATGCCCAACTGCCCAAGTCCGCGCCGCAGTACACCACGCTGCACCTGCTGCATGGCGAGGCCGATCCCATCATGAGCGTGGACCACATCCAGGCCGCGCAGGCGCGCCTGAGCGAGCTGCATGGGGATTCGACCATCGATATCGCCAGCAATGTGGGGCATGCGCTGCATCCGGCCCTGATCGAGCGCGCCATCGTGCGCCTGAAGACCTGCGTGCCGCTGCGCAGCTGGGAAGCCGCGCTGGGCCTGAACCAGACGCCGCCGGACGGCGCCTCGGTGCATTGATTATTTTTCCCAGCCGCCGCCCAGCGCCAGGAACAGCGCGATCTGGTCGTTGCTGAGGTCTGCCTGCGAGGCGGCCAGCGCGCTTTCGTTGGTGGCCAGGGTGCGTTCGGCGTCCAGCACGGTCAGGTAGTCGGTCTTGCCGTACTGGAACAGGCGGCTGGCCTGCGAGGCGGCCTCGGCGCTCTGGTCGCGCGCGGCGCGCAGGGCGGCGTCGCGGTCCAGCTGGCGCGCGTAGACCACCAGTGCGCTTTCCGTTTCCCGCAAGGCATTCAGCACGGTGGCGTCGAAACGCGCCGCCGCGCCCTTGGTGCTGGCCTGCGCCTCGGCGATGCGGGCCTGCGCCGCGCCGGTGTTGGGGATGGTCCAGGAGATCAGCGGACCGACGCTCCAGCTGAAGGTGCCGCGGTCGCCGAACATGGCGGCCGGACCGCCCGAAGCGGCCGACAGGCCCAGCGAGATCTTCGGATACAGGTCCGCGGTGGCCACGCCGATGCGTGCGGTGGACGCCGCCAGCGTGCGTTCGGCCTGGCGGATGTCCGGACGGCGGCGCAGCAACTCGGCGCCATCGCCCACGGGGATGGTTTCGGTCAGGCGCGGCGCCTTGGCGCATTGCAGCAGCGCGGGCGAGATCTCGCCGGGCGTTTGGCTGGTCAACGCCGCCAGGCGGTACAGCGCGGTGCGCTGCTGGGCCTGGAACGGCGGCAGGTTGGCCTGCAGTTGCTGAAGCTGGCTGCGGGCGCGGGTCACGTCCAGCGCCGTGCCGCGGCCGGCGCGCTGCAACCGGTCCACCGCGTCCAGGGATTGCTTTTGCACTTGCACCGAATGCTGGGCGGACGCCAGCTGCATGCCGGCCGCGCACATATTGGCGTAGGCGCGGGCGGTCTCGGCGGCCACGGTGACGCGGGTGGCGTCGTAGGCGGCCTGCGCGGCCTGCTCGTCGCCGCTGGCCGCTTCCACGGCGCGGCGGATCTGGCCGAACAGGTCCAGCTGATACGACACGCTGGCGCCCATGGAATAGGACCAGCGGTTGGGCGGATCGATGCCGGGTTGCAGTTCCTGCAAGCCGGACACGTGGCCGAAAGTGGGCGAGGCGTTGACGCCGATCGTGGGCTGTTGCTGCGCCTGGGTTTCCTTCACCGCGGCCTGGGCGCGTTCCAGGTTGGCGCTGGCGACGCGCAGGTCGGTGTTGGCCGCCAGGGCTTTTTCCACCAGTCCGTCCAGCACCGGATCGTCGTACAGGCGCCACCAGTGGCCGGGCACCGCGTCCTGCCGGAACGCGGCGTTGCGCGCTTCCGTGAACGGCGTCTGCGCGCTCCGCCGCTCGGCCACCGATCCGGCAGGCACCTGGTAGTCAGGGCCCACGGTGGTGCATCCGGCTAGCGTCAGGGCCAGCAGCAGCGGCAGGAGGTGTCTGGTGTTCATGGCAGTTACGGCTGTGCGTCGATAAGGATGAAGGGTGGGAAAAAAGCAGCGGTCAGGACGGCTGGTGGGTCTCGTTCAGCGCATGGGCCGGGCCGGAATCCACCGACACGGTGGCGGTCTGGCCGGCCACCAGGCGCACGCCTTCGGGCACGTCGTCGATCTTCACGCGCACCGGAATGCGCTGCGCCAGGCGGACCCAGTTGAACGTGGGATTGACGTTGGGCAGCAGGTTGGCGCCGGTGCTGCGGTCGCGGTCGGCGATGCCCATGGCAATGCTCTCCACGTGGCCGCGGATATGGTGCGAATCGCCCATCAGCGTCACCGTGACGGGATCGCCCTCGCGGATGCCGGGCAGCTTGGTTTCCTCGAAATAGCCTTCGACGTAGAACGAGCTGGAATCCACCAGCGCCATCACGCCGCGGCCAGCGGTGGCGTAGGAGCCGGCGCGCAGGTCCAGGTTGGTGATGCGGCCGTCGTTGACGGCCAGCACCCGGCTGCGGTCCAGGTTAAGGCGCGCGGTATTGAGCTGCACTTCGGCCTGGGCCAGCGCGGCCTCGGTCTGCTGCAGCTTGGTCTGGCTTTGTTCCAGCGCCTCGGCGGCGACCAATTGCCCCAGCGAGCGGTTGCGCTTGGCGTCGCGCACCGCCTGGTCGCGCGCCACCTGCGCCGACCGCACCGAGGCCTGGGCCTGATCAAAGGCCAGCTGGAAGCGCGCGCGGTCGATTTCGAACAGCACGTCGCCCGCTTTCACGTCCTGGTTGTCGCGCACCGGCACGCTGGTCACCAAGCCGGAGACATCCGGCGCAACCTGCACCACGTAGGCCTTGACGCGGCCGTCGCGGGTCCAGGGTTCGACTTCATAGTGCACCCAGAGCTGCCAGCCGGCGTAGGCGGCCGCGGCGACGACGACGGCGGTCACCGCGAACTTGCCGATGGCTGCGGGGCGCAGGGCGTTGGGGAGTTTCATGCTTATCTCTGGAGTAAATAGGGGGAAATGAGGGATATGCCGTACAGCAGCACCACGAACAGCGCCAGGTCGAACAGCGCGGGGTGCCACACCAGGCGGTACAGCCCGGCGCGGGCCAGCACGCGGCGCACCGCCCAGGCCACGCCCAGGGTCACCACGGCCAGCACCAGCAGCCAGGGGAAATAGACGCCATAAAGATTGAATTCGCCGATCATGATGCTTGGCCCTCCAGGGTGGGATGGG
>NZ_JBARYB010000305.1:0-60985 GCF_049647645.1 Achromobacter sp.
GGCTGCGGGCGATCTCGGCGGCCGGGTTCATGCCGCGCTGGCGCAGCGATGCGCGGCTGGCCGGAATGGCCACCAGCAAGGCGCCATCAGCCAGGGGGCCATCGCGGCCCACGGCGGCCGCGATCAGCCGCGCCAACACCGGCGCCATGCTGAGCCGCAGCCGGGTCTTCAACATCAGGATCAAGGTATCGGCGGGCGGCGAGTAGTCGAACGCGGCGACCGTGCGCGAGAAAGCCCGGGGTGTGCCCAGGCAGCTGGCGCAGTGCGGCGCGCCCGGGTGCAGACGTAGCGCGCAACGGGGGCAGCGCGACGAGGCTTGCTGGCGCGCCGTGGAAGGAGCGCCGACGGCCGCCCCCAGGATGCCTGCATCGTGCATGCCGGTCTCATGGCTGCCGTGCTCCCGGCTGTCGGTCTCGCAGATGTCGGCTTCGCATCCCGCGCAGAGCCGCGCCCCCGCCACCCGGGCGCCACACAGGGGACACTCGCAGCCGACCCGCGACAGCAGCCACCGCCCCATGGCCCGTAGGGACAATCGGAAGCCACGGCCGGGATGGGCAATAATGGATGCCATCCCTCATGAAACCATGATCCGCCCGCGGCGTAGACGCGGGCGCGACCGAAATGTCCCTGCCAGAATCCGCAACACTCCCCTCCCTGCCCATCGTCAGCGCCGACGTGCCCAGGCAATTCGCCCGCCGCGGCGACCTGTCCGATGCCCAATTCCTGTACGGGGAAGTCGCCCGCCGCATGCTGGGGCGCCTGCAATACATCCGTGTGCAGCCCCAGGCGATGCTGGACGCCGGCTGCGGCGCGGGCGACAACCTGCCGCTGCTGCGCGAGCGCTACGCCGACGCCGCCTATACCGGCCTGGACAACTGCGAGCCGCTGCTGGAGCAGGCGCGCAAGCGCCACGCGCCCGCCGGCCTGTCGGCCTGGATCGGCAAGCTGGCGCGCCGCGGCCCGGCGGCCCCGGCCTTCGTCAAAGGCGACCTGGCAGCGACCGGCCTCGCGCCCGAATCGCTGGAACTGGTGTGGTCCAACCTGGCCATGCACTGGCACCGCGCCCCGCACGCCGTGCTGGCGGAATGGCGGCGCATCCTGAAAGTGGGCGGACTGGCGATGTTTTCCTGTCTGGGGCCCGCTACGCTGCGCGAGCTGCGCCAAGCCCTGGACGACGCGGGCCTGCGCACGGCCACGCCTTCCTTCGTCGACATGCATGACTTCGGCGACCTGCTGGTGGAAAACGGCTTCGCGGACCCGGTCATGGACCAGGAGATCCTGACCCTGACCTACCGCAGCCCGGAAAAGCTGCTGCAGGACGTCCGTGCGCTGGGCGGCAACCCCGCCGAAGGCCGGCGTGGCGGGCTGGTGGGTCGGGATTGGCGCGACCGCCTCTGCGCCGCGCTGGAAGCGCAGCGCCGGCCCGACGGCCTGATCGTCCTGAGTATTGAAGTCGCCTACGGCCACGCCTGGCGCGCCGCCGCGCATCGCACCATGGCCGGCGAAACCCGGCTGTCGGTCAGCGCGATCGGCGGCCGGCACCGCACGCCCTGAAATCGGGCCAGACGCGGCTGGCGGCACGGCCTGCACTCCTCTAGGAGCGCCCGGCCGTCCTGCCTAGTGCAAGCGTTCCGGCAACGGCACGCTGACGCCGGGCTCCGAAGCCGGCAACGCCGACATGGGCTCGGAGGTGGCGCGGATGCGGCGCCTCAGGACCGCGGTGGGTTCGGCCGGCGCAACGCCGGGCGCCGCAACACCGCGCCATGCGTTCGACATGGCCTCCACCACCAGCGGCAGGTCGCGCAGGCGATGGAACTGGCTGCGCAGCCAACGGGAATCGTTGCCGCTGCGCATGGATTCGTCGCGCAAGGCGGCGATCATGTCGCCCGTGCCCAGCTCTTCGGCCACCGGCATCAGGCGCTGGAACAGATTACGCAGGTGGTCCATCAGCCGCAGGCGCTGGCCGTCAGGCGTCACATAGCTGCCCTGCAGGCCGAAGCGGCAAGCCTGGAAGTGGTTGCTGCGGTAAGACAGCCAGGCGCCGTCGCCGGGATCGCCCTCGCGCATCAGCAGCACCGCCAGCGCCTGGGCGAAGGCCGCCAGCTGGCAAGCCCGCTCAACCGTCAGCGGCGTGTCGCAGACGCGGATTTCGACCGTGCCGAATTCCGGCTTGGGGCGGATGTCCCAATACAGGTCCTTGATGCTTTCGGCCAGGCCGTAGGCGCGCAGCTGTGCCAGATGCGCCTCGAACTGGTACCAGTCCTTCACTTCTGGCGGCATGTGGCCGGCCAGCGGGAAGCTGTTGACCGCATTCAGGCGCGAGCACGAGAACAGCGTATCCACACCCTCGCAATAGGGCGAGGAGGCCGACAGCGCGATGAAATGCGGCACGTAGGGCGACAGGCGGCGCAACAGTTTGATGGAATCGTCGCCACTTTTGACGCCCAGGTGGATGTGCTGGCCGAAAACCGTAAATTGACGCGCCAGGTAACCGTACATTTCGGCCAGGTACTGGAAGCGCGGGGTATCCGAAATGGAACGTTCCTGCCAGCGCATGAAGGGATGGGCGCCGCCGCCGGCCACCGACACGCCCACGGCGTCCGCCGCTTCGATCAGGGCGTCGCGCATTTCGCGCATCTCGGCCAAGAGGCCCATGGGGTGCTCGTGCACCGAGGAATTCAGTTCGATCATGGACCGCGTGATTTCCGGTTTAACGCGGTCGGCGATGGGGTGGTTGGCCATTTGGGCCAGCAGCTCGTCCGAGGCTGCGGTCAGGTCAAAACTGCGCGGGTCTATCAGTTGCAGCTCGAGCTCGATGCCCAGGGTGTTGGGGGCCGACGAAATGAACGGGATCTGTTCCATCTCGGACTCCTTTCTGAATGTTTGATGAGGGTGTGCGCCGTTCGACCTTGAAGCCCGGCAACATCCCGGGGGGCACTAGACGGCAGCTTGTGCACGCATGATAGCCGCTGTTTTGTGGCAAGAAGATGGAAAATCGTGACATTTATGTGCAACATCACGAAGCAATCGGTTTTCCCCTGTGAAGAAAAGTGAGCGAGCGCTCACGGCATAGAAACGGCGCGGGCTCCCGGCACGCGACGGCCGGATAGCAAGTCTGGAAGGGGCTTGCGAGAGGGGGTGGGACAACCCTTATTAGGGTTATCACCTAAAAATCGGCTGCTGAATTGGCCATGGAGGGCAGCAGGCGCGGGCAGAGCGCGCGCGGCGTAAGGCCTGCTACTTTCGCCAGAAAATAGGCGTGAACAGCACCAGCACCGTCAGCAGTTCCAGGCGCCCGATCAGCATCGCGAAGGTGCAGACCCAGATCTGGAAATCGGACAAGACGGCGAAGTTGCCCATGGGACCGACCGGGCCCAGGCCAGGCCCGGTGTTGTTGACGCTGGCGAAAACAGCCGAGAAGGCCGTGATCGGGTCCAGGCCTGACAGCAGCAGCAGGCTGGTGAACACGGCGATGGAAAGGCCATAGAACAGCATGAAGGCCAATACCGACGACATGGTGCGGGTCTCGACCGCCCGGCCATTGATGCGCACCGGGCTGACGGCGTGCGGGTGCAACATTGTGACCAACTCGTTGCGGGCCTGCTTGACCAGCAGGATCGCCCGGATCATCTTGATCCCGCCCCCGGTGGACCCGGCGGACGTGGCGAAACCCGACAGCAGCAGCATGGTCAGCGGGGCGAACAGCGGCCACTGCGCGAAGTCGGTATTGGCGTAGCCCGTGGTGGTGGCCATGGAAATCGTGTTGAACATGCCGTAGCGCAAGGCCTGCAGCGGATCGTCATAGACCCCTTTCAGGAACAGGAACACCGATATGACCAACCCGACTCCCAGCACCACCACCAGGTAGGGAATCGCTTCCGGACAGCGCAGATAGGCGCGCCCGCTGCGCTGGCGGAAGGCGTTGAAGTGGGTGGCGAAGTTGATGCCGGCGATCAGCATGAACACCATCGCCACCATTTCCACCGCCACGGAATCGAAGTGGGCAAAGCCGTCGTCCCAGGTCGAAAAACCGCCCAGGCCCATGGTGGTGGCCATGTGGCACCAGGCCTCGAACCACGACAGTCCGACCGCCCGGTAGGCCAGGAAACACAGGATGGAGAACACGAAATAGACCGCGTACAGCGCCTTGGCAGTGCTGGCGATGCGCGGCGTGAGCCGCTCGTCCTTCATCGGTCCGGGGGTTTCCGCCCGCACCACCTGGTGCCCGCCCACCCCGAGCAAGGGCAGGATGGCCACGGCCAGGACCAGGATGCCCATGCCGCCGATCCAGATCAGCGTGGCGCGCCACAGGTTGATCGACGCGGGCAGCGTGTCCAGGTTGGTCAGGACCGTGGCGCCGGTGGTGGTCAGGCCCGACATGGCCTCAAAGTACGCACCGGTAAAGGACAGCGGCAAGCCGGCGCCGTGGAAGTAGAGCAGCAGCGGAATGGCCGCCAGCAGGGGCAGCCCCGCCCACACGGCCGACACCAGCACAAAGCCGTCGCGCGCGCGCAGTTCGCAGCGGGCGCGGCGCGTCACCGCCGCCAGGCCCCCGCCTATGCCCACCGAAATCAGGAACCCGTCCAGGAAGGCCTCGCGCGCCGCATCGCCGCCCACGTAGGCGACGACCAGCGGGATCAACATGGTGAGCGCAAACATCACCATCGTCAGACCCAGGATGTAGAGGGTGCCCAGGACGCGCTTCATGGAGCTATCCGGCCGCGCGCGGCCCGCGGAAGAGGAAGGAAGCGGCGCCCATCAGAAGAAGGACGCCGAAACTTGGAACAGCTTTTCCACGCGCGGCATCTGCCGGCGCGACGGCACGAAGACGATGACGTGGTCGTCGGATTCGATCACGGTATCGGCGTCCGGCAGGATGATTTCGTCTTCCCGCACCAGGGCGCCAATGCTGGCGCCCTTGGGCAGGCTGATCTGCCCGACCGCGCGCCCCACCACTTTGGACGTCGAGCGGTCGCCATGGGCGATGGCCTCCAGCGCTTCCGCCACGCCCTGGCGCAGCCGGTGCACGGCGGCCACGTCGCCGCGGCGCACGTGGCGCAGCAGTTCGCTCATGGTGGCCTGGGACGGGGACACGGCGATGTCGATATGGCTGCCCTGCATCAGCTCGCCATAAGCCTGGCGGTTGATCAGGGCGATCACCTTGCGCGCCCCCAGGCGCTTGGCCAGCAACGAGGACATGATGTTGTCTTCGTCGTCGCTGGTCAGCGCCAGCCAGGTGTCCATGTCCTCGATGTTCTCGCGTTCCAGCAGCGCTTCGTCGGTGCCGCTGCCGTGCAGGACCAGCACGCTGTCGGGCAGCTGGGTCGCCAGGTATTCGCAGCGCTTCTGGTCGCGCTCGATGATGCGGACGCTGTATTTTTCCTCGGCCAGCTGGCGCGCCAGGCGCAGGCCGATATTGCCGCCGCCGGCGATCATCACCCGGCGCACGGCGCGCTCGGCCTCGCGCAACTGCCGCACCGCGCGGCGCGCATCGCGCGAATCGACCACCAGCACCACTTCGTCGCCCGGGGCGATGACGGTGCCGCTGCCGGCGCGCAGCGGCCGGCCGCCGCGCAGCACATCGATCACGCGCGCCTTCACGTCGGGCCAGACATCGCGCAGCTTGTCGACGGGGGAATGGGCCATCGGGCTGCCGGCCCCGACCCGCACGGTCACGACGCTGACCCGGCCTTCGGCGAACTCCACCACCTGCAGGGCCTCGGGAAATTCGATCAGGCTGTGCAGATAGGTGGTGACGCTGCGCTCGGGGCTGATCAGCGCGTCGATGCAAAAGCCCTCTTCGCTCATGAGTTCGGGATGTTCAGCGAACTCGACCGAACGGATGCGGGCGATGCGGCGGGGAATGTTGAATAGCTGGCGCGCGATCTTGCAGGCCACCATATTGGCCGAATCCGAGGCCGCGCAGGCGATCAGCAGGTCGGTGTCGGCGGCGCCGGCGGCCTCCAGCACCGACACCTGCGAGCCGTCGCCAAGGACGACGCGCAGGTCGAAGTGTTCTTGCAGGTATTGAAGCTGGACAGGATCCGAATCGATCACCGTGATGTCGTTCTCTTCCGACACCAGGTTCTCGGCCACGCTGGTGCCTACGCGACCAGCGCCCATGATCAGGATCTTCATGAGCTCCGCTTGCGGGCGGACTCGATGCCCAATTGCTTGAGCTTGCGGTACAGGTGGGTGCGTTCCAGCCCCGTGCGTTCCGATACCCGGGTCATGCTGTGGCTTTCGCGGACCAGGTGGTATTCGAAATAGATGCGCTCGAATTCGTCGCGCGCCTCGCGCAGCGGCTGGTCCAGCGAAATGCTGCCAAGCTGGCCGTTGGACGTGACCGGGACTTCGTTGGCTGGCGCGGCGGCCAGGACCGGGGGATCCAGCTCGTCTTCCAGCGCCACGGCGGCGCTGGCCGCGGCCGGATTCGACGCGGCAGGCGCCGGGTGCGGCGCACGGCCGCGGGCCAGGCCGGCGGCGACGGTCTTCAGCAGGCGCTGCAGCGTGATCGGCTTTTCGAGGAAGTCCATGGCGCCGATGCGCGTGGCTTCGACCGCCGTGTCGATGGTGGCATGGCCGCTCATCATGATCACCGGCATGTCCAGCAAGCCTTGCGAGCCCCATTCCTTGAGCAGGCTGACGCCGTCCGTGTCGGGCATCCAGATGTCCAGCAACACCAGATCAGGACGCATGCGCAAGCGTGCGGCGCGCGCTTGCGCCGCGTTTTCGGCCAGCTCGACCGTGTGTCCTTCGTCGTAAAGGATTTCCGACAAAAGCTCGCGTATACCGACTTCGTCGTCAACCACCAGAATTCTGGCCATAAAGCATCCACCTATTGCGTAGCCGCATTATCCTTTTCTTGCGCGGTCGCGTCCATTGTATCGGCCTCGGAAGCCAGCCGGGTCAACAAGATCGAGATCCGCGCGCCTCCTTCCTTGCGGTTGGCAAGGTCGATACGCCCACCGTGCTCTTCCACGATCTTGCGTACGATTGCCAATCCTAACCCAGTCCCGTGGGACTTGGTGGTTACGTAGGGCTCGAACGCGCGCTGCATGACCTGGGGCGGAAAGCCCGGCCCGGTATCGGCGACGGTAAACCTGAGGGCTTGCTGGTCCGCGCGGTCGGGCTGCTCGCTGCGCATGAGCTGCGTGGTCACGCTGACCCGCCCTTGCCCGCCCTGCTCGGCGATGGCGTCGCGAGCATTGGACATCAGGTTATGGATTACCTGGCGCAACTGGGTGGGGTCGCCTTCTATGGGAGGCAGGTCCGGCGCCAGCGTCACGTCCAGGTTCAGGGCCTTTTCCGCCAGACGCGACGAGCCGCCTTCGGGCTCCCAGCCGTACAGCGACAGTACGTCCGCCACCAGGGCGTTGAAGTCGATGCGCTGCATCACCGCCGGCGGCGTGCGGGCGTATTCGCGGAAGTCGTCCACCATCTGCTTGAGCGACGCCACCTGATTGACGATGGTGTTGGTGGAGCGCTCGACGATCTGGGCCTCGGCGGGGGGCAGCTTGCCCTCCAGCTTCATGGCCAGGCGCTCGGCGGACAGCTGGATCGGCGTCAGCGGATTCTTGATCTCGTGCGCCAGGCGGCGGGCGACCTCGCCCCAGGCCACGGTCCGGTTGGCCGAGATCACTTCGGTGATGTCGTCGAACACCACCAGATAGCCGTTGCCGCGCCCGTCCACGCGCAGATGCGTGCCGCGCGCCAGCAGGGTCAAGGGCTGCGCCCCGCCGGGCGCCTCGCCCTGGCCCGGGGCGATCTCGAATTGCTGCTGCCAGTGCTGGCGCTCGGACCCCACCGCGGCATGGGCGGAAAACGCCTGCCGGACGATGTTGGCGAACTCCAGCATGCCGGCCACCGTTTCCAGCGGACGGCCGATCACCGAGCGCAGATCCGCGCCAAGAATGGTCTGAGCGCCCTGGTTGACCGTGGTGACGCGGAACGACTCGTCGAACACCAGCACCCCGGAAGACAGGTTCGACAGCACGCTTTCCAGATAGACATTGGAGCGTTCCAGCTGTTGCCGGTTGCTTTCGACCATGCGACGGGCCTCGTCGAGCTGGCGCGTCATGGCGTTGAACGAGCGCGTGAGCTGGCCGACTTCGTCGCGCTCCGGCGGTTCGGGCAGGGGCCGGTAGTCGCCCACACCCACGGCCTGCGTGCCGCCCGCCAGGCTGAGCAGCGGACGCACCAGCCGCTTGGACAGGGACAGCGCCACGGCGATGGCGCCGAAGGCCGCCAGCAGCAAGGCCAGGGTCAGGGTAATGCCGTACAGCTTGCGCAGGCCCAGCCGCGACAGCGCCAGTTCCTGGTAGTCGCGAAAGCCCTGCTGCACCAGGTTGGCGTTGTGGGCGATCTGCTCGGGCACCGGCTGCAATAGCTGCAGCCAGCGGGGTTCGGACGCCGCCCCCAGCAGATTGTCGTAGCGGTCCGGCCCCGTGAGCGGAATCACCACCCGCAGGTGCAGCCCGCCTTCGGCGCCGGGCGTGACCGGATCGTCGGCTTCGGCGGCCGAGTAGCCGCGCGCCAGCCGCAACTGATTGATGACCGTGGACGGCGGCGTCGCCGGCAGCAGCTGGCCGTACTGGCTGGTGGAAAACGCGATCATGCGCCCGCTGCCGGTGAACACCATGGCTTCCTGCACGCCGTTGGCCTCGCGCAGCCGAGTCAAGGCCAGCGTCACGCCGCTGTCCGAATTGCGGTTCAGCTCCACGGCCATGGAGCGCGCGCGGGCGTCCAGGTCGGCCAGCAGCGAGTCCAGCGCGGCGCGGCCCAGGTTCAGGCCCGCTTCCAGGGCCGTGTCCACGCGCACGTTGAACCAGGATTCGATCGAGCGCGACATGAACTGCACCGACACGGTGTAGATCAGGGCGCCAGGCACCACGCCGATCAGGGCAAAGGCCAGGGAAAAGCGGGCCGTCAGCCGGGCGCCGAACTGGCGCCTGCGGATCTGCCGCGCCAGCCGCACGGTCAGCGCCACCACCCAGATGAACAGCGCCAGCGCAAAAATGCCGTTCAACACCAACAGCGTGTCGTAGTAGCGCGCAAAGCGCGAGGCATTGCCGGTGGACCACGCCAGCAGGCCCAGCAACGCCAGGCCGCTCACGGCGCCAACCATCAGGGCCAGCCGAAGCACAAGCCTCATGATGGGTCTTTCTCCTTGTCGCTGAGCACGAACGTGAAGTCCATCCAGGGCGTCGCCTGTACCCAGGAACTGCTGTTCAGGGCGTTGACCTGGAAGGGCCGCGGCAAGAGCGACGTATCCAGGCGCAGGCGCAATTGCCCACCGTACAGCACGTCCGCGTCGAACTCGCCGGCGTCGGCCACCGGCCAGTTGCGGATGTGGCGGATGACGCCCATGGCGTCGTCCAGCGACGCGACCGGGAAGGTCAGCTCACCCACGCCCACGCGCCATTGCCGGGTCAGGGCGTTGTAGATGACGCGCCAGGTGCGGGAGGTGTCGACCAGGGACTTGTCGAACCACCACCAGCGTTCGCGCGTGATGGTGAGGTCGGCCGTAAAGTACAGCGGAACCCCGCGCTGGGCTGCGTCCCGCAACTGCTGGTTCAGTTCGAACTCGATGTCGGCGTCGATTTCGAGCTTGCCCTCGCGCACCGCCTGGCGGACCTCGGCGACCCTGGGCTCGGCCCCATGCGCCTCGCCGCCCGGCAAAAAGGAAAGCAAGGCAGATGCGAGCAACAACCCGAGAAATAAGCGCGGAATAATGGACATACGGCACCGGAACTACGTCATGCCCCCTATTCTTGGCGATTCAGGACTGCTTGGCAAACAAGGCGTAGAAAAATCCGTCGCGCTGCTCCGCGGGTGTTGCATCGACCGCAACTGGCAGCAATTGCCCGGGCGCCTCCAGCCGCGTCGCCTCGGGATGGCGCTGCATGAACTCCAGCGCCTGGCGCGCGCCCTCGATCGGGAAGATCGAGCAGGTTACATAAAGCAGCCGCCCGCCGGGCGCCACCGTGCGCCACAATGCATCCAGGATGCTGGCCTGCAGGGTGGCCGTACGGCGTACGTCGTTCTCGCGCCGCAGCCAGCGGATGTCGGGGTGACGGCGCACGATGCCCGAGGCCGTGCAGGGCACGTCGGCCAGCACGGCGTCGAATGGCTTGCCGTCCCACCAGGCGTCCAAGTCGGCCGCATCAGCCGCTTTCAACTGGACACGCTTGCTTGCCAGGCCCAACCGGTCCAGGTTCTGCTCGACGCGGGCCAGCCGGTCGGCGTCGGCATCCAGGGCCAGCAGGTCGATATCGGCCAGCTCCAGCAGATGGGCGGTCTTGCCGCCCGGCGCCGAGCAGGCGTCCAGCACCCGCATGCCGTCCGCGGGGGCCAGCAATTCGGCCGCCAATTGCGCGCCGGCGTCCTGCACCGACCACCAGCCTTCGGCAAACCCAGGCAATTGGGTCACCGGCTTGGGCGTAGCCAGCACCAGGCCAGACTGGCCCACGGGCTCGGCCGCCAGGCCGGCAGCCTGGAAAGCGGCCAACACCTGCTCGCGGCTGGCGCGGCGGCGGTTGACGCGCAGGGTCAGGGGCGCGGGCAGGTTGGCCGAAGCCAGGATCTCGCGCCATTCATGCGGATAGGCCACGGTCAGCTGCTTGACCCACCAGCCGGGATGGTTCCATTGGGCCTCGGGGCTGTCGGCGACCGCGGCTTCGAGGGCCGCGCGTTCGCGCAGGAAGCGGCGCAGGCAGGCGTTGAGCATGCCCTTGAAGGAAGCCAGGCCGCGGGTGCGGGACGCGGCGGTCACCGCCTGGTCCACTACCGTGTGCGCCCCGTAGACCGGCATTCCCGGCAGGGCCGAGGCCGCCTCGCCCTCTTCTTTCAGCAAGGTCAGCGAGACCAGCAGCAGGGACTCGAACAGCACGCTCGGATAGCGCTGGACCAGCTCGCGGCCCACGGCATCGGCCCAGCCCAGATAGCGCATGGCATGGAACGACACGGCTTGCGTGGCCGGCCGCAGGGACGATTCCACGTCAGCCAGCGCGTCCGTCAGAGAGCGGCCGTCCAGCACGCCCTCGACCACCTCCGCGCTGGAAAGCAGGACGGAGGACAGCGGAGGGGCCAGATTGGGGGAGTCGGAACGCGTGGACATGGTGCAAATTCAGGGGATAAGACCGCTATGGTAGCCGGACCTGGACGAACCGCGCCCGCCACGGCACACTGGCCCCAGCCACGGAGCCCCTCATGACCCTTGCCACCCTGCTGCTGTTCATCCTGGCCTCGGCCGTCACCATCGTCACCCCAGGCCCTACCGTGCTGCTCGCCATGAGCAACGGTTCGCGCCACGGCGTGCGCGCCGCCTGTTGGGGCATGGCCGGCGCGGTGCTGGCCGACCTGGTCCTGATCGGCGCGGTGGCCTCGGGCCTGGGCGTGGTGCTGGCGGCGTCCGAAGTCGCCTTCCAGTTCATCAAATGGGTGGGCGCGGCCTATCTGGCCTACCTGGGCTGGAAGATGCTGCGCTCGGACGCGGCGCTGGTCATGCCTGCCGCCCAGACGGACGCCCGGCGTCCGGCAGGCCTGACGCTGGGCCTGCGCAGCTTCGCGGTGGCGCTGACCAACCCCAAGGCGCTGCTGTTCATGTCCGCCTTCCTGCCCCAGTTCATCAATCCAGCCGCGCCCTTGCCCGCGCAGTACGCCGTGCTGGCCGGCGTCATGGCGCTGATGAACATCGCCGTGATGCTGGCCTACGCGGCGCTGGGCGCGCAGATGGTGCGCGCCTTCCAGGGCGCGGGCCTGCGCTGGCTGAACCGCGTCTGCGGTGGTTTGCTGATCGGGCTGGCGGGGACGCTGGCGCTGTACCGGCGCGGCGCGCCTTGATACGCCTCGGATTTCAAGCCACGCGCTGAGCCGGTTGCCGTCTCCTTGACCTTCTCATAATGTGAAGGTGTTCACTGCCGGGCAAGGAGGCATTCCATGGCCCAGCACGACCCCGGCAATTCCCACTTCCGTTTGGCGACGGCGCTCAACAATCCGGACGCGTCAGTCCGCCTCGCGGCGGCGCTCCGCGCGGGGATAACTCCCGACCGTAACCACATCGCGTTATTGGTGATCCGCTGCTGCACTGAACCGGATTTCTTCGTGCGCGACATGCTCACCTGGGCGCTGACGCGGCACTCGCAGACAGACACCCTGCCCTTGCTGTTGGCAGAACTGAACTCGCCACGCGCCCAAGCGCGGAGCCAGGCGCTGCACACGCTCTCGAAAATCGGCGATCCCGCAACTTGGCCTGCGATCACACTCGCACATCTGCACGATCCGGATGCGGAGGTCGCACGAACCGCGTGGCGTACCGCTGCCGGGCTGGCACCGGCTACGCAGCGTGACGGTCTGGCGGGGGAACTGATACGCGAACTGGGGCGCGGTGATGCGGATCTCAAGCGCAGCCTCAGCCGCGCCTTGGCGATGCTTGGAGACGCAGCAATCGCACTGCTCCAAACCGCCGCAGAGCGCCAGTGCCCAGAGGTGCGTGTCCATGCTCGCGCCACTCTCAGGCTGATCGCCGATCCGGAAGGCCCGTTCGTACTCGACCCCGCGGACGCCCGGCCCTCGGCGCCGCTATTTCCACATGCGATCGATCGCTCGCGGCCTTCCGGGCAGCGATAATGTCCGAGCAGCGGCTGCAACCGTCACCGCAAGCGCGGAGGTTGACGGCGCGGCTCGGACCACTGGAGACGGCATTCATGCGCATCAGCGAACTGGCCAGGCGTGCGGGGATAAGCGCGCGCATGCTGCGGCACTACGACGCGCTCGGACTCGTCAAACCCTCGGGACGCACCATGGCGGGATACCGCGAGTATGCGGAAGCCGATGTCTGGCGCCTCTTCCAGGTGGAGAGCCTGCGCACGCTTGGCCTGGGGCTTGCCGAGGTAGGACGGGCACTGGGCCAGCAAGCTCCCCGTCCCGACACGCTCATCGATGAACTGATTTCCCGCAGCCAGCTGCGATTGGCCGCGGAGCAGGAACTGCTTGCCCGGCTAGGCGCGGTGCGCGCGGCGCTTCCAGCCGACTGGCCCAAGGTGCTGGAAATCGTCCAGTTGCTGAACAAGCTGGATTCGGCGGATGCGCCGGTACGGCAGCGCGCGGCGCTCGATGTGGCAATCAGCGGCGCGCCCGTGGCCGCGCGGGTCGCCCAGGCTTTGCTGCAGGAACAGGACCCGAACGTTGCAGGCGCCCTGCGCTGGGCATTGGGCCGGGCCGAAGGCGCAAGTATCGGCGTGCTGGCGGCCGCCCTGCGCCTGCCCGATGCCGAGGTGCGCGAGCGCGCCGTGGTGGCGCTTGCCTACGTCGGCAGCGCTGAGGCGTTCGACCTCTTGCGAGGCGCGTTCGCAGACTCCAGCGCAGCAATACGGTACCGGGCTGCCCGCGTACTAGGTGCACAGGGCGCACAAGATGCCATTCCGCTGCTGGTCGAACAGATCGCGATCGGCGATCACGATGTCGAGGCGGCCGACACCCTGGCCGAACTCGCGGAGGATCCGGCAGTCGCCCGGCGGATCGTGTCGCGATTCGAAGCCGCAATGGCCGGCAGCCACAACCAAGCCCGCGTCCGCATCTCCCAGGCGCTTGCCGAGATCCCCGGTGCAGCGGCGACGGCGCTGCTTGCCCGGCTGGCGACGGATCGGGAGCCGGCGGTTGCGCGCAGCGCTGCTTATGTCATCGGTGTACGCAGCGGCATGGCGGACGAATCACTGCGCTAGCGGCCGAATCGAGGAAAAGGAAGACCAACCGGGCTGCTCTATCCAAATTGGGGGGAAGCCCAACACCCGCTCGACGGGGATGCCGGGGAAGCGCTCGACCCAGCACTGCAGCTCGCCCTCCCAGACGCGGCCGCGAGATTGATACGTGCAACCCCAGCTCCCAATTCACCTACGGCAATGCCGTATAATTAAAAATTCGCCTTTGCCGCCATCATGGCGCGACGGCATGAACCCCAGGGACGCCACGCAGGCGCCACCCGACTTTTGAAGAGCCATGAAGAATGCTGCCCCGACGGCGCGCAGCGCACCATGGCAGGCATCGCATATCAGCGAAGCACGCAGCCGCGTGGGCCTGCCGCAGACGGATTTCGCTGAACTGCTGGGCGTGAGCGTACGCACTCTGCAAGATTGGGAGCAAGGACGGCGCACCCCCTCGGGCGCGGCCAAGACCCTGCTGCAGGTAGCAATGTTGCACCCCGAGACCCTGCGAGAACTGCCCCCGTGGCGCGCCAACGAACACGCTGAATCTTGAGGCCCGCCGCCGCGGCCTCGCCCGACATGAACAACACATCCGCCGCGCGACACGCTCGCCGCGCGGTTTTTTTGGTGAACTAGATTGGAAATTCTCGAAACCTCCCGGCCTGGCAAGGGCCCCGGCAAGGCCGACAGCGCTGACGCGAACGCGTCGGCTGCCACAACCCTGGCCAACAGCATCGCCGCCGTCAACGCCGAAGGCCGAACCCCGCGCGTGGGCTTCGTTTCCCTGGGCTGTCCCAAAGCCCTGGTCGACTCCGAACGCATCCTGACCCAACTGCGCACCGAAGGGTACGAAGTCACGCCCGAATACAACGACGCGGACGTGGTCGTCGTCAACACCTGTGGTTTCATCGACAGCGCCAAGGCGGAATCGCTTGAGGCCATCGGCGAAGCCCTGGCCGAGAACGGCAAGGTCATCGTGACCGGCTGCATGGGCGTCGAGGAATCGGTAATCCGCGACGTGCACCCCAGCGTGCTGGCCGTGACCGGTCCGCAGCAATATGAAGAGGTGGTGCGCGCGGTGCACCAGGCCGCCCCGCCCAAGAAGGACCACAACCCTTATCTGGACCTGGTGCCGCCGCAAGGCATCAAGCTCACGCCGCGCCACTACGCCTACCTGAAGATCTCGGAAGGCTGTAATCACCGCTGCAGCTTCTGCATCATCCCGTCGATGCGCGGCAATCTGGTCAGCCGGCCGGTGGGCGACGTGCTGAGCGAGGCCGAGCGCCTGGTCAAGGCCGGCGTCAAGGAACTGCTGGTGATCTCGCAGGACACCAGCGCCTATGGCGTGGACGTGAAGTACCGCAGCGGCTTCTGGAACGGCCGGCCGGTAAAGACCCGCATGACCGAGCTCTGTATGGCCTTGTCCGAGATGGGAGTGTGGACGCGCCTGCACTACGTGTATCCGTATCCGCACGTGGACGAGGTGATCCCGCTAATGGCCGAGGGCAAGATCCTGCCCTACCTGGACATTCCGTTCCAGCACGCCAGCCCGCGCATCCTGAAAGCCATGAAGCGCCCGGCCTTCGAAGACAAGACCCTGGCCCGCATCAAGCGCTGGCGCGAGATCTGCCCGGACCTGACGATACGCTCGACCTTCATCGTCGGCTTCCCCGGTGAAACCGAGGAAGACTTCCAGTACCTGCTGAATTGGATGCAGGAAGCGCAGCTGGACCGCGTCGGCTGTTTCCAGTATTCGCCGGTGGAAGGCGCGCCCGCGAACCTGCTGGACAATCCGGTGCCGGACGAGGTCAAGCAAGAGCGCTGGGAGCGCTTCATGGAACTGCAGCAATCGATCTCGACCGCTCGCCTGGCAAAGAAGGTGGGCCGCGAGATCGACGTGCTGATCGACGAAGTGGACGAAGACGGCGCCGTGGGCCGCAGCAGCGCCGACGCGCCCGAGATCGACGGCTGCGTCTACGTCAGTTCGGACAAGCCCCTGAAGGCGGGCGACATGGTGCGCGCCCGCGTCACCGATTCCGACGAGTACGACCTCTGGGCCGACGCGATCTGAACGCGGCCCCGCGCGCGGGGTTCAGGCTTCCAGCAGCTTGAGCCCCGCCACGCCGCCCACGATCAGCGCGATGCACAACAGGCGCGCGGCGGACGGCGAGTCCCCGAACAGCATGATTCCCAGCACCGTAATGCCCACGGAACCGATCCCGGTCCAGATGGCGTAAGCCGTGCCCGCAGGCAGCTGTTTCATGGCCAGCGTCAACAGGAACACGCTGCCCAGCGCAGCGGCAATGCCGATCACACTGGGCCAGAAACGGGTCCAGCCGTCCGCATACTTCAAGGCCAGCGCCATCACGATTTCCACCGCGCTCGCGGCGACCAGAATCAACCAGGCCATCTCGGCCTCCTGCCAGGACCAGGGAAGCGCCAGCGTAGAGGCTATAGTTACCCAAGGACAAGTACGCACCTTTTGGTAACCATGAAAAAACCTGCCGCCCTGTCGCCTGCTGGCGACGTATTCGACGCTGCGTGCCCCTCGCGCCGCGCCCTGGAACTGATCGCCGGCAAATGGGTGCCGCTGATCCTGCCAGCGCTGGAGCATGGTCCCTTGCGCAACAACGAACTGCTGCGCAGGCTGGACGGGATTTCGCAAAAGGTCATGACGCAGACGCTCAGGGAACTGGAACGCCATGGCCTGGTACTGCGCGAGGACCTGGGCACCGTGCCGCCGCACGTAAGTTACCGGCTGAGCGAACTGGGCAGCTCGCTGAATGTCGCGCTGGTCGCGCTGGACCGCTGGGCCGAGCAGCACCATGCGGCGCTGGATGCGGCGGCGCGCCTGCACGACGCGCGCGCCGCTGCCTCGCTGCCGGTCCGCTAGCTGCGCGCCAGGAAGTCCGACATGTCGTCGGCGTGCTCTTCTTCCACGGCCAATATCTCTTCCAGCATGCGGCGCGTGGTGGAGTCCTGCTCGCCGATGTAGTCGATCATCTGGCGATAGCTGTCGATGGCGATGCGTTCGGCGATCAGGTTCTCCTTGATCATGTCCTCCAGCGACGCGCCTTCGACGTACTCGGAATGGCTGCGCTCCAGCAGGTCCTTGGGCGACAGGTCGGGCTCGCCGCCCAGTTGCACGATGCGTTCCGACAGACGGTCCGCGTGCTCCTGTTCCTGCGTGGCGTGTTCGGCGAATTCCGCGGCCACGGGCTCGGCGTTCAGCCCGCGCGCCATGAAGTAATGGCGCTTGTAGCGCAGCACACAGACGATCTCGGTGGCCAGCGCTTCATTCAACAGCTTCAGCACGGTCTGCCGGTCGGCGCGATAGGTGTCGGTCACCGCGCCGGACTCGATGTCCTTGCGGGCCTTCGCACGTATCGCCTTGACGTCCATCTTGAACGGGCGGCTTGCCTGCGTTTGGGTACGGGTTGCTTGTTCCATATCGTGGCTCCTCTTGGTTAAGTGAAAGCACTGCGACACTGGGCTTCCAGTCTCTCCGAACAACCCAGTCTACCGATCGTGGCGGAACATACTGTGTCCAAACATTGCCCCTGCCCCGAAAACAGCGGCTACCGGGGCCGTTTTCCAACCTTGCGTAAACTATGGGCTTCCCTGAATCCCGTGACGCAATCTGTAACGGGAGCAGGCATTACTCGACTCTCTATGACTCTGAAGAACATCTGCGTGTATTGCGGCTCGAATCCGGGCGCCCGGCCGGATTACATCGACCAGGCCCGCGTGCTGGCCCGCGAACTGGTGCAGCGCGATCTGGGACTGGTCTATGGCGGTTCGGTCGTGGGCATCATGGGCGTGGTGGCCAATGAGGTGCTGGCCGCCGGCGGCCGCGTGATCGGCGTGATCCCGGAACTGCTGATGAAGAAGGAACAGGCGCACCGCGGCCTGACCGAGCTGCACCTGGTGCAGAACATGCACGAACGCAAAGCCATGATGATGGAAAAGGCCGACGGCTTCATCGCGCTGCCCGGCGGCGCGGGTACGCTGGAGGAGTTCTTCGAGGTCTGGACCTGGGCGCAGCTGAACATGCACCAGAAACCCTGCGGCCTGCTGAACATCGCCGGCTACTACGACGCGCTGGTCCAGTTCGTGGACCATGCGGTCGAGGAAGAATTCATCCGCCCCCAGCATCGCGACATGCTGGTGGTGGAAGAGGATCCTGCCCTGCTGCTGGACCGCTACGCCATGTACGAACCACCCAATGTCTCGAAGTGGTTCGAGCAGATCAAGGCCTGACGCCATCCATCAACCCGACCACAACGGAAGCCCCGCAATGCCCACCCATGCGTTGACTCCCGCCAGCACTGAGTCCGTACTGCGCGACTACTTTCACGCCAAGGACGAGAACCGCCCGCACCACATGGCGCGCGCGTTCGCCCCTGACGCGGTGCTGAAGATGGCTTTGCGCACGCAGGCCATCGCCTTCCCGCCCGAATCGCACGGCCTGGCCGCGATCACCGACACGCTGGTGCGCAAGTTCGGCCAGACCTACGAAAATGTCTACACGTACTACCTGGCGCGGCCCGAGCCGGGCGCGCGCCTGCCCGCTTACCAATGCGACTGGATCGTGGGCATGACGGAAAAGGCCAGCGGCAACGTGCGCGTGGGCTGTGGCCGGTATGAATGGGAATTCCAGCCGGAGCCGTATCGCGCCACCGGCCTGGTCATCACCATCGAAACCATGGTGACCTTGCCCGCGCACGACACCGAAGCCGTGTTCGGCTGGCTGCTGGGGCTGGACTACCCGTGGAGCAGCGCCGCCCGCGTCGTGGCCGGCGCGCCGCCGCTCGAAGGCCTGGCCCCCGTCGTGCACTACCTGCTGCATCCGAACGGCATCTAGGGCCGGCGCAAGGCTCTGCTTCCCGTATCAACAGGCTCTAGAGATTCACGACTTGAAATACGACATCGCCGCTTTTGATTTCGACGGAACCCTGGCGGACACCATGCCCTGGTTCAACTCCATTCTGAACACGGTGGCCGACAAGTACGGCTTCCGCAAGATCGACACTTCCGAACGCGAGCAGCTGCGGCACCGCGATGCCGCCGAGATCCTCAAGTTCCTCGGCATCCCGCTGTGGAAACTGCCCGCCATCATGGCGCACGTGCGCACGCTGATGCAGGAGATCGAT
This sequence comes from Achromobacter sp., assembly GCF_049647645.1. Lineage (GTDB taxonomy): Bacteria > Pseudomonadota > Gammaproteobacteria > Burkholderiales > Burkholderiaceae_B > Achromobacter. The sequence goes on from NZ_JBARYB010000305.1 coordinate 18,857, forward strand.
CCCAGCGTGCACCTGTTCGATGGCATCCCCGACGCGCTGGCGCGCCTGAAGTCGGGCGGGCTGCGCCTGGCGGTGGTCAGCTCGAACTCCATCGAGAACGTGCAGCGCGTGCTGGGCGCGGAAACCGCCGCCCTGTTCGACGACTACGAATGCGGCACCGACCTGTTCGGCAAGTCCGCCAAGATCGACCGCCTGCTCAGGCAGCACGGCACCGCCCCCGAGCGCTTCCTGCTGGTGGGCGACGAAATGCGCGACATCGACGCCGCCCGCAAGGCCGGCGTGCGCGTCGGCTCCGTCGCCTGGGGTTATAACCATGTCGAGGCGTTGCGCGAGCGCGGCCCCGACGAGCTGTTCCTGACCGTTGCCGATCTGCCAGCCACGCTGGCCTGAACCTGGAAGCCCAAGCCATGCACATCGATCCCGCCCATCTGGTCACCGACGCAGACGCCTTGCAGGCGCTGTATGGCGCTTCCGGCGAAGCCTCGATCAAGAAGGAAGTGGATCACGTGCATCCGCACTACCGCGCCTTCATCGAGGCCGCGCCGTTCGCGGTGCTGGCGACGGCCGGCCCCGATGGACTGGACGCCTCGCCGCGCGGCGATCCCGCCGGCTTCGTGGTGGTGGAGGACGACAAGACCCTGCTGCTGCCGGATCGCCGCGGCAATAACCGCATCGACAGCCTGCGCAACATCCTGGCCGATCCGCGGGTCGCGTTGCTGTTCCTGGTGCCGGGCGTAGGCGAGACGCTGCGGGTCAATGGCGCGGGACGCATCAGCGTGGACCCTGCGCTGCTGGCGCGCTTCGAAATGGATGGCAAGCTGCCGCGCTCGGTGCTGGTCGTGGACGTGCACACCGTGTACTTCCAGTGCTCGCGGGCCTTGCTGCGCTCCAAGCTGTGGGATCCGGCCATGCAGGTGCCGCGCAGCGCGCTGCCCAGCGTGGGCCGCATGCTGTCGGATCTGACGGCGGGCACCTTCGACGGCGTCACCTACGACCGCGAACTGCCGGCCCGCGTGGCCAGCACCTTGTATTGAAGGGAAGTCCCGGGGCCGCCTGGCCCCGGCAGGTTCAGGCTGGCTGCCAGCCGCGCGCGAACACGTCCACGGGCTGGCGCTTGCCGCCCGCCTTCTGCAATTCCAGCAAACGCAGCACACCGCTGCCGGTGGCGATGTCGATGCCTGTGGCCTCGGCCCGCAGCACGCTGCCGGGCGCCGCTGTGGCGGCTTCATCCAGCGCCTGCGCGCGCCAGACCTTCACCGGGTCGGCCAGGCCGGGCAGGCGGATGCTGGCGCCGGGTACGGGATTGAAGGCGCGCACGCGGCGCGCCAGCAGTTCGGCGGGCTGGATGCAGTCGAGAGCGCCTTCGGCCTTGTCGAGCTTGGCGGCATAGGTCACGCCGGCTTCGGGCTGCTTGCGCGGCGTCAGGCCGCCCTGGGCCAGGGCGGCCAACGCTTCGACGATGGCCTCGCCGCCCGCCAGCGCCAACGCATCGTGCAGCTCGGCCGCAGTGGTATCGGCGCCGATCGGCACCACGCGTTCCAGCAGCATGTCGCCGGTATCCAGGCCCTGGTCCATCTGCATGATGGTCACGCCGGTCTGGGCGTCGCCCGCCTCGATGGCGCGCTGGATGGGCGCCGCGCCGCGCCAGCGCGGCAGCAGGCTGGCATGGATGTTCAGGCACCCCAGGCGCGGCAGGTCCAGTACCCACTGCGGCAGGATCAGGCCATAGGCCGCCACCACCATCACATCGGGCGCCACGCGCTGCAGCAAAGCCTGGGCCTCGCTCGCCTCTTCGGGATAACGGCCGTCCAGGCGCAGGCTGCGCGGCTGGGCGACTTCGATGCCGGCGTCCAGCGCCGCCTGCTTGACGGGGCTGGGGGTCAGCTTCAACCCGCGCCCGGCCGGGCGGTCGGGCTGGGTCATGACCAGCGGGATCTCATGGCCGGCGGCGCGCAGGGCGTCGAAAGCGATACGGGCGAATTCCGGCGTGCCGGCAAAGACTAGGCGCATGGGGATGGACTCTACCCTTAAGCTTTGAGCGCTTCGCGCTCGGCTTTTTTCAGCCTGGTCTTGATGCGGTTCTGCTTCAGACTGGACAGGTATTCCACGAATACCTTGCCTTCCAGATGGTCCAGCTCGTGCTGCACGCACACGGCCAGCAGGCCGTCGGCCTCGAACTCGAAGGGTTTGCCGTCGACGTCCAGCGCCTTGCAGCGGATGCGGGACGCGCGCTCGACGTCGTCGTAGACCCCGGGCACCGACAGGCAGCCTTCTTCGTAGATCTTGTAGTCGTCGCTATGCCAGGTGATCTCGGGATTGATCAGGACCAGCAGCTGGTTGCTGTCCTCGGACACGTCGATCACGACGACGCGCTCATGCACGTCGACCTGGGTCGCGGCCAAGCCCACGCCCGGCGCGTCGTACATGGTTTCGGCCATGTCGCGCACCAGTTTGCGGATGCGGTCGTCGACCTCGGCGACCGGCTTGGCCTTTTTGTGCAGGCGCGGGTCCGGATAGCGAAGAATAGGAAGTAAAGCCATTGCGGGGAAATGCCGGTAGTCAGGTTTACATAAGAGTTTAATTCATTAGACTCTTGATTTCTAATAGTTTTCGGCTAATCCCGGGATTGGCGGGATTGCCACCTCCCGCCGGATTGGCCCGCCGCGCCGCGCCGCAAATCAGTCCGCCCCGGTCCCGCGCCCGGGCGCCCCGCATGCGACACTCTCGCACCCTCGACGCTTACGCGCCCGCCCCATGCCGCTCACGCAATCCCCCTCCGAACTGGCCGCCTGGCTGCGCCTGTCCCTGGAGCCGAACATAGGCTCCGCCACCGCCTGCACGCTGCTGGGCGCGCTCGGCCTGCCGGAACAGATCTACGCCCAGCGCGCCACGGCCTTGTCGCGCCATCTGCCCGAGGCGCTGGCGCGGCAGCTTGCCGCCCCCATGCCGCAAGAGATGGCGGCGCAGGTTGAAAGCGCGCTGGAATGGGTCGCCGCGCCCGGGCGGCACATCCTGACGCTGGCCGATCCCACTTATCCGCAGAGCCTGCTCACCATCGCCGACCCGCCCATCCTGCTCTACGTCGCCGGCGATCCGGCCTTCCTGCAGGGGCCCTCGCTGGCGGTGGTAGGCGCGCGCAACGCAACGCCTGGCGGCCAGGAGAACGCCCGCGCCTTTGCACGCCATCTGGCCGGGCATGGCTGGCGCGTGGTCAGCGGGCTGGCCCTGGGCATCGACGGCGCGGCCCATGAAGGCGCGCTTGAGGCCGGCCCGGACGGCGCCGGCACGGTGGCCGTCATGGGTACGGGCATCGACCGCATCTACCCCGCCCGCCACCGCGACCTGGCGCACCGCATCGCGGCGCACGGCGCGCTGGTGTCCGAATTGCCGCTGGGGACGGGCGCGCTGCCGCAGCATTTTCCGAAGCGCAACCGCATCGTGGCGGGGCTGTCCCGGGGCGTGCTCGTGGTGGAAGCCGCCCGCCAGAGCGGATCGCTGATTACGGCCAGGCTGGCCGCCGAGGGCGGGCGCGAGGTCTTCGCCATTCCCGGATCCATCCATTCGCCGCTCTCGCGCGGTTGCCACGCGCTGATCCGCCAGGGCGCCAAGCTCGTCGAAACCGCCACGGACATCACCGACGAACTGGGCGGCGATCCCGCGCCCGCCGCGCGCGCGCAGCCTCCGGAAACCTTGCCTGACCACCCGGTGCTCGACGCGCTGGGCTACGATCCGCTGCATCTGGACGCAATCCAGGCCCGCAGCGGCATGGACACCGCCAAATTGCAAACGCAACTGCTCGAATTGGAGCTGCAAGGCCGTGTCGTCCGGCTGGACGACGGCCGTTACCAGCGGCTGAAATAGGGTTGGTCCCCCAGGGCGATTGCCCTTTGCCTTTCCTGCAAAACGGCGCCTGCCCTATGGCGCTAATATTGTGCGGATAGCGCCGCCGTGTTGCCGCGCCGCTCCCCCCTCCCGAGACAGGAAGAGACATGGCTTTGCCCTCCCACGTGAAGATCGTCGAGGTGTCGCCCCGCGATGGCCTGCAGAACGAAAAAGAATTCGTGCCCACCGACATCAAGGTGGAACTGGTCAACCGCCTGGCCGCCGCAGGTTTCCCCAATGTGGAAGCCACCTCGTTCGTATCGCCCAAATGGGTGCCTCAAATGGCCGATGGCGCCGAAGTCATGGCCCGCATCGCGCGCCGCCCCGGCACCATCTATTCCGTGCTCACGCCCAACATGAAGGGCTTCGAAGGTGCGCTGGCCGCCGGCGCCGACGAGATCGTGATCTTCGGCGCCGCCAGCGAGGCCTTCTCGCAAAAGAACATCAACTGTTCCATCGCCGAATCGATCGCGCGCTTCGAACCCGTGGTGCAAGCGGCGCGCGCCGCCGGCATCCGCGTGCGCGGCAGCATCAGCTGCGCGCTGGGCTGCCCGTACCAGGGTGAAGTGCCGGTGGAATCGGTGGTGGACGTGGTGCAACGCTACCTGGCGATGCAGGTCGACGAGATCGACGTGGCCGACACCATCGGCGTGGGCACGCCCAAGCGCGTGCGCGAAGTGATGACGGCAGTGACGCGCATTGCCGATCCAGCGCGCATTTCCGGCCATTTCCATGACACCTACGGGCAGGCGCTGGCGAATATCCTGGCGGCGCTGGAAACCGGCATCTCGATTTTCCACACCTCGGTGGCCGGCCTGGGGGGCTGCCCCTACGCCAAGGGCGCCACCGGCAACGTCGCCACCGAAGACGTGCTGTACATGCTGCGCGGCCTGGACATCGATACCGGCGTGGACTTCGACGCCGTGGTCGATATCGGCCAGTGGATGTCGGGCCACCTGAACCGCAAGGGTTCCAGCCGCGCCGGCAACGCCATCGCCGCCAAACGGGCGGCATGACGGACTCCATGAGCACTCCCGCCGGCACGCCCCCCGCCGAGGATCACGCGGCGCTGCTGCGGGCCATCGGCCCGCTGCCCTTGTCGGCCCAGGCCTGGCCCGACTGGGTCCGCATCCTGACCTGGGTCATCCTGGCGGTGCTGGGCGTGCAGGTGGTCACCACCGCCATCCGCGCGCCCTCGCAACCCTTCGACACCTTGCTGGCCGCAGTAGTGGCGCTGTGCTTCCTGGGACTGCTGTTCGTGTCCTGGCACATGCAGACGTCCATCACCACCATCGACGAACGCGGCCTGCGCCAGACCTGGTTCACGCGCCGCGAAGTCGCCTGGGAAGACGTGCGCTACGCGCGCTTCGTGCCGATGCTGTTTTCCAAGCGCCTGGTGGTATTCACGCACCGCGGCCGGCCGATGATCTTCCAGGGCGGCACGCGGGAATTGCGCGCCGCGTTCGTGAAGATCGCCGAGCTATACCGGCGCGGTTGACGCTCTGGGGTTCCGCGCGCTGGCAATCGATGGCCGGGCGCGCGAAATCCATCCTTGTCAGCGGATCGGCAACGCGTACATCAGCCCGCCCTGCGTCCATTGCGCATTCAGGCCGCGCTTGATCTTCAAGGGGCTGCCCTGGCCCACGTTGCGCTCGAAGCTCTCGCCGTAGTTGCCCACCTGCTTGACGATGTTGTAGGCCCATTTCTCGTCCAGCCCAAGGTTGGCGCCGCTGCCGGGCGTGACGCCGAGGATGCGCTTGATGTTGGGGTTGGCGCTCTTGGCCTGTTCGTCCACGTTGGCGGACGACACGCCGTACTCCTCGGCCTCGATCATGGCCGACAGCGACCAGCGCACGATGTTCAGCCAGGCATCATCGCCCTGGCGCACGAACGGGCCCAGCGGTTCCTTGGAGATGATCTCGGGCAGCACCACGTAATCGTCGGGGTTCTGCAGCTTGGAGATGCGGATCGAGGCCAGGCCCGAAGCGTCGGTGCTGAAGACGTCGCAACGGCCCGCGGCAAAGGCGTTGACCACCTCGTTGAAGGTCTCGATCACGACCGGCTTGTAGCTCACGTTGTTGGCGCGCGCCCAGTCGGCCAGCGTGTTTTCATTGGAGGTTCCGGTCTGCAGGCAGATGGTGGCCCCGTTGATTTCCTTGGCGCTCTTCACGCCCAGGGACTTGTGCACCAGGAAACCCTGGCCGTCATAGAAATTGATGCCGGCGTGGATGATGCCCAGCGCGGTGTCGCGCTGCTGCGTGACGGTGGTGTTGCGCGTCAGCACGTCCACCTCGCCGGATTGCAGGGCGGTGAAGCGCTGCTGCGAATTCAGCGGCACCACCTTGATCTTGTTGGCGTCGCCGAAGACCGCGGCGGCGATGGCGCGGCACACGTCCACGTCCAGCCCCTGCCACTTGCCTTGCGCGTCGGGCGCGGAAAAGCCCGCGAAGCCCGTGGTCGTGCCGCAAGCCACGGCGCCGCGCTGACGCACCACGTCCAGCGTGGCCGCTTGCGCGCCCTGCGCCGCTGCCGCCAACAACGCCGCGCCGATCAACCCTTTTGCAATGTTCATGACCTCGTTTCCTGTTCTGCTTTGCGGGCGCGGGGACGCGCCGAGGCAAGAAGCTTATAGACATGAAGCGCTCGAACCAAATAACAAGCGCTTATTTAGGTATGCGCGTCCCGGCGCGCTCGCGCCGGGACGGACAGGCAGAAAAGCATAGCAACAGGCAAGGCGGCGGCGGATGCGCGCCGTCAAGCCGGCATCAGGCAGCCAGCGAGATCGACACCGGCTCGTTGGCTTCGCACGCGTCCAGGGCGCGGCCCAGCCGCACCATGCCCTGGGCGATCTGGCTTTCGTTCATGGTGGCGAACGACATGCGCATGGCGTGCAGGTCGGCCTGCGCCGCGTCGGCATAGAACGCCTTCCCTGGCACGTAGACGACCTCTTGCTCGATGGCATAGGGCAACAGGCGCGTGGCGTCGATCTCGCCCGTCAGGCGGGCCCAGAAGAACATGCCGCCTTCGGGCTTGCTGAAGGTGACGCGGCCGTTGAGTTCGCGGGCCAGCGATTCGGCCATGGCGTCGCAGCGCAGGCCGTAGGCCGCGCGGATACGCGGCACATGTTCGCCGTAACGGCCGTTGGCCAGGTACTGGGCCACGACTTCCTGGATCCAGGCGGACGAGGCCATGTCGTCGGCCGCCTTGGCGCTGACGCAGCGCCGGCGGACCTCGGGCGGCGCCACCAGCCAGCCAATGCGCAGTGCAGGGGCCATGGTCTTGGACATGCTGGCCAGGTACACGGCCCAGTGGCGGGCCTCGCCTTCAGCCAGGGCGGCGATGGGCGGCACGGCCTCGCCGGCAAAGCGCAGCTCGCTGTAGGGATCGTCCTCGACGATCAGGAAACGATGCTTGACCGCCAGTTCCAGCAGCCGCAAACGGCGCTCGCGCGTCAGGGTCGCGCCACAGGGATTCGAGAACGATGCCACCACGCAGACCATCTTGGGCTTGATGCGCCCGGCCAGCTCGTCCAGCGCGTCCACGTCGATGCCCTCCGGGCCCGACTGCACCGTATGCACCGTTGCGCCGGTGTAACGCAGCGCCTGCACGGAGTTCGGAAACGCGGGCGATTCGATGATGGCGTGATCGCCGGGCTGCAGCATGACGCGGGTCAGCAAGGCCAAGGCCTGCTGCGAACCGCCTGTCACGACCAGCTCGGTATCGGCGTTGCAGTTCAAGCCGCGCTCCGCGGACAGGCGCGCCAGTTCGTGGCGCAGGCTGGCCTGGCCGTCGATGTTGGAATACTGCAGGCAGGCGCCCAGGCGGCCCAGCACCTGGGTCGATGCGATCGACAGGCCTTCCACGTCGAACAGTTCCTGCGCGGGATATCCGCCCGCCAGCGAAATGGTGCCGGGCCGCAAGGCATACGGCATGAGCGATCGGATGGGGGAAGCGGGGGGATTCAGGAATGGCGTGGCGAAAGCGTATTCAGGCGCTGCGGTGGACATGGCGGGAGACAGTGAAGGTGAGGAACCGTGTCGCCCGCTGGGGCGGCGCCGGATGGCATAGAACATTGAAATATAAACAAATATCTCTAAATTCTAAGCCTGCCGATTGCACAGGGTCAACGACGTGCGCGGGCACTGTGGCGAAACGATCCTGCGCAGTCCTACACTATGGGACATCCCGTTCCTACCAGAGAGCTGAATGACCGTCGTAGACACCATGGCCGGGCGCCTTGCCCTGATCCAGCAACGCATCGCCGACGCCTGCGCGCGCGCCGGCCGCAGCCCGGACAGCGTGACCCTGCTGCCCGTCAGCAAGACCTTCGGCGTGGATGCCATCCGCGAGGCCATGGCGCTGGGGCTGACCCGCTACGGCGAAAACAAGACGCAGGAGATCCGCCAAAAGGCCGCCGCACTGGCCGGCCTGGGCCTGCAATGGGTGCTGATCGGCCATCTGCAGACCAACAAGGCCCGCGACGCCGCCCGCGACGCGGCCGAGGTCCAGTCGCTGGACCGGGCGGAACTGGCCGAGGCCCTGCATCGCCGCCTGGCGAATGAAGGCCGGACCCTGGACGTGCTGGTACAGGTCAAGACCTCGCCCGAGCCGAGCAAGTACGGCATGGATCCCGCGGACGTGTCTGCCTTCCTGCGCCGTATCACCGCCGACTACCCCACCCTGCGCGTGCAGGGCCTGATGACGCTGGCGGTGAATTCGCCGGATGCCGCCGAAGTGCGCGCCTGCTTCCGCGCCCTGCGCGAGCTGCGCGACCGGCTGCGCCAGGAAAACCTGCCCGGCGTATCGCTGGACCGGCTGTCCATGGGCATGAGCGGCGACTTCGAGCTGGCGATCGAGGAAGGCTCCACCGAAGTGCGCATCGGCTCGGCGATCTTCGGCGCCCGCAGCTACCCGGATCCGCAATAAGCCGCTGAAAACGGGGTGCAAAACATCCGCCGATTGCCGGGGACGCAAGGCATAATAACGGCGCATAACAGGCCCCCGCGCACCCCGCGGCGCCGGCCCATACTTAATTCCGCACTTGGAGACACCCCATGCATAAGCACGCGAAGCGCCTGTTGGCGCTAGCCGCCCTGTCCCTGGCCGCCGGCGCGGCCTCCGCCCAATCCTGGCCCGCCCAGCCGATCCGCTGGATCGTGCCCTATCCCGCCGGCGGCGGCGCCGACGTCGTGGCGCGCACGGTCGCGGGCGGCATGGAAAAGCCGCTGGGCCAGACCATCGTGGTCGAGAACCGCCCCGGCGCCGCCACCATCATCGGCGCCACCGCTGTCTCGCAGGCGGAACCCACCGGCTACATGATCGGCACGGCTGACTCGGGCACCCTGGCATTCAACCCGTCGCTGTACGCCAAGCTGTCCTACGATCCGTCCAAGTTCACCTATATCGGCGGCATCGCCAAGTTCCCGCTGCTCCTGGCCGTGAACGTCAACTCGCCGTTCAAGACGGTGGACGACGTGATCCAGGCCGCCAAGAAAGAGCCGGGCAAGCTGTCGGCGGCCTCCGCCGGCGCGGGCTCGCCGCACCACCTGGCGCTGGAACTGTTCAAGCAGCGCACCGGCGCCAACCTGCTGCACGTGCCCTACAAGGGCGCCGCCCCCGCCATCCAGGACCTGCTGGGCGGACAGGTGGACGTGATGTTCATCGACCTGGCCGCCGGCCTGCCCAACGTCAAGGCCGGCAAGTTGCGCGTCCTGGCCGCGGCCACCCCGGAACGCGTCGCCGCGCTGCCGGACGCGCCCACCATGGCCGAGCAAGGCGTGCCCAACTTCACCGCCTATGCCTGGCAAGGCCTGATCGGCCCGGGCGGCCTGCCTGAGCCGGTCGTCAAGAAGCTGGCGGCCGAACTGGACGCCACGCTGAAGTCGCCCGCCGTGTCGCAGAAGATGCTGGACATGGGCGTGATCCCGATGCCGCTGTCGGCGCAGGAGTTCAAGGCCTATGCAGAACAGGAACGCACCGCCTGGGCGGACGTGATCAAGAAGGCCGGCATCAAGCTGGAGTAATCCCTCCGGCGCATTGCCACAGCTGAAAAAAAACCGCGGCCATTGCTGGCCGCGGTTTTTTTGTGCTCACGCGCAGCGGGGCGCGTCAGGGCGTCAGACCAGTACCCGCTCGATGCCGCCCGCGTTGGCGCGGCGCACGTACTCTTCCATCCAGCCTTCGCCCAGGATGTGGCGCGCCATCTCGACCACGATGTAGTCCGCGTCCATGCCGGTGTCGCCTTCATAGCGCGACAGGCCTTGCAGGCACGACGGGCACGAGGTCAGCACCTTCACATCGCCGGTGAAGCCGTCGCTGCGCAGCTCGGCATCGCCCTTGAGCAGTTCTTCCTGCTTGCGGAAGCGCACCTGCGTGGAGATGTCGGGGCGGCTGACGGCCAGCGTGCCCGATTCGCCGCAACAGCGGTCGCTCTTGATGGCGTCGTCGCCGACCAGGGCGCGCACGGTCTTCATGGGCTCCTGCAGCTTCATGGGCGTGTGGCAGGGGTCGTGGTACATGTAGCGCACGCCCTTGGCCCCTTCCAGCTTGATGCCCTTTTCCAGCAGGTACTCGTGGATGTCGATCAGGCGGCAGCCGGGGAAGATCTTGTCGAACTCGTAGCCTGCCAACTGGTCGTAGCAGGTGCCGCAGCTGACCACCACCGTCTTGATGTCCAGGTAGTTCAGCGTGTTGGCGACGCGGTGGAACAGCACCCGGTTGTCGGTGATGATCTGCTCGGCCTTGTCCGTCATGCCGTTGCCGCGCTGGGGATAGCCGCAGCACAGATAGCCCGGCGGCAGCACGGTCTGTACGCCCGCATGCCACAGCATGGCCTGCGTGGCCAGACCCACCTGCGAGAACAGCCGTTCCGAACCGCAGCCCGGGAAGTAGAACACCGCTTCCGTGTCGGCCGTGGTGGCCTTGGGATCGCGGATGATGGGTACGTAGTTCGCGTCCTCGATGTCCAGCAGCTTGCGGGCCGCCTGCTTGGGCAGCCCGCCGGGCATCTTCTTGTTCACGAAATGCACCACCTGCTCGCGCAGCGGCGGCTTGCCCACCGTCGCCGGCGGCGCGGCGGTCTGCTTCTTGACCAGGCCCGACAGCAGGTCGTGCGCGGCGCGCTGGACCTTGTAGCCCACGCCCACCATCGCCTTGCGGGTGGCGTTGATGGTGGCCGGGTCCTTGGCGTTCAGGAAGAACATGGCGCTGGCCGTGCCCGGATTGAACGACTTGCGACCCATGCGGCGCAGCACGGCACGCATGTTCATGGACACGTCGCCAAAGTCGATGTCGACCGGACAGGGGTTGTAGCACTTGTGGCAGACCGTGCAATGATCGGCCACGTCCTCGAACTCTTCCCAGTGCTTGAGGCTGACGCCGCGCCGGGTCTGTTCTTCGTACAGGAAGGCTTCCACCAGCAGCGAGGTGGCCAGGATCTTGTTGCGCGGCGAATACAGCAGGTTGGCGCGCGGCACGTGGGTCGCGCACACCGGCTTGCACTTGCCGCAGCGCAGGCAGTCCTTGATGGATTCCGAGATCGCGCCGATGTCGCTTTGCTGCATGATCAGCGACTCGTGGCCCATCAGGTTGAAGCTGGGCGTCCAGGCGTGCCGCAGGTCCGCGCCTGGCATGAGCTTGCCGGCGTTGAAGTGGCCATTCGGATCGACGCGGCGCTTGTAGTCCTGGAACGGCGCCAGTTCGGCTTCGGTCAGGAATTCGTACTTGGTCAGGCCGATGCCGTGCTCGCCGGAGATCACGCCGTCCAGGTCGCGGGCGATCTGCATGATGCGTTCGACGGCCTGGTGGGCCTCCTGCAGCATCTCGTAGTCGTCCGAGTTGACGGGGATGTTGGTGTGCACGTTGCCGTCGCCGGCGTGCATGTGCAGCGCCACGAAGACGCGGCTCTTGAGTACGCGGCCGTGGATGGCGACCAGTTCGTCGACGATCTTCTTGTAGGCCGCGCCCGAGAAGGTGCGCTGCAGGCCGGCCAGCACTTCGGTCTTCCAGGACAGGCGGATGGTGCGATCCTGCACCACGTCGAAGACGCACGCGCCCGGCTGCGCCGCGAGGCGGTCCGACAGCGCCGGCTGCAATTCGCCCAGGCCCAGGCCATGCAGCTCGGGCAGCGCCTGCATGAGCGGCAGGTCGAGGTTGTCCAGCAGCCACTGCCAGCGCTGCCTGACGGCGGCCAGCAGTTCCAGCGCCAGGCGCGTGCGCTCGGCCAGCATTTCGGCGCGGGTGGTCTCGACGTCGGTGTCGTCGATTTTGCCGACGGGCAGCGGCGTGCACAGGTAGGCGTCCAGCTCGCCCAGCAGCTTAAGCTTGTTGCGGGTCGAGAGCTCGATGTTGATGCGTTCGATGTGATCCGTGTATTCGCCCATGCGGGGCAGCGGGATCACCACGTCTTCGTTTATCTTGAAGGCGTTGGTGTGGCGCGCGATGGCGGCGGTGCGCGAGCGGTCCAGCCAGAACTTCTTGCGCGCCTCGGGGCTGACGGCCACGAAGCCTTCGCCATGGCGCGTGTTAGCCAGGCGCACCACTTCGCTCGACGCCGCGGCCACGGCGTCTTCGTCGTCGCCGACGATGTCGCCGATCAGGACCATCTTGGGCAGCACGCCGCGCTTGCTCTTGGTGGCGTAGCCCACCGCGCGCAGATAGCGTTCGTCCAGGTGCTCAAGCCCCGCCAGGATGGCGCCGCGGGCGCGGCCTTCGCCGTCCAGGTAGCCCTTGACCTCGACGATCGACGGAATCGCGTCGCGCGCCTGGCCGAAGAACTCCATACAGACCGTGCGCGTGTAGCGCGGCATGCGGTGCAGCACCCAGCGCGCCGACGTGATCAGGCCGTCGCAGCCTTCCTTCTGGATGCCGGGCAGGCCGGCCAGGAACTTGTCGGTGACGTCCTTGCCCAAGCCTTCCTTGCGGAATACGCGGCCCTGGATTTCCAACGTTTCGGTCTTCAGCAGGCGCTCGCCCGGCTTGCCGCGGCCGTCGAACCACTTGAGCTCGAAGCGGGCCAGTTCCACGTCATGGATCTTGCCCATGTTGTGGTCCAGGCGCGCCACTTCCAGCCAGTTGCCGTTGGGGTCGACCATGCGCCACCAGGCCAGGTTGTCCAGCGCGGTACCCCACAGCACGGCCTTCTTGCCGCCCGCGTTCATGGCGATGTTGCCGCCCACGCAGGACGCCTCGGCCGAGGTCGGGTCGACGGCGAACACGAAGCCGGCCGCCTCCGCGGCCTCGGACACGCGCTTGGTGACCACGCCGGCGCCGGCATGGATCACCGCCACGGGCTCGGTCAGCCCGGGCAGCAGACAGGACTCGACCTTGCCGAGCTTGTCGAATTTCTCGGTGTTGATCACCGCCGACTTCCAGGTCAGCGGAATGGCGCCGCCGGTATAGCCAGTGCCGCCGCCGCGCGGAATGATGGTCAGCCCCAGTTCGATACAGGCCGTGACCAGCGCCGCGATCTCGTCTTCCGAGTCCGGCGTCAGCACCACGAAGGGGTATTCCACGCGCCAGTCGGTGGCGTCGGTCACGTGCGACACGCGCGACAGGCCGTCGAACTTGATGTTGTCGCGAGCGGTGATGCGGCCCAGCACCTTCTGCGCCTGCTTGCGCATCATGGCGGTCTGGTCGAACTCGCCCTCGAACGCAGCGATGGCCGAACGCGCCCGCGCCAGCAGGCCGACGACCTTCTCGTCGCGGTGCGGATCATGGCCGGCCTCGGCGGGAACGTCGGGCTCGCGGCGGCGGTCGATTTCGCCCAGGCGGTGATGCAGGGCTTCGATGAGCTGCTTGCGGCGCTTGGGGTTGTCGAGCAGGTCGTCCTGCAGATAGGGATTGCGGCGCACCACCCAGATATCGCCCAGCACTTCGTACAGCATCCGGGCGGAACGGCCGGTGCGGCGCTCGCCGCGCAGGTCGCTCAACAGGCTCCAGGCGTCATCGCCCAACAGCCGGCCGACAATCTCGCGGTCGGAAAACGACGTGTAGTTGTACGGGATTTCGCGCAAGCGCGCGGGTGCTGCGGGCGGCATCGCCCCGTTCAAGATGTGGCTGGCGAGTGGGGCGTTCATGGCTGCGAGAGGGGGGCCCTTAAAAAATTATTTTATGCCATTGGCCGAGTCTGGCCCCTAATACCCCTAGGGAAGCGCTCGAAACCTGGAATTGGCGGGGATGCTATGTCCCTAATTAAATGAGATATCCGCGCTAGACCTGGCCGGGAAAAAACCAGAGCAGGCTGGCGGTCATGACCAGATAGCGCAGGAATTTGCCGATGGCCATGTAGAACACGCAGGGCCAGAAGGACAGCCGCAGCCACCCCGCCACCGCGCACAATGGATCACCCACGGCCGGCAGCCACGACAGCAACAGGGCGGGCGGCCCCATGCGGTGGATCCAGTCATGGGCCCGCTCGTTCCAGCGGCCGCGCATGCGTCCGCCTTCGGTCGCGTCGGGATGCGGATGAGGGTGCTTTTCTTTCCAGCGCTGCACGGCTCGTTCAGCGCCCAGGCCCATGGCGTAGCTGATGGCGCCGCCAACGGTATTGCCCAAGGTCGCCACCAGGATAGCCGGCCAGAACATGTCCGGCGCCAGCTTGATGTAGCCGAACACGGCCGGTTCCGAACCCAGCGGCAGCAAGGTGGCGGACACCAGCGAGACCGTGAAGATCGCGGACAGGCCGACCGAGGGCAACGCCAGCACCCCCAACATCCAATGCACAGCGGATAACAGACTTTCTTCCATAGTGGGGCGAGTGTAGCCGCGCGCGGGTGCAATAATCTGGTCCACCCCCCACTCTTGCCGCCCGCAGCAGTCCATGTCCACTGACTATCTGAAACGCATCCTGACCTCCAAGGTTTACGACGTCGCGGTCGAATCGCCGCTGGAGACGGCGCCGCTGCTGTCGCAGCGGCTCTCGAACACGGTGCTGCTCAAGCGCGAAGATACCCAGGCGGTGTTCAGCTTCAAGCTGCGCGGGGCCTACAACAAGATGGCCAACCTGAGCCCGGCCGCGCGCAACCGCGGCGTCATCGCGGCTTCGGCCGGCAACCATGCACAGGGCGTCGCGCTGGCGGCCAGCCGGTTGGGCTGCCGCGCCGTCATCGTCATGCCCACCACCAGCCCGCAGGTCAAGATCGATGCGGTGCGCCGCCTGGGCGGTGAAGTGGTGCTGGCGGGCGAAAGCTTTTCCGACGCCTACGCGCATGCGCAGATCCTGGAAAAGAAGGAAAAGCTGACCTTCGTCCACCCCTTCGACGACCCCGACGTCATCGCCGGCCAAGGCACGGTGGGCATGGAGATCCTGCGCCAGCACCCCGGCCCGATCGACGCCATCTTCGTCGCCATCGGCGGCGGCGGCCTGATCGCGGGCGTGGCTACCTACATCAAGCAGCTGCGCCCGGAAATCAAGGTCATCGGCGTGCAGACCGAAGACTCCGACGCCATGCTGCGCAGCGTGCGCGCGGGCCGCCGCGTGCAGCTCACCGACGTCGGCCTGTTCTCCGACGGCACGGCGGTCAAGATGGTGGGCGCGGAAACCTTCAAGCTCACGCGCCAGTATGTGGACGACTTCGTGGTGGTCAACACCGACGCGATCTGCGCGGCCATCAAGGACGTGTTCCAGGACACGCGCAGCGTGCTTGAGCCGGCTGGCGCGATGGCGGTTGCGGGCGCCAAGCAGTATGCGGCCGAACACAATCTGAAGGGCAAGACGCTGGTGGCGATCGCCTGCGGCGCCAACATGAATTTCGACCGCCTGCGCTTCGTGGCCGAACGCGCGGAGGTCGGTGAAATGCGCGAAGCCGTGTTCGCCGTCACCTTGCCCGAACAGCGCGGCAGCTTCCGCCGCTTCTGTGAATTGGTGGGCGAACGCAGCGTCACCGAATTCAACTACCGCATCTCCGACGCGGACCGCGCACATGTCTTCGTCGGCATCCAGGTGTCGTCGGCATCCGAGCCCGACAAGATCGCCGCGAACTTCCGCCGCCATGGCTTTGACACGCTGGACCTGACCCACGACGAAATGGCCAAGACCCACCTGCGCCATATGGTGGGCGGGCGCTCGGCGCTGGCGCGCAACGAACTGCTGTACCGCTTCGAATTCCCGGAACGCCCTGGCGCGCTGATGCGTTTCCTGAACGCCATGAATCCGGACTGGAACATCAGCCTGTTCCACTACCGCAACCAGGGCGCGGACTACGGCCGCATCCTGATCGGCATCCAGGTGCCGCCCGCGGACAAGAAGCAGTTCCGCAGCTTCGTGGCGGAACTGGGCTATCCGCACTGGAACGAAACCGACAATCCGGCCTACAAGCTGTTCCTGTAGCGCGCCGCCGCTGCGCCGCCCCAAAAACGAGAGGGCCTCCTTGCGGAGGCCCTTCCCTTCCCTGCTTTAGATACGTCCGGCGGCAACCAGTCGCGGGGGTTCGCTGTCACTCGGCGGCCCACGGAGATGAGCCGCGCATTCAGCAAGGTCTGCCGGACGTCCTATCGCTTAGAAACGGTGACGCACGCCGACGGCGACAGCCGTGTCGGTCGCATCGCGCTGGAATGCGTAGTTGTCGCCATAGGAGGCGTACGCGTACAGGTTGGTGCGCTTGGTGAAGTCGTAGGTGTAGCCCAGGCTGTAGACGTTGAACGTCGCGTCGTCGCCCGTCAGCTTGTCGTTGCTGGCGGTAGCGCGCTGCCACGAACCGAAGACCGCGTGGCGGCCCAGCGGCACGGTGGCGCCGATCATGTACGAATTGGCGCGGAAGCCGTCGGCCAGCTTGAACGTGCCAAGGTTCTGCATGCCGTCGGGCGTGGTGCCCATGTTCTGACCCACGAACCAGCCATCGCGCGTCTGGCCAAACGCAGCCGCCACCTTCACGACTTCGAAGTCATACGAACCGCCCAGGATGTATTCCTGGATGCGGCCCTCGGACTTGCCGCCGGTTTGATTGTTGGAAGGGTTGAAGCGGTCGTACGACGCGGCCAGGTTCAGGGGGCCGTTGACGTACTGCACGCCGGCGGTCAGCACGCGGTTGTTGTTGCCGGTTGCGAAACCAGTCTGCGAGGTGTCGCTGACCGTGTCATCGGCGCTGAACGAGTAGCCGATGCCCGCCTTGAAGCCGCCCATGCTGGGGGTTTGGTACAGGACCATGTTGTCCAGGCGCATCGTGTTGGCGCTGCCGAACGTGGTACCCATGTTGGCGGTGTTGTAGCTGATCGAGAACGGATCGATCGAGCCGAAGTACTTGGAAGCCAGGTTGGTCTGGCGGCCGAATTCCAGGCGGCCCCAGGAATCGCTGTCCAGGCCCACGGTAGCTTGGCGGCCGAACAGGCGGCCGTTTTGCAGCGACTTGCCGTTCATGGGGCCGAAACCGCCTTCCAGGGTGAACACGGCGCGCAGGCCGTCGCCCAAGTCTTCAGTGCCGCGCAGGCCGAAACGCGAGCCGCTGCTCACACCCTGAACGCCGCCGAAGCGGCTTTGCGAATTGCCGCCGAACTTCACTTTCTCGTAGCCAACACCGGCGTCGATCAAGCCGTACAGCGTCACGGAGTCTGCGGCTTGCGCAACGCTGGCAAAGCCAGCCAGCAGCGCGACAGCCAATAGCGTCTTCTTCATATAAGTCCCCAAAATGGCGAGATGAAAGGCAAACCGCAAACCCCCCGCACACAGGGGCGGGAATCTGCGTGCCGCTGCGAACAAGTTAGCGGCGCATGCACTGAAGCCAGTGTCCAGCCTGCGCCAATTCGAAGTAACCCGGATTTCGAAGAACTACTTTCCATGGTTGGGATAATGCCGGGCCTATTACCAACTTCTCTCTTTGGAAACCTGCGCTAACGTGTTGATATCAAATGCGAATTAAGGCTCGCAAAATATCGGACGGGCCAGGGATATTCTCCTGCCGCGCTTGAAAGACCAACAAGTGTTGTTGCTTGGCCCGCACAATTCTGATGCGGAAACGCGACACTATCTCCTGCTGGATTCCTGACAATCCGGGCTTGCCCCGAAAAAAAACCCCTCTGCGACGGGAGGGGTTTTTTGCGGTCCGACGTGCTTACTTGCCGCGGGGCGGATAGTCCAGTTCACCAAAGGTGTACTCGCCGCGGGCCTTGGCATCGGCCAGTTCCTGGCGGACTTGTTCGCGGGTCTTGCCGGCGGTTTGCGACACGGCGGCCTTGGGCGGATAGTCCAATTCAGCCGAGGTTACCTGGCCGGCGGCCTTGGCGCTTTGCAGTTCCTGCTGGACTTGTTCACGCGACAGGCTGGTGCGTTCGACGGCGGCAGGCGGGTAGTCCAGTTCACCAAACGTGACCTGGCCGGCGGCCTTGGCGGCTTGCAGTTCCTGTTGGACCTGTTCACGCGTCTTGCCATCGGCGTGAGCGGCGGACATACCCACCAACGTTGCGGTAACCATGAGTGCGGTAGCTAGGGCTTTCATTGCGATGACTCCATCCTAAACCTTGCACATCGTCTTCTGCCAGGCTGGCAGGTGCGATATGACAATTTGATTGCTGGGACGAAGTATCTGGCGATTGGATGTTAGTAAAAACCCTTATTTTGGGGAACATATTTGCACAGATGGGACAATTAGAGGTCGCCATCCTCAGAATCTGCGCATTTTCTGCACACTACAAGACGCGATCGCGCAACGGCAAGCCTTGCCAGCATTCAGCCGCAAGCAAGCTGGGTAACGGAAGATGTGCACTTGACCTGGTAGATGCACCGTTCAGCGCAGGGAAATAGACATTTCTACTGGCGGGACAATGATTCCATTTATCATACAAATCTGCCAGAAATGGAATTTTGAACTTCGAGGGTCCCATGGATATCCAGCTTAACGACATCGCTCTGTTTGTCGAAGTCGCCAAGCGCAAGAACTTCAGCCACGCCGCCGAAGCCTTGAATATTCCGACATCCACGCTCTCGCGCCGCGTCAGTGAACTGGAGCGCAGCATCGGCATGCGCCTGCTCAACCGCAGCACGCGCAAGATCGACCTGACCGAGGCCGGCGCCATCTATTTCGAGCGCTGCCGGCATATCGTGGAGGAAGCGCGCATCGCGCACGACCAACTGCTGGACATGGCGGTACAGCCCAAGGGACGCCTGCGCATCTCGTTGCCCACCAGCCTGGCGCAACTGTTCCTGCCCGCCGTCATCAGCGAATTCCGCGAACAGCATCCGGACATCGAATGCGACTTCGATCTGAGCATGCGTCCGATCGACCCCATCAGCAATCCGTTCGACCTGATCCTGCGCTTCGGCCAGCAGCCGGACTCCAGCCTCATCTCGCGCAAGATCGTGCTGATGGCCCACCAGCTATATGCCTCGCCCGAGTATCTGGCTCGCCACGGCGAGCCCCGCGTACCCGCGGATCTCAGCCACCACGAATGCCTGCGTCCCACCATGCGCGAGGAGTCATCCTTCTGGATGCTGCATTCGGGCGACAAGGTTGAACGCGTGCAGGTGTCGGGGCGCCTGTCGGCCAACAACGTCGGCATGCTCGGGCGGCTGGCTGGACAAGGCCTGGGCATCACGCCGCTGCTGGTCTTCGACGCGATGGAACGCGCCATCAAGCAGGCGGGCCTGGTGCGGGTGCTGCCGGAGTGGAGCCTGACTCCCCTGCCGCTCTTTGCCCTGCTGCCTTCGCGCATGCTGCCGGCCAAGACCAAGGCGTTCCTGGACTTCATCCAGCCGCGCCTTTCGGACGCGTAAATCCTACGCGGTGGCGTCAGTGCCGTATTGACAGACGGTATAGAGCGGCGTGCCGGTGGCGGCGACCTTCGCGGAGCCGCCCAGATCGGGCAGGTCGATGATGGCTGCCGCCTCGACCACATTGGCGCCCAGGCGCTGCAGCAGCTTGATGGCGGCCAGCATGGTGCCGCCCGTGGCGATCAGGTCGTCCACCAGCAGGACGCGCTGGCCGGTGCGCACGGAATCCGTGTGCATTTCGACTGAGGCGTTACCGTACTCCAGCGAGTATTCCTCGGCCACGGTGCGGAATGGCAGCTTGCCCTTCTTGCGCACCGGCACGAAACCCAGGTTGAGCTCGTAAGCCAGCACGCTGCCCACGATGAAGCCGCGCGCGTCCACGCCGGCCACCAGATCCAGGCGCTGGCGCATGTAGCGGTAGACGAAGAGATCGATAAGCACCCGGAACGCGCGCGGATCCTGCAGCACGGGCGTGATGTCGCGAAATATGACGCCGGGTTGGGGCCAGTCTGGAACGCTGCGGATGGTGCGCCGGATGTACTCGGCGTTGTCGGTCTGCATGGAAGACGGCCCTGAAGAATTGAAGCAAGGCGAACTATAACCTCGCAACCGCGCTTAAGCCAGGATTGCCGTCCCCGATGACAATTCACATTCCTGTAGCCGGCCGCCTTGCAAGACATAGCGGCGATCGACCGCCCCGGGCGGCAAGGCCGCGTGGGTGGCAAGCACCACGGCACGCCCGCCCACGGCGCCTGCCAGGTCGCTGAAGAATGCCGTTTCTGCCTCGCCATCCAGCCCTGCGGTCGGTTCGTCCAGCACGATAACCGCGGCGGGTGACAGCAGCGCCCGCGCCAGGCACAGGCGGCGCGCCTGCCCGGCCGACAGCAGCGAACCTGTCTCGCCCGCCCAGGTATCCAAGCCATCGGGCAGGCTGCGCACGAAATCGCCCAGCCGCGCAGCATCCAGCGCGCGCCACAAGGCGGCGTCATCCGCGTCGGGATCGCCGATGAGCAGGTTGGTGCGCAAGGTCCCCAGGAATACTGGAGCGTCCTGCGACAGCAACGCGATGCGCCGGTGCCAATCGGCTTGCGCACAGGCGCGCGCATCGCAGCCGCCGAAACGCACCTGTCCCGCCTGCGGATCTTCCAGGCGCAAGAACAGGTGCAACAAGGTCGACTTGCCCGCGCCGCTCGGCCCCACGATGGCGATCCGCTCACCGGGCGCGACACGCAGGCTGACGCCGTCCAGCACCAGCGGGCTGGCGTCAGCCCCTCGGGCCGGATAGGCAAAGCGCACGCCATCCAGCTCCAGGGCGCCGCTGTCGGGCAAGGCGCGAGGCGCGGACGGATCCTGCATGTCCGGCTCGCATTGCGTGACTTCGCGGATGCGCGCCGCCGCCGAGATGGCCGAGCCCATGCGCGACGCCCCGCGCATGATGGGACCGGCCACTTCGAAGACTCCTATGACCGCCAGCAACAATCCGGCGAGCACGGGACCTTCTATCCGCCCCGCTTCCAGCGTATCCAGGCCAAACCAGAGCAAGGCCAGCACCGAAGCGCCAGCGGCGGCCTGCAAGAAGAACTGTCCCCTTGCGGCCACCCGCGCCTGGCTGCGGCGCGCCAACGCGTTGGCCTCGCACAGGCGCTCGAAATGCGCAGCCGTCTGCGCCTGCGCATGCAGGGCCACCATGTCCGCATGGCCGTCCACTGCGTCCAGCGTCGCGGCGCGCAATCCCGCCGCGCTTTCCTGAGCCGCCACGCCCGGCTTGCGCGCCGCGCGCAACAGCCACAAGGGCACCAGCACGCAGGCAACCAGCAAGGCCAACGCCAGGGCCAACGCTGCGGCGGGCACCCAAAGCCCCAGCACCGCCGTCAGCACCGCCCCCGCCAGGACGGCGGTGGTCAGGGGCGCCAGCACGAAAAGGAAGACCGTATCGAGCGCGTCGACATCGCCCGTCATGCGCGCCACCAGGTCGCCGTCGCGGTAACGCGCCAACTGCCTCGGGGTGAGCCGGATCAGCGCCGAGAACACTTTCTCGCGCAGGTCTGCCAGCAGGCGCAGCGTGGCGGAATGGCCAACCACCCGGTCAGCGTAGCGCGCCACGATGCGCAGGAACGACAGCCCGCGCACCAGCGCCGACGGCGCAAACAGATTGAATGCGCCACCCGCCCCCGCCAGCGCCGCGCCGGTCAGGAACCAGCCCGACACGCCCAAGAGGCCCACGCCCGCAGCCACGGTGGCCAGTGCGCAGAATAATGCGAGCAAAAGCCCGCTTTTACGGCGCGCATACAGCGGCAGGAGCAACAACAGGTTCTTCATGCGTCTTCCACTTTTCCGCCCGCCACACGCAAGGTCCGGCCCAGCCGGGCCGCCACCGTGGGCGCATGCGTCGCCAGCAGCAAGGTGCGGCCGGCGGCGAATTCCAGGATCTCGTCCAGCACGCGCGCCTGCGTGGCCTCGTCCAGATGCGCCGTGGGTTCATCCAGCAGGATCAGCCCTGGATCGCGCAGGAACAGGCGCGCCAGCGCGACGCGCTGCGCCTGCCCGCCGGACAGGCCATGCCCACGGCCGCCCAATGGCGTCGCCAACCCTTGCGGCAAGGCCTCGCTGAACTCCAGCACACAGGCGCGGCGCGCGGCGGCCTGCACCTCTGCGTCGGTAGCGTCGGGGCGGCCCAGGCGGATGTTGTCGGCGATGGAGCCGGTCAGCAGTTGTGGCTTTTGTCCGATCAGCGCCACGCGCTGGCGCAGCGCCGCCTCGTCCCATTCGGGCAGAGGCACGCCGTCGATGCGGATGTCCCCCTGGAACGGACGCAGGCGCGCAATCGCCTCGACCAGCGTGGATTTGCCGATGCCGCTGGGTCCCATCAGCGCGGCATGCTCGCCTGGCGCCAGCGTCAGTACGGCGTCCGACAGCACCATCCGGCTGCGACCTGGCGCATCCAGGCTCAAACCCGCGATCGCAAGGGCAGCCCCTGCGCCACCGCGCTCGGGAACAGGCCCGCGGGCAGCCCCGTCACGTCCTGAAGCGCCAGGGCCTGACGCGCCATCGTCCGAGGCAACTGCGGACGAGGTATCTCCCTCTTGCGGCAAGCCATCGAACAGCACGGAGATCTGCGTGACCGCCGCCAGCGCGGCCGCGCGGTCGTGATAGTGCGCCGCGAACTGGCGCAGCGGCGCGTAAACCTCCGGCGCCATCAGCAGACAGAACAATCCCGCCTGCAAGGTCAGCGGCGACCAGCGCAAGTCCAGGAATCCCAGATAGGTCAATCCGATATAGACCGCCACCCCCGCCACGCCCAGCGCCGCGAAGAACTCCAGCACCGCCGACGAAAGAAAGGCAATGCGCAGCACCGACATCGTGCGCTGGCGCAGCGCGTCGCTGGCCGCCACGACGGAAGCGGCTTCGGCCTCGGCGCGGCCGTATAGCTTCAGAGTGGACAGGCCGCGCAGCCGGTCGGCGAAAAAGCCCGACAAGCGGGCGAAGGCGCGCAGGTGCCTGCGGCTGGCGCCCTGGGCGCCCCAGCCCACCAGCGCCATGAACAGCGGAATCAGCGGCGCAGTGATCAGCAGCACCAGCCCGGCGATCACGTCCATCGGCAACAGCACGACGGAAAAAGCGACCGGCAGCATGGCGGCCGCAGCCGTGGCGGGCAGGTACTTGGCGAAAAATCCATCCAGGGCCTCGACCTGGTCCACCACCGCGCTGGCCAGCTCCCCGGACGCCTGGCCCCGGCTCCAGTACGGTCCCTTCTGCACAAGACGCTTGAATAGCGCTTGGCGCACGTGGCGCTTGATGCGCTCGGCGGCATCCGCACCCGCGCGCTCGCCGGCCCAGGTGATGCAGGCCCGCAGCAGCATCAGTCCGGCAATGCTCAGGATGTCGCCCAGCAGCTCCTGCCGGGGCGCCTGCCTGACGATGGCCGCGTCGAGCACGCTGGCCAGCAACCAGGCCTGCACGACCAGCAAGGCGCCGCTCACCAGGGGCGCGGCGCCCGCCAGCATCAGCGGCAGCCTGGCCGCCTTGGCAAGCGCCATCAACCACCGCGACTGCGCGCGCGGCGGTTTGTTCAGGGTTGCCGAAGGATCGTGCTCGAGGCTGCTAGTGCCGCCGCTCACTCGACGTTGCGGCTGGCGCGCGGGTCATGCGTATGCCCCTCGCGCAGCTCGAACCACATTGCATTGAGGATGGCGAAGGCGCACGCCAAGCCCAGACCGAGTATCCACGAGAAATACCACATGGTGGAGGCTCCTATTTCAGTATGAGTTGGGCGTGTCGCCCACCGATTCGTGGGTGACCTTGCCGCGCATGACGCGGTACACCCAGGAGGTGTAGACCGTGATGAGCGGCAGGAAGATGGCGACCGCGATCACCATGATCCACAACGTCAAGTGACTGGACGAACCGTCCCAGATGGTCAGGCCGGCCTGCGGCTTCGTCGACGAAGGCATGATGAACGGGAACAGCGAAAAGCCCACCGTCAGAATCACGCCGGCGATCGAGATCGCGGATGCCAGGAACGACAGCACATTGGCGCGCACGGTCAGCAGCAGCGCCACCAGCAAGGCGCCGCCCACCCCCAGCGCGGGCGCGATCCACATCAGCGGCCATTTCGCGTAATTGGCCATCCAGGCGCCGTTCTGCACCGTCACGGTCTTGAGCATCGGATCCGACGGACCAGCCATGTCCACCGCACTGGTGATGACATGGCCGGGAATGCCGCCCGCCACCCAGAAGCCGCCCGCCGCGAACAGCGCCGCGGTCAGCAAGGCGCACAGCCTGCCCCAGTTGCGGGCCCGCGACGAGATCGGGTCTTCCGTGCGCCAGGCCAGCAGCACGGCGCCATGCATGGCCAGCATCACCACGCTAAGCACGCCAGCCAAGAGCGCGAACGGCATGAATAGCTGGTAGAAATGCCCTTCATAGATCGGACGCAGGGTCACGGGATCGAAGGTGAACGGCACGCCCAGGATGATGTTGCCCATGGCCACGCCGAACACCAGCGAAGCCACTACGCCGGAGAAACAGAGCACGCCGTCCCAGCGGTTGCGCCAGCTCGTGCCTTCCATCTTGCTGCGGTACTTGAAACCGACAGGCCGCAGGATCAGCGCGATCAGCGCCAGCATCATCGCCAGGTAGAAGCCGGAGAACGAGGCCGCGTACAACAAGGGCCAGGCGGCGAAAATGGCGCCGCCCGCCGTGATGAGCCAGACCTGGTTGCCTTCCCAGACCGGCCCCACCACGTTGATCACCACCCGGCGCTCGATGTCGGTCTTGGCGACCACGGGCAGCAGCGCGGCCACGCCCAGGTCGAAGCCATCCATGACGGCAAAGCCGATGAGCAGGGCGCCCAGCAGCACCCACCAGACCACGCGCAGCGTGCCGTAGTCGAAAGGAATAAGAGTATCCATCGCTGTCTCTCCCTCAGGCCCGCACGGCGGCGCGCACAGGATCGGCGGCGGCAGTGCCGGGCGCCGGCCCATCGGATTTCGGTCCCGCCTTCACGGCGTGCAGCATCACCTTCACGCCGATGATCAGCAGCACCGTGTACAGCACCAGGAATATCGTCAGGCTGATGGCCAGGTCGACGATGGTCAGGCCCGAAGCCGCGTAGTAAGTCGGCAGCACGCCTTCGATCACCCAGGGCTGGCGGCCATATTCGGCCACGAACCAGCCGCTTTCAATGGCCACCCAGGGCAGCGGCAAACTCCACAGCGCCACCTTGAGCAGGCCGCGCCGGCTGTCCAGCCGCCCGCGCGAGGCCAGCCAGAACGCCACGCCGAAGAACAGGATCAGGTACATGCCCACCGCCACCATGATGCGGAACGCCCAGAACAGCGGCGCGACGTTGGGCACGGTATCGACTGCGGCCTTCTTGATGTCGTCTTCGGTGACCTTGCTCATGTCAGGCTGGTAGCGCTTGACCAGCAGCGCATAGCCCAGGTCGGGCCAGGTCTTGTCGAAGACCATGCGCGCCTCCACGTCCTTGGGATTGGCGCGGATCTTCTGCAGCGCCTCATAGGCCACCATGCCGTCGCGGATGCGGTTTTCGGCGCGCCGGATCAGATCGTCGATGCCCAGCAGCGGCGTGGTGAGCGAACGCGTGCCGATGATGCCCATGACGTAGGGGATCTCGATCGCGAAGTCATTCTTGCGCTCGGCCTGGTTGGGAATGGCGATCAGGTTGAAGGACGCGGGGGCCGGCTCGGTGTGCCACATGGACTCGATGGCCGCGATCTTCATCTTCTGGTGTTCGGTGGTGAGGTAGCCGCTTTCGTCCCCCAGCACCACGACCGACAGCGCCGAGGCCAGGCCGAAGCTGGCGGCGACCGCCATCGAGCGCTTGGCCAAGTCGATATGGCGGCCCTTCAGCAGGTACCAGGCGCTGATCGACATGACGAACATGGCGCCGGCGACATAACCTGCGCTGACCGTGTGCACGAATTTGGCCTGCGCCACCGGGTTGAAGATCACCGCGGCGAAGTCGGTCATCTCCATGCGCATGGTGTCGGGGTTGAAGATCGAGCCCACCGGATTCTGCATCCAGCCGTTGGCGATCAGGATCCACAGCGCCGAGAAGTTGGTGCCGAATGCCACCAGCCAGGTCACCACCAGGTGGCTGACCTTGGACATGCGGTTCCAGCCGAAGAAGAACAGGCCGACGAAGGTGGCTTCCAGGAAGAAGGCCATCAGCCCTTCGAGCGCCAGCGGCGCGCCGAAGATGTCGCCCACGTAATGGCTGTAGTAGGACCAGTTCATGCCGAACTGGAATTCCATCACGACGCCCGTGGCGACGCCCAATGCGAAGTTGATGCCGAAGAGCGTGCCCCAGAACATGGTCATCCGCTTCCAGATGGGGCGGCCGGTCATGACGTACACGCTTTCCATGATGGCCAGGATGAACGACAGGCCGAGCGTGAGGGGGACGAAGAGGAAGTGGTAAAGCGCGGTCGCGGCAAACTGGAATCGCGACAGATTTACGACGTCGAGATCAATCATTGGGTCGCTCCCAAGCAGTTGAGGTGCCGCGGCAACCGGCATGGTTCCCAGGCCGTCTCTCGCGCCATGTTACGAGCGTTGCATACAACTTCATAGAGGTTTCCTGAAAAATCGGGGCGGATCACGGTCAGCCCTTGCCCCGCAATTTGCCGGCGAAACCCAGCACCTTCTGCACTTTCGAACCGAGCTTCATCAGGTTCTGCAGGGTTTCTGGCGGCAGACGTTGAACCTCATCGAACCATCCGGTGGACAGTTCGATGAGCTCCAGCATTTCGTTCATGCGTTGTTGCGCGTAGGCCTCATCGGGACCCGCAGGGCGTTCCAGCAAGGTGTCCCGCAGCAGGGTGAGCGTGGGATCGACTTCGCGCTTGCGCTTTTCTTCCATCAGGATGCGGAAGATCTCCCAGACGTCCTTGGGAGTTTCGAAATAGTCGCGGCGGTCACCGACCTGATGGATGAGCTTGACCAAGCGCCAGGACTGCAGCTCCTTCAGGCCCAGGCTGACGTTGGAGCGCGAAAAGCCGAGCGCCTCGGCGATGTCGTCGGCATTCAACGGCTGGGGCGACAGGAACAACAGGGCGTAGATCTGGCCGACCGTGCGGTTCACGCCCCACCGGCTGCCCATTTCACCGAAATGCAGGACGAAACGTTCGTTTTGTGGGGACAGAGCCATGGATCGAGCTACACCGGCAGAGTCAGGACCGTGGCCCTGGAAGATAAAAACAGTTACACCGTTTTCAGAACTTTCTGAAATTATCGAACAAACCATGCGAAAGCGCAAACCACACAGGGCGCAGGGGCATGGGCGCAAGACTTCGCATCGCAGCGGCGGCAGCCAAGCTCCCGGATTGCCGCGCCCAAACGAAAGCGGCCACCAGCGCGTGGGCTGGTGGCCGCTTGAAAAGGGGAAAAAGAGCGGTCAGCCGGCCTTGACGGACACCGCCGCCGACACCCGCTTGGCCTTGGCCCGAGCCGCCGCCACGTCCCCGGCCACGGCCAGGCCCACGCCCATGCGGCGCTTGACGAAGGATTCGGGCTTGCCGAAGAGGCGGATATCGGTACCGGGCTCGGCCAGCGCTTCGGCCACGTTGTGGAACGAGACCGCGGCGGCCTCGACGCCGCCATAGATGACGCTGCTGGCGCCAGGCTGGCGCAGGCTGGTGTCCACAGGCAGCCCCAAGAGCGCCCGAGCGTGCAGTTCGAATTCGTTCTGGACCTGCGTGATCATGGTGACCATGCCGGTGTCGTGCGGGCGCGGGCTGACTTCCGAGAACCAGACCTGGTCGCCGGCCACGAACAATTCCACGCCGAAAATGCCCAGGCCGCCCAGGTTGGACGTGACCGCCAGCGCGATTTCCCGGGAGCGCTCCAGCGCGGCGGGAGACATCGGGTGCGGTTGCCAGCTTTCCACGTAGTCGCCGTCAACCTGCTTGTGGCCGATGGGTTCGCAGTAGCGGGTTTCGACTTGGCCGTTGGCGCCGCGGGCGCGCACGGTCAGCAGGGTGATTTCATAGTCGAAGCGGATGAAGCCTTCGACGATGGCGCGCCCGCCGCCCACCCGGCCGCCCTCCTGGGCGTAGCGCCAGGCGGATTCGACGTCGTCGACGCTCTTGATCACGGACTGGCCCTTGCCCGAGGAGGACATGACCGGCTTGATGACGCAGGGGTAGCCGATGCCGCCGTCGATGGCGGCGCGCAGTTCGGCCTCCGTATCGACGAAGCGGTAGGGCGAGGTCGGCAGCCCCAGGGTCTCGGCCGCCAGGCGGCGGATGCCCTCGCGGTTCATGGTCAATTGGGCCGCGCGCGCGGTCGGGGTGACCCTGGCCACGCCCGCCGCCTCCAGTTCCACCAGCAAATTGGTGGCAATGGCTTCGATTTCGGGGACAATAACGTGGGGCCGTTCCTGTTCGATGACCTTACGCAGGGCCTGCGGGTCCGTCATCGAGACCACATGCGCCCGGTGCGCCACCTGGTGGCCCGGAGCGTCGGCATACCGATCCACGGCAATGACTTCCACGCCCAGCCGCTGCAGGGCAATGATGACCTCTTTGCCCAATTCGCCGGACCCGAGCAGCATGACGCGGGTGGCCAGGGGGGACAGGGGCGTGCCAAGAACGGGGCTGGAAATGCTGGACATGGGGCGAGCCTGGAAAAAAGTTGGAAAGCCGTTGAAATGACCCGCCAGCATGCCATACGCCCTTTCCGGGGGCAAACCCGCATACTGATATTAAAATCCACGTATGACTGACCATCCCACAACATCGTCCGAGACCGCGCTGGCATCTGCGCGCAGAACGCTGCAGATTGAATGCCAGGGCCTGATGGACCTGTCGGCCCGGCTGGACGACAGCTTCACGCAGACCGTCGCGATGCTGCTGGCCTGCCGCGGCCGGGTGGTCGTCAGCGGCATCGGCAAGACTGGCCACGTCGCCCGCAAGATCGCGGCGACCCTGGCCTCGACCGGCACGCCGGCCTTTTTCGTGCACGCCGCCGAGGCCGTCCACGGCGACCTGGGCATGATCACCCAGGAAGATGTGCTCATCGCGATTTCCTATTCGGGCTCCGGCCAGGAATTGCTGACGATACTTCCGGTCGCCCGCCGCATGGGCGCCAAGCTCGTCGCCATTACCGGCAATCCGCAGTCCGAACTGGCCAGGCTGGCCGATGTCCACCTGGACGCCAGCGTGGCCCAGGAAGCCTGCCCCCTGAATCTGGCGCCCACGGCCAGCACCACCGCGGCGCTGGCCTTGGGCGATGCCCTGGCCGTCGCCTGCCTGGAAGCGCGCGGCTTCGGCCCGCAGGATTTTGCCCGCTCGCACCCGGGCGGCGCCCTTGGCCGCCGCCTGCTGACCCACGTGCGCGACGTCATGCGCCAAGGCGACGCCCTGCCCATCGTCCAGGCCGGCACCCCGGTCTCGCAGGCGCTCGAGGTCATGTCCGCCAAGGGCATGGGCATGACCGTCGTGACCGACGCGCAGCACCACCCCCTGGGCATCTTTACCGACGGCGACCTGCGCCGCCTGATTGCGCGCCACGGCGATATCCGCAGCCTGGCCGTCGACGCCGGCATGACCCGCTCGCCGCGCAGCATCACTCCCGACGCGCTGGCCGTAGAAGCGGCCCAGCAAATGGACAAACAACGGCTCAACCACATGCTCGTGCTGGACAGCGACGGCGTTCTGCTCGGCGCCCTGCACATGCATGACCTGATGGCCGCCAAAGTGGTATGACTATGACTCTTTCTGTTCCCGTAACGCATCCGGCCGAAGCGCTGGTCCTGGCCCGCATCCCCGCAGGCGTGCGCGAACGCGCCGCCGCCGTGCGTCTGATGGTGTTCGACGTGGATGGCGTGCTGACCGACGGCAGCCTCTATTACGGCGAAAACGGCGAGCTGCAAAAGCGCTTCAACGCGCTGGACGGCCACGGACTGCGCCTGCTGATGGAAGGCGGCCTGAAGGTCGCCCTGATGACCGGACGCTCCGGCCCCATCGTGGCGCGCCGCGCCGCCGAACTGGGCATCGCCGAGGTCATCCAGGGCGTCCGGGACAAGGGCGGCGCCCTGGCCGAACTTGCGCAACGCTCCAGTGTCCAACTGAACCAGACCGGCTACATGGGCGATGACGTTATCGACCTGCCGGCCCTGCAGCGCGCCGGCTTTGCCGCCAGCGTGCCGAACGCGCCGGGTTATGTCAGCCAGGCCGCCCACTGGGTATCCACGCATACCGGCGGCAACGGCGCCGTGCGCGAATGCTGCGACCTGCTGCTGGCGGCCCAGGGACGCCTCGGCGCATTCCTGGCGGCGCCTGGCCTGCTCGGCCCCGGCGCCATCCAATGATTGCCAGGACAACCCATACGCCCTTGCGGCAGACCCGATGAAAGAACGTTTTCCCTCCCTGATCGCGCTGTTCCTGCTGCTGGTGCTGGTCGCCGGCTCGTGGTGGGCGGCGGATTACGCGCAGCGAGCCATCCAGACGGACCCGCCGCGCCGCATCACCCACGAAATGGACGCCTGGTCGCGCGACTTCGTCATGTTGCGCACCGACCCCAACGGCCGCCCCATCAACCGGCTGGAAGGCGAATATGCGGAACATTTCCCCGATGACGACTCCTACCACGTGACCTCGCCGCGCGCGGTGGGCCAGCGCGAAGCCAACCCCGTCACCGTGGCCATCTCGAAGACCGCGGTGATGGAGCAAGGCGGCAAGCGCATCGTCATGAACGGCGACGCCCACGTGCGCCGCCAGCCGGACGCCAACAATGATCTGCTGGACGTGCGCAGCCAGCAGCTGATCATCCTGCCCGACGACGACGTGGTCTACACCGACCTGCCGGCGGAAGTCATCAAGGGCCGTTCGCGCATGAACGGTACGGGTATGCACTACAACAACAAGACGCGCCAACTGCAGGTTTCGGCATCGACCGATGTGGAAATTGCCGGTTCCGAAGGCAAGCAGCAACGCCGGACCGAAATTCCCGCCAACAACACTGACCAGAAAAAACCATGACCGACCTCCGGATTCTCCTTGCCCCGACGACCCGCTTGCTCGGCGCCATCCTGCTGACGGCTTCAGCGCTGGCCCCGGCCCATGCCGCGGATCCGACGCCCAAGGCAGCGACGCCGGCTGAGGAACCCAGCACGCTGATCCTGTCGGATACCCTGCATTACGACGATGTGAAGAAGAAGAGCGTCTTCACGGGCAACGTCAACATGACGCGCGGCCTCATGACCCTGACGTCCGACGTGCTGGAAATGAACGAAGACGCGCAAGGCAACCAGT
Organism: Achromobacter sp.; assembly: GCF_049647645.1. GTDB lineage: Bacteria > Pseudomonadota > Gammaproteobacteria > Burkholderiales > Burkholderiaceae_B > Achromobacter. The sequence continues at coordinate 50,216 of NZ_JBARYB010000305.1, forward strand.
TCGGCACGGCCACTGCCAACAAGGGCAAGATCGTCACCATCCGCCAGGAACGCCCGGACACCTTCGAACTCATCGAAGGCACCGGCCTGCGCGCCGAGTACGACGGCACCAAGAACACCTTCGACCTGATCGGCCAGGCGGTCGTGACTCGCTATGTCTGTGGAAAACCGTTCGACACGATTCGCGGCGAACGGGTACGCTACAACGAGAAGACCGGCACCTACGAAGCCCAGGGCGGCCCCAACTCCGCCGCAGCCGGCGGCCGGGTCCGTTCGGTGGCTGAACCGCGCGCCAAGTCGGATGCCGCCATCGCCGAATGCCGCAAGCAGCAGGCCGCCAAGAAGGGGCGTTGAACGCCTCCCATGCAACACCACTCGCAGCCACGATGAACCAACCTTCAGTGCCGACTCCGGTAACCTCCGCCCCCTCGGGCGTCAAGCAGGGCAGCCTGCGCGCAACCGGTTTGCGCAAAACCTATAACGGCCGGACCGTGGTGCAGGACGTATCCCTGTCCGTGGTCAGCGGCGAAGTGGTCGGCCTGCTGGGCCCCAACGGCGCCGGCAAGACCACCAGCTTCTACATGATCGTGGGCCTGGTCCCCGCGGACGCGGGCCGCATCGAAATCGACGGCTCCGTCATCACCGCGATGCCGATCCACAAACGCGCACACATGGGCCTGTCGTACCTGCCCCAGGACGCTTCCGTGTTCCGCCGCCTGACGGTGGAACAGAACATCCGTGCCGTGCTGGAACTGCAAACAGGGCCGGATGGACGTCCATTGTCCACGCCCAGGATCAACGAGCAGATGGAATCGCTGCTGGAAGAGCTGCAGATCGGCCACATCCGCAGCAACGCCGCCATTTCCCTGTCGGGCGGCGAACGCCGTCGCGTGGAAATCGCGCGCGCGCTGGCCACCAGCCCGCGCTTCATCCTGCTGGACGAGCCCTTTGCCGGCGTGGACCCCATCGCCGTCATCGAGATCCAGCGCATCGTTCGGTTCCTGAAGGGGCGCGGCATCGGCGTGTTGATCACCGACCACAACGTGCGCGAAACCCTGGGCATCTGCGACCGCGCCTACATCATCAGCGAAGGCAAGGTTCTGACCGACGGTCACCCTGATGAAATCGTGGGCGACCCGGCCGTGCGCCGGGTCTATCTGGGAGAGCATTTCCGCATGTAATGCGGCCCTGGGGAAGACCCCTAGGCACCGCCTGCGCCACGGCGCATGCTCCCTGGGGGCTCAGCCATAAAAATGCCATGAACTTGCGCTAGGTCAGCTTGTTTTATCGGCCCGAGTCTATACACTAGTACTAAACGAACCCGCTCAATCAAGGAGAACGCCTAACGAATCAACCGCGCTTTTCGCGCACCCTTTTTTCCTCTTTTAGAAGGAGAGCACACTATGAACCTGAGCATCTGCGGTCGTCACCTCGACGTCACCCCGGCCATCCGGGAATATGTCATGAACAAACTGGCGCGAGTGCTGCGGCATTTCGATCACGTCATCGATACCCAGGTCATGCTCTCGGTAGAGCCCCTGCGGCATAGAGCCGAAATCACCATGCGTCTAAGCGGTAAGGACATTCATTGTGAAGCAACCGATGAAAACCTCTATGCAGCCATAGACCTTCTTGCTGACAAAGTCGACCGTCAGGTCATCAAGCACAAGGACAAGGTACGAAGTCACACGGCGGAGTCCGTGAAGCGGCAAGCGGCGAATCTCACGCCACCCCAGCAGTAACGCGCTTCATGACCACTCGCACTGCGAGACTAGCTAAACAGCGATTTTAGAAATCCTGCCTAAGTCCCGGTGTCCCGCTAGACGTAACGTCCAGCCGGGGCATCGGCAAACTGCCCTCCCGTAGCCTCCCCCGTCTTTGTCCCCCATTCCCGGTTCCGCCGGCGATTCCGTTTTCCCCCGATTTCCGACGTTTCCCATGGCGCAGCCCTGCCGCCAGGCGCAAGAATGCCCACAATCCGCCGCTATCGGTCTATGCTGTCGCTCTTGCCGCCCCATGATGCGACCGTGCCGGGCACGGCGTCGCAGAGGCCGATTATTGCAGTGCATCATATAACCATATAATGATCCGATGAATCATTTGTCGCGCATCCTACCCGCCGGCAACGTCGTGCTCGATATGCTCGCAACGAGCAAGAAACGTGCGTTCGAACAGGCCGGCCTTCTCTTTGAAAACAACCATGGCCTGGCGCGCGCGCTCGTGTTCGACAGCCTGTTCGCCCGGGAACGCCTGGGCTCCACCGCGCTCGGTCAGGGCGTGGCGGTTCCGCATGGCCGGGTGAAGGGCCTGGAGCAGGCCCTGGCGGCCTTCATCCGCCTGGCCCAGCCCATCACTTTCGATGCGCCGGACGGGCAGCCTGTCTCGATGCTGCTCTGTTTGCTGGTGCCGGAAACGGCCACGCAACAGCACTTGGACATCCTGGCCGAACTGGCGCAGCTCATGTCGAACAAGGCCTTGCGCGAAGCCCTGGCCACAGAGCCCGATCCGGCTGTCGTCCACAAGATGCTGACGACCGGCCAACTCTGAACTCCTCGCGGAAACGCTGCCATGCTCACGGTGCAGGAACTCGTCGACGACAACGCCGACAAAATCCCCTTTAACTGGATTTCCGGCCAAGGGGCCGCGGACCGCGCGATACCCGACGACGGCATGTCGGCCGCGGACCTCGTCGGCCACTTGAACCTGATCCACCCGTCCCGCATCCAGGTGTTCGGGCAGGAAGAGCTGGCGTACTACACCCGCTTCGATCTGCGCCGCCGCATGCACCACATGGACGAGCTGCTGATCGGCGGCGTGCCCGCCATCTTGCTGGCCGACGGCCTGACCCCGCCGCAAGACCTCATCGACCAGTGCGACCAGCATCAGGTGCCGCTGCTTTCCACGCCGGTGGCGGCCGCACAGCTGATCGACCTGCTGCGCATCTACCTGGGCAAGAAGCTGGCGCCCACCACCACCGTACACGGCGTGTTCCTGGACGTGCTGGGACTGGGCGTGCTGATCACCGGCGAATCCGGCCTGGGCAAGAGCGAACTGGCGCTGGAGCTGATCTCACGCGGACACGGCCTGGTGGCCGACGATGCGGTGGAGTTCTCGCGCACCGCGCCCAACATGATCGAAGGCCACTGTCCGCAACTGCTGCAGAACCTGCTGGAAGTGCGCGGCCTGGGCCTGCTCGACATCCGCACCATCTTCGGCGAGACCTCCGTGCGCCGCAAGATGCGCCTCAAGCTCATCGTGCATCTGGTGCGCGCCACCGCGCAGGACAAGTTCGAGCGCCTGCCGCTGCAGGACATCACACAGGACATGCTGGGCCTGCCGGTGCGCAAGGTCATGCTGCAAGTGGCCGCCGGCCGCAATTTGGCAGTGCTTGTAGAGGCTGCCGTGCGCAACACGATACTGAAGCTGCGCGGCATCGACACGCTGGGCGAGTTCATGGAACGCCAGGCGATGGCGATCCTGCAAAGCAGCAAGTAGGCGCGCGGCGTCCGGCGACACCTTGAGCCTGTATGAGAACCTGGCCGCCGAGATCGCCAAGTCGATCCGCGACGGCGTGCTGCGCGCGGGCGACAAGCTGCCCTCCGTGCGGGACGCATGCGCGGCGCGCGGGCTCAGCCCGTCGACAGTATTCCAGGCGTACTACCTGCTGGAAGCGCGCGGCCTGATCCGGGCGCAACCGCGTTCCGGTTATTACGTCAACGCCCCCGCCGCTTCGCTGCCGCCGGAACCCGGCGCCTCCAGCCCCGACGGCGAATCGACGGAACTCGCGATCAGCGAGCGCATCTTCGACATCCTCGGCTCGGTGCGCAACCGCGACGTGACCCCGCTGGGCTCCGCCTTTCCTTCCCCGCTGCTGTTTCCGTTGCCGCGCCTAGCCCAGGCGATGGCCGCGCACCTCAAGCGCCAGGATCCGCTGGACACGGTGGAAGACCTGGCGCCAGGCAATCCCGGGCTGCGCCGCCAGATTGCGCTGCGCTACCTGATCGGCGGCATCAACGTGCCGGCCAGCGACATCGTCGTCACCAATGGTGCGCTGGAAGCGCTGAACCTGTGCCTGCAAGCGGTCACGCAGCCTGGCGACACGGTCATGGTCGAAGCGCCCACCTTCTACGGCGCGCTGCAGGCGCTCGAACGCCAGGGGCTGAAGGCGCTGGAAATACCGACCCATCCGCGCACCGGCATCGACCTGGACGCGATGGAGGCCGCCATCCAGCGCCACGCGCCCAAGGCCTGCTGGCTGATGACACAGTTCCAGAATCCCCTGGGCAGCCTGATGCCGGATGAAAAAAAGCGGCAGCTGGTCCAGCTGCTGGCGCGCCACGGCATTCCGCTGATCGAAGACGATGTGTACGGCGAGCTGTACTTCGGGCCGGTGCGGCCGGTACCCGCCAAGGCCTATGACACGCACGGGTTGGTGCTGCATTGCTCGTCGTTTTCGAAGTGCCTGGCGCCGGGCTACCGCATCGGCTGGGCCAGCGCCGGCCGCTACACGCAACGCGTGCAGCGCCTGAAGCTGTCGTCGACGCTGTCGGCGTCCGGCCCAGCCCAGGGCGCGATCGCCGAGTACCTGGAACAAGGCGGCTATGACCGCCACCTGCGCCGCCTGCGCGAAACGCTGCAGACGCAGCAACAGCGCATGGCCGAGGCGATCGCCCAGGAATTCCCCGCCGGCACGCGCGTGACACGGCCGCAAGGCGGATTCTTCCTGTGGCTGGAGCTGCCGGCCGCCGTCGATGCGCTGGCGCTGCACCGGCAAGCCCTGGCGCGCGGCATCAGCGTGGCGCCGGGCCCGATCTTTTCGGCCAGCGGGCAGTTCGGCAGCGCGCTGCGCCTGAACTATGGGCATCCTTGGGATGCGGCCGCGCAGGCCGCCATCCGCGTGCTGGGCGAGTTGGCGCGCGCGGCCTGCTCGCTGGCCTTGAAGGCGCGCTAGCGCGCCTGTGCAAGGCTTCTTTTAGCGTGAACAGGCCTAGTTCAGCGTCGACGCGGCGCGCGCCCGCTTGACCTCCAGCGGCGTCACGCCGCCCGCCTCGTTGCCCCAGCTATTGCGGATGTATGTCACCAGCATGGCGATATCGCTGTCATTGAGCAGTTGCCCGAACGGCGGCATGCCATGGGGCCGCGGGTTCGCTGCCGTGGCCGGGGCGTAGCCGCCGTCCAGCACCATGCGGATGGCATTGACGGGCGACGGCGCCGTCACGGTCGGATTGCCGGCCAGTGCGGGCCATGCCGTGCCGCTGCCTTCGCCTCCCGGCTGATGGCATTGCGCGCATTGCTGGCGGTAGATCTTGCCACCCAGCTCCATGGCCGCCGGCGCGACAGCCGCGCGCGAGCGCTCCGTCGAGGCCGGCGTGGCCGGCAGGGTCTTGATGTAGACGCCTATGGCCAGCGCGTCCGCGTCGGTCAGGTGCTGCGTACTGCCCAGCACCACTTCGGCCATGGGTCCGCTGGCGCTGGAATGCTTCGAAACACCGGTCTTGAGCAAGGCCGCGATGTCCTCGGCCGACCAGCGCCCCATGCCGGTTTCCATGTCGTTGGTCAACGGCGGCGCATACCAGTCCAGCACCGGGATCACGCCGCCGGCCAATGGGTCCGCCGCACGCAGCCCCCCCAGGCTGTTGCGCGGCGTATGGCAGGCGGCGCAATGCCCCAGCCCTTCAACCAGGTAACGGCCACGATTCCACTGCACCGACTGGCCCGCATCGGCTTCCTGCACGCCCGGTTTGAAGTACAGCGCGCGCCAGCCGGCCAGCAGCGTCCGCTGGTCGTAGGGGAATTCCATCTCGGCGGGCCGGCTGGGCTGGTTCACCGGCGCCACAGTGCGCAGATAGGCGTACAGCGCATCGGAATCGGCGCGGGTCACGCGCGTGTATTCGGTGTAGGGGAAGGCGGGATACAGCAGCGTGCCGTCGCGCGACTTGCCGTTGTGCAACGCCTGCCAGAAATCATCGCCCGTCCACGCGCCTATGCCAGTCTGCTCGTCGGGAGTGATGTTCGGGCCGTACACCGTGCCGAATGGCGTGGGGATGGGCGTGCCGCCGGCCAGCGCCTTGCCGCCCCGGCTGGTGTGGCAGGCCATGCAATTGCCAGCCAGGGCCAGATAACGCCCGCGCTCGACCAGCGTCGCGGCGTCGGCCGCGGCTGCGACTGGCCCGGTGCTGGCGTCGTCGCGCGTACCCAGCCAATAGAGACCGCCCACGGCGGCGACCACGAGCAGCAACAGAACAGACAGGACTTTCTTCATGAGCGACATCCGGCCCTCTCCTTACCGTTGCGCCTGGCTGCCGCATTCCGCGGGCAGGCGTATCGAACCCGCGGCTTCAGGCGCGTAGGGTTCCACCACGGGCTGCGAGGACAGCCACGCGGCCAGCGCGCCTATGTCCTCGGGAGTGAGCTTGTTGGAGATGTCGGCCATGCAGTCCGGCTCGGCCGCGCGGCGCAAGCCATTCTTCCAGCTGCCGATCTGCGCACCGATGTAGTCGCGCGGCAAACCCAGCAAGCCAGGGATGGCGGGCAGCACGCCGCCCAGGGCGGCGCCATGACAGGCCGCACAGGCAGGCAGGCCGCGCGCCGCGTCGCCGCTCAAGGCCAGCTTGCGCCCGGCCTCCAGCGTGGCGACGGAGACCTCGGCGCGCGTCGGCGCCGGATACGGCACGTGCTGGGTGGAGAAATACGCGGCCATTTCGCGCAGGTAATTGTCAGGCAGCCCAGTCAGCAGGTGCGTCATGGGCCGGTACTGGCGCCGGTCATCGCGGAAGTTGAGCAACTGGTGGTACAGGTATTCCTGCGGCTTGCCGGCCAGGCGCGGATAGTAGCCATCGGCGCCGGCCCGGCCCTGCGCGCCATGACAGGCCGTACAGGCGGCGACACGGGCGTCCATGGTGTCCGGGCGCAGGCTTTCCTGCGGTGCTGGCTGGGCCTGCGCGCGCGCCATCATGAAGACGGCTGCGGCCCCTAGCAGGGAAATTGCCCAAAAACGCGGCAGTGAAACACTACGAAAGGAAATGAAGGCTAACATCTAGGTCGAATTCCATTCCCCCGAAACGCATGACGGCGGGGCGCGTATGTGAATCTGTCGAGTATCCGGCCCCAAGCTTACGCTAAGGGGGCCGAACCGGTACAGGCGCAGATTGGCAGTTTACGGCCGTATCAGATGTCATCCCGCCGGCATCGTCCTCGAAAAGCGTGCCACAATCATGTCCATGTTGAAAGTCGTCCTCGTCACCGGCATCTCAGGCTCAGGCAAGTCCGTCGCCCTGCGCATGCTCGAGGACGCGAGCTATACCTGCGTCGACAACCTGCCTGTAAGGTTCCTGACCGAGTTCATCGCCAACGCCCGGGATGACGGCATGGAGCGCGTCGCGGTCGCCATCGACGTGCGCTCGCCCGGCGAATTGGCCGAACTGCCCGATGTGGTTACCGCGCTGCGCGCCATGGGCACCAGCCTGCGGGTGGTGTTCCTGGATGCAAGCACGGAAACGCTGGTGCAGCGCTATTCCGAATCCCGCCGCCGCCACCCGCTGACTGACCGCCTGCAACACGGCGGCAAGACGCCGACCCTGACCGAGTGCATCGCGCTGGAACGCGAACTGCTCGCGCCGCTGCGCGAGCAGGAACACGTCATCGACACCTCGGACCTGACGCCGGGCCAGCTGCGTGTGTGGATCCGCGACCTGATCAAGGCCGACCGCGCGCCGCTGGTGCTGACCTTCGAGTCCTTCGCCTACAAGCGCGGCGTGCCGCGCGACGCGGATCTGGTGTTCGACGTGCGCTGCTTGCCCAATCCCTACTACGACCGCGACTTGCGGCCGCTGACCGGCCGCGACGAGCCCGTCGCCGCGTGGCTGGCGGGCTTCGATCTGGTGGGACAGATGATCGACGACATCACCGGTTTCCTGAACCGCTGGCTGCCGCAATACACGCAAGACACCCGCAATTACCTCACGGTCGCCATCGGTTGCACCGGCGGCCAGCACCGTTCGGTGTATGTGGTCGAACAGCTGGCGCTGCGCTTTGCCGACCACGACCCGCTGCTGGTGCGCCACCGCACCCAACTGCCTGACGAATCCGCATGACCCTGTCCCGCCCGACCCGCCTGTTCATGATGCTGCTGCTGGCCATTGCCGTGGCGGGCTGCTCCTCCACCGGCGGACGCAAGAAGGGCGGCGGATACTACAAGGACGACGGGCCGGACGCGAACCCGCCGTCGAACCTGGACCAGGTGCCCGACGCGGTGCCCAGGATCGAACCCTACGCCAGCGGCGCGAACCGGCCGTATGTGGTGTTTGGCCAGCGTTATGTGCCGGACACCAGCGGCCAACCGTACAAAAAGCGCGGCACCGCCTCGTGGTACGGCAAGAAGTTCCACGGCAATTCCACGTCCATCGGCGAGTCCTACGACATGTACGCCATGACGGCCGCCCACACCACGCTGCCGCTGCCCAGCTACGCCCGCGTCACCAGCATGGTCAACGGCAAGACGATCATCGTGCGGGTGAATGACCGCGGACCGTTCCACAGCGACCGCATCATGGACCTGTCCTATGTCGCGGCACACAAGCTGGGCATCATCGGGCCCGGCAGCGGCCAGGTGATCGTGGAAGCCATACCGCAGGACGAGATCCGGCGGCTGGCCTCGCAGGGCGCGCCCGCCACGGCCGAACCCGAACCCGCATCGGCGACGGGATCCTCGCCGGTGTTGGCGCCGGTAGCCGCCGTCCCCGTGGCACTGGCGGCCGAACCCCTGCCAGGGCCCGCGCCCGGCTCTGCCCCGGTGCGCCAACCCGCGGCGGGCGGCATCGGCAGCGTTTATCTGCAGGTGGGCGCGTTCAGCCAATCCGCCAACGCGCAGTCGCTGGTCAGCCGCATCAACACGCAGTTGGGCGCCGAAGGCGCGCCGCCCGCGTCGGTCGAACAGTCGAACAACCTCTACCGGGTCAAGATCGGCCCCTACCCCGACCGCCAGAGCGCTTTGAACGCCGTGCCGCTGGTGTCGGACCGCATCGGCATCTTGCCCAGCATCGCCTCGCAGTAAGGCCAACCCTGGAGTAGTACGCCTGGCCCGCGGGCCAGGCCTGCCCGCCTACCAGGGCAGTTCCGCCTGCCCGTCGCAAACCCGGCGCGCGCTCGCGCTGCGGCTGCGGTAGAAATTGCCTTCGTGCGCCAGCAAGGCCTGCTTGCGCGGCAGTCCGCCGCCGAAGCCGGTCAGCGAAGTGTCCGCGCCGATGATCCGGTGGCACGGAATGATGATGCTGATCGGATTGCGTCCGACCGCCCCGCCGACCGCCTGGGCGCCCTTGGGCCGCCCCACGGTACGCGCCAGGTTGCCGTAGCTCGTCAGCACGCCGAACTCCAGGTCGCACAAGGCATGCCAGACCTGGTGCTGAAAGGTGGTGCCGACGGGATCCAGCGGCACCTCGAAGACGCGGCGCTGGCCGCCGAACCATTCATCCAGTTCGCGGCGCGCCTGCTCCAGGATGGGATCCGAGTCCGTGAGAATCCAGCCATCTGCCGCAGGCAACAGTTCCTGGTCGGTGAACCAGGCGCCGCGCAGGCCCTTGGGGCTGGCGACCAGGCGCATGTCGCCCAGCGGCGTGGGGATATCGCGGTAGACCAGGCGTTCGTCGGGATCCGCGGGCTTGTTGGACACGATTGTGGAATACACCATGCCTTACTCCGCCGATTTCTTGCGGGCCAGGGCCCGGTTGTACAGCGCGTCCCGCGGCAGCCCCGAAACCTTGGCCGCCACGCGCGCCGCGTCGCGCAGCGACAGGGACTCCAGCAAGGCGTCCAGCAGCGCATCGGCGCGCGGGTCGGCGTCTTCATCCACCTCCTGCGCGGCAGGCGCGTGCGCAATCAGCACGAATTCGCCCTGCTCGCGGTGAGCGTCCGCAGCCAGCCAGGCCGCGCCCTCGCCCATCGGGAAGGTGGCGATCTCTTCGAAGCGCTTGGTCAGTTCGCGCGCCACGGTCAGCAGGCGGTCCGGGCCGCATACTTCCAGCAGGTCGGCCAGCGTGGCCGCGAGCCGGTGGGGCGATTCGAACATCACCACGGGTGCGGGCAAGGCGCACCAGGTGCGCAGCCAGCGCTGGCGCGCCACCGCCTTGGGTGGCGGAAAACCCGCGAAGGCATAGCCCGGATTTTCGTCGGTGGTGACGCCGCTGCCCATCAGCGCGGCGATGACCGCGCTGGGCCCCGGCACCGGCACCACGCCAAAGCCGGCCTCGCGCACGGCACGCACAATGCGCGCGCCAGGATCGCTGACGGCGGGCGCGCCCGCATCGGACACCAGCGCCACGCGCTGGCCTTGCGCCAGGCGTTCACAAATGGTCTGCGCAGCGGCGGCTTCATTGTGGCGGTGGGCGGCCATGAGCGGCGTGCCCACGCCCCATGCGTCCAGCAGCGCGCGGCTGGCCCGCGTGTCTTCCGCAGCGATCACGTCGGCCCGCTGCAAGGCGTGCCAGGCGCGCAGCCCCAGGTCGCCCAGGTTGCCGATCGGCGTGGCCACGACATACAGCGTCGCAGCGGGCCAATGCTGCCCCGCCACGCGTTCTGCAACGCGGGACCAGGCATCTCCGGCAGGGGGAGGTGAGACATTTTGATTCATTGCAGCCTACTGACACGGGAAACCATGTCAGTGTAGCCGCCTATGCCCCGCCACCCCTGGAGCGTTCATGACGGATGACACTTTGCGACTGGCCTGCGAACTGGCCCTGGCGGCCCGCCGCCGCGCCGCCAGGCGCCGGCGCGGATC
>NZ_JBARYB010000306.1:0-94896 GCF_049647645.1 Achromobacter sp.
GCCGAGGCCGGGGCAGCGCTGGCCACAACAGCCGCCGCCGGCGTTGCCGCGGGCTGCATGGCGCCAGCCTCGGCCAGCGCGCGGTCGATGGCCGTAGCGTCTTCACCCTGCGCCAACAGCACGCCGATCACGGTGTTCACCGGCACGGAGGCCGCGCCGGCCTGGACCACGATGCGGCCCAGCACGCCGGCCTGCTCGGCATTGATCTCGACGATGGCCTTCTCGGTTTCGATTTCCGCCAGCGCGTCGCCCACGGCGACGGTGTCGCCTTCTTTCTTGAGCCACTGGTGCAGCGTGCCGCCGGAGGTATCGGCCGCTACGGAGGGGAGCTTGATAAGGTGTGCCACGATATTCGTCCTATTTTGCGGCGGCGCTGTTCAGGTCGGGCCGGTAGGTGGCGGGATCGTCGTATTCGACCAGCTCAAGCACATTGCCTTCGGGGTCGCGGAAGAACGCCAGCCAGGTGCCGGGCCGCACTTCCATCGGCGCGGGCGCGCTGTCGAAAACCACGCCCTTCGCTTGCAGTTCGCGCACCGCACCGGGCAGGTCGCGCACGATGAAGGTCAGGTATGTCGCGCCCTGGCGGTCCAGAATGGCCGTGCCGCGCGCGGCGGCTTCTGGCGGTACGCTGGGCTGCAGCAGCTTGATGCGTTCGCCGTAGCTGGTCTGCAGCCGCGCCACGTCGTAGCCATGGCGCGTCAGGCCGGTGGCCTGGGCCTTGTCGGCCGGCACGCTTACGCGGTTGACGAGTTTCAGGCCCACCACCTCGGTGTAGAAGGCCAGCAGCGCGTCCAGGTTGGCGCAGCAGATGCCGACTTCCATCGGCACGGTCATGTGCAGGGTCATGCCTGTTCTCCAATGTCGGCCAGCACGTCGGCCAGGCCGGCCATCACTTCCTCGGTATCCGCGAACGCGGCGCGCTCCAGCACCTTGGAGATGCTGGGCGAGGCCTCGCCGCCGGTCACGCGCTTGATCGGTTGGTCCAGCCAGTCGAAGTAGCGGCGCTGGATCTCGTCGGCCAACATGGCGCCGTAGGACGTGCCGCGCGCGCCTTGCTCCACGATCAGCACGTTGTTGGTCTTCATGATGCTGGCGCCGATGGTGTCCCAGTCCAGGCTGGCGCGGTCCAGCGTGCGCAGGTCGATGACCTCGGCGTCCACGCCCGCTTCTTCCGCGGCCTTGAGCGCGCGGCTGACCATGGACAGATAGGTCAGGATGGTGACCTTGCCGCCTGCGCGGCGCACGCAGGCGCGGCCAAACGGAATGGCGTAGTCCAGGTCGTCCGTAGGCACGGCACCCGACGAGGCATACAGGTCCACGTGTTCGATCACCAGCACCGGGTCCTTGGAGGCCAGCGCGGTGTTCATCAGGCCGACGTAATCGTGGGGCGTGGACGGCGCGACCACGCGCCAGCCGGGCGCGGTGGCGAAGATGCCGGCCGGGTCCATCGAGTGCTGCGAGCCGTAGCCCGTGCCCATCGCGACCTTGGTGCGCAGCACGAAGGGCACGTCGATGTCGCCGCCGAACATGTGGCGGGCCTTGCCGATCTGGTTGAAGATCTGGTCGGCCGCGACCCACATGAAGTCGGGGTACATGAATTCCACAATCGGCCGGTAGCGGCCGTCCATGGCCAGGCCGCCGCCCAGGCCGGCGAAGGCGTTTTCGGAAATGGGAGTGCCCAGCACGCGGTCGGGATACTTGTCCTTGAGGCCGCGCGTGGCGCCGTTGGTGCCGCCCTTCAGGCGGTGCACGTCCTCGCCCAGCACCACCACGCCGGCATCGGTTTCCATGCGGCGGTCCAGCACGTCGGCGACCGCGTCCACGAACTTGCGCTCGGCGGATTGGCCTGCGTAGTCGGCGGCTTCCTGGTAGCGCAGGCCGGCCAGTTCCGAGCCGTCGCTGCGCAGGCCCACGTCGCGGAAATCGGGGCTGGGCCAGAGGTCGGCGCGCACGCGGCGCTTGCCGCCGTCGGCGGCTTCGGTCAGGCGGCCGGACACGTCCCTCATCACGTCCTTGCAGCGCTGGCGCAGGGCGTCCACTTCGGCTTGCGTGATCAGCTTGCGGCCGATCATCTCCGTGGCGATCTTGTCCAGCGGATCGCGGCGGCGCCATTGCGCTTCTTCATCCTTGCTGCGGTAGCCGAAGGCGCTGCCGGGGAAGGGGCCGTTCTGGTGGAAGAAGCGGTATACGTCGACCTCGACGATGGTCGGACCGTTGCCGGCGCGCATGTGCGCCACGGCTTCGGACATGGCCAGGTGGACCGCCAGCGGGTCCATGCCGTCCACCTTCCACGACGGGATGTTGAAGGCCAGGCCGCGCGCCGACAGGCGCGGTTCGGCGGTGGACTCTTCCACCGTGGTGGAAACGGCGTAGCGGTTGTTCTCGATGAAGAAGCACAGCGGCGTCTTCCACGCCGCGGTCAGGTTCATGGTTTCCAGCACCGAGCCGATGTTCACCGCGCCGTCGCCGAAATAGGTCACGGCAACGCGGTCGGTGCCGGCGTGCTTGTGCGCCCAGCCCGCGCCGGCGGCCAGCGGTACGCCGCCGCCCACGATGGCGTTGGTGCCCAGCGCGCCGGCTTCCAGCCAGCGCAGGTGCATGCTGCCGCCCCGGCCGCAGCAATAGCCCTGGGCCAGGCCCATGATCTCGGCCAGCGTCTTCTGCAGAACCTCGTCGATGGCCGGCGTGAGCGGATTGCGCGGGTCCAGGCCCAGCGGCGCGACGTGCTGCAGCGCCTTGGCCAGGAACTGGTGGTGGCCGCGGTGGGATCCGTTGATCTGGTCGCCGGCGCCCAGCGCCAGCACGGAGCCGACCGCGCCGCCTTCCTGGCCCACGGACGAATGCGCCGGGCCATGCACCAGGCCCTCGGCGGCCAGGTCCAGCACGGCCTCTTCAAAGGCGCGGATCCAGTGCAACTGGGTCAGCATGGTGCCGAGCAGGGCGGGATCCGCTCGTTGCCAGTCCTTGGCGTCTACCGTCAGTTGCCGCCAGGGCGCCTGGGGCTCGAGCGGTTGGTGGGTGGCCATGAATGAATCTCCAGAGATGTGTATGTGTCTTGCGATTAGAGGTAGCTGTAGCGGCTCCAGCCGCCATCGGCCACCAGGGTGTGTCCGTTGATGTAGCCGGCCTGGCGCGAGGCCAGGAACACCGCCAGGTCGGCCATTTCGGCCGGTTGCGCCAGGCGCCGCAGCGGCGTGCGCTGCTTGAGGCGTTCGGGGTCCAGGCGGCCGCGCGCGGCCAGGTCGCGCACCAGATCCGTTTCCACGTAGCCCGGCGCCAATGCGTTCACGCGCACGCCCAGCGGGCCCCATTCCACGGCCAGGGTCTCGGTCAGCAGCACCACGGCGCCCTTGGTGGCGCAATAGGCGGCGCGGTCGGGCGCCGCCACCACGCCGTACATCGAGGCCAGGTTGATGATGCTGCCGGCGCCGGCCGGCACCATGCGGCGGCCGGCGGCCTGGGCGCACAGGAACACGCCGGTCAGGTTGATGTCCACGGCGCGGCGCCATTCGTCCACGGTGACTTCCAGCGTGGGCTTGTTGGCCGATACGCCCGCGTTGTTGACCAGCACGTCGATGCAGCCCCAGGCCTGTTCGACTTGGGCGAAGGCGCGTTCAACCGCGTCGGCGTCGGTCACCGAGGCTTGTACGGCCAGGGCTGCGGCGCCCAGCGCCGCCAAGCCAGCGACGGCTTCATCCAGGGCGGCCGCTTCCATATCCAGCAGCGCCACGCGCGCGCCTTGCCGCGCGAACGCTTGCGCCGTGGCCAGGCCTATGCCCTTGGCGCCGCCGGTGATGACGACGCTCTGGCCGCGCAGGTCGGGATGGATGACTTCCGGGGTTTGGTCCACGATGTTTGCCTCTTAGCGATGTATTTGCTGGCGCTCAGACCGCCAGCCATTCCTGGACCACGTCCTGGCGCTCATGCAGCTGCGCGGGCGGTCCTTCGAAAACGATGCGGCCGTGGCCCATCACGCTGACGCGGGTGGAGACCTTCAGCGCGATGGTCAGCTTCTGCTCCACCAGCACCACGGACACGCCGCGCTTGTGGATGTCGCGGATCACGTCGGCGATCACTTCCACGATCTTCGGCGCCAGCCCTTCGGTGGGTTCGTCGATCAGCATGACCTTGGGGTTGCCCAGCAGCGAACGGCACATGGTCAGCATCTGCTGCTCGCCGCCGGACAGGTTGCCGGCCTTGGTGGCGCGGCGCTCTTTCAGGCGCGGGAAGTAGTCGAACATCTGCTCGGTCGACCAGTAGGGCGCGTCGTCGCGCTTGGGCTGTTCGCCCATGCGCAGGTTTTCGTCCACGCTCAGGTTGGCGAATACCTCGCGCTCTTCCGGCACGAAGCCCAGCCCGGCACGGGCGATTTCGAAGGGGCGCTTGTTGGTGATGTCGCGGCCTTCGATGGCGATGCTGCCGCCGGTCACGTCCACCAGGCCCATGATGCTTTTCATGGTGGTGGAGCGGCCGGCGCCATTGCGGCCCAGCAGACTGACCACTTCGCCGCGGCCGACGGTGAGATTGATGCCGTGCAGGATATGGCTCTTGCCGTAGTGGGCGTGCACGCCTTGCAGGCTCAACAAGGGGGATTGCGTCGTCATACCGTTTCCTCTCCCAGGTAGGCTTCGCGCACGCGGGCGTCGCCGCGGATGTCGGCCGGCGTGCCGGTGGCGAGGATCTCGCCGTAGACCAGCACGCTGATGCGGTCGGCCAACGAGAACACCACCTGCATGTCGTGCTCCACGATCAGCAGCGTGCAATCGCGGGTCACGTCCTTGATCAGTTCGACCGTGTAGTCCACTTCGTGCTGGGACATGCCCGCCATGGGCTCGTCCAGCAGGATGACCTTGGGGCGCGAGGCCAGCGTCATGCCGATTTCCAGCGAGCGCTGCTCCGAATAGTTCAGGTCGCCGGCGGCGGTGTGCTGCTTGGCGGCCAGACGCACTTTCTCCAGCAGGCGCTCGACGTCTTCGTTGACGGCGCGGTTGCGGGCGATGGGGCGCCAGAAGTTGTAGACCAGCCCATGCATGCGCAGCACCGCCAGCCGCAGGTTCTCGCGCACCGAGAGGCGCGGGAATACGTTGGTGATCTGGAACGAGCGCGCCAGCCCCAGGCGGTTGATGCGCTCCGGCGGCAGGCCGCCGATGGAGCGTGCATGCAGGCTGATGTCGCCCGAGGTCGGCGCGAACGAACCCGACATCAGGTGGAACAAGGTGGACTTGCCCGCGCCGTTCGGACCGATGACGGCGTGGCGTTCGCCGGCTTCGACTTTCAGGTTCACGCCGCGGATGATCTGCGCATCGCCGAAAGACTTGCGCACGTCGGTCAGGGTAAGGATCTCGTGGCTCATTGTGCGGCCTCCAGCGCGGGAGCGGCTTGGGCGTCGTCGCGCCACAGGACCAGCGCCCAGCGGCAGGCGGCCAGGCCCACGGCGAACAGCGCCAAAGGAATCAGCCAGGTCGATGGCGCCAGCGGCGCCCAATCGTGGCCGAACAGCGGAATGTCGGGCCAGCCGGCCTCGGGGTTCATGGCCAGCAGCGAGCGGTAGTCGCGGGCGAACATGCGTTGCAGCAGTTCCACCGTGAAGACCGTGGCGCAGGTCAGCAGCAGGCCGCCGGCCACCGACACCGCGGCGCGCGGCAGCCAGTTGCCCGGGCCGCGCTCGCGCAGCGACCTGGCGGCGCCCTGCACCAGGCCGACCAGGCCATCCGGCACGAACAGCATCACCAGTACGAAAAGAATGCCCTGGTACAGCAGCCAGGAACGGGTGATGTCGGCTAGCGTCTGCGACAGGAAGGTCAGGATGGACGCGCCCAGCACCGGGCCGAGGAAGGCATTGACGCCGCCGATGTAGGCGAACAGCACTGCATCGGTGGACAGCTTGACGTCGAACAGCACGTAGTTGCCGGCCTCGATGTTCAGCGCCTGCAGGCCGCCGGCGATGCCGGCGAACATGGCCGACAGCGCGAACACCAGGGTCTTCAGCGTATGCGGGCGATAGCCCAGGTAGCGCAGGCGGTTGGCGTTTTCGCGCAGCCCCAGCGTCAGCCGGCCCAGCGGCGTGCGTGTCAGGCCATACAGCGCGGCCAGCGACACCAGCACCCAGGCCAGCACCAGGAAATAGACCTCGATGTCGGAACCGAAAGTGAAGCCCCAGGCCGGCATGCGCATGGCGGACACGCCCGCCTCGCCGCCGAACACGCCCTTCAGGTGCGGCGCCAGCGCGTGCAGCAGTTCGGCCAGCGCCAGCGTGATCATGGCGAAGTAGACGCCGGCGCGCATGGTGGCGAACCAGCCTGCGACCAGGCCGAACAGCAGGCCGGCCACGCCGCCCGCCAGCGGCATCAGCGGCGTGGGCAGCAAGCCCGCGCCGCCCAGCGCGTTCATGGCGTGGATGGTGGCGAAGGTGCCGACGCCGAAGTAGGCGGCATGGCCGAAGGACAGCATGCCTCCCTGGCCTGCCAGCAGGTTGAAGGCGCAGGCGAACAACGCGGCGATCAGCATCTGCACCGCGGCCACCAACTGGCCCGGGGGCAGCAGCCAGGGCAGCGCGCAGAGCGCGGCCACGCAAAGGATCAGAAGGAAGATCGCGGAAGTGCGGCGGGTCTGGCTCATGCCTGCTCTCCCTTCAGGCCCGAGGGCTTGACCAGCAGCACCACCAGCATCAGCAGGAAGGGCAGGGTCGCGGCCAGGCTGGAAATCTTCACGGTCATCAGGCCGCCCACGCTCTCGGCCCATTCACGGGCGCCGAACAGGCCGAACAAGGACGCCAGGCTGGCGTCGATGCCCACCGAGAAGGAACTGATCAGGCCGATCAGCAGCGAGGCGATCATCGCGCCTTCGAGCGAACCCAGGCCGCCCACCACCACCACCACGAACACCAGCACGCCCAGTTCCAGCGCCATGTTCGGATTGGTGGTGTAGAAGGCGCCCGCCACCGCGCCGGCCAGGCCGGCCATGGCCGCGCCCACGCCGAACACGCTCATGAACACCAGCGGCACGTTGTGGCCCAGCGCCTCGGCCATGCGCGGACGGTAAATGGCCGAACGCACCACGATGCCGACGCGGGTGCGCGACAGCAGCAGATAGATCATGGCGAACATCGCCAGCGACACGCCGCCCATCAGCAGGCGGTAGAACGGGTAGTCCGCGCCGAACACGCGGAAAGCGGGGAAATTGAGGAACTGCGGCACGCGGTAGTCGACCGGGAAGTCGCCGTAGAACAGCTTGATCAGCTCGGCGACGATGAAGGCCAGGCCGAAGGTCACCAGCAGTTCCTGCGCATGGCCGAACTTGTGGACGCGGCGCAGGAAGAAGCGCTCCACGCCCATGCCGAGCAGGCCGGCGATGAGGGTGGCCAGCACCAGCGCGGCCCAGAAGCCGGTGACGGGCGTCAGGGTGTAGGCGGCGTACGCGCCTATCATGTAGAACGAGGCGTGCGCGAAGTTGAGCACGCCCATCATGCCGAAAATCAGTGTCAGGCCTGCCGACACCATGAATAGCAGCAGGCCGTAAATCACGCCGTTCAACAGCGAGACGGTAAAGTATTCCATGTCCGCTCCAGGATTCTTGCGCTAAGACGACGGACGTCTTGCGAGCGATGCGCACCGAGGTTTTTCCGGCCCGCGCCGGCGGTGCGCTTATTGGTTTGCGAGGGGCGATGATGGGTTGCGCGCGGCCAAACCGTCACGCGCAAGCTAACGGTTCGGCCGCGCAACCCGTCAATTCGGCCGCTGCATCTTGCAAGTCGCCTGCGCCGGCGCCGACACCTCGGCCGCGGCCAGCACCTTCACCGGTTCGAAGCCCATGTCGGTGCCGTCGGCCTTGTACTTGGCGTTTTTGCCGACCTTGGACACCACCATGGGCAGCTGCACCTGATGGTCTTCCGCGCGCATGGTGTAAGTGCCCAGCGACGAGGTGTAGGTGACCTTCTCCAGCGCCTTTGCCAGTTCCGGCACGGACAGCTTGCCGTCCTGCGGCTTGACCTGCTTGAGCGCCTCGCCCAGGAAGGCGATGCCGATCACGGTCTGCGGCTCGGTGTAGCTGGGGTAGTGGCCGGTCTTGGCCTTGTAGTCCTCGGCGAACTTGGCGCCTTCCTCGCCCGCGGCCTCGATGTTGTACGGATGGGCGATGTAGTGGCCCAGCGCGACTTCGCCGGCGTTGGCCAGGTTGCCCACCTGGTCCAGGAACACCGTGCCGAAGCGGACCTTCAGGCCCGCGGCCTGCGTGGCCTTCATCAGCAGCAGCAGGTCGTTGGACCAGTTGCCGGTGATGACGGTATCGGGCGTGGCCGAGCGGATGCGCGCCACGTAGGGCGCGAAGTCCTGGATCTTGTTGACTTCGTGCAGCGTCTTGCCGACCACCTCATAGCCGTACTGTTGGGCGAAGCGCTCGGTCGCGCCTTCCATGTCCTGGCCCCAGGAGTAGTTCTGGTTGATGGCGTACACGCGCTTGCCCAGCGTGCCGTCGGCCGACATGACGGAAGCCAGCGCCTTCACGCGCAGGTCGGCGTTGGTGGCGAAGCGGAAGTGATAGAAGTGGCACTTCTGGCCGGTCAGTTCCAAGGCTTCGCCGCCCACGTTCAGGAACACGACCTCCTTGCCGGGGTTGCGCAGGTTGTGCTTGCGGACGTCTTCCGTCAGCTGGCCGGAAATGGCCGACGAGGAACCTTGCACCAGGATTTGCACGCCTTCGGCCGCCGCCGCGCGGAAGCGGTCGGAGGCGCCGACCGGGCCGCCCTGGTTGTCGAACTCGACCAGTTCCAGTGGCTGGCCGTTCCAGCCGCCGGCGGCGTTGATGCGGTCCAGCTCATATTTGACCGCGGCGCGGAAAATCAGGCCGGTCGAGGCCTGCGGGCCGGACAGCGTTTCGATCAGGCCGATCTTGACGGGCGCGGCCTGGGCCGATGCGGCGATGCCGGCCAGGCACAGCAGGCCGGTGGTGAAAGCCAATTTCATGCGTGTCTCCTCCGTGGAACGGGAGTGTGGTGAATTTGTGGATCAAGCAAGCGCGCTGGCGGGCAGGCCCCGGCGCGTTTCTTCCATGCCCAGGAAGCGGGCAATTTCGGCGATCTGTCCTTCCAGCATGTACAGGCCAGGATGCGTGCGGCAGCCGCGCGCGGCGGCGGCGCGCAGCAGGGGCGTATCCACGCGGCTCATGACGGCGTCGGCGACGACGGTGCCGGCGGCAAGCGCGTTCAACTGGAAGGGCAGGGGATCGGTGTCATTCAGGCCCAGCGAGGTCGCGTTGATGGCGATGTCGCAGGCTTCGGGCGCGGCGCTGGCCACGCTGATGGCCAGGCCGGGGTATTGGCGGACGAGATGCGCGGCAAAGGAGACGGCCTTGTCGGCGCTGCGGTTGTACAGGCGCAGGCTGGCGGGACCGGCGTCGGCGATGGCGCAGGCGATGGCCTTGCCCGCGCCGCCCAGGCCGGCCAGGTAGACATGGCGGCCGGCCGGATCATGGCCCTGGCTGCGCAGCCCGGCGACGAAGCCCAGCCCGTCGAAGTTGCCGCCCGTGAGCACGCCGTCGCGCAGGCGCACCGCGTTGACCGCGCCGCTCAGCTGGGCGGACGGCGTCAGGGCGTCGCACAGCGCGGCGGCATTTTCCTTGTGGGGCACCGTGACAACGATGCCGCCCAGGTTGGCCAGCCCGCGGATGCCGGCGAACAGGCCGGGCAGGGCCTCGGGGGCGACGTGGAACGGGACCATGACCGCGTCCACGCCGCGCTCGCGCAGCAGGGCATTGAGCCGCTGGGGCGTCTTGACGTGCGCGATCGGGTCCGCCGCTATCGCGAAAACGGTAGTGCTGCCGGTGATTTCCACCTGATTGTCCCCTGCCTGGGCGGCGGCTTGCCGCCGTGTCGTTGCCGACTCTCTTGCCTGAAAGCGTCAGTTGCTTTACGCTTTCGGAATAAGTTGTCAGGCAACTTTATTAAGTTGTCCGATAAATCATAGGGCAAGCGTTTTTCCCGTGTCAAGCGGCCGTTTCGGGAGTCCAATCGGAATTCCGGCGGCTGCCGCCAGGACGTTCCAGCCCGCATACGTGTGCTTCAGGAGACAGAATGATTTCGTTCGAAGGAAAGGTCGCCGCCATCACCGGCGCAGGCAACGGCATCGGTCTGGCGACGGCGCGGCTGATGGCGGCGCATGGCGCCAGGCTGGTGCTGACCGACATCGACAATGCGCGCCTGGAAGAAGTGGCGGCCGAGCTGGATCCCAGCGGGCAGCGCGTCTACACGCGTGCGTTGGACGTATCGGCATCGGCCGACTGCGAACGCGTGTTTGAAGCCGCGGCCAAGCATTTCGGCGGGTTGGACCATCTGGTGCATTGCGCCGGCATCTACCCGGAGCAGCTGGTCAAGGACACCAGCGACGAGGCTTGGCGCACGCTGATGCGGGTGAACCTGGACGGCACCTTCTATGTGTGCCGCGCCGTGCAGCGCCACTTGCGCCACGATGGCTCCATCGTGCTGCTGACCTCGCTGGCGGCGCAGCGCGGCAGCTACGCGCATGCGGCCTACTCCGCGTCCAAGGGCGCGGTGCAGAGCTTCACGCGCAGCCTGGCCCTGGAACTGGCGCCGCAGATCCGCGTGAACGCGGTGGCGCCGGGCATCATCGCCACTTCCATGACGCAGGACCTGATCGGGCAGAAGGGCGCGCAACTGTTGGAAAGCACGCCGCTGCGCCGCTATGGCACGGCCGAGGAGATCGCTGGCTCGATCGCTTTCCTCTGCTCGCCGCTAGCCGGTTTCGTCACGGGCGAGGTCATGCAGGTCAACGGCGGCATCTATATCGCGTAAAGTCCCGGGATGGCGCGGCTATCGATGCCGCGGCCGGCCAGGCATTCCCATAAACACGAGGCGGCGCGCCTGCGCGCCGCCTGCACGTTTCAACCATTCGACATGCAGCCCAACCAAGAACAGGATCCGCCGCGCGCCGCGCCCAAGAGTTCGCTTTCGGCGGCGCTGGGCGATGCGCTGGCGGAGCAGATCCGCCAGGGGGCGCTCGCGCCCGGCGATCGCCTGCCCACGGAAAAGCAGCTGACCGAAACCTATTCGGTCAGCCGCGCCGTCGTGCGCGAAGCGCTGGCGCGCCTGAAGTCCGAAGGCCTGATCACGTCGCAGCAAGGCAGCGGAGTGTTCGTCGATCCGAACTTCCAGAAGAATGCGTTCCGCATCGCCGCGCCCACGCCGGGCGACAACCAGGAGCTGGAACACATCCTGGAGCTGATGCTGTCGATTGAAGTCACCGCCGCGCGTTACGCCGCGCAGCGCCGCACCGACGCCGACCTGAAGAAGATGCGCCAGGCGCTGGTGGGCATGGAGTACGCGCTGCTCAATGACAAGCTAGGCGACGAAGAGGACTACCAGTTCCATCACGCCATCGTGCAGGCCACCCACAATCCGCATCTGGTGGCCCTGAACGATTATCTGGAAGCCAACGTGCGCCGCGTCATCCGCAGCGCGCGCAACAACACGGCGCGCATGTATGCCGAACGCATGGCAGCGGTGCAGAGCGAACATCAGGCGATTTTCGCGGCCATAGACGCGGGCGATCCGGACGCCGCCGGTCGCGCCGCCGACCGGCATTTGCGCAACGCCGCGGACCGCCTGCGTCTGTTCCAGGCGGAACGGCCGGCGCCGGTCTAAGGCGTCGGGCCGCTCGGGCGGGCCTGCGGCGCGGGCAAGCCCTAAGCGAAGGTCTGTTCCATTTCGCGGCGGAACTGCACCGCCGTGGACCTGTTGTCGTATTCCACGTCGCTCCAGCGGATCGCCTGCGATTGCCGCACCGGGTTCTTCAGCTTGACCTGGTGCGACAGGCCCAGCGGCAGATAGCCTTCGTCCACTGAATCGCGCGCCGGCATCAGCCGGCCGTACACCGTATAGCCGCCTTCGCCGTCCAGGATCTGGCCGGCGGGCAGGTCGCGCTTGGCGGTGGCGACGACGTCGCCGTGCCAGCCGGCGGGCGCGCCGGTGGGTTCGCGCCGCAAGCCCACGCTGGCCACGCTGATGCCCAGCTCCAGGCCTATCAGGTGATAAGGCTTGTACATGGCGGTGTAGTTGCCGCTGGGGTCGGTGACCAGTCCGTATTCCTTGAAGCAGCGGCGCACGTAGTCGCTGTCGGCGGCCAGGGTCACGTACACGCCCCAGCGCAAGTCGCGGAACACCGGCCGGCCATCGCGCTCCAGCGAGGAAATCACCTCGACCTGCCCGCGGTGGTGCAGGATGCCGCCGCTATCGCGCGGACGCAGCACGCGCGCCAGGTCGTCCACGCCGCAGGGCGGGAAGTGCAGGCCGGAAGGCGAGGGCAGCAGTCCCGTGGCGTTGGAGACCGCAGCCATCTCGATGGCGCTCTTGGTGCCGTCCAGGAAGCTGTTGAACATCTGCGCGTTGAAGTCGCCGGCCGCGACCATTTCGGCGGTGAAGCCGTAATAGGGCCAGACGGTGTCCGGCGTGGACGTATGGAATTCCGGCAGATACTTGGTGCCCTTGCCCGCGGCCATGACCTCGAAGCCGCTGGCGCGGGCCCAATCCACCATTTCGCAGATCAGGGCCGGCTGGTCGCCGTAGGCCAGCGAATAGACGATGCCGGCTTCGCGCGCGCGCCGCGCCAGCAGCGGGCCGGCGAGCGCGTCGGCCTCGACGTTGACCATGATGATGTGCTTGCCGTATTCGCAGCAGGCCAGCACGTGGCTGATGCCGGCGGCGGCTTGCCCGGTGGCGTCGATGACGATATCGACGTCGGGACTGGCGATCACGGCATGGGGGTCGTCGCTGAAGTAGACCTTGCCGTTCTTCAGCGCGTCATTGGTGCTGCTGGCGTTGAGCGCGGTGGCCGGCCAACCCACCCTGGTGAGCGCCGCGCGGGCGCGGTCGGGCGCCAGGTCGGCCACGGCGACCAACCGCATCCCCGGCGTGCGCGGGGCCTGGCTCATGAACATCGCGCCGAACTTTCCGGCGCCCAGCAATGCAACACGCAAAGGCTTGTGGTCGGCTTCTCGCTGCTTGAGCAGGCGGTACAGGTTCATGGTGCAGGCTCCTCCGGTGTGGGGGGTACAGCAACACAGAATAGTCCCAAATCGCGGCAGCTGAACAGGACTCACTCATCTGCCGTATACAGCTCTCCGGCCAGCACGTTGCGCCAGTTCTGCCAACTGATCCGGGGACGGCCCGACACCTCGCGGTTATAGGGGGCGTCGAACAGAATGTGCTTCCAGCGCGGCTTCACCGCGCCTTCGATCAGGGGCTTGTCGTCGATCAGCAGATGGCCGTGCACCAGGGTTTTGTCCTTGGTCAGGATCAGCCGGTTGGTGGCTTCGCGTCCCAGGTGCTTTTCCACCCACAGGTACTTTTCCGCGACGCAGTTCTCGAACTGCGACAGGGGCGAGGAGCAGATGCGCACGTCCATGCCCAGCGCCAGCAATTCCTTCACGGCGTCCAGTGCGCCGGGCACCGGCGGCAGGTCGCGGATGAAGCCGGGCGCCGTGTAGATGGCTTCGGCCATGCCGCGCAACTCGGGGGCGTAATCCTGGCGGATGTAGAAGGACTTGCGGTCCTCGAACGCCACCGGCGCGATATCCGGATGGCGCGCGCGCCAAGCGTCGATGAAGGCGTGTTCGAAATCGGCTAGCACGCCGTCTTGGTCCAGCAGGATGATCATGACGATCCCGGGTGGTGGCAACCGGTAGATTGTGCCAGAGCGGGTGTCAGGAATATTGAGGCCGCGACTGCGCCACGATGCGGTAGCGGCTGCCGCCCGATTGCGATTCCGATGCCACCAGCACCATGCGGTCGTAGCGCCAGGGCAGGGGTGCGGGCGCTTCGGCAGGCGGGTGGGCCTGTTCGATATTGCGCAGCAGGGTGACGTGCGGGCGGAAGGGCTGGGGCGGCGCAGCCAGGCCAAAGCCCGACAGCCACAGCCAGAGTTCGTCGTGGGCGGCCTGCAGGCCCGCGGGCGTGTCGCCAGGGCCGGCCCACAGGATGCGTTGGCGGCCGAAGACCCCGTAGCGGTCCAGGGTCATGCCCTCGGGCGCGAGACGCCGTTCAGGCGTGGCTGCGGCCAGCTCGTCGGCGAGCGCCGCCTCCACTGGTCCCAGGAAGGCCAGGGTCAGGTGCAGGGTTTCCGTGCGCATGGCGCGTCCGCCGCAATCGGGCCGCGCCTGTTCCGCCCAGGCTGCGAGCTGGGCCGCCAACGAGGGGGCGGGCCACAGGGCGTAGAACAGGCGGACGGTGGACATGCGCTGATTGTAGGGGCGCGTGCGGCGCAATGCGCATGCGGACCGGCTTAGTCGCTGGCGGTCTCGGTGCGGCGCAGGCGGGTCAGCGCGGTGTCGAAGCGTTCCACGCCGGGGCGCGCTGGACGGTCGAAACGTTCGACGCCGGGACGGGCCGGGCGGTCGAAACGCTCCACGCCGGGCCGGGTGAAGCGCTCGACGCGCTGCGGGCTTTCGGTCTTGGCCTGTACGCTCTGGGCGGCCGCCTGTTCGCGCTTGGCGATGATTTCCTCGGCGCGCTGGTGGTGCGGCGCCATCTTGCGGACCATCACCCGGCCGTCGCGCGGAAAGTAATTGATGCGGCGCGCGTGCACGTCGCCCAGGTCTTGCGCCTTGACGGGAATGCCTTCGGTCTTGAGATAGCTCAGCACGAACTGGCCGTTGCGCTCACCGATGTTCATCTGCTGCATGGCGGACAGCACGGCGCCGCCGCCGAACACCTTGGCTTCGAGCCGGTCGCGCACCGCGCCGGCCTTCAGCAGTTCGTTGATCAGCACTTCCATGGCGAAGGCGCCATAGCGCATGGTGGCCGAGGCGGGCGATTGCATGTCGCCTTCCGGCAACATGAAATGGTTCATGCCGCCCACGCCGGTGACCGGATCATGGATACAGGCGGCGACGCAAGACCCCAGGACGGTCGAGATCATCAGGTCTTCGTTGGTGACGTAGTACTCGTTGGGCAGTACTTTCACCGCCTGACACTGGAACGCGCTGTCAAAATAGTGGCGCGTCGCACGGGCTTCAAGACGGGCGGCCATGGGACTCGATTAAAGGCAAGAACAGCGATTTGGACACGAAGGCGGCAGCTCGGGGTACGAATGTATCAAAATATGTAAGAAAATGTCGCTTTATTCTTGCATACTCAAGCTTCCAGCGGGTGAATTGCTATGTAACGGACGCAGTAATGTGTCCTGTTTTTGCCGCCCGGCCCATAGCCACGACCGCCCGCTGGCAGGCATGCAAGCATCCTACACAGGCGGACGGAAGTCGTTCCCCGGATCACGGGGAGGAAGGGGCTTTATACGGAGCTTTAGGCGCCGCGCGTCAGAAGCGCGTGCTGCGGGTGACCGACCAGCGCGCCGACAGGGCGCCCAGCGCGGCCGAGGCGATCACCGCGCCGACCAGCACGGACGGGCCGGGCAGGTGCAGGGCGAACTCGGCCCCGTAGCTGCGGGCCAGTCCGACCAGGGCGTCGTTCAGTGGCGACAGCGCGACCGCCGCCACGCCTATGGCCAGAAGCGAGGCTACCGCGCCAGACAGCGCGCCCAGATACAGGAAGGGGCGCCGCACGAAGGATTCCGTGGCGCCCACCAGCCGGGCCACCCCGATCTCCTCGCGCTGCGAGAGCGCCTGCATGCGTACGGTGTTGAAGACGGTAGCCAGCACCACCACCGCCACGCAGGCGGCCAGGAAGCCCAGGCCGATGCGGGCAAAGCGCAGGATGGCCTCCAGGCGCTGCACCCAGGCGCTGTCCAACTGCACCAGGTCGACGTGATTCCATTGCTTCCAGGACGCCGCCAGCTTGTCGGCCCGGCCGGCCAGGTTGTCGCCGTCGGCCAGCGTCACCACCACCGCGTCCGGCAGTGGGTTGCCCGGCAGCACCGCCAGCGCCTGCTGCCACGCCGGGTTGGCGCGCAGATCCGCCAGGGCGTCCTCGCGGCCCACCACGCGCACGGCGCGGATGTCGTCCTTGTATTCGTCCTGGATGCGCTTGGCCACGTCCGCGGCGGCGCCCGTGGGGGCGTCCACGCGCATGAAGACGGTGACTTCGGGCGTGACCGACATCTGGCGCGCCACCGGCTGGACCGAGACCAGGATGGCGCTGCCCAGCAGCGGCAGGGCCAGGGCCAGGGCCATGACCAGCAGGTTGGCCAGGGATGAGAACGGTTGCTTGATCAGGCGGCGCAGGGTGACCAGGAGCGCATAGCGGTGTTGCCGCAGCCAGGCGTTCATGCGGATTCTCCAGGATAGGCCCGGCCGAGCGCGGCGCCCGGCTGCCCGGTGCCGGCTTGGCCTGCGCCAGTCTCAGGCTGGGCCGTCCCGGCGCCCTGGGAGTCGGCGAACTTGCCCGGGTCGATGCGCAAGGTGCGGGTGGCGTAGCGCGCCATGAGGTCCTGGTCGTGCGAGGCGATCAGCGTGGTCACGCCGACGCGGTTGAAATCGCGGAACACATTCATGATGCGCTGCGCGTTGTCGTGGTCGAGGTTGGCGGTGGGCTCGTCGGCGATCAGGATGGCGGGCCGGTTCACGATGGCCCGCGCGATCGCCAGGCGCTGCTGTTCGCCGCCGGACAGCTCGATCGGATTCAGGTCTTCCTTGCCCGACAGCCCCACCTTGTCCAGGGCGGCGCGGGCGCGCGCCGCGGCCGAGTTCCAGGCGTGGCCCGTGACCGCCAGCGGCAGCATGACATTTTCGAACGCTGTTCGATCGAACAGCAGGTGCGTATCCTGCAGGATCACGCCCACGGCGCGGCGCAGGTACGGCCGGGCGCGGGCGGGCAGCTTGTCCAGCCGCTGGCCGTTGACCTGGATCGACCCCCGGCTGGCGGGCTCCAGCCCGCCGATCAGCTTGAGCAAAGTGGACTTGCCGGCGCCGGACGGCCCGGATACGAAAACGAACTCTCCCGCGCTCACGCGGAAGTTGATGTCGGCCAGGATATTGCGGCCGCGACCATATGATTTGAATACGTGCTGGAATTCGATCATGGCGGCTGTCAGATGAAGCCGCAATAGTAACTCGGGGACACTAAGGTGGCCTAAACCGCCAGGAGGAGGCGCGGATAAATCTTTACGCGCAAGGCGTCCGGCAGCGTTTGTCGTGGCTCAAAGGGCGTCCCTTTTTTGTTGGGAAACAGCGTTTCATTTCATCCAGTGTCCCTATATTTCAAGGGAATTCCCGGATGCGCCGCGAGTGGCGCGGACGCTACCATCCGCCCCATGCGTGGACCCAACCCGGCCTGCGCGCGACTTCGCTTTATCCCACACGGAGAACACGATGAAAGTACTGAAACTCGCTGCGGTCGGCGCCGCTTTGTTCGCTGCATCCGCGGCTGCCAATGCGGGCGCAACCTTCGATAACGTCAAGAAAAAAGGGTTTGTCCAGTGCGGGGTTTCGACGGGCATCCCGGGGTTCTCCATCGCTGACAGCAAGGGCGAATACAAGGGTATCGACGTAGACCTGTGCCGCGCCATCGCCTCGACCATGTTCGGCGACGCCACCAAGGTCAAGTTCACCCCGCTGAACACGCAGCAGCGCTTCACCGCCCTGCAATCCGGCGAAGTGGACGTCCTCACCCGCAACACCACCGTCACGCTGACGCGCGACACGACGCTGGGCCTGATCGGCGTGGGCGTGAACTACTACGACAGCCAGGGCGTCATGGTCTCCAAGGACCTGAACGTCAAGAGCGCCAAGGAACTGAACGGCGCCACCATCTGCGTGCAGCCCGGCACCACCACCGAGCTGAACCTGGCTGACTGGTTCCGCGGCCAGAAGATCGAATTCAAGCCTGTCGTGATCGACAAGTACGACGAAATCATCCGCGCCTTCTCGGCCGGCCGCTGCGACGCCTTCACCACCGACAAGTCGCAACTGGCCTCCACCCGCACCACGCTGGAAAATCCGGACAAGTTCGTCATCCTGCCGGAAGACTTCTCCAAGGAGCCGCTCGGCCCCATGGTGCGCCAGGGCGACGAGCAATGGTTCAACATCGTGCGCTGGTCGCTCAACGCCATGCTCGAAGCCGAGGAATACGGCATCACCAAGGCCAACGTCGACGAAATGGCGAAGAGCCCCAATCCCAACATCCAGCGCATCCTGGGCGTGACCCCGGGCATGGGCAAGAACCTGGGCGTGGACGACAAGTGGGCCTACAACATCATCAAGAACGTGGGCAACTACGGTGAAAGCTTCGAAAACACGCTGGGCAAGAGCAGCGCGATGAAGCTGGAACGCGGCTTGAACGCTTCCTACAAGAATGGTGGCTTGATGTACGGCTGGCCGGTGCGCTAACACACGGCTGCCTGGAAAAACGGAGCCCGGCGCTCCGTTTTTCCTCTCCCGCCTGAGGGCGGGTGGCAGGAGTGGGTGGCGCGGCCTTGCCGGCTTCGCCGCCCGGTATTCCGACTTCTGTAGATTCACTCATGAATACTCCCAATAAAAGCGCGCCTGCATCGGCACCCCCCCGGCGTCTGAACTGGAACGATCCCGGGGTGCGCTCCGTGGTCTACCAGGTGCTGGCGTTGGCCGCCGTGGCCTGGGCCGTGTGGTTCCTGGTTTCAAACACGCTGCACAACCTGTCCGTGCGCAATATCGCCACGGGCTTCGGCTTCCTGCAACGCGAGGCCGGCTTCGCCATCGGCGAAACGCCCATCGCCTACACCCCCTCCGACACCTACGGCCGCGCCATCCTGGTCGGCCTGCTCAACACGCTGCGCGTGGCCGTCATCGGCATCGTGCTGGCGACGATACTCGGCACGCTCATCGGCATCGGCCGCCTGTCCAAGAACTGGCTGGTCGCCAAGATCACGTCGGTCTACGTCGAAGTGATGCGCAACGTGCCGCTGCTGCTGCAGCTGTTCTTCTGGTACGCGCTGATCACGGAAAACATGCCGGGTCCGCGCCAGGCGCACAACCCGCTGCCAGGCGTCTTCATCTCCAACCGCGGTCTGAAGGTGCCCGGCCTGGAGGGCAATTCGCTGGACTGGATGCTGGGCGGACTGGGCCTGGCCATCGTTGCAATCATCTTCCTGGGCCACTGGGGCAAGAAACGCCAGGAGGCGACCGGCCGGGTGTTCCCGCTGGGCCGCGCCGCCATCGGCCTGCTGATCGGCCTGCCCATCGTCGGCTGGCTGGCCAGCGGCGCTTCGCTGACCCTGGACATGCCGGTACTCAAGGGCTTCAACTTCTCGGGCGGCCTGACCTTGTCGCCGGAGTTTGCCGCTTTGATGGCGGGGCTGGTGGTCTACACCTCGGCCTTCATCGCCGAAGTGGTGCGTTCGGGCATCCAGGCGGTCAATACTGGCCAATGGGAAGCCGCCGGTTCGCTGGGCCTGCGCCGCAAGCAGGTGCTGCGCCTGGTGGTGCTGCCGCAGGCGCTGCGCGTGATCATTCCGCCGATGACCAGCCAATACCTCAACCTGACCAAGAACAGTTCGCTGGCCGTGGCCATCGGCTACCCCGACATCGTGTCGGTGGTGAACACCACGCTGAACCAGACCGGCCAGGCCATCGAGGGCATTCTCATCATCATGGGCGCCTACCTCACGGTCAGCCTGTCGATCTCGATATTCATGAACTGGTACAACAAGCGCATCGCGCTGGTGGAGCGTTGATATGAGCAGCACTACGCATATCCCCGCCGAAGGGCTGCCGCCGCCCAGCACCCACGTGGGTCTCTGGGCCTGGATCAAGTCGCGCCTGTTCTCGTCGCCGCTGAACATCCTCATCACGGTGCTGGTGGCCTGGTTTCTGCTGATGGCAGTGCCGGCGCTGGTGGAATGGGCCTTCATCAAGGCGAACTTCTCCGCGACCAACGCACAGGAGTGCCGTGCTTCCGGCGGCGCCTGCTGGGCCTTCATTATCGAGAAGCACCGGCTGATCCTGTTCGGCACCTATCCGTTCGACGAGCAATGGCGTCCGCTGATCGCGACCGTCATCCTGGTGGCGGTGATCGTCTGCAGCGGCATCCGCCGCTTCTGGAACTGGAAGCTTGCTGTCATCTGGACCGTGGGCCTGACGGCCGTGGCGCTCCTGATGTGGGGCGGCGTGTTCGGCCTGACCTACGTGGAAAACGCGCGCTGGGGCGGCCTGCCGCTGACGCTGATCCTGTCCACGTTCGGCATCGCCTTCGCCTTCCCCATCGGCGTGCTGCTGGCCCTGGGCCGGCGCTCCAAGATGCCCGCCATCAAGGCGCTGTGCGTCGTGTACATCGAGCTGATCCGCGGCGTGCCGCTGATCAGCCTGTTGTTCATGTCCTCGGTGATGCTGCCGCTGTTCCTGCCTGAAGGTTTCTCCATTGACAAGCTGCTGCGCGCGCAGATCGCGATCATCATGTTCGCGGCGGCGTACATCGCCGAAACCGTGCGCGGCGGCCTGCAGGCGATTCCCAAGGGCCAGTACGA
The DNA here is from genome assembly GCF_049647645.1 of Achromobacter sp. GTDB lineage: Bacteria > Pseudomonadota > Gammaproteobacteria > Burkholderiales > Burkholderiaceae_B > Achromobacter. The sequence continues at coordinate 20,400 of NZ_JBARYB010000306.1, forward strand.
AGGCGCGGATTCGCTGGGCCTGAACTACTGGCAGCAGATGCGCAAGATCATCCTGCCGCAGGCGCTGAAGATCGTGATCCCGCCGCTGGTCAGCATCTTCATCGCGCTGTTCAAGGACACCTCGCTGGTGGTGATCATCGGCATCTTCGACCTGACGCTGGCGGCCAAGGCGGCCTTGTCCGACGCGGCATGGCGCGGCTTCGGGGTGGAGGCGTACCTGTTCATTTCGCTCATCTACTTCGTCTTCTGCTTCTCCATGTCCAAATACAGCCAGGCGCTGGAAAAACGCCTGGCCACGGGACACGCACGCTAGAACTTTGCAGCGCGTCCGCCCCGGGCGGGCGCGCACCGCGATACTTACGGGAGTACAGGCATGTCTGATGCCATCATCAAATTGCAGGACGTGAACAAGTGGTACGGCCAGTTCCACGTGCTGCGCAATATCAACCTGGACGTCGCGCCGGGTGAACGCATCGTGGTGTGCGGGCCGTCGGGTTCGGGCAAGTCCACCATGATCCGCTGCATCAACCGCCTGGAAGAGCACCAGAAGGGCCACATCATCGTGGACGGCACCGAGCTCACCAACGACCTCAAGCACATCGAGACCATCCGCAAGGACGTCGGCATGGTGTTCCAGCACTTCAACCTGTTCCCGCACCTGACGGTGCTGGAGAACCTGACGCTGGGGCCCATGTGGGTCTTGAAGAAGCCGCGCGCCGAAGCCGAGGCGACGGCCATGAAGTACCTGGAACGCGTGCGCATTCCAGACCAGGCCAAGAAATTCCCCGGCCAGCTGTCGGGCGGCCAGCAGCAGCGCGTGGCGATCGCGCGTTCGCTGTGCATGAGCCCCAAGATCATGCTGTTCGATGAGCCGACTTCCGCGCTGGACCCGGAAATGGTCAAGGAAGTGCTGGACGTGATGGTCACCCTGGCCCAGGAAAGCGGCATGACCATGATCTGCGTGACCCACGAAATGGGCTTCGCGCGCAAGGTCGCCAACCGCGTGATCTTCATGGACCGCGGCGAGATCATCGAGCAGAACAGCCCCGACGAGTTCTTCGACAATCCGCAGAACGAGCGGACCAAGCTGTTCCTGAGCCAGATCCTGCACTGACCCCAAACCGCCTTCGGGCGGTTTTTTCATGCTGCGGCGGGGCGTTTGCGCGGGGTCAAGGGCCTGCGTTGTTCCGAGAACAGCCGGCGGTTCTGCAGGTATCTCTTTGTTACGCCGTGTTCCTTGCTGCGGTATGCTACTGACCGCTATTGATCCGAAGCGAGGAGAACAACATCATGACGCAGACCCCCCGCAGCGCTGTGCGCCGCGCCCTGTTGCAAGGCGCCGTGGCGCTGGCCGCCACCCTGCCTTTTGGCGCGCCCGCGCTGGCCCAGGCCACCGATTTCCCGACCAAGCCGCTGCGCTTCGTCGTGCCTTATCCGCCTGGCGGCCCGCTGGACACCATGGCCCGCATGCTGGCCGAGAAGGTGCGCGGCTCCCTGGGCCAGCCGGTCATCGTGGAGAACCGGTCGGGCGCGGGCGGCAATATCGGCGCCGACCTGGTGGCCAAGGCCCCGGCCGATGGCTACACGCTGGTGATGGGAGCGGTCGCGACCCACGCCATCAATCCCTGGCTGTTCGCCAATCTGCCGTATGACCCGGTGAAGGATTTTGCGCCGGTGACCATTGTGGCTTCGGTGCCCAATGTGCTGGTGATGAACGTTGAATTCGCCGAGAAGAACAAGATCGAGAAGCTGGCCGATCTGATCGACTATGCGAAGAAGAACCCGGGCAAGCTGAACTATGGTTCGGGCGGCAACGGCAGCGCGGGCCATCTGTCGGGCGAGCTGTTGAAGGCGCGTGCGGGGATCAATGTCGAGCACATTCCTTACCAGGGCGCGGCGCCTGCGCAATTGGCGCTGCTGTCGGGTCAGTCGGATTTCATGTTCGACAACCTGGCGGCTTCGGCTCCGCTGATCAAGGACGGCAAGGTGAAGGCGCTGGCCGTGACGACTGCCAAGCGTTCGTCGCTGCTGGCGGATGTGCCTACGGTGGAAGAGTCGGGGATCAAGGGCTTTGACCTGGGAACCTGGTTCGGCGTGTTCACGACGGGCGGCACGCCGGCGCCGGTCGTAGCCAAGCTGAACAAGGCTTACACGGAAGCGATGCAGCAGGCGGATGTGAAGCAGCGCTTGCTGACGATGGGGTCTGAGGCTGCGCCGATGACGCCTGAGGCGTTTGCTGAATTCGTGAAGGGTGAGAAGGCGAAGTATCAGGAGATTGTGAAGATCTCTGGGGCTAGCTTGAATTGAGTTTGTTTGCTTTCAGGGCGTCTTGAGCTGCTTGCAGTTTTGAGTTCTTGAGACGCCTGTCGCGTCGTCGCCCAGCGGTGTGCGGGGCTGCGATTGCGGTCCGGAGCGTTCGCTCCGGACTTCCCCTTCGTCATCTTCGTCACCGCCTGCGGCGGTTCCTTCAGATTCCCTCGGGCTTATCGACGCCCCGCACACCGCTGGGCGACGACGCGACAGGCTCCGGTGTTTGAATCGTGACGTCCGCTGGGGCGGGCGGCGTGCTTAGGGTTCTTGCCGTCATTGTTTGGTGATGGCGGGTCTTGCGGGGCCCGCCCCAGGCCGGCCGCGCGGGCGGCCTTTTTGGGGCTTACGCGATGTCTTGCGTCGTGGTGTTGCCTGGTGAGTCGTGTGTATCGTGAAGGCCGTGCAGGTGCAGGTGCAGGTGCCGGTGCAGGTGCCGGGGCTTGGTCGGGGCGCGGTTTTTCTTGGGGCTGTCACCACGAACGCGTCTCGTGATCTATGCTGATGGTCCTCCACCTATCGCCGAGGGCCGTCATGCACCTACAAGCTGCCATTCCCATCCTGCGTATCTTCTCCGTGGAGAAGGCGCGCGAGTTCTATCTGGATTTCCTGGGGTTCGAGTGGGACTGGGAGCATCGCTTCGAGCCTGGTCTGCCGCTGTACGCGCAAGTGCATCGCGGTGACCTGGTGCTGCACCTGAGCGAGCACCATGGTGATGGCACGCCCGGATCCGCGGTGTTCGTGCGGATGCGGGGCGTGGACGAGTTCCAGGCCGAGGTAAACGCAAAGGGTTATGGCTATATGCGGCCGGGCGTGGAAGAGATGCCGTGGGGGCGGGTGATGGATGTCATTGATCCGTTCGGCAATCGGCTGAGCTTCTGCGAATCGTCCGACTAGACGCCCTAGACCCCCTAGACGCCCAGATACCGCTGCGCCAGTTCCGGTTGCGCGGCGAGTTCCGCGGGGCTGCCCTGCCAGACGACGCGGCCTTTTTCCAGGACGTGGTGGCGATCGACCAAGGTGGCCATTTCCTTCAGGTTCTTGTCTATCACCAGGATGGTCTGGCCTTCTTCCTTCAGGCGGCGCAGGCAGTTCCAGATTTCCTGGCGGATCAGGGGGGCCAGGCCCTCGGTGGCTTCGTCCAGGATGAGCAGGCGCGGGTTGATGAGCAGGGCGCGGCCGACGGCGAGCATTTGCTGTTCGCCGCCGGACAGGGTGCGGGCGGATTGGGCGCGGCGTTCCTTCAGGCGGGGGAACAGGTCGAAGACGCGGCCCACATGCCAGCCTGCGCGGGTGTTGCGGGCGGTGGCGATCAGGTTTTCTTCCACCGACAGCGAGCCGAAGACGCGGCGGCCCTCGGGTACCAGGCCTATGCCGAGTTGGGCGATGCGGTGCGGCGCAAGGCCTTCTATGGGCTGGCCGTCGAGCAGGATGCTGCCGCCCTGCGCGGGCAGCATGCCCATGATGGTTTTGACTGTGGTGGTCTTGCCCATGCCGTTGCGTCCGATCAGGGATACGACCTGGCGCTTGGCGATGTCCAGGTCCACGCCGAACAGCACTTTGCTGGCGCCGTAGCCGCCCTGCAATTGTTTGACTTGCAGCATCAGTCCTCCTCGCCCAGATAGGCGGCGCGCACGTCCGGGTGGCGGCGCACCTCGTCGGGCGTGCCGGTGTAGATGGTCTTGCCGTAGACCAGCACGGTGATGCGGTCGGCCAGGGCGAAGACGGCGTCCATGTCGTGCTCGACCAGCAGGATGGCGTAGCGGCCCTTCAGCTCTTGCAGCAGCGCGGTCATGCGCTGCGATTCCTCGGCGCCCATGCCGGCCATGGGCTCGTCCAGCAGTAGCAGCGATGCATCCAGCGACAGCGCCATCGCCAGTTCCAGCTGCCGCTTTTCGCCGTGGGCCAGTTCCGATACGCGTACGTGGGCGCGCTCGCCCAGGCCCACGCGTGCCAGCGCCTGCCTGGCGGGCTGGCGCAGTTGGGGCAGGCGGCGGGCGTTTTTCCATAGGTTGAAGCCGCCGGGGCTGTGCGCCTGCACCGCCATGGCGACATTGTCCTCGGCGGTGAAGGCGGGGTAGAGCTGGCTGATCTGGAACGAGCGGGCCAGCCCGGCCGCGGGCCGCTTGTGGGCGGGCATGCGGGTGATGTCGTGGCCGTCGAGCAGGATGGCGCCCGCATCCGGCAGGATTTCACCGCTGATCTGCGACAGCAGCGTGGTCTTGCCGGCGCCGTTGGGGCCGATGAGGGCATGCAGTTCGCCGGGACGGACTTGCAGATTGACGCCTTGCGTCGCCCGCACGGCGCCGAAGGATTTTTGCAGCTCGCGGATTTCAAGCTTGGAATGATCAGTCATGGTGCTTGCCTCCCACCAGCCAGCCATAGACGCCGCGCTTGCCGAACAGCACCACCAGCACCAGCACGGGGCCCAGGATCAGCATCCAGTGTTCCGTCCACGCGGTGGCGACCTGTTCCAGGCCCAGGTACACCGCCACGCCCAGCACGGGACCGAAGATCGAGCCCATGCCGCCCAGGATCACCATGGCCATGAGTTCGCCGGACTTCTGCCAGGCCGACATGTCGGGACTGACGAAGAGCGCGTAGTTGGCCCACAGCGCTCCCGCCAGGCCGGTGCCCGCGGCCGACAGCACGAAGGCGGTGAGGCGGTAGCGCAGCGGCGCGAGGCCCAGGCCGATGCTGCGGCGCGGATTTTGCTTGATGCTTTGCAGCGCCATGCCGAAGGGCGAATTGACGATGCGGCGGCATGCCAGCACCCAGGCCGTCATCAGCGCCAGGCAGACGTAGTAGAAGGTGGTCGGATCATTCATGTCCAGGCCGGGCAGGGTGTTGCGCGCGTCGATGGACAGGCCGTCGTCGCCGCCATAGACCATCAGGCCGACCAGGATGAAGTACAGCATCTGCCCGAACGCCAGCGTGATCATGATGAACTGCACGCCCGAGGTGCGCAGCGACAGGAAGCCCACCGCCAGGCCCGCCAGCGCGGCGCCGGCGACAGCCAGCGGCCACATGACCAGCGCCGCGTTGCTGCCGCTCCAGCCGAACAGCGTATCGCCTTGCGTCAGGTGAAAGCCTGCGATGCCGATGACGTAGCCGCCCAGTCCGAAGAAGGCCGCATGGCCGAAGCTGACCATGGCGCCGTAGCCCAGGATCAGGTCCAGGCTGACGGCGGCAATGGCGTAGATGAGGAAGCGGGTCATCAGGTTGATCAGGAAGCTCTCGCCCGTGGCCGAGGCGATGGCCGGCACCAGGACGAACAGCAGCAGTCCGATCGTGTTGACGATGATTTTTCTGGTCATGGATATCGTTCCTATCGCTGCGCGGGCACCAGGCCGCGCGGCTTGAACAGCAGCACGATGGCCATCAGGATGTAGATGCTGGCCGAGACCAGGCTGGAGCTTGCCGAATCCGACAGCTCCGGCGGCAGCAGCCGCGACATCCAGAACGGAATGTAGGCGCGTCCTAGCGCATCGGTCATGCCTATCATCAGCGAACCGACCAGCGCGCCGCGCACCGACCCCACGCCGCCCACCACGATGACCACGAAGGTGGTGATCAGGATGCGCTCGCCCATGCCGATCTCCACCGCCAGCAGCGGCGCTGCCATCACGCCAGCGAAGCCGCAGAGCAGCGCGCCCAGCGTGAAGATGAGCGTGAACAGGCGCTGGATGTTCACGCCCAACGCGTCGACCATTTCGCCATCGTCGGCGCCGGCGCGCACCAGCATGCCGACGCGAGTGCGGGAGATCAGCAGCCACAGCCCCAGCGCCACCAGCACGCCGGCGCCGATGAAGGCCAGTCGCATCAGGGGATAGTTGAGGCCGGGCAGAAGCTCCACGGAACCCGACAGGAACGGCGGGATGTCCATGAAGGGCGGGCTGCGGCCGAACAGCACGGTCACCATCTCGTTGGTGAACAGCGTCAGGCCCAGCGTGGCCAGCACCTGGTCCAGGTGATCGCGGCGGTACAGGTGGCGGATCACCAGCAGCTCTACCACCAGGCCGTAGAGCGCCGCGCCGGCCAGCGCCGCCAGCAGCGCAGCGACGAAAGAACCGGTGGCGGCGGCCGCGCTGGCGGCGCAGAATGCGCCGACCATGTAGAACGAGCCGTGCGTCAGGTTGATGACGTTCATGATGCCGAACACCAGCGTCAAGCCCGCCGACAACAGGAACAGCAAAGCGCTGTACTGCAGGCCGTTGAGGACCTGCTCCAGGAACATCAGCATGGGGACTCCTTGTGGAGTGGCCGGCGCCCGGCGGAATGCGCGCAATCCGCCGGGCGCGGCGCGGACTTACATCTTGCAGTCGACGGCGTGCACGTCGGTGTGGTCGCGGGCGATGACTTTCAGGTTCTTGTAGACCAGCTTGCCGTCGGGGCCGGCTTCGATGTGCAGCAGATACCAGTCCTGGATCGGATGCTGGTTGGGGCCGAACTTGAACTTGCCGCGCACGCTGGGGAAGTCCGCGCGGCGCAGCGCGTTGCGGAAATCGTCGGTGCGGCCGGTGATGTCGCCGTTCACGGCCTTCAGCGCGGAGCCGATCAGGTTGGCGGTGTCGTAGGCCTGGGCCGCATAGGCGGTGGGCGCGCGGTTGTAGGCCTTGGTGAAGGCGTCGACGAAATGCTTGCTCTGCGGATTGTCCAGATCGGCGCTCCACAGCGAGCTCAGGTAGAAGCCCTTGCCCGCGTTGCCGGTCGCCGCCAGCATGCGGTCGTCCATCGAGTAGATGGGCGTGATCATGCGGATCTTGTCGGCCAGGCCGGAGTTGGCGAACTGCTTGGTCAGGTTGATGCCGGCGCCGCCCGGATGGAACTGGAAGATGGCGTCGGGGTTGAGCGAGCGGATGCGCGCCAGCTCCACCGAGAAGTCGGCCTGCTCCAGTTTGGTGTAGATCTCGTCGGCGATCTCGCCCTTGTAGGTGCGCTTGAACCCGGCGACCGCGTCGCGTCCGGCCTGGTAGTTGGGCGCCATGATGACCACGCGCTTGGCGCCCAGTTCGTTGGCCGCCAGGCCGGCGGTGTCGGCGTAGGAATCGTTCTGGAACGCCACCGAGAAGTAGTTGGGGTTGCAGGCCTTGCCGGCGTAATTGGAGGGGCCGGCGTTCAGGCTGACGTAGAAGGCGCCCGCGTTCAGCACGGTCGGGCCGACGGCCGCCATGACGTTGGAGAAGTTGATGCCGGTGAACAGCCGCACGCCGCCTTGCACCATCTTGTCGGCGATCTGCTTGGCGTTGGCGGGCTTGAGCGCGTCGTCCTCGACCCGCACGTTGACCGGCACGCCGCCCAGCTTGCCGCCGCCTTCCTTCACCGCCAGCATGAAGGCGTCGCGCTCGTCTTCGCCGATGTAGCCGGCGGGCGTGGACAGCGTGCCGATGAAGCCGATGTCCACCGGCTTCTGCTGCGCGCCGGCCGCGAACGCGGCCAGTGCAAGCGTGAAGGCGGCGGTGCCGCGGATTGCGGTTTTTCTCATGGTTGTCTCCTTGGGTGCCTGCATTTTTTCTATAGTGAGGAATGCCCCGCGAGGCAGTTTTCCACCTTCCAGCCGTACAGCCACTGCAACGCGTCGTAGAACTGGGACTGGCTGCGGCCGGTCCACAGCATGTTGCGCACGGTGCGTTCCACGCCCCGCGCGTGATACAGCCGGCCCATCTCCCGCGTCGACCACACCACGCGCGCGCTGCGCGGGATGCGGATGGATTCGTACAGGCGGAACGCGGCTTCCAGGTCGTGCCCGCAATGCTCTACGGCCTCGCCCAGCGTCACTGCGTCTTCCAGCGCCATGCAGGCGCCTTGGGCCATGTATTGCGTCATGGGGTGGGCGGCATCGCCCAGGATGGTGACGCGGCCCTGGCCCCAGTGTTCGACCGGCTCGCGGTCGGCGGTGGCCCAGCGCTTCCAGGAAGTGGGGCGGTCCAGCATCTGGTGCGGGCGCGGGTGTATGCCCTGGAAGTAGGACAGCACTTCTTCCTTGCTGCCTTCGCGTACGCCCCATTCTTCCTGTTCGCGGCTATGGAAGGTCACCACCAGGTTGTATTGCTGGCCGCCGCGCAAGGGGTAGTGCACCAGATGGCAATGCGGACCGGCCCACAGCACGGGGGCGTTGATGCGCAGTTCCTCGGGCATGTTGTCGCGCTCGACCACGGCGCGGTACACCACGTGGCCCGTCACGCGCGCCGGGTCGCCCACCATGCGCTCGCGGATCACGGACTTCACGCCGTCCGCGCCCACCACTGCGTCGGCGCGGTAGCGCTTGCCCTGCGTGTCTACCACGTCCACGCCCTTGTCGTCCTGCGACATGGAGGCGATCTGGGTGGAGGTGCGGAAGCTGATCAGCGGGTTCTGCTGCACGGCTTCCAGGATGGACAAATGGATGTCGGCGCGGTGGATCACGGCATAGGGGCCGCCGAAACGCTCGCGGAAGGCCGCGCCGGTATCGATGCGCACCACTTCCCGGGCGTCCACCGCGTCCATCATGATGATGTGGTCGGTGAACACGGCACGGTTGCGCGCGGTTTGGCCCACGCCCAGGGCGTCCAGCGCCGCGAAGGCATTGGGGCCAAGCTGGATGCCGGCGCCGATCTCGCCGATGTGGGCGGCCTGTTCCAGCAGTTGCACGGCGATGCCTTGCCGGGTCAGCGCCAGTGCAGCGGCCAGGCCGCCGATGCCGCCGCCCACCACGATCACGGATTTTCCTGTCTGCCTTGCGTTCATGCGTGGCCTCCGAGCCGTTTAGTCCTGGCGGCTCACTTGGCGTAGTCCGGTTGCTGGGCGGGAGCGGCCCGCTGGAAGGCGGGCTGCGCGTTGCAGTGTTCGTACACACGGAGTGCGCGCGGATAGGGGGAAAGATCGCAGCCCATGCGCTGGGCGTTCGCCACTTGCGGTACCAGGCAGCAGTCCGCCAGCGTGGGCGCGTCGCCGTAGCAGTAGGCGCCGTGGCCGTGGCGGACCAGCAGCGCTTCCACGGCCGTCATGCCTGCGTGGATCCAGTGGTGGTACCAGGCGGTCTTCTGTTCCTCGCTGGCGCCCAGCACGTCTTGCAGATAGCGCAGGATGCGCATGTTGTTGACCGGATGGATGTCGCAGGAGATGGCGTCCGACAACTCCAGCACGCGCGCTCGCTCCACCGTGCCGGCCGGGATCAGGCGCGGTTCGGGATGGGTGGCGTCCAGGTAGTCGATGATGGCCAGCGACTGCGACAGCTGGATGTCGCCATCGATCAGCAAGGGCACGCCCGCCGAGGGGTTCTTGGCCACATAGTCGGCGGCGCGCTGTTCCTGCCTGCGCAGGTTCACGGGCAGGTACTCGTAGGGCAGGCCCTTGAGCGCCAGCGCGATGCGCACTCGGTAGGAGGTGGAACTATTGAAGAAGCTGTGCAGTTGCATGCGGTTTCCTGGATGGGTCACGCAATCTGCACGCTGAGCGTGCCCAGGCCATCCACGCTGCCGACCATCTTGTCGCCGCGCACCACCGGCCCGACGCCTTCGGGCGTGCCGGTATAGATCAGGTCGCCGGGTTCCAGGCGGAAGTACTTGGAGAGATCGGCGATGGTTTCAGCGACGGACCAGATCAGCTTGCCGATGTTGCTTCTTTGCTTGTCGACGCCGTTGACCTGCAGCCAGATGGCGGCCTGGTTGATGTTCTGGACCGAGTCGGCCGGATGCAACGGGCCGATGGGAGCGCTCAGGTCGTAGGCTTTGCCCAGCTCCCAGGGGCGTCCCGCCCCGCGCATTTTCATCTGCAAGTCGCGGCGGGTCATGTCCAGACCGACTGCGTAGCCCCACACGTGTTGCAGCGCTTGCTCAACGGAAATGTTGTCGCCGCCCTTGCCGATAGCGGCGACCAGTTCGATTTCGTAGTGCAGGTTGTTGGTTTGGGTTGGATAGGGCAGCGATAGGGTGCTGCCTTCGGCCACTGGCACGACGGCATCGGCCGGCTTGCAGAAGAAAAACGGGGGTTCGCGGTCGGGGTCGAAGCCCATTTCGCGGGCGTGGGCGGCGTAGTTGCGGCCGACGCAATAGACGCGGCGCACGGGGAAACTATCCTGGCTGCCGGCGATGGGCACGGCGACGGGGGCGGCGGGATCGAAGACGAAAGACATGGGTCACCTTTGATGAATACGGGGCGAGGCCCGGCGTGGCCCCGACCTGGAACGGAAGAAGAAGGAGAGCGCCGGCTTCAGGCGACGCGCGCTTCGCGCCAAACGCCCAGCGCGTCCTGCACGGGGCGGTCCGAATAACTGAACAGGGTGGCATCGTTCAGCGCCGCCAGTTGCACGGGCTGCCAGGACGGGGCGACGAAGACGTCGCGCGGGCCGAAGTGGAATTCCTGGTCGCCGATGCGGGCGGTGCCGCGGCCTTCGACCACGCTGTAGACGGTGGAGTCGGAGCTGCGGTAGGTCTTGCCCTGGAAGCCGGCGGGCAGGAACTGCATGAAGGTCGCCATGGTCGGCATGGGATAGCCGCCGGTGGCCGGATTCAGGTAGCGCAGCTTCACGCCGTCCCAGGGATCCAGTTCGCCATGGCGGTAGAGCTGGTCCAGCGCCTCGCGGCTGCGTTCGTAGGGGTAGTTGAATATGGGCGAAGTGCCGCTTGCGGTTTGGTGGCGCACGGGCACCATGTTGTGGCCGTAACGCGCCATGCTGTTGCCCTCGGGGCGGGTCACGGGCTGCGTGGCCGACGGGTAGTTTTCGGCGAAGCCCGCGTCCAGGAAGCGCAGTAGCGGAATATCCAGGCCGTCTAGCCAGATCACGGGCTCGCCGCCTTCGGAGGTCTCGGCGTTGCCATGGTCATGCCAGGTCCAGGACGGCGTGATGATGAAGTCGCCGGGATGCATGGTGGTGCGCTCGCCGTTCACGGCGGTGTAGGCGCCGCGGCCTTCGACGATGAAGCGCAGCGCCGACTGCGTATGGCGGTGGCTGGGCGCGATTTCGCCGGGCAGGATCAGCTGCAGGCCTGCGTACAGGCTCTGGGTGATGCTGGACTGGCCGGGCAGGCCGGGATTTTCCAGGATGAGCACGCGCCGCACGGCTTCTTCCGCCGAGATCAGCGAGCCGGACGCCATGACGTCGTTGCGCACGTCCTCGTACTTCCAGATGGCGGGGACGCAACGCGGTGCGGGTTCGGGCGGCACCAGGTTGTGCAGCGATTCCCACAGAGGGGCCATGTGCTTCTTGGCGATGCGTGCGTAATAGGTGGCGCGATCCGCGCCGGGGGGATGAGCGTCTTGCATGCTTGTCTCCGGAATATCCGGCTGGCGCCGGTTTCGCGTGGCCGCCGCGTGGTTCGCGGCTGGTTCTGGTATGGAGACGATTATGCGTACGGAGCTATGTGTTTTGAAATGAAATTATCTTATTATCCATATCAATAAAAATATACTTAGACGAGACGAGGGGCTTCATGGACTGGACCCACCGGTTGCGCCTGCGCAACCTGAAAATGCTGCTGAGCCTGGCCCAAACGCGCAATATCAGCCATTCGGCGGCGATGCTCAATACGACTCAGCCAGGCTTGTCCAAGTGGCTGAAGGATCTGGAAGACGATATCGGGCTGCCGTTGTTCGAAAGGCACGCGCGCGGCTTGCGACCGACGCCGCATGGCGACGTGCTGATCGTGCATGCCCAGCGGGTGGAGGCGCAGCTGGACCGCGCTGGCGCCGACATGGCGGCGTTGCGCGAGGGCGGCGGCGGCCGGGTGGTGATAGGCGCGTCTGGCGCGTCGGCGTCGGACACGGTGCCGCTGGCGGTGATGAAGCTGCTGGAGCGCATGCCGCAGGCCCGGGTGAAGCTGGTGGAGGGTACGACCGACCGCCTGCTGGCGCAGTTGGCGCAGGGCGACCTGGACATCGTGGTGGGACGTTCCGCGCCCGAGCATCATGATCCGGCGATCCGCTTCGAGGCCTTATACCTGGAACCCATCCACCTGGTGGCGCGGCCGCGCCATCCATTGTTCGCGATCGAGCAGCCGTGCTGGCCGGACCTGCTGTCCTACCGCTGGATCCTGTGGCCCAAGGGCACGCCCATCCGCAATGCGGTGGACGCAGCGCTGGCCGCGGCGGGGCAGGCGCCGCCGCCGGACCACGTTGAGTCCAATTCGGTCACCGTCAATCTCACGTTGATCAACAACAGCGACATGATCGGCGTGGCTTCGCATCGGGCGGCGCTGCGGTTTTCGCAGATGCGGGCGATGCGGATCATTCCGGTGCGGCTGTCGGGATTCGGATCGGTGGCGATGTACTGGCGCGAGGATGCTTTCCGGCCGCTTGCGGTGGAAGAGGCGATGGCGGCATTGCGGAGTACGGTGGCGGAACACGCGCCGGGCGCGGCGAGAGAGTGATGGACGCGCCGCGAGCGGGGCTGAACGCGTTGATCGCGCAGTGCCGCAAGCTGGAGGCGGCGTTGCAGCAGCAGGACCAGCCCGCCATGTCGGCGGCGCTGCATCGCTTCGTGGCGGATATGGATGCGCGTCGCGCGCCGCCTGGAATGTGGTCGCCGCTGGTGCTGGCGGTGCTGGTGATGACTGGCGGACTGGGCGTTGGGATAGGCATGCTGAGCCTGTTGCTAAGCGGCGCGGGGCCGGCGCTGGCGGCGTTTGCCTTGGTGCTGGTTTGCGCGGCGACGGCCTTGGCGTTGGCTATCGGCGTGGTGGCGTTCATGGGCGGGCACGCGTTCGGGCTGGTGGTGCTGAAGCGGCTGGCCTTGGGGTTGATCGCTGTTGGATTTCTGGGGGGGATTGCCTGGACGCAGGGGGATTTGCGGGCGGTGGGGCCTGTGGTGGCTTTGCTAGGCGGGTTGGGGGCTTGGCTGGTGCTTAACAGCAATGGGTTTTATGTGTTTGCTGGGTATCAGATGGCTCGTCGGTATATGGAGCGGGGAGGGTGAAGACTGCCCCTGCCTCATCCTCGTCACCGCCTGCGGCGGTTCCTTCGGATTCCGTTGGGCTTATCGACGCTCCGCGCCCCGCAGGCCACCGACGCGACAGGCTCGGCTGGTTGAATCTTCACGGGCGCTGGGGCGGGTGGTGTGCTTGGCGTTCTTGCTGGCGGTAGGGGCGGTGGAAGATTTTGCGGAGCCCGCCCCAAAAGGCCGCGCGGGCGGCCTTTTGGGGCTTACGCTTTGTCTTGCGGTTGCGGTTGCGGTTGCCTGCCCTGTTGCCTTTGCCGCTGCCTTTGCTTTTTGCTTTTGTCCTTTCCCTTGCGGGCCTGGTTCCTTACTTGGCCGCCACCGTCTCGGGTGGTACGGGGTTTTCCCAGCCGCCGCCAATGGCGCGGATCAGGCCTACCGCGGAGCGGGCTTGTTCGCCGTTCAGTTGTACCGAGACGCGTTGCTGCAGCAGCACGCTGCGGTCGGCTTCGATCACGTCCAGGAAGCTGATGGAGCCTTCGCGGTATTGCGTGTGCGAGAGTTTCGCGGCGCGGGCGGCGGCGTCGACGGCGGCGTCTTGCGCCTTGGTCTGGTCGGCCAGGATGCGCAGGTTGGCCAGGTTGTCTTCCACTTCGCGGAACGCGTTCAGCACGGTTTGGCGGTAGACGGCGACGTCCTCCTCGTAGACGGCGCGGGCGCGGTCCAGGCCGGCCTGGCGGCGGCCGCCGTCGAAGATGGGCATGGACAGCGCGGCGCCGACCAGCGGACCCAGCAGGAAGGTGCGGCTGGACCACTGGAACAGGTTGCCCAGGTCCGAGGACTCGTAGCCGAAGGCGCCGGTGATGTCCAGGCGCGGGAAGAAGGCGGACTTGGCTGCGCCCACGCGGGCGTTGGCGGCGGCCATGGCGCGTTCGGCGGCGGCGATGTCGGGGCGGCGTTCCAGCAGGGCGGATGGCAGGCCGGCCGGGATCGATAGCGCGACCTTCTGGATCGGCTGCGCGGGCATGGCGAAGTCCGCGGGGGCGCGGCCCAGCAGCACGGCCAGGGCGTGTTCGGAGGTGGCGCGGCGGCGGTCGATGCCCAGGGCTTCGGACTGCGCGCTGGCGAGTTCGGCCTTGGCGCGGGCCAGGTCGAGTTCGCTGATGTCGCCGGCGTCGTAGCGGCGCTGGATCAGTTGCAGGGTGTCGGTGCGCAGCTTGACCGTCTGGCGGTAGAGCTGCGATTCGGCGTCCTGTTCGCGCACCAGGAAGTAGGTGGTGGCGACGTCGGCCTGCAGGGCCAGCAGCACGGAGCGGTACAGCGCTTCGCTTTGCTGGGCGTCGGCGCTGGCGGCGTCGTAGGTGGAAGCGACGCGGCCGAACAGGTCGGCTTCGTAGGACACGGCGCCCTGAGCGCGCCAGGTGGTGACGGGGCTGGTCGAGGTGCCGTCGGGCAAGCCTTGCGACACCGCCGAGGGGCGCTGGCGGTTGGGGCCGAAGGCGGCGTCCAGGTTGGGGAAGAAGCCGGCGCGGGCTTCGCGTTGCAGCGCGCGCGATTGGGTCAGGCGGGCGGAGGCGGCCTGCAGGTTTTGGTTGGCCTGCTGCGCTTCTTCCTGCAGTTGGTTGAGGCCTTCGTCGCCGAACACTTTCCACCAGGCGCCGCGCAGCGCGTCTTCCGACGGTTCGGCGGTCTTCCAGGTGCCGGCTTCGGCGGCGGGCAGGGCGGCTTCCTTGAAGGCCGCGGGCACCGCGGCCGAGGGCCGTTCGTAGGTGGGGCCCACCGCGCAGCCGGCCAGCACGAGCAGGACGGCAAGCAGGGCGGAACCGCGGGTCAGTCTTTTGATCATGATGACTATTCTCTTGTGGGCGCCTCCCGCCGCGGAGGGCGGGAGGCGCTGGCTATGCTTGTTCTGGTCTGCCGGCTCAGGCCTGGTGCTGCGTGGAGGGCGGCGCGTTCGGGTCCAGGTGCGGGACGCACACGGGAGCCTCGTGCGGCGCGGCCGAGTGCAGCGTCTTGCCGCCCAGCGTGCGCAGCAGCACGTAGAACACGGGGGTCAGGAACAGGCCGAACAGGGTCACGCCCAACATGCCGAAGAACACGGCGATACCCATGGCCTGGCGCATTTCAGAGCCCGCGCCCGAGGACAGCACCAGCGGCACCACGCCCATGATGAACGCGATGGACGTCATCAGGATGGGGCGCAGGCGCAGGCGGCTGGCTTCGATGGCGGCTTCCAGCGGGCTGCGGCCGTTCATTTCCAGTTCGCGGGCGAATTCCACGATCAGGATCGCGTTCTTCGCCGACAGCCCCACCAGCACCATCAAGCCGATCTGCGTGAAGATGTTGTTGTCGTTGCCAGTCAGGTAGACGCCCGTCAGCGCGGCCAGGATGCTCATCGGCACGATCAGGATCACGGCCAGCGGCAGGGTCAGGCTTTCGTACAGGGCGGCCAGCACCAGGAATACCAGCAGCACGCTGATCGGGAACACCCACAGGCCGGCGTTGCCCGCCAGGATCTGCTGGTAGGTAAGGTCGGTCCATTCCATCTTCATGCCGCGCGGCAGGGTTTCGGCGGCCACGCGTTCGGCCGCGGCCTGGGCCTGGTCGGACGAGTAGCCCGGCGCCGGACCGCCGTTGATATCGGCAGCGGTGTAGCCGTTGTAGCGCACCACCATTTCCGGACCGAAGGTCTGGTTGACGGTGACCAGCGAGGACAGCGGCACCATTTCGCCGGCGGCGTTGCGGGTCTTCAGCTGCAGGATGTCGTCGGCATGCGCGCGGAACTGCGCGTCCGCCTGCGCCCGCACCTGGAAGACGCGGCCGAAGCGGTTGAAGTCGTTGACGTACATCGAGCCCAGGTAGATCTGCATGGTGTCGAACACTTCCGTCACCGGCACGCCCAACTGCTTGGCCTTGACGCGATCCAGGTCCACGTCCAGCTGCGGCACGTTGATCTCGTAGCTGGAGAAGGCGGGGCCCAGCTCCGGCGTCTGGCGCGCTTTCTCCAGGAAGGCTTGCTTGGCCTTGTCCAGCTCGGCATAGCCGGCGGCGCCGCGGTCCTCGATCTGGAACTTGAAGCCGCCCAGCGTGCCCAGGCCCATCACGGGCGGGGGCGGGAACACGGCGATGAACGAATCCTGGATGGCCGCGAACTTCTGGTTGAGCGAGCCCGAGATTGCGTTGCCCGACAGCGCCGCGTCCTTGCGCTCCTTGAAAGGCTTGAGCGTGACGAACACGATGCCGGCGCTGGAGCTGTTGGTGAAGCCGTTGATCGACAGGCCGGGGAAGGCGATGGTGCTCTGCACGCCCGGTTCCTTCAGGGCGATGTCGCTCATGCGGCGGATCACCGCTTCGGTGCGGTCCAGCGAGGCGCCGTTGGGCAACTGCGTGAAGGCGATCAGGTACTGCTTGTCCTGCGCCGGCACGAAGCCGCCGGGCACCAGGTAGGAGACGCCGATGGTGGCGGCCACCAGCACGGCGTACACGCCCATGGCGCCGGCCTTGCGGCGGATCACGCTGGACACGCCGGTGCCGTAGGACTCGGACGCGCGGCCGAACATATTGTTGAACCAGTTGAAGAAGCGGCCGAAGACGCGGTTCATGCCACGGGTCAGCCAGTCAGGCTTGTCGTGGTGGCCCTTGAGCAGGATGGCCGACAGCGCGGGCGACAGGGTCAGCGAGTTGAAGGCCGAGATCACCGTCGAAATGGCGATAGTCATGGCGAACTGCTTGTAGAACTGGCCGGTCAGGCCCGTCATGAAGGCCAGCGGCACGAACACCGCGCACAGGGTCAGCGCGATGGCGATGATGGGACCGCTGACTTCGCGCATGGCGCGGTAGGTCGCGTCGCGCGGACTCAAGCCGGCCGCGATATTGCGCTCCACGTTTTCGACCACCACGATGGCATCGTCCACCACGATGCCGATGGCCAGCACCATGCCGAACAGCGACAGCGCGTTGATGGAGTAGCCGAACACCAGCAGCAGGGCGAAGGTGCCGACGATGGATACCGGCACTGCCAGCAGCGGGATGATGGACGCGCGCCAGGTCTGCAGGAACAGGATCACCACCAGCACCACGAGCGCGATCGCTTCCAGCAGCGTGGTCACCACGGCTTCGATACTGGAGCGCACGAATTGCGTGGGGTCGTATTCAATGCGGTATTCCACGCCCGGGGGGAAGTCCTGCTCCAGCTCGGCCATGGCGGCGCGCACCTTGCTGGACACGTCCAGCGCGTTGGCGCCCGGCGACTGCATGATGCCCATGCCCACCGCCTGCTTGTTGTCCAGCAGCGAACGCAAGCCGTATTCCTGGGCGTCCAGTTCCACGCGGGCCACGTCCGACAGGTAGGTCACGGCGCCGTCGGGCGAGGTCTTCAGGATGATGTCGCGGAATTCCTCTTCGCTTTGCAGACGGCCGCGGGCGTTCACGTTGAGTTGCAGCGGCACGTCGCCCAGGGTCGGCGACGCGCCGATGACGCCGGCGGCGACCTGCACGTTCTGTTCGCGGATGGCGGCGACCACTTCGCTGGCGGTCATGCCGCGCTGGGCGACCTTCTGCGGGTCCAGCCAGACGCGCATGGAGTAGTTGCCAGAGCCCCACACCGTCACTTCGCCCACGCCCGTGATGCGGGCCAGGCGGTCCTTGACGTTCAGGATGGCGTAGTTGCGCAGATAGGTGATGTCGTAGCGGTCATTGGGCGAGAGCAGGTGCACCACCAGCGTCAGCGTGGGCGAGCTCTTGGCGGTGGTCACGCCCAGGCGCTGCACGTCCGGCGGCAGGCGCGGCAGCGCCTGCGACACGCGGTTCTGCACCAGCTGCTGGGCCTTGTCCGGGTCCACGCCCAGCTTGAAGTTCACCGTCAGGGTCAGGTTGCCGTCGCTATTGGCCTGCGACTGCATGTACAGCATGTCCTCGACGCCGTTGATGGATTCCTCCAGCGGCGAGGCCACGGTTTCGGCGATGACCTTGGGGTTGGCGCCCGGATACTGCGCCCGCACGACCACGGACGGCGGCACCACTTCCGGATATTCGGAGATAGGCAGCTGGAACATGGCCAGCAGGCCGGCCAGCAGCACCAGGACCGACAGCACGCCGGCGAAGATCGGCCGGTCGATGAAGAATTTCGAGATATTCATGAACGTTCTCGTTAGACGCGCCGGCTCAGTTCAGCGTGGCCGAGGCGGTCTTGACCGGGCTGCGTTGGGCCGCAACCATGGGGACGACGGTGGGGGTTACGGCATCGCCGGGACGGATGCGCTGCAGGCCGTTGACGACGATGCGTTCGCCGGCGGCAAGGCCCGAATCGACCACGCGCAGGCCTTCCTGGTTGGCGCCCAGCTTGATCTGGCGGTAGACGGCGTGGTTCTTGTCGTCCAGCACCAGCACATAGCGCTTGTCCTGATCGGTGCCGATGGCTTTTTCGTCGATCAGCACGGCCTGGCGCGGCTCGCTGCCGCCCAGGCGGACGCGGGCATACAGGCCGGGCAGCAGCATGCCGTCGGCGTTGTCGAATTCGGCCCGCACGCGGATGGTGCCGGAGGTGGTGTCCAAGCGGTTGTCCACCGATTGCACGACGCCGGTGCGCGAATAGCCTTCCTCGTTGGCCAGGCCGAGCTCCACCGGCACGGCGCCGCTGCGGCCGCCGCGCGCGGGGTTCACGTAGCGCAGGAAGGTCTGTTCGTCCACGTCGAACGAGGCGTACATCTTGGAGACCGATACCAGCCGGGTCAGCGGCACCGACGCGGCGCCGGCGGCCACCACGTTACCCACGGTGACTTCGGCGCGCGACACGCGGCCGGCCACGGGGGCTTCGATGCGGGTGTAGCCGAGGTTCAGGCGGGCATAGTCCAGCGCGGCCTGCGCGCCCTGCAGGTTGGCGGCGGCTTCGCGCGCGGCGTTCTGCTTTTCCTCGAAATCGCGGCGGGCGATGGCGTTGTCGGTCAGCAGACGCTGGCCGCGGGCCAGTTCGCTGGCGGTGTACGAGGCCCGGGCCTTGGCGGCGGTCAGGGCGGCGGCGGCGCGGTCGACCTCGGCCGCATAGGGGCGCGGGTCGATGGTGAAGAGCACGTCGCCCTTCTTGACGATGCTGCCATCCTGGAAGTGCACGGCGGTGAGGGTGCCGGACACCAGGGGCCGGATGTCGACGCGGTCGATGGCTTCCAGGCGGCCGGAATAGCGCTGCCAGTCCACGATGGTCTTTTGCAGGACTTCGGCCACTTCGACCGGCGTGGCGGCGGGGGCGGTCTGCGCCTGTGCGGCGTTGGCGCCGGCCGGAGCGCGGAACAGGGCGTAACCGCCGCCAGCGGCGATGACGGCTGCAAATACGGCGAGCACAGCAATACGATTGCGCGAAACCATGGTGTTTCCTTGAGAGATGATGGGGCGAAAGCGCGCTTGCCTGGGTGAGCCTGGGGGCGGGAGGCGGCTGTGGCGGTCTGGGCAGGCCTGTCCTCAGGACCCGGTGAAAATGCTGCGATGCAGCATGCAATACGGCTGCGCATCCCAGGCAAAGGCGCCTGGTCGGGGCGGGTCTTTGCGGTTACCGGAATCTGAGGGTAGGCATGCCCTTTGACGGCGCCTGGCGGCAAGGGCACTTCAAGATGGTTTGCATTCTGAGCGGTTTAGGGGGGCGGATAAACCCGTATGTTTCGGCAACACTAGTCGTAAGGTTCGACTAATCGATGCCGAAATCGGGTTATGCTCCGTCCACACCGACTATTTCCCCAAAGGACACCGTCGCCATGGACCGTTTTCAGGCTATGCAGGTGTTTGTGCGCGTCGTGGACGCCAACAGCTTCACGCGGGCGGCCGACAGCCTCTCGCTGCCGCGCACCACCGTCACCACCATCATCCAGAACCTCGAACGCCTTTTGGGCGTGCGTCTGCTCAACCGCACCACGCGCCGTATCGGCCTGACACCCGACGGCGCCGGCTATTACCAGCATTGCGTGCGCATCCTGGCCGACGTCGAGGAAACCGAGGCCTGCTTCCAGGAAGCGGCCCTGCGCCTGAAGGGCAGGCTGCGCATCGACGTGCCGACCTGCATCGGGCGGCTGATCCTAATTCCCTCATTGTGTGATTTCCACGACAAGTATCCCGACGTGGAACTGGTGCTGGGCCTGGGCGACCGCCCGGTCGACATGGTGCAGGAGGCTGTGGATTGCGTGATCCGCGCCGGCGACCTGGAGGATTCCAGCCTGGTCGCGCGCCGTATCGGCACCCTGCAGACCGTGACCTGCGCCTCGCCCAGCTATGTGGCGCGCCACGGTCTGCCGCAGAGCATCGACGAGCTGCGCGACCATCATGCCGTGCACTATTTCTCCAGCCGTACCGGCCGCAATTGCGCCTGGGACTTCAGGGTGGACGGCAAGCACCAGGAGGTGGAAATGAAGGGCGTGGTGTCGGTGAACGAAGCCGGCGCCTACCTGGATTGCGGGCTGAAGGGCTTTGGCCTGATCCAGACCGCCCGCTACATGGCGCTGCCCCATCTGCAATCGGGCGAACTCATCGAAGTGCTGCCGCAATGGAAGCCCAGCCCCACGGCGATCTCGGTGCTGTACCCGCAAAGCCGCCAGCTGTCGCCCAAGGTACGCGCCTTCGCCGACTGGACCGCCGAATTGTTCGCCAGCTGCCCGCTCTTGAGCGGCCGCGACGAGACCGATCCGGCCGCCGCGAGCTGCGGCGTCTACGCGCGCCAGGTCAGCCAGGCGAACACCCTGGCGTCCACCGCGCCCAGGCCGACGCTGGAAGAATACCTGCCGCCGCGCCGCCGCAGCGCGCGCGAAGAGGCTGCCGAGTACGCCCTGTAAGCATCTGGCACGGAGGGCGGATGCGCCCTCCGCCCAAGGGGACACGGGAAACCCCGTAGTAAATACAGGCCTTGCGTCCCTCGATTTGCATGAAACGTCTGTATAGTCCGACAGTCAAAGCCTACAACGCCCTTACTGTCGATCCGCTCCATGCAGCCTGTACTACCCGCTTACCTGATCGCCCGTTGGCTTTTGTTGCTCGTGCTGTTGGCGGGGGTGTACTTCCTTAGCGGCTTCCTGGTCCCCGCGCTCGCCGCACTCATCATCGGCCTGGCCAGCTGGCCCCTGTACCAACGCCTGGTCGCCCGCTGCGGCGGTCGCACCGCGCTGGCCGCCTCGCTGGCGCTGCTGGTGGTGATCGTGGTGCTGATCGTGCCGATGTCGCTGGCGCTGTCCTACGCCATCAAGGAAGCCAGCACCTTCTTCGCCTGGGCCATCGCGGCCAACCGCCATGGCGTGGACGTGCCCAACTGGATCACCTCCATGCCCGTGGTGGGCGAGCGCCTGGGCCAGTACTGGGAGGCCTATATCGGCCAGCCCCACGCGCTGGGGGCCCTGGTCGAGGCTGTCAGCGGCGAACACCTGGGCAATATCTACCGCATGGTCCTGGCGGCCACGGGCAATGTGTTCCAGCTGCTGCTGACCGTGCTGTTCATGCTGATCACGCTGTTCTTCGTCTACAAGGACGGCATCCGCATGGTGGCCCAGCTGGACGTGCTGGGCGAACGCATCCTGCCCGCGCGCTGGCAGCGCTTTTCTCGCGTGGTGCCGGCCACCATCAACTCCACCGTCACCGGCATGGGCCTGATCGCCCTGGGCGAAGGCCTGGTGCTGGGCATTGCCTACTGGGTGGCGGGCGTGCCGTCGCCGGTGCTGCTGGGCGTGGTCACGGGCTTCATGGCGCTGATTCCCGGCGGCGCGCCGCTGTCGTTCACCTTGGTGTCGCTGTATCTGGTGGGCTCGGGCCACGTGGTGGCGGGCATCGCCCTGATGGTCTGGGGCAGCGTGGAACTCTTCATCGTCGACAAGACCCTGCGTCCGCGGCTGGTGGGCGGGCCGGTCAAGTTGCCCTTCCTACCGACCTTTTTCGGCCTGGTGGGCGGCGTGAAGACCATGGGCATCGTCGGGCTGTTCGTCGGTCCGGTGCTGATGGCCCTGCTGGTGGCGGTATGGCGCGAATGGGTGCACCATGAAGTGCAGGAACGCGATGCCGCCCGCATCAATCCTCCCGCCCAACCTCCTGCAACCTGAATGCCATGTTGTTGCCTGATGATCAGATAGCCGTCCTGCGCGAGCAGGGCTTCGTGGTGGCGCGCCAGTTCGCCAGCCCGGAACAGGTAGCGGCGCTGCGCGCCGTGGCCGAACGCCATTTGCGCGAGCACGTCGCGCCCATCGAGTACGAAGCCGACCTGCGCTATCCCGGCGCGCCCGAGTCGCGCGCCGCCGAAGGCGGACAGACCGTACGTCGCCTGCTGAGCGCCTACGCTCGCGATCCCTTGTTCGCGCAGTGGGCCACCGATGCCCGCATCGGCCAGTGGCTGGGACGCTACTTCGGCGAAACGCCGGTGCTGTCCACGGTGCACCACAACTGCGTGATGACCAAGCGCCCGGCCTATGGCAGCCTGACGGGCTGGCACCAGGACATCCGCTACTGGTCGTTTTCCGAGACGGACCTGGTGTCCACCTGGCTGGCGCTGGGCCCGGAAACCCGTGCCAACGGCGGCCTGTCGTTCATCCCGGGTTCGCACGTCGCCGCCTTCGCGCCTGAACAGTTCGACCCGCAGAAGTTCTTCCGCGACGACGCACCCCAGAACGCCGAGTGGATCGCGCGCGCGGTCTGCCCGGAATTGCAGGCGGGCGACGTGGTGTTCTTCCATTGCCGCACCCTGCATGCGGCCCAGGGCAATAGCAGCGATCGCGTCAAGCTGTCGCTGGTGCATACCTACCATCCGCAGTCCTGTCATCCGCTGCCGGGCACGCGCTCGGCCAGCCAGCCGGGCGTGCCGCTGGCTTGGGCGGTCTGAGTTCAGCGGGGCTGCTGGCCTGATCCAGCGTCGCGCGCGCGGCGCCCTAGCCACCACAGCAGGGCCGCCGCGATCAGTATCGCCGCGACGTTGAACTGCAGGGCGCTGGCGAAGGCCCGCGCATGGCTTTCGGCCTCGCCGGCATCGGCATACGCGTCCAGCGTGCCGAAAAACAGCATCCCCGCTGCCGACACGCCTAGCGCCGCGCCCACCTGCTGCAAGGTCGATACCACGCCCGCCGCCATGCCGGCTTGGTGGTCCTCCACCAGTCCTAGCGCCAGGTTCACCAGCGGCGTATTGACGGCGCCTTGTGCGGCGCCCAGCCACACCAGCACCGGCAACAGTGACCACGGCGCGAGACTGGCGCCGGCTGCGCCGACCTGCAGCATCAAGGTCGCCGTGGCGCCGCCGTACAGCAGCGCGGCCAGCGCGATGGCGCGCGTGCCAAAGCGCGCCACCAGCCGCGGCGCCGCCATCGATCCGGCCACGAAGCCCACGCTGGCGGGCGCGAAGATCAGGCCTGCCGTGAGCGCGTCCAGGCCGAAGCCTGTCTGCACCAGCAAGGCGTAGCAGAGGAACATCGCGCTGGCGGTGGAGTACACCAGCATCACCAAGAGGCAGCCTGCCGCGAAGCGCGGTTGTGTCAACAAAGCCATGTCGACCAAGGGCGCGGCGCCGCGTACCGCGATGCGCCGCTGCATGCGCACGAACAGCGCCAGCGCGGCTGCCGCCGCTACGCCGCAAGCCACCGTCCACGCGGGCCAGTGCCGCGTAGGGCCTTCGATCAGCGCCAGCAGCAGCAAGGCCAGTCCCGCGCCCACCAGCGCCGCGCCAGGCCAGTCCATACGCGCGCCCGAAGGCTCACGCGATTCGGGAATGTGACGGGCCAGCCGCCACGCCAGCAGGCCCAGCGGCACATTGAGCAGGAAGATGCTGCGCCACGCCAGGCCGAACAGATCGGCATGCACGATCCAGCCCCCCAGCACCTGTCCCGCGATCGCCGCCAATCCCAGCGTCATCCCCAGCAAGCCGAAGGCGCGCTGCCGTTCTTGGCCCTGATAGCTGACGCGGATCAGCGCATAGACCTGCGGAAACAGCATGGCCGCGGCCATGCCTTGCAGGATGCGCGCGGCGATCAGCGTGTCGGCCGTGGGGGCGACGCCGCACAGCGCCGAGGCCAGCGCGAACCCCGCCATGCCCAGCATGAACAGGCGCCGCCGGCCGTGGCGGTCGCCCAGGCGGCTGCCCGCGATCAGCAGCACGCCATAGGCCAATTCGTAGGCGGCGATGATGAAGCTGATCTGCGCGAAGCTGGCGGACAGGGTGGACTGCATGCTGGGGATGGCGACGTTCACCACGAACAGATCGAAGATCGTGATGAAGCCGCCCGACAGCAGCACGGCCAGGCCCAGGCGGCCCAGGACGGGAGGCGGCGCGGCCCGCAGGCCGGGGCAGGGAAGCGTGGAGGACGTCATGAAAAGCGCCATCGGAGTGAGGATGGCGCTATTCTGGAGAGGCTTTTAGCCTTATACAATTTAGCTGTTTATGCTATTACTGGGTGCAATAGACTCATGACCGCTGCCGTAGCCCCGAAGCGCCTGGAGCGCACCCGCGCCGATCTGTCCGAATTCCTGCGGCTGCGCCGCGAACGGCTCAGCCCCGTCGAAGTCGGATTGCCTGCTGGAGGCCGCAGGCGCACGCCGGGATTGCGCCGCGAGGAAGTGGCCGCGCTGGCCGGCGTGGGGCTGGCCTGGTACACCTGGTTCGAACAAGGCCGCAACATCAGCGTGTCGGCCGGTTTTCTCGACAACCTGGCGCGGGTGCTGAAGCTGGACGACGCGGAACGCCGGCACCTGTACCTGCTGGCGCACCAGCGTCCGCCGTCGGAACCGGGGCGCACCTGGTGCACGGTGCCCGCGCAGGTGCGCCGGCTGATGGACGATCTGCCTGCGCGCCCGGCCTACATCCTTAATCTGCGCTGGGACGTGGTGGTGTGGAACGCGGCCGCGGACCGGGTGTTCAATTTTTCGGCGCAGGCGGAGGGTCGCAGGAACCTGTTGTGGATGCTGTTCGCCGATCCGGCGATGCGTGGACTGTTCGTGGACTGGCCGGCGCAGGCGCCCGCCATGTTGTCCACTTTCCGGCGCGACTTCGCCAGCGCGGGCCAGGCGCCCGACGTGGCGGAACTGGTGGACGAACTAGAGTGTGTGTCGCCCGATTTCAAGACCTGGTGGCGGGCGCACGATGTGCATGGATCCTGCATGGGCCTGCGCAGCCTGCGGCTGGAGTCCTTGGGTGAGCTGGCGTTCGAGCATTCCACCTTGTCGGTGGACGAGAGCCGGCACTTGCGGCTGGTGGTCTACGCGCCCGCGCCCGATGAGGCCAAGGCGGCGGCTTTCGAACGCTGGCTCATGAGCGGCGCGACGACCCTGTCCAAGCCCGCGCGTGGCACCAGGGATTAAGCGCGCCGTGGGTCTACGGCGCCATGGCGCACGACTCCTATAGTCGGGTCTTCTTCGTACCGCCACGTCCTCGCGGACGTCTCCGCCGCTCATGTCCACCGCCATGCTCTCCCGCCGCCACGCTCTGCTGCTTTTGGGCGTGGTGGTGCTGGCCTGGGGCTTCACCTGGATCGTCAACAAGCAGCTGCTGCAATACATGACGCCGATCTGGGCGGCGGCCGCGCGCACGCTTGTGGGCGCAGTTGCGCTGCTGTTGCTGGGCCTGGCGCTGCGCCGCGTGGCCTGGCCGGTCAAGGCCGACCTTCCCGTGATCCTCAGCGTGGGACTGCTGCACATGGGCGCCTTCGCCGCGCTGGTCAGCCTGGGCATGCTGTACGTGCCGGCGGGCCGCTCGGCCGTGCTGGCCTACACCACGCCGCTGTGGGTGATCCCGGGAGCCTGGCTGTTCCTGGGCGAGTCCGTGGGCCGGGCCAGGCGGTTGGGGCTGGCCCTGGGCCTGCTGGGCCTGGCCGTCATCTTCAATCCGCTGGACTTCGACTGGGGGAGCCGCGACGCGCTGATGGGCAACGGGCTGATCCTGCTGGCGGCGCTGTGCTGGGCGGCCAACATCGTCTACGTGCGCGCGCACCGCTGGGTGACGCCACCATTCGAGTTGGCGTTCTGGCAGGCCCTGCTGGCCTGCGCCGTGCTGTCGGCGGTGGCCTACGCGACCGAAGGCGCGCCGCAAGTAACCTGGAGTGCGGATCTGGCATGGCTGCTGGGCTACGCCGGCGTGTTCGGCATCGCGGTGGCGTACTGGGCTGCCGTGAACGTCAATCGTGCATTGCCTGCGGGGGTGACTTCCATCGGGCTTTTGGGGGTGCCCGTGTTCGGCTTGCTGTGCTCGGCCGTGTTCCTGCATGAGCCGGTCAGTGCCTCGCTGCTGGCGGGCATGGCGCTCATCGTGGGTGGGATCGCGGCAGGAGTGATCGAACGTCGCGCTTGACGGCCGGGCTATCGCAGATATATCGTAAGATATATGTCGTAAGATATAGAGCTTGCGATAGACACCGGAGGTAAACCATGCGTGATGCCCAATTCCTTACCGCATTCGTGCGCCGTGCCCGCCAGAAGCCGGAGGGCCGCCACGATCATTCCCATCATCCCCATGCGCACCATCGCCACCACGGCGAAGGCCATGGCCACCATCAGCGCCACGCCGGCGCGGGCGGCGACTGGTTCTCCGGTCCGGCCGACGAGCGCGGCGAGGGCGGCGGCTTCGGCGGCGGTTTTGGCGACGACGGCCGCGGCTGGACCCGCAGCCGCAAAGTCAGCGCCGACGACCTGCAGCTGATGCTGCTGGGCATGTTGGAAAAGAATCCCAGCCACGGCTACGAGCTGATCAAGGCGCTGGGCGCGCTCAGCAACGGCTTCTACACGCCCAGTCCCGGCATGGTCTATCCCGCGCTGACCTACCTGGAAGAGCTGGGCTACGCCACCGTCGAGCAAGAGGGCGCGAAGAAGCGCTACCACCTGTCAGAGCCGGGCCGCGCGTATCTGGACGGCAACCGCGAGCGCCTGGCGCTGATGTTCAACAAGCTCAAGCACGTGGCGCGCAAGATGGACTGGATGCGCCAGGCCTGGAGCGGCCAGCCGCGCACGGTCGGTCCGGAAGGCGAAGACGCCGCCACGGGTTGGCTGCCGGAATTCGTGGCGGCGCGCCAGGCGCTCAAGCGCGCGCTGCTGGACCGCACCGACGCATCGCCCCAAGAACAACGGCGCATCGCGGCCATCCTGGCCCGCGCCACCGCGGAAATCACGGACCCGAGCTGTTCCTGATTCCGATTCTTTTCCTGGAGTATCCATGACCCGCAACGACCTGAATGTCGAACGCGTCCGCCACGACCTGAAGATGCGCACGCTGACCGTGGCCAGCGTCGAACGCATTGCCGGCCTGCTGGCCCGCGTCACCTTCACGGGCGACGACCTGCAGGACTTCGTGTCCGCCTCGTTCGACGACCATGTGAAGCTGTTTTTCCCCGCCGATCCGTCCTTGCCGCCGGCGTTGCCGGTCGTCACCTCGGACGGCATCAAGTTCCCCGAAGACGCGCCCAAGCCTGCCGCGCGCGACTACACCCCGCGCCGTTTCGACACGGCGCGCAGGGAGCTGGACATCGATTTCGTATTGCATGGCGACGGCCCCGCTTCTACCTGGGCTGAGCAGGCCGAACCCGGCCAGCAATTGGGCATAGGCGGTCCGCGCGGTTCTTTCGTCGTGCCCAAGGGTTTCGACTGGCACGTGCTGATCGGCGACGAGACCGCCTTGCCCGCCATCGCCCGCCGCCTGGAGGAGCTGCCCGCCACCGCGCAGGCGCTGGTGCTGATCGAAGTGCCGCAGGCCTCCAACGAGATTCCGCTGCCTACCCAGGCCCGGGCTTCCGTGCGCTGGCTGCATCGCAACGGCACCGCGCCTGGCTACAGCACCCTGCTGCTGGAAGCGGCGCGCGAACTGAAACTGCCGCCGGGCGAAGGCTATGCCTGGGTTGCCGCGGAATCCGCCGCGGCCAAGGCCGTGCGGGAAATCATGGTGACGCAGCACGGCATCGACAAGAGCCGCATCCGCGCCGCCAGCTACTGGAAGCGCGGAGCGGTAGCCGTGCACGAGTCGCACGAAGGCTGAGCCCGGCCTCGATCCGTCGGCAGGCGCGGGGGCTAGGGCCTCAGCCGCCGGCCAACGCCAGCAGATTGCGCACGCGTCCGCCTGCGGCCTGCTCGCGCACTGCCAGGCCTAGCACCGCGCGCGGCCAGTCCAGCGCGAAGGGACGGTACACCACGCCGTCAGGGCGCAGGTGGCGCAAGGACTCTGGCACGACGGCCACGCCCATGCCCGCCGCCACCAGGTTCACCGCCGACGACAGTTGCGGCGCGCGCTGGCCGATCTGCGGATTCAGCCCATGCTGGCGGCAGGCCGCCATGATGTCGGCGCTGAGCCCATAGCCGGATTTGCGCGAATACAGGATGAAGCGCTCCTGCTCCAGGTCGGCGGGCGCCAGCCGCTTGCGCCGCGCCAGCGGGTGGCCCAGCGGCAACGCCACCACCAGCGGCTCTTCCGCCAGTTGCGTGAATGCCAGGCCGCCGTCCAGCGCGAAGGGCGGGCGCACGAACGCCGCGTCGATGGCGCCGCTGCGCAGTTGCGCCACCAGCGTTTCGCTATCGCCCTGCGACAGCGTCATCTCCACGTCCGGATACTGCTGCCGGTACTGCCGTATCAGTTCCGTCACCACGCCGCTGAAAGACGCGGATTCCGTAAACCCCAACGTCAGCTCGCCCACTTCGCCGCGCGCGGCGCGTTGCGCGGTCAGCACGGCAGCCTGGGCGCGCTGCAGGATGTCCTGCGCGCAGACCAGAAAGGCGCGGCCGGCGTCGTTCAGCGCCACGCCGCGCCCGGTGCGGTCGAATAGCGGCGTGCCGACTTCCTGCTCCAGCTGGCGGATCTGCTGCGACAGCGGCGGCTGCGCCATGCCCAGCTGTTCCGCAGCGCGAGTGAAGTGCTGGGCTTCGGCGGTGGCGACGAAGTAACGCAGGTGGCGCAGTTCCATATCTGTACTTTTTAAGTATCGATTATCAATTTTTCATATATTGGACATTCTATTGCGGCGCGCCGATCATGCATACATCGACGACACCCGCAAAGGAAGCCCCATGACTGCCCCCATCAAACCCAGCACCCTGTTGCGCCAGCACCTGGCCCGCGACATCGTCGTGGCGCCCGGCGCCTATGACGGCATGTCGGCGCGGCTGGTGGCGGCGGCAGGCTTTTCCGCCGTCTACGCCAGCGGCGGCGCCATCGCGCGCGCCGCGGGCTATCCGGACATCGGGCTGCTCAGCTTCACGGAAGTCATGGACCGAGTGGAAAAGATCGTGGATGCCAGCGGCCTGCCGGTGGTGGCCGACGCCGACACCGGCTTCGGCGGTTCGGCCAATGTGGAGCGCACCGTGCGCATCATGGAACGCGCCGGGGTGGCGGCCTTCCATATCGAAGACCAGTCCTTTCCCAAGCGCTGCGGCCATCTGGACGACAAGAGCCTGGTGGATGCCGAGGAAATGTGCCGCAAGGTGCACATCGCGCGCCAGACCCTGAGCGACCCCGACGCGCTGGTGATCGCGCGCACCGACGCCATCGCGGTCGAAGGCTTCGAGGCGGCGCTATCGCGTGCCGAGCGCTACTTGAAGGCGGGAGCGGACATGATCTTCGTGGAAGCGCCCGAGACGCTGGAGCAGATCCGCGCCATCGCCGAACGCCTGCCCGGCCTCAAGCTCATCAACATGTTCTACGGCGGCAAGACGCCGCTTACGCCGCTGGCCGACCTGGCAGCCATGGGCTACCGCCTGGCGATCATTCCGTCGGATCTGCAGCGCGCCGCCATCCATGCCATGCAGGCCACGCTCGCGGCGATCAAACAGACCGGCGACAGCAGCGCGCTGGCCGATCAGCTCACCAGCTTCAAGGAGCGGGAAGAGATCGTGCAGACACGCCGCTATCTGGCGCTGGACTCGCAGTAGGCGCGCGGCGCTAGCGGGCGCAGCGGCTGGGCAGGCTCAGCGGCCACAGCCGCTGGTCGTGCGAGCCATACAGCGTGCGCACGCCGCATTCGAGTTCCACGCGCGCCACCTGCTTGCCGGCGGGATCGATGATCATCGACTTCTCCAACGTGGACACCACCGCGCGGCCATTGCGGAACGGCGCGACCGCGCGGTAGTCGGCGGCGATCACCAGCTTGCCTTGGGCATCCACATAGCCGTAGCCGCTATCCATGCCGACCGGCGCCAGGCCTTCGCGCAGCAGGCCCAGCGCGTCGAACGCGGGGCCGGCCAGCGTGCCCTTGCCGTCCACCGCCCGCATGCCGCGGTTGGACACGCGAGCCACGGCGCGTCCTTCGGAGTAGGCCGACGCAACGCCCTCGACGGAGAGCCGTTTCTTGCCGTCCAGGCCGGTGTAGTCGGTCATCTCGCGGTTGCCCGCGTAGTAGTGCCGCAGCAGCATGTCGGAGCCCAGCGGCCAGCGCCATTCGCCGGCCGGCAGCGCGGTCACGGTCTTGCCCTGGTCGTCGATCACGCGTGGACCGTCTTCACCCGTCAGCAGGGCGCGGGCAGGTTCGCCGCGGAAGGTGCCGGCGGTGGCGGCCAAAGGCGCGATCTGCCATTGCCCCTGGCTGTCCAGATAGCCGATGCGCGGTCCGCGCCGCAGCACCGTCCAGTCGCCCATGCGCAGGTAATCCGCGTCCTCCATGTCCACCGCTTCCGAACCGTCCGGCGTGATGGTCCAGCGGTGCTTGTCGTCGCTGGCCGCGATTGCGCCGTCGCTGTCCACGCCGACCGAGAGCTTGGCCCGGAAGGCGGTCAGCGCGCGGCCCTCGGCGTTGAAGACGGCGGCGGGGCGCTCATACTCGTTCTCCTGCGGGCCGGCCTGGCGCAGCTTCCAGATCCGGGCCGTGATGCGTTCGGCGCTGTGGTGGCTGGGAGGCACGATCCACTTGCCCTGCAGGTCGATGATGCCGACGCGGTCCTGGCCCAACGAGGCGATCGCCTGGCCGTCCTGGAAGAGGCCGACGTCCTGGAACGCGGGCGGGGCGAGCTCCTTGCCGGCGAGAAAGTCATACAGGCCCCAGGGCGAGCCCTCGGCCGCGGTCTTGAGGAAGCGGACCACGCCGGGGGCGACGATCTGCGCTTCGAAGAAGTCGCGGGGCAGGTCATAGGTCTTGCCGTCGCGGCCCAGCATGCGGCTCACGCCGTCTGCGTAGGCCGGCGCAAAGTCGTGGCGGAACGGCCCGATGTGCTGCTGCGCGGGCAGGTCCATGGGTTTGCCCATGGCATCCAGCAGCAGCAGGCCTTCGGCGGTCTGCGCGGCGTAGCGCAGTTGCTCCGCCTTGAGTCCGGCCGCTTCCGCATCGGCCTGCGCGCCGTAATCATCCTCGGATCCGTCCAGCGGGACGATGTTGCTCCAGGCCGGATCGGAGGCGATGCCGCCGTCGGCCAGCAATAGGCCGGCGCCGTCCTCGGCGCATTGGCAGTGGTCCTGCGCCAGCAGGCCCAGGGCGCTGCCGGGTATGTCCAGCGGCAGCTCCTTGAGCGAGCGGCTCTTGGCGGCCTCGACCGTTTCGGGCTTGAGCAGCGCGCGGCCTTCGTCGTCCAGCACGTTGAGCAGTTCGCCTTCCTGCTTGAAGACCCACAGCTTGCCCTGGCTGACCACCATCCTGCCCGTGTCCTTCAGCCACGCGGGGGCGGTCTCGGCATATAGCCAGTTGCCCATGGGAGTCAGCAGGCC
Source organism: Achromobacter sp. (assembly GCF_049647645.1). Lineage (GTDB taxonomy): Bacteria > Pseudomonadota > Gammaproteobacteria > Burkholderiales > Burkholderiaceae_B > Achromobacter. Next base: position 52,160 of record NZ_JBARYB010000306.1, read on the forward strand.
CACGGGAACGCGTTCCTCGTTCGAGAACAGCACATAGCCTTGCTTGTCCTCGGCCACGAACAGGCCCGCGCCCAACGTCAGCGGTTCCGCGCGCCCCGGCACCAGCGCCATCTGCTTGCCGCCCGAGGGGTAGATGATGGCGTCGCCGTAGCGCTGGGATCCCTGCGCTTCGGCGGACTTGAGAGTTGTGACAGGCTTGCCGTCGCTGTCCAGCACGGCATAAGCGCCGCGGCCGAGTTCGGCGCTCCAGAATGCCGGGGTCACGGGCATCATGTTGCGGTAGCCCTGGTCCGCGCCCACGGCCTTGCCATCCGCGTCCAGCAGCAGCACGTCGCCGTCGCTATAGGCGACGGCCATCGAGCCGTCTTCGCCCGGTATCGAAATTTCCTGATAGTCGGGCTCCAGCACCCACTTCCAGTCCCGGTCCACCAGGCCGTACCGGCCTTCCGCATTGATGGCGATGTAAAGGCCGTTGCCATAGGGTTTGATGAGGCTGACGCCGACGTCGTTGTAGCGGCGCTCGCCGGTACTGGAGCGGTACTCCGGCTTGTACTCGACCGTCGCCAGCGCCGGCACGCCCGCGCCCAGATGCAGCGATTGCACGCCTTCGTCCATCGGTTCGCCCACCGGCTGGCCCTTGCGGTCGATCAGCAGATAGCGGCCGTCCAGTATGGCCACGGTCAGGCCGATCTCGGCGTAGTCCTGCACGGCGTCGTAGCGCGGCGGCACCGCCATCCGGCCTTTGGTGTCGATGAAACCCCACTTGCCTTTCCATTTCACTGCCGCCAGGCCATGGCTGAAGTCGCCCACCGCTTCGAAGATGGGCGAGATCGCCAGCCGGCCGTTCTGGTCCAGGAAGCCCCAGGCATGGCGGCGCAGCGATTGGTCGGGCGGCACGCGGTTGATGTTCACCAGCGCGGACGGCAGCAGCACCGCGGCGCGCTGGTCTGCCAGCGCGCGGATGCAGCCGTTGGCGTAGGGGCTGACGTCATCGTCGACCGTGAGGCTGTAGGGCTTTTCTTCGATGCAGTATGAATTGCCGAACTGCGCATGCGCCGACAGGGACGCGCCCAGCGCGGCCAGGGCGCAGGCAAGGCGGGTGGTGCGTATCGCGCGTGACTTCATGGTTGTTTCGCTTTGGCGTTGTCGGGGGCGAGTTCGAACTTGTCGGCCACGGGGCAATCCATTTTCTGCAGCGGCCAGGTGATCCTGCCCTGGTCGTCCAGGATCGTCACCGTGTCGCACACCACGGTAAACGTGGCGATGGCCACGCCCTTGGTATCGATGTACTGCGTGTTGCGGCTCTGGTAATTGCTGCGGACGAGCGCGCGTTCCTCGCTGAAGTTTCCGGCCCAGGTGAAGACGGGCGGGATGGCATAGCGTCCCGTCAGGTCGATGTAGCCGTACAGCTTGCCGGAATACTGCAGGCGGCGCGCCACGGCCAGGCCGTTGTTGAGCGGGCCCAGCGTGTCGAAGTGCGGTCCCACGATGCGCTTGCCGCTGGCATCGATGAAGCCGTTCCTGCCGTTGCCCGAGGCGTTGCGGTAGGTCGCCACGCCTTCGTTGGCGTGGCGGTCTTCCACGCTATACGTGCCATCGATGCGGGTGATCTCGCGGCCCTGCAGGTCCGTCATGACGCTGACCGAGTTTTCCGAATCGTGGAACACGATGCGCTGCATGGAGGCCAGGGGCGAGCCGTCGCCCAGCTTGGGCAGCACGGCCTTGCCGTCCTGGTCGATCAGGTGGTAGCCGGACCCGGTGTAGGCGCGCGCCAGCCCTTCGGGCTGCGCGAAGAAGGGATTGAACTCGCCGTAGATGGCGGGAACCTTCATGTTGCCGCGGGCATCGATGGCGCCTTCGCCGTCTTCGTGCTCGATGTAGAGCCAGTGCTGGTACAGCTCCTTGTTCTTGGCCCGGCTGTCGGATACGCGCGTGGCGCTGCCCTTGGCGTCGAACACCACGGTTCCGCCGTCCGCCAGCGCACCCAGGTAGCGCCCGTCCTGCAGCCGGTCCGGCTTGCCGGTCACGAGCTCGCTGGATTTGCCGCTGCGCAGGTTCACCAGGCGGTAATGGGTGTCGTAAGAGCTGCGGGCGCGCCGTCCGGAACCGTTGTCCTCGACCAGCATCAGACCATTGCCCAGGTATTCCAGTTTGTAGGAGCTTTCCTGCGTGGGGGGCACCATCCATTTGCCCTCGCGGTTCATCACGCCCCAGCGGTCCTGGTGCTGGACCTTGGTCCAGTCGTCCTCGAACTTTTCCATGCTTTCGTACACCGGCTTGACCGCCAGCGCGCCCCGGGCGATGTTCCAGATGCCCCAGCGGTTCTCGCGGTTTTCATCTGGCGCGCGGTACTGGATCAGTTCGCCGTCGAAATTCATGGCGCCGTCCAGCACCTCGGCCGGGACCTGCGCGGCCTTGCCATGGGCGTCGATCACCAGGCTGTCGTCGCTGCGGCTGCGTCCGCCGCCCGCCAGCGCGTAGGCGCCGCGGAACGGGCGGACGACGCTGTAGCGAGGCGGCACCGACCAGTTGCCGTCGGCATCGATGGCGCCATATTTGCCGTTGACGGTGCGCACCGGCAAGGGCATGGACGCGTCATGGCTGGACATGTCCTCCCAGTCCGGATTGGTCACGATCTTGCCCTTGGACGTCAGGATGCCCTGGGGCTGCTTGTAGTCCAGGGGCCGCAGCAAGGCCAGCGGCAAGCTGTCCGCGGTGGCGCGGCCGCGGGCGGACTCGCTGGCGGAAAAGGCCCTGATGTCGAAGTCCTGCAGGCGCGCGACCGTGTCGGCGTCCAGCAATGGTTTGCCGTCGCGCGTATAGATTTGCAGCAGGCCGCCTCCGGCATCGGGCGCTGCATCCGCGCTCGTCGCTTCCGCGGCGGCGGCCCCGGTGATGTCCACCGCCGCCGTGGCTGCATCCATCGCGGCAGGCGTGGCGATGTCGACCGCCACGGTCGCGGCTGCCGAGGCCTCGGAAGCCGCCGCGACCGCTTCTGCTGCGCTCGCGTCCTGCGAGGCGATCGCTGCGTCGGCCGAGGCCTCGACTGCCTCTCCTGGTCCATCTTCGTCAGAGACTGCGGCAGTACCAGCGGCTGCGGCATCGCCCGTCATCGCCGCGGCATCTGCCGCAGCTGCGGCTGCCGCATCGGCCGCCATATCCACGGCGCGCGGCGCCAGCGATGCCGTCACCCAGGCTTGTCCGTTGCTGATCTGCACCCGGCCGTGGCGCGCGTCTATCTTGCGGAACTTTCCGGCGGGATCGATCAGCAGCACAGCCTCGTCATCGATCATGACGCGCCAGCCATCGCGTTCATCCAGGCCGATGTAATTGCCCTTGAAGGCATGCTGCACGCCGAGTTTGCCGTTCAGCAGCAGCGCCTTGCCTGCGCCTTTCTGCTTGACCAGCCACAGCCCGGGTCCCGCCAGTTGTACATGTTCATAGCGCTGCGCATGGATGCTCTTGCCGTGCGCATCCACGAATTCCCAGCCTTCCTCGCGGTTCACCGCCAGCACGTCGCCATCGCGCAACGCGGGTTGGCGGGCGCGCAACATGTCCGGCGCGATCGCCCAGCGGGCCTGGTCGTCCAAGAGGCCCCACCAACCGCCGTAGCGCGAATCGCGCAATTGGGCAGGCAGGTAGCCGCCGCTGGGCGCGGCCAGCGCCATCACGCCGGCGGGCAGCGTCGTCGCCTTGCCGGTCGCGGTGTTGAACAGGCGTGGCGGCATGGGCATTTCCATCGATGCCAGCTTCTGCCCCCGTTGGAAGCCCCAGGAGCGCGTACCCAGCTCGAAGGTCTTGACGACCTTGCCCTGGCGGTCGATCAGCACGTCGTGCCCTTGCTCTTCGGCCAGCGCGGTGCCTTCCGCATTGAAACCCGTCGCTTCGGTAAAGCGCGGCTTGATGGCCCATTGCCCCTGCTTGTCGATGTAGCCCCAGAGCCCGTCCTGGCTGGCGGCAGCCAGGCCATTCTGGAAGGATTTGGCCTCCTGGAAGGCCGGCGCAATGGCCATGCGGCCTTGCTTGTCAAGGTAGCCCCAGCGTCCGGCGTCATCGTCGGCCGATCCGGCCAGCACGGCAGCCAGGCCCTCGTGGAAGGCCAATTGGCATTCCAGGTCGGCGCCGTTGTATTCGTTGTAGCCAGGGCGGCACCGGTCTATCCAACTGGCCTGCGCCGCGCCGGAGGCAACGGACAGGACCGCCAGCGCCATCGCCAGCGTCAGGGGTTTGAGGGCGGGCGGGGTCTTCATCGTGCAGCGGCGCGGACTGCAACCGCGCAAGCGTAAAGGCCGGGCTGGGCGTGCCACATGGTCGTATGCCTGCCAAGAGAGATGGGAAGGCAGCACTGTAACCATCGTCAGCGGGCAATTACGTGGCAAATGTAACTGTCGAAAACAAACCGTTAACAACACCGATGACTTTGGCGGAAACGCGCCGGTTTCAGTCCCGCCGCTGACATTCCCGCAAAGCATGCAGCGGACAAAAAATAATCGGTTGATGCGCGCACGCGCCGGCCCTGTAATGGATGCCGGTGCCTGCCTGCACGGAGGCGACGATCCACAGCCGAGGTCCGCCATGCCCGTCCCGCGCAAGTCTTCCCTGGATGCCTCCCAACTATTGCTGCTGGTCCTGGCTGGCGGCGTCATCATGGGCCTGGCGCTGGGCGTGCGCCATGTGCAGGGGCTGTTCCTGCTGCCTGTCACGATGGACCGGGGCTGGAGCCGCGAGACCTTCGCCATGGCGCTGGCGGTGCAGAACCTGACCTGGGGCGTGGTCCAGCCCTTTACCGGCATGATTGCCGACCGCTACGGTTCGGCCAAGGTGATCGCGGGCGGACTGGTGTTCTATGCGCTGGGGCTGGCGGGCATGGCGCATGCCGCCACGCCCGCCGGGTTCCTGTGGACGGCGGGCGTGTGCATAGGCATCGCGCTGTCCGGCACCGCATTCGCCGCGATCTACGGCGCGCTCAGCCGCCTGGTGGCGCCTGAACGCCGCAGCTGGGCGCTGGGCGTGGCGGGCGCTGTGGGCGGCCTGGGCCAATTCACCATGGTGCCGGCCGCGCAATGGCTGATCAGCGGCTGGGGCTGGGTCGTGGCCCTGCTGTCGTTCGCGCTGGTGCTGGCCATGCTGCTGCCGCTGGCGCTGCCGTTGAGGGAGTCCGCCGGGCGACAGCAGGGCGCGGCCGCGGCGGATGCAGGGCTGTCCATGTCTGCAGCCATACGCGAGGCCTTCGCCCAACCTGGCTTCTGGCTGCTGAACCTGGGCTTCCTGGCCTGCGGCTTCCAGCTGGCCTTCATCGGCACGCACCTGCCCGTCTACCTGATGGACAAGGGACTGCGCGCGTCAGACGCGGTGGCGGCGCTGGCCATCATCGCGCTGACCAACGTCATGGGCACCTACGTGTGCGGCGTCCTGGGCGGACGCCACCGCCGCAAGTACCTGCTGGCCGGCATCTACCTGCTGCGCACGGCCGCCATCGCGCTGTTCGTGCTGCTGCCGCTGTCGTCATGGACTGTTTACGTGTTCGCGGCGGTCATGGGCTTCGTCTGGCTGGGCACGGTGCCGCTGACCAACGGCCTGATATCCCAGGTATTCGGCGTGCGCTACATCACGACCCTGTTCGGCTTCGTGTTCTTCGGCCACCAGCTGGGTTCTTTCCTGGGCGTGTGGCTGGGTGGCGTGGTGTTCGAGGCTACGGGATCCTATGACCTGATCTGGCTGGGCGCGATGGCGCTGGGTGTGCTGTCGGCGGCGCTGCATTGGCCGATAGACGACCGCGAGATCCAGCGTGTCCACACCGCGGGCGCGCCGGGCTAGCGGCGGCTTACAGCGGCCGGTGCTGCGTGCCCGCGCCCATGGTGATGTGCAGCATTCTGCAGGGGCCGGCCACCTTGAGCGTGTGCCAGATGCCCTTGGGGATCACATAGGCGTCGCCCGCCTGCATCCGCACGGCCTGCTCGCCTGTCGGCCATTCCAGCCGCAGTTCCGCCGAGCCCTCGATCAGGCGCACGACCTCGTCGGCCTGTGGATGCATCTCCCATTGCGGCCAGTCCGTCTCAAAGGAGTATTCCGACACCAGCCAGCCGCGGCCGAATCTTTCCAGTTCTTCTTCCGGCTGCGACCAGAAGGCGTTGCCGCCTTCGACGGCGGTACAGGCGCCCGATGCGTCCAGCAGGAGATAGTGCGACGACAGATTGGTAGTCATGTTGCGCTTCCTGGCGTGAGGGATGTCGGGCCAGTGTAAAGCGATATCATGTGCATCTTCATCGGCTATAACAGGAGAAGGCGATGCGCCAGGGATTCGACGGCGTCAGGCCCGCGTCCGAGTCTTCCATCGAGATCGGCTTCTTCCATGAAGGCCGGCATCGCGTGGTACGCATCCGGGCCAAGCCTACCGCCGCCAACCTCAAGCGTGCCGCCGACCGGCGGGCCGCCATCCTCGAGGCCATCGCGCGCGGCGAGTTCGATTACGACGCCGAGTTCCCCAAGCGCGGCGGCGCGACCAAGCCAACACAGGGTTCCGCATGACAAGCGACAAGCAACTGGACATCAACGATCTGACGCCGGACGCCTTCAGGGCCTACGGCTGGATGCTGGGCAAGCCCATGCCCGACGGCAACGGCGTGCCGCTGTTCTCCAATCCGGCCACCGACTTCTGGCAAGAGCATCTGTTCAACACGGGCGCGGGCGGCGACGCCGAACTGCTGTGGGTCAACTACCGCAGCCAGTCCTTTGAGATCTCCAGCCTCGAAAAGCACCTGCTGACGCAGCAGGCCCTCGTGCCGCTGACCGGCGAGATCATTCAGGTGGTGGCGCGCAGCGCGGCCGACGGCAGCCCCGACCTGGCCACGCTGGCGGCATTCCGCGTGCCGCAGGGGCAGGGCGTCTGCATGCGCCCCGGCTGCTGGCACGCCACGCGCGTCACGGACGAGGAAGTCACCTGCCTGATGCTGACCCGCCGGTCCACCACCGTCGACTTGATCCAGCACCTGACCACGGAGGCCTCCGCCAGCGAAAGCGCCATCGTGGCGATCCCCGTCCAGCGGCTCGAAGGCCAGGTCCAGGCGGCTTGAGCGCATACGGGGAAATGTGCCAGAATTCCCCGAAAATTCACGCCTTGCATGCAGTGCCGCTTCCGTCGGGCGCTGCCAACATCACGAAGTGTTGGAGCAATGAATGCGCGACCGTCAGACTGGCATCGGATTCTCTTGCATGGCCCGGCTGCTTCTGGCGCTGACGCTGATCGGCAGCATGGCGGGATGCGCCTACACCTCGCAAGATCCGAGCGGTTCGCAATCGGTCGGCATCGACGGGGTCACCGCGCAGCAGGCGCGCGGCATCGCCCGCGAGGCCTATCTGTACGGCACGCCCATGGTCGCAAGCTACCAGACCATGCATGCCTTCAGCATCGACAAGCACAACCCCCAGTACAAAGGCCCGTTCAACACCGTCAACAACGTTGCGCGCGTCTTCACGCCGGAAGACACCGCCTTCGTCACGCCCAACGCCGACACGCCATATACGTTCGCGGTCCTGGACTTGCGCGCCGAACCCGTGGTCATCACCGTGCCCGCGATGGAACCGCGCCGCTACTACGTGCTGCAGCTGATGGACCTGTACACCTACAACTTCGCCTATATCGGCAGCCGCAGCACGGGCAATGGCGCCGGCCGGTTCCTTGTCGCGGGCCCGCGCTGGAAGGGCAAGGCGCCGGCCGGCATCACCAAGGTGATCAGGTCGGAAACCGACCTGGTCAACCTGGTCGGGCGCACCCAGCTCTTCAGCGCCGGTGATCTGCCCAGCGTCAAGCGCATCCAGTCGCGCTACAAGATCCAGACCTTGTCGGCTTTCCGCAAGCAGCGCGCGCTCGAGCCGGCGCCGGCCATGGACTGGATCGCGCCCGAGCCGCCCGCGCAGATGCGCAGTTCGCTGGAGTTCTACAACCAGCTTGCCTTCCTGCTGCAGTTCGCGCCCGCGCACTCTTCGGAACAGTCGTTGCGCGAGCGCTTTGCCAGCATCGGCCTGGAACCCGGCCAGCAATTCGACTTCGCCCGCATGAACCCCGCATTGCGCCGCGCCCTGCAGGAAGGCATGCACGACGGCCAGAACGACATCGACAAGAATCGCGAAGCCCTCAACGGAAAGACCGACGGGTTGTTCGGCGACCGCAGCACGCTGAAGAACGATTATCTGGCGCGCGCTACCGGCACGCAGGTCGGCATCGGCGGCAACAGCCGTGAAGAAGCGCTCTATCCCGTGCTGGAGAACGACAGCGCCGGCCAGCCGCTGGACGGCCGCAATAAATACATCCTGCGCTTCGCGCCGCGCAGCTTTCCGCCCGTCAACGCCTTCTGGTCCATGACCATGTACCGCCTGCCCGAACAGCTGCTGGCGCCCAATCCGCTCAAGCGCTATCTGATCAACTCATCCATGCTGCCGTCGCTCAAGCGCGACCGCGACGGCGGGATCACGATCTACCTCCAGTCGGAGTCTCCGGGCAAGGGCAAGGAATCGAATTGGCTGCCCGCGCCGGCCGGGCCCTTCATGGTCACGCTGCGGTACTACTGGCCCAAGCCGGCGCTGCTGGAAGGCAAGTGGGCCTCGCCGCAGATCGAGCGCGCCAGGCAGGCGCCGCAGGCGCGTCCGGCGCCGTTCCCGCCCCAGGTTCGACACTAGAGGCCGTCTGGGCTACAAGAAGGCCTCGCGCAGGCCAGTCATTGCCATCCGGCCAGGCGCAGTCGGGTAGACGCCCACACAGGGAGCCTCGCGCCGCATGAAGCGCAATTTCAACATTCACGACCTGCGCATTTTCTACGCGGTAGTCATGACCGGGTCGACCCGTCAGGCCGCGCAGTCCATGCACCTGACCCAGCCCGCGGTCAGCCACGCGATTTCCCGCCTGGAAAGCGCGACTGGGGTGCAATTGTTCGATCGGTCCCACAAGACCTTGCGTCCCACCGAGGCTGGCGAGTACCTCTACAGCGAAGCGAAGTTCGTGCTGGACGAGCTGGTCCGTATCGACGAGGCGCTGCACAGCATCGAACAGTTCGGCGGGCGCGGCCTGCGCATTGCGTCGTCGCCCGCGCTGGCGCTGGGCTACGCGCCCGATGCCGTGCGGCGCTACCTGGACGCCAACGGCACCCGGCCTTTTTCCATAGACATCGAATCGTCCGTGCAGGCCATCAGCGCGGTCGAGACCATGCGCGCGGACTTCGGCCTGGGCGCGGTCGAGCGCGACAGCGCCCGGCTGGCATTCACGCCGTTCCTGCGCGCCGACGTCATGGCCATCGCGCATCGCGACCATCCCTTGGCGGCGCGCGACACCATCGCGGCGGGCGATATTCCGCCAGACACCTACGTGAAGCCCTTGTGGTCCGACTATGTGGTCGCACAGGGCGACATCGCGGACTCACTGCTGCTGAGTTCCGGCATGCGGGCGCACATGTCGCTCCTGCCCGGCACGGTTCGGGCGGTACAGGGCATCAGTCTGGTCAACGCGCTATCCGCGTGGGATATCGTGGCCGCCTATCCCGACCTGGTCGCCCGGCCGCTGGCGTCGCGGCAGTGGTTCGATTTCTATCTCATCACCCGCAAGGAACCGCGCAACCAGGACCTGGCCGAGCGATTGCTCGACGCCTTGCGCGCCACGGCGCAGGCGCGCCGCCAAGGCGTCTACGCGCAAACGGTCCAGTTGCTGGAGTAGGGCGCGGCCTCAGTCCGCCGGCGGCTGCCAGGGCAGCGATTGCAGGTCGCCGTCTATGCTGATCGCCTGCCCGCTGATCATTGCCCCGAACGGGCTGGCCAGGAACAGCGCCATATTGGCGATGTCCGCCGCCCGCACGAACTGCCGCAGGCTCACGCCGGACAGTTCCAGCCGGGTCTCTTCGGCTACCGTCAGGCCCATGTTTTTCGCGCGCGCCTCGATCACGCGGTCGATACGCGGTCCGGCCACCAGCCCCGGCAGCAGCGCGTTGACGCGGATGCCATGGCCGCCCAGCTCGACCGCCAGCGAACGGGTCAGCCCCACCACGCCCCATTTGGTCGCCGCGTAGGGCGTGCGCATCGGTATGCCCATGCGGCCTGCCACCGAGCTGATGTTGATGATGCTGCCGCCGCCCGAGGCGCGTAGCGCCGGCAGCGCATGCCGCACCGTGTGGAACTGCGATGCCAGGTTGATGTCCAGCGTCGCGTCCAGATCCTGCGGTTTGATGTCCGCGATGCCGGCCGTAGGGCCTGCGATGCCCGCGTTGTTGACCAGCACGTCCAGGCCGCCCAGCTGCGCCAGCGCTTCCTGCATGTAGCGGTCGATCTCGTCGCGGCGGCTCACGTCGGCCCGCGACCAGGGATGGGGGCAGGCCGCCAGGGCCTGCTCGTCCACGTCGCAGACGTGCACCCGGGCGCCGCGGTCGGAAAATGCGGCGGCGATCGCCGCGCCGATGCCGGCCGCGCCCGCGGTCACGATCACGCGCTTGCCGGATAGATCCACGGGCAGCGCGGAAATGTCTGCGGGGACAGCGTTCTTCACAGTCATGCCAGATCCTTTGTGTTGCGGCTCAGGGCTTCATCAATCGGCAGGTCGATTCCGCCGGGGTGGTATAGACCTGGTCGCCCGGCACCCGGGCCACTAGCTTGTAGTAGTCCCAGGGCGCCTTGGATTCCGCAGGTGTCTTCACCTGCATCAGGAACATGTCGTGCACCATCAGGCCATCGGCGCGGATCTTGCCGTCCTTCACGAAGAAGTCGTTCACCGGATTCGCCTTCAGCCATTTCATGACGGTGTCGCCATCGGTGCTGTTGGTGGCTGCCACTGCCTTCAGGTAAGTCGTGGCGGCGGAATAGTCGCCGGCCTGCAGCATCGACGGCTTTTTCTTCATGGTGGCTTCGAAACGCGAAGCCCACTTGCGCGAGGCGTCGTCCTGGTCCCAGTACCAGGCCGTGGTCAGGTACATGTTCTGCGCGGCCTGCAGGCCAAGGGCGTGGACGTCGGTGATCAGCACCAGCAGGCCGGCTATCTTCATCTTCGGCGTCAAGCCGAATTCATTGGCGGCCTTGACGGCATTGCTGGTGTCGCTGGCCGAGTTCGCCAGCCCCAGCACCGACGCGCCGGATGCCTGCGCTTGCAGGATGAAGGACGAGAAATCCGCCGCGTTCAGCGGATGCCTGACCCGCCCCTTGACGGCGCCGCCGTCGGCCTGCACCACGGCCGAGGCGTCGCGCTCCAGTGCATGTCCGAAGGCGTGGTCCACCGTCAGGAAGTACCAGTTCTTGTCGCCTTCCTTCATCATCGCCCGCGCCGTGCCGCGCGCCAGCGAGACCGTGTCGTACACGTAGTGCACGGTGTAGGGCGTGCATTGGGCGTTCGTCAGTTCGGAAGCGCCCGCGCTCACCACGAAGAACGGCGTCTTCTTTTCTTCGGCCACTTTCGCCATCGCCAGCGCCGCCGCCGAGTTCGCGCCTGCGATCAGCATGTTCACGCCTTTCTGGTCCAGCCACTCGCGCGCCCTGGAGGAAGCGATGTCGGCGCGGTTCTGATGGTCCGCCACCAGTACCTCGACCTTCTTGCCTGCGACGACGCCGCCCAGGTCCGCCACGGCCATCTTGATCGCCTCGGCGCCGCCGGGGCCGTCGGCGTCCGCCGACAGGCCGGACATATCGGTAATGAAGCCGATGCGGATCACGCCGTCGTCGGCGTGCGCCGCGCCGGCCATTCCCAACAGCGCAGCCATCGCCGTCGCGCACAATGTTCTTTTCATGTCTGTCTCCCCAATGGATAGAATTTCGGTCAGAACGCGACGTTGTCGCGGCCCTTCAATTGCAGCGTCTCGCGCGCCTCGTCGGGCGTGGCAATTTGCAGTGACAGGTCTTCCAGGATGCTGCGGATCCGCCGCACCTGGTCGGCGTTCGAACGCGCCAGCTCGCCCGGCCCGTCCCACAGCGAATCCTCCAGCCCCACGCGCACATTGCCGCCCATGGTCGCCGCCATCGTCGCCAGCGGCGTCTGCTTGCGTCCGGCGGCAAGTACCGACCAGATGTAGTCGTCACCGAATAGCCGGTCCGCAGTGCGCTTCATCATCATCACGTCTTCGGGATGCGTGCCGATGCCGCCGCGGATGCCGAACACGGACTGGATCAGGAACGGCGGCTTGAGCAGCTTGCGATCGACGAAGTGCGCGGCGGTGTAAAGGTGTCCGATGTCGTAGCACTCGATCTCGAAGCGCGTGCCGTTGTCGCCGCACGCTGTCAGGATGCGTTCGATGTCCTTGAAGGTGTTCTTGAAGATCAGGTCATCGCTGCCTTCCAGGTAGGGGCGTTCCCAGGCGTGCTTGAATTCCTTGAAGCGCTCCAGCAGCTCGTACATGCCGAAGTTCATCGAGCCCATGTTCAGCGACGCGACCTCGGGCTTGAACTGCAGCGCCGGCGCCATGCGGTCGGCAAGCGGCAGCACGGGCGAGCCGCCCGTGGTGATGTTGATCACTACGTCCGAAGCGTTCTTGATGCGCGGCAGGAACTGCGCATACAGCGCGGGGTCCTGGGTCGGCTGCCCGGTATCGGGCTGGCGCGCATGCAGGTGCACGATGGCCGCGCCGGCCTGGGCGGCGTCCAGCGCGGACTGTGCGATCTCATCGGGCGTGACGGGCAGATGCGGCGACATCGACGGCGTGTGGACCGATCCGGTGATGGCGCAGGTGATGATGACCTTGTTCCTGGACTTTTTCATGGGCCTTGGGCTGCGCGCTTGCGCATGCGGTTCTGATGGTTTTCATGGCCCCGGCTGTCTCCTCCGGGTGTGGGCCATTCTGTCCCACGCCCGCCGCCCGTGTCACCTGAACAGAAATAATCAATTGATAGGATTTCCGGTGCTGCGGTGCAGCGACGAAAGGCGCCAGCGCTGCGCGGGATTCCTGACAGGACTACAATTTGCCTATGCCGGAACGCCCGTTCCGACGGCCATCCGATCACGCAGAAGTCGCCTCCCATGCTTGATATCCAGACCCTTCGCCCGCTGCGGGCCATGCAGCCCGGGCGCGGCCAGATCCGCCTCATGCAGGTGCCGGCATGAGCTACGTCCTGGCGGTGGATCTCGGCGGCACGCGCTTTCGCGCCGCGTTGGTGGACGCGCGCGGCGGCATCGCGCATGCATGTTTCATCGACAGCCCGGCGCGCAGCAGCCTGGCCGCTCAATCCGGCTGGGCCGAGATCGACGCTGATGCCTGGTGGGGCGGGCTGCAAGCCCTGGCCGAGGCCCTGGCGGCGCAGTCAGACACGGCTTTCAACGCGGTGGAGGCCATTGCGATTTGCGGCGTCACGCGCACGCAGGTCTTCATCGACGCGCATGGCGCGGCCATCCGGCCCGCGATCACCTGGCGCGATACGCGTGCGGCGGCGGACGTGGGCGCGTGGCTCGCGTCCATGCCGTCTGCCCATCCCGAACATGCGCAGATCAACGCCTTTCATCCTTGGGCGCGCGTGGCCTGGCTGCTGCGCGCCGAGCCCCAGAATGCGGCTCGGGTGCGAGTAGTGCTGGAACCCAAGGACTATCTGAATTTCCGCTTGACCGGACGCGCTGTGAGCGACACCGTGTCGATGGCGCGCCTGGCGGCGGCCGCGACGGCGACGCCCGAGTGCGCCGACCTGCTGACGGCGGCAGGCGCCAATCCGGCCTGGGTCCCGCGCCTGCTCGATCCGCTGGAGGTCGTAGGCGCCGTGCAAGCGGGCCTGCCGGGCGCGCTGGCGCGCCTGTCGGGTCGCCCCGTGGTGGCTTGCGCCAACGACACCTGGGCGGCCGTGGCCGGCCTGGGCGCCTTGCGGCCGGGCTATGCCTACAACATCTCCGGCACCACCGAAGTGTTCGGCGCCGTGGGCGCCGAGCCGGTGCAGGCGCAAGGCCTGATGACGGTGGACTGGGGCGGCGGCCATCATCAGATCGGCGGGCCGGGCCAGAACGGCGCCGACACGGTGGCGTGGCTTTTGCCTCTGTTGGGCCGCCTGGGGGACGAAGGCATGGCCGGCGTGGGCCAGGCCATGGACGCCTTGCTGGATGCGCCGCGAGACCCGCAGCCGGCGCTGTTCCTGCCCTATCTGCAGGGCGAGCGGGTGCCTTACTGGGATCCGCACCTGCGCGGCGCCTTCCTCGGCTTGAACCGCCGCCATGGCCCCGGCGATCTGGCCTGGGCCGTGCTGGAAGGCGTGGCCTTCCTCAACCGCATCGTGCTGGAACGCGCTGAAAGCGCGCTGGGCAGCCCCGTCGGAGAAATCCGCTTCGGCGGCGGCGCGGCGTCCAATGCCCAGTGGTGCCAGGTCAAGGCCGACATCTGCGAACGTCCGCTGGTGGTCGGGCAGGCCGAGCAGCCCGGCGTGCTGGGCGCGGCGGTTGCCGCGTGGACGGGCCTGGGACGCTACGGCAGCTTCGCCGCCGCCCAGGACGCCCTGGTGCGCGTGGCGCAACGCTACGAGCCGCAAGCCGAGCGGGCCCATGCCTATCGCCGCATGTACCACCAGTTCCGCGCCGCGGAAGCCGCGCTGGCGCCGGTATCGCGCGCGCTGGCCGGCATCGACATGGGCTGATGGCCCGGGTATAAACTACGACGCCATCAGCGGGGCGCAACCATGCGCCCGCATAACAAACAAAACGCAGCAAGGGTCGAGTCGATGCGCGGCATCCTGGAGAAGTACGGCACGGCAATCGCGGGATTGGTCCTGGTGGGCTTTTTCGCATTGGCTGCCCCGAATTTCGCGGCGCCCAACAATCTTCTGAACATCGCCAAGGAAACCAGTTTCCTGGCCATCATCGCCATCGGCTTCACGCTGGCGCTGGTCACCGCCGAACTGGACCTGTCCGTTGCCGACGTCGCCAGCCTGGCGGCAGTCGTCACTGGCGCCTTGGTGCATACCGGTCAGCCGGTGCTCCTGGCCATCGGCGCGGGCCTGGGCGTGGGCCTCTTGTGCGGCCTGGTGAATGGCATCGCCGTCACGCGGCTGCGCGTGCCTTCGCTCATCGCCACGCTGGGCATGGCCGCCATGGCGCGCGGCTTTGCCTTCATGCTGACCGACGGCGTGTCCTATGTGGGCCGCTGGCCCGCCGCCTTTACCGATCTGGCCCGGGGCAAGCCTTTCGGCATTCCCGCCCTGGTGCTGTGGATGCTGGGCGCCGTGCTGTTCGCGTTCTTCCTGGTGAGATGGACCCGCACCGGCGCCCGCATGACGGCCACGGGCGAGGCCGGCGAATCCGCCCGGCTGGCCGGCATCAACATACGCGCCATGAAAAGCATAGGCCTGGCCTTGTCCGGCCTGTGCGCGGGCCTGGCGGCCGTGCTGCTCACGTCCAGCCTGTCGTCCGCCGCGCCCAACATGGCGGGCGACTACTTCCTGTACGCCATCGCCGCGGTGCTGCTGGGCATGACCATGTTCAACCCCGGCCACGCCAACATACCCGGCACGCTGGTCGCCGCGCTGATCCTCAAGGTGCTGGGCAACGGCCTGGTCCTCATGGGCGCGCCGTACTACGTGCAGGACATCGTCCTGGGCTTCATCATCATCGCGTCGGTCGCGGTGTCATCGGCCGTGCTGAAGAAAGCGGCTTTCAAATTCTGATCGGAAGGGGAAGGGAACCATGCGTAAATCCTTGATGCGAAATCTGCTGTTGGCCGCGTTTTCGGTACAGGCCCTGGCCCTGGGCGCCGCCGCGCACGCCTTCGACGTGGGCGTGGTCGCGTTCCAGATGTCCTCGGAAACCCATGCCCGCGTCGCCAACGCCGCTGCCGAAGCCGCCCGCGCCAAAGGCTGGACGGTCACCCAGTTGAACGCCGAGGGGTCGCTGCCCAAGCTGGCCGAGCAACTCGACACCCTGGTCAACAAGAAGGTCGACGCCATCGTCATCGCCATGGGCAAGCCCGTCGAAACCGATGCGCAATTGCAGGCCGCCAAGGAAAAAGGCATTCCGGTGGTCGGTGTGATGTCCGGCGCCAGCCCCCACATGCTGTTCGACGTCGAGGTCAACGAATACGCCACCGGCGCCCAGTCCGTGCTGTACCTGCTGGGCAAGATGGGCTACCAGGGCAACATCCTGTCCGCCCGCTTCGATGGCAACTCCGGCACCCGCATCCGCGGCAAGATGTTGGACGCCGTCCTGACCGAGAACACCGCGGTCAAGGACCTGGCCAAGTTCAGCATGGCGCGCACCCAGAGCTGGCGCGACGACGTGCGCAACGGCATGCAGGCGCTGCTGCTGCGCCACCAGGGCCAGTTCAAAGGCATCTGGGCCTCGTTCGACGGCCAGGCCTACGTCATCGACGACCTGCTCCAGGCCCAGGGCATGAAGAAGGGCGACATCACCCTGGTGTCCGTCGACGGCAGCCCGGAAACCTACCGCCGCATCGCTGACCCCAACAGCCTCATGACCGCCACCATGATGATTCCCTTCGAGCAGATGGGCACCAAGGCCATCTACGCCCTCGAACGTATCGTCGTGAAGAAAGAGCCCAGGGAAACCATCGCCGCCGGCCCCTACCTGTTCATGGACTCGGTCCTGGTCGACGCCAGCAACGTCCAGAAATTCCTGCAACCCGCCAAGTAAGAGCCCGCAGCCATGACCGCCGCGTTGTCGCTACGCCAGATCAAGAAATCCTACGGCGCCGTCGAAGCTCTGAAGGGCGTGGACCTGGACGTGCCCCAGGGCAAGGTCATGGCCATCTGCGGCGACAACGGCGCAGGCAAGTCCACGCTCATCCGCATCATCTCCGGCGCGCAGGAACCCAGCGGCGGCGCGATGAGCCTGCACGGCAAACAGGTCGTATTCGGCTCGCCCCACGACGCCCTGGTGCAAGGCATCGCCACCATCTACCAGGACCTGGCGCTGGCCCCGCGCCTGTCCATTTGGGAAAACATCTTCATGGGCGCCGAACTGGTGCGCCGCGCGGGCCCGTTCAGCGTCCTGGACAAGCGCCGCATGGCCCAGGACGCGCGCGGCTACCTGCAGCGCCTGTCCGTGCCCATCGACGACATGGACCGGCCCGTGGAACGCATGTCCGGCGGCCAGCGCCAGGCGGTCGCCATCGCCCGCGCGCTGCGCTGGGACGCCCGCGTCGTCATCATGGACGAGCCCACCGCCGCGCTGGGCGTCAAGGAAACCGCGTTGGTGCTGAATCTGGTGCGCAAGCTGCGCGAAGAAGGACGCACCGTGATCCTCATCAGCCACAACATGGCCGACGTGGTGGCGCTGGCGGACCGGGTCGCGATTCTGAAGAGCGGCGCCAAGGTCATCGAGCGCGACGTGGCCGGGCTGGATGCGGATGCGCTGGCGCATATGGTGATGACGGGCAAGGAATAGATTTCTCGCTCATAGTCTGAGCGGAAAAAAAGGCCGGCGCCAGGTTTTCCTGGCGCCGGCCTTTTTGTGTGCAGCAGCGGGACTTAGTCCTTGCGGCTGGTCACTTCAACCAGGTGGTAGCCGAACTGCGTCTTCACCGGACCCTGGACTTCGCCGACCGGGGCGCTGAACACCACGGTGTCGAATTCCTTGACCATCTGGCCCGGACCAAACGTACCCAGGTTGCCGCCGTCGCGCGAGGACGGGCAGCTCGAGTTTTCCTTGGCCAGCTGAGCGAAGTCGGCGCCGTTTTCGATGGCGGTCTTCAGTTCGTTAGCCTTGGCTTCGGTGGAGACGAGGATGTGGCGGGCGGAGGCTTGTGCCATTTGGGGCTCCTTGCGGACTTGAATTGGGGAGGGGGAGAGTAACGCATTCAGCGGACAGGCGCTGGATCGGCTAGGGTAACTCGCCGATGATGAACCGCTGAAGACAGTTGTGTATCCCTTCAATACAGGATGCCGGGGGCAAGCGCGCAGGAATTTTTGTCACATATCGATCGGCCACTTTGGCCTATGGATATGTTCATACGGCAGTCCACCCAGATCCAACGCCGCCGATCCCGGCGCGTCCGCAAAGACCACACGTCGCGCCACCTTCGCGAACGAAGCCTGGAAGTGTTGCGCCGACTTCACCACGATCAGCGCCTTTTCCTCCAGCCGGCATCCCAGCTGGGTGAAAACATCGGTATCCATGGCCTGGGCCCGTATTGTGATCAGCACGATCTCGATGCCATCGGCCTCGACCAGGGCGGAATTTCCCACCACCGCTGGCGATCCGGACAATCCCGTCATGACCATGTCCGGGACCAGCGCCTTGACCGTGCACATCAGATCCAGAGGCTCTCCGGATAGCGGGCTGATCTTGCCTCCGATGCGCAAGGGCAAGCGCGCGGCCACGCCGGCGCTGAAGGCGATGCGGACGGCTATGGGGTCCCACATGGGGCCTATCGCCACGTTGCGCACGCCGCGCTCGAACAGGCGGCGCAGCAGGAAGGTGGAGTCGCCCGCACCACCGCCGCCAGGGTTGTCGGAAGCGTCGGCGATGACGACGGGGGGGCCGCCCCATGCCAGAGCCTGGTCGATGGCTTCGTCCGGTTTGGGATAGACAGGCGTCAATGCTTCGCGCATGCCTATCAGCTCGTCGGCCAGGCGCCGTGCGAGCTGCTGGGCGGTCTGGGTGTCGCCGTCGGCATAGACCAGCAGCTTGGTCCCCATGTCTGGCACGTCGCCCCAGGCGAAGCTGTGCACCACGGAAATGGAGAGGATGCCGTCTTTGCCCTCCAGCGCGCTGATGCGGTCGATGTAGCCGCGGGCCGGTTCCTGCGGCGTGCGTATGGTGACGACCATCCCGCAGTCAACGACGGCGGCGACTGGCGTGATGCGACGCTCGACGATGGCCGCACAGAAGTCCACCAGCTCCAAAGCGCGTTCGCGTATGTCGGTGTGGGGGTATTCCTTGTACGCAACCAGCATGTCGGCGTTGGCCACCATGGCGTCCGACAGATGGCAATGGGGATCCAGTTCCGCACCTACCACGACCCCGGGGCCGACGATCTCGCGTATCCGCGCAAGCAGGTCGCCTTCGCAGTCTTCGTAGCCATCGGCCACCATGGCGCCGTGCAGGCCCAACACCACCATGTCGACGGGCAAGGCCTCTTGCAGGTCTCGCAGCAGTTCATCACGCAGCGTCTCGTAAGCATGACGGGTGGTGATGCCGCCGGGCTGGGCGCCGGCGGCCATGCCTTCGATCACGGTCCAGCCGTGTTGCGCGCCGCGCTGGCGCGCTGCCCATAGGGGTCCGCTGAAGATGGTCATCTCGGGAGGATGGGTGCCGGCGGGGTAATAGCCCCGGTCGGCAAAATCATCCAGCGAGGTGGGCAGCGGAGCGAACGTATTGGTTTCCGTGGACAGCGAACCGGTGAAAACGCGCATGGTACGAGTGCTTAGTCCGCGGTGGCGCCAGAGGCCTTGACCACGTCGGCATACTTGGCGATTTCGGAAGCGACGTGCTGGCGCAGTTCTTCAGTCGTGCCGCCGCCGGGCGTGGCGACCATGCCGGCAAGCTTCTCCTGGATGTCCTTTTCTGCCAGGATCGCGTTGACTTCCTTGTTCAGCTTTTCCACGATGCCCGCGGGCGTGCCGGCCGGCGCGAACAGCGCGTACCAGGACGTCATCTCGTAGCCCTTGACGCTTGCGTCAATGGTGGGGATCTCGGGCGCGAAGGGCTGGACGGCCGCGCTGGTGACGCCCAGCGCGCGCAGCTTGCCACCCTGAATGAGCTGCATGACGGAAGGCGCCGTATCGAACATTACCTGGATCCGGCCGGCCATCAGGTCGGTGAGGGCGGGCGCGCTGCCCTTGTACTGCACGTGTTCCATTTCCACGCCGGTCATCATCTTGAACAGTTCAGCCGACAGGCGGGTCGACGAGCCTGCGCCCGACGAAGCGAAAAAGATGTTCTTGGGGTTGGCCTTGGCGTAGGTGATGAACTCCTGCACCGTCTTGGCGGGCACGGTGTTGTTCACCACCATGATGTTGGGGAAGCGCGTCAACAGCGCCACCGGCGCGAAGTCCTTCTGGAAGTCGAAGGACAGTTCCTTGTACAGCGACACGTTGATGGTGCTGGCGTTCGAGCCCAGCAGGATGGTGTAGCCGTCGTTGGGCGAGCGCGCCACGGTGGCGGCGGCGATGTTGCTGGCGGCGCCGGGGCGGTTCTCGACCACGAAGGTCTGGCCCAGCTTGTCCGACAGGCGGCCGGCGATCAGCCGCGCGACGGCGTCGGACGAGCCGCCCGGCGCGTAGCCGACCACGACCTTGACGGGCTTGCTCGGGTAGGCGGCTTCCGGCGCGGCGAATGCGGCTTGTTGACTGAACACGCTCAGGGTTGCGGCAGCGAGGATCGAAGCGAAGAGTTTCATGCTTTAAGGCTCGAAATGGGCGTTACCTCGCATTGCCGCCGCCGCTGGTTTCCAGCTTGAGGCTCGCAACCGAGCGGATTTGAAAGTACGCGCATTATTCGCAATCGCGGCCCTGTAAATCAATGTAAGCTGAGAGCGAGTTTGTTGCCTAAAAGGCAACGATTTATAGAAATCGTGGAAATGGGAGGAGGCATGGACGGCGGCTTGAGCGCGCGGCGTTTGCAATATTTCTTCGAGGCGGTTAACACCGGATCGGTGCGCGGGGCGGCGGAGCGCCTGGGTGTGGAACCCTCCATCGTCAGCCGCCAGATCCAGCTGCTCGAAACGGAGCTGGGCGTGGCGCTGCTGGAACGCAAGGGCCGCGGCATCGTGCCCACCGATATGGCCGCCATCGTGATGGACCATTGCCGCGACCGCCAAGCCAGCGAGCAGGCCCTGCGCGCCCGGCTGGACGAGGTCAACGGCTTGCAACGCGGCGATATCCAGATCGTCACCAGCGAGGGATTCGTGGATATCCTGATGAGCGGCGTGGTGGACGAATTCTGCCGACAGCATCCCGGCGTGCGGGTGTCGCTGAAGGTGGCAGGCGCTTCCGACGCGGTGCGCGCCGTGGTGCACGACGACGCACATATCGGCGTGGTGTTCGGCGCCCCGGCGGACCCTGGCATACGCGTGGTCCATACGCGCAACCATCCGCTGTGCGTGATCGCGTGGCCGGATCATCCACTGGCGCGGCAACGCAAGCGGCCGACGCTGAAGGACGTGGCGAGCCATCCGATCGCGCTCATGGGGCCGGGGTTCGGCCTGCGCCAGTTGATCGAGATGGCCGAGCTCTCGGAGAACATCGTGCTGTCGCCCAGCTTCATTGCCAACTCGATCGTGACCTTGAAGCGCTACGTGGAAAGCCGCCTGGGGCTGACCTTCACGTCGGCGAATTCAGTGGTGAAGGAGGTCGCCAGAGGCGAGCTGGTGGCGTTGCGCACCACCAATCCCATCTTCGAAGCGGCGCAGACGCGGCTGATCGTGCGGGCGAATCGGCCGCTGACCAGTGCGGCGAGAGGGATGCTGGAAAGAATCCAGGCATCGCCGCTGTTCCACGGCGCGAAACCGTAGCGGGCGATGCCTGGCAAGGTCATGCCGTGTGCTTAGCGCACCGGCCAGCCGTACATCAGGCCGCCGTCGCGGTAGGAAGCGTTCAGGCCGCGCGGCAGCTTCAGCGGGCTGCTGGGGCCGAGGTTCTTCTCAAAGCTCTCGCCGTAGTTGCCGATATTCTTGATGATGTTGTAGGCCCACTTGTCGTCCACGCCCAGGTTCTTGCCCATGCCCGGGGTCACGCCCAGCAGGCGCTGCACGTTGGGGTTGGTGCTCTTGAGCATTTCATCGACGTTCTTGGATGTGATGCCGTATTCCTCGGCTTCCAGCATGGCGAACAGGGTCCAGCGGACCACGTTGAACCATTGTTCGTCGCCCTGGCGGACCATGGGGCCGAGCGGCTCCTTGGAGAAGTTCTCCGGCAGGATGTCGTACTTTTCCGGGTTCTCCAGGTTGCTGCGCGCCGCGGCCAGCTGCGATTTGTCGCCGGTGAAGGCATCGCAACGGCCTACCGCGAAGGCGCGGATGATCTCGTCCAGGCGTTCGACCACCACGGGCTTGAAGACGATGTTCTGCGAGCGGAACCAGTCGGCCAGGTTCAGTTCGGTGGTGGTGCCGGGCTGCACGCAGACCGTGGCGCCGTCCAGTTCCTTGGCGCTTTTCACGTTCAGGGACTTGTTCACCATGATGCCCTGGCTGTCGTAGTAGTTAACGGCCACGCCGATCAGGCCCAGGGTCGTGTCGCGGGTCAGCGAGAGCGTGGTGTTGCGGGGCAGGACGTCGACTTCGCCGGACTGCAGGGCAGTGAAGCGCTGCAGTGCGCTGACGGCCATGATCTTGGCCTTGGAGGCATCGCCGAACATGGTGATGGCCAGCGCGCGGCACAGGTCCACGTCCAGGCCGATCCAGCCGCCCTTGCTGTCATTGACCGAGAAGCCGGCGACGCCGGTGGATACGCCGCATTGGACGAAGCCCTTGTTCTTGACGGCTTCGAAAGTCACGCCAGCGTGGGCGGTCCAGGACGAGATGAACAAAGCGGTGCCTGCCGCGGCCAGTTTGAGTGCTTTCATGATGTCTCCGCGCTATCCGGCGCATGTGTAGCGATCAGCCGAAGGCTGAGGTGCGCGGAATGGTAGCCAGCGGCCAAAGGGGGGAGAATCAGGGAATTCCCGTTAAATCCGCCGGGCGGAATTTGTTCGGCGTCAATGGTGTTCTCAATGCTGGATTGCCGGCTGTGGGCCGATTGCCCATATTGGACCCTATTGCCTGCCTAATCAGGGGCAGGCGTGGACAATGGCAAGGTTGGGCCTACCAGTAGACCGATATATGAATAAAAACGACGAACCTCAGGACCGCGACCGCCGCCCCGACTCATGGCATTCGGTGGCCTTTGCGAAACAACGGCTGCTGGGCGTCTGGCGCGAGCTGATCCGGGTCAACGCCAGCGATAGGCGCTGGGAAATGCCCCTGGCCGCGGCCCTGTCCTCCGGCCTGCCCTTGCTGGTGGGCGCGTATTTCGGGCGCATGGACTACGGCCTGATGTCCAGTCTGGGCGGCATGGTGTTCCTGAGCCTGCCCAATTCCTCGCTGCAACACAGGATGATGATGTTGCTGGCGGCCTCGTTCGGGATGGTGGCTTGCTATGCGGTCGGCGCGCTGACGCAGTTCTGGCCCACGGTGATGCTGGTCGCGCTGACCTTCATCGCCATGGTGGTGAACATGGTCTGCCGTTGCTACCGGCTGGGTCCGCCGGGCAGTCTGTTCTTCATCATGGCCACGGCCATCGCGGCCTACACGCCGGGACGCGTGGAAGACATTCCCATGCGCGTGGGAATGGTGGCCCTGGGAAGTCTGGTCGCGTGCCTGGTGGCGTTCGCCTATTCCTTGCACATGACGCGGGTCGCGCCGCCTCCGCCCGAAACAGCGTTGCCCAAGCCCACCTTCGACTTCGTGGTCTATGACTCCGTGATCATCGGCATGTTCGTGGGCGTGTCTCTGCTGGTGGCCGAACTGCTGCAATTGCCGCGACCTTATTGGGTGCCCGTGACCTGCCTGGCGATCATCCAGGGCGCAAGCCTGATGGCGGCCTGGAACCGCCAGCTGCATCGCATTCTGGGTACTGCCGTCGGCTTGTGCGTGGCGTGGGCCTTGCTCAGCCTGCCGTTGAACGTATGGACCCTCAGCCTGGTGATGATGGCGCTGTCGTTCGGCATAGAAACGCTGGTGGTGCGCCACTACGCCAGCGCGGTTGTGCTGATCACGCCGCTGACGATCTTCCTGGCCGAAGCGCCGCACCTGGGGCAAGGCTATCCCGAGGCCGTCATCGAGGCGCGATTCCTGGATACGGTGGTTGGCGCTTTCATCGGCGCAGTGGGCGCCGTGCTGCTGCACAACCAGCGCATACGGCCGCGCTTGTCGCGCTGGATGCGCGCGGTGCTGCCCAAGCGCGTCAACTGACGGCGCGGCGTCCGGGCGCCGTCAGGCGGTCCGTTTCTTGACCAACACCACCAGGGCGATGCCCAGCAGTATCAGCGCCGAGGCGGCCATCAGGATGCCGGTCACCGGTTCATCCAGGAACACGGTCCCGCCGAACGCCGTCAGCACCGGCACGCTGAGCTGCACGGTGGCGGCGTGAGTCACTTTCAGGTCCTTGAGCGCGGCGTACCAGAAGATGTAGCCAAGGCCCGAGGTCACCGCGCCGGAAACCACGGCGTACACCGCGCCGGCGGCATCGTAGCCCACGCGGGCAGCCAGGGCATGCAGCAGGAACAGCAGCAGCGCGACCGGCGTGGCGCGGATGAAATTTCCCGCCGTCGCCGACGCCGCATCCTTGGCGCTGCGGCCCAGCAAGGAATAGGCGCCCCACGCGATGCCGGCCACGATCATCAGCAAGGCGTGGAACAAGGGCGGCGCGCTGACGCTGGGCAGCATGAGGATGACCAGGCCGGCCACCGCCAGGCCTATGCCCAGCCCCTGCGTGACGCTCAGCCGTTCGCCGATGAAGAGTCCGTACAGGATCATGCTGATCTGAATGGACGCGAACAGCAGCAAGGCGCCCGTGCCCGCGGAGATCTGTGTGTAGGCATAGGCGAAGGCCAGCGCATAGGCCAGCAGCGCCAACGCCCCATGCCAATTGCCCTCCATACGCCCGGCGGGCTTGCGCAGCCGCAGCATCAGCCAGAGCACCAGCGCGCCGGACCCGATGCGGATGGCGACGAAGGTGGCGGGGTCGATCGCGGTGTGTTTGAGCGCCAGGCGGCACAACAGGGAGTTGCCGGCGAAGGCCAGCAGGGAAAGCAGGGTGAGCACGAACAGGCGGGGCGTCATGGCCTAGGAGTTCCCTTCGGTGCCGCGGAGAGCGACGGACCACCGATTCGGGGATCGTAGCGCAAGGCATGATTCCCGTCGCTGCTGCGGCATTGGTGGGAGAGGGGGGCTGCGGCGGGACGTTGCGATATTTCCCCGCCCGGACGCGTGAACGGCGCCGGACGCTGAATTAAAGCGGGAATTTCCTCAAGTTTCTGCTGCGGAGGCCGTTATTGCCGATACAGCCTCCAAAATCCACCGAAAAAAAGCAGCTATGTTTAATCTCATTTCGTTCGCCGTAACGATCATCGCCGTGATCGCTTGGGTCATCCACCGCCAAAAGAAGCGGCACAACGCGTTGTTGGCGAAGTTTCGCGAACACAATCAAAGGCAGGGTACGTCCTTTCCGGAGGACAGCGTCGACAACGAACTGATACTCAGCGACGCGAATAAGAAATTTTTCATCGCGTTCGACCCCCAAACGCGAAAAATTTGCATGGTGTCCGGCGCCAAGGATCGCGGAGAAGTCCTCGACTTTTCGTACATCAGGCAGTGGCAGTTGAAGTGGACCGAGGTTTCCGGCAATGGCTCGCATTCTTTCAAGAATGTCCATTTCGACTTCTCCACCAGCGACCTCAAAAATCCCTTGGTCCGGGTCCCCGTCACCGGCAAACGCTATGGCGACGTGTGGAACAGCCGCCTTGGAATTCTGCTGGGCGGCTGAGCGGTTTCAGTCCTGGCCCCGTCGTAGCGCCGTGCTTCGCGGCGGATTTCCGCTACGCGTTGCTTTTCCGCATGCCTCTTCCCTCCTGTGCTTGCCCGCTGCTTTGACCGCTCCGGCTAGGTGGCGGCGTAGCCATTCCCGCAATACGCCGGGTCAGTCCGGACGCCAATCGACAACCAGCGCCCAACGGACAGAATCACAAGTTTCAGTGATATTCGATCGCAACACTTTGATTTAAATTTCGTCAGCAAATTGCATCAAAAGATGTCGTGCGACGCTGGTCAGAAAAGGCCGCAGCGTCCAGAAGCCATCGGCCATGCAATGCCTGCGCACTTCACAACGAATAGAAAGCGCTGCAATCGGAGTTTTGAATGAAAAGGTTCAGATTGTCGGCCGCTGCCGTTGCGGCGCTTTCCCTCGGAAGCACTTCGGCACAGGCCGTGGAAACCTATGAGGTGAACGATTCCCAGGGCGTGCCGTTCATGCTTGTGCGCGTCTTTGGCGTGGAGGATGGTCCGTACACCGATGATGACGACGATGGGCCGGAAAAGTCCCTGTGGAATCTGTCGTCCTCGCAAAAGGCGGGAATGCTGGGTGGGCTGCGGCATTGGGCGCAGACCATCAACGTCGTGCCGGGTCAGGCGCCCGCGATCATCAATATCGGAACGAACAATGACGACAACGCATACGCGTATAGTCCGCTAGTCGATGGAGACCAAAACCTACCTACCCAGGTTCAGGCCGCGCTTCAGAATCGGCCGCCCGGCGACTTGACGCACGGTGCGCACGGCGTGATCGTCATCGGTACGCTACGATTTTCGAATGCGCCATACATTCCATCGCAGTTGCCGCTCAATGTTGAATTCGATCTGCCCTCTACCGTGTATCACGAGGTCGCTCACGCGCTAGGCATATCAAGCTCGACGCTCAATGCCGACACACGTTCAGGTCGATATTCCCCTTATTTCGCTCCAAATAGCAGCGCCTGGACGACGCATCTGCGCGATGACTACGGCCGTGCGGCACAGCCCGGCCAGGCGATCTATTGCACTGGCTGCGAGAATCCCGTCAGCGACGACATGTTCGACGCAAGACGCGATCAAGCCTATTTTTCTGGTGACCATGTCAACGAGGTGCTGGCAGGCGCGATGCGCGGCGTTCCCGTGCGTATGCTGGGCGACTCCGGCGACGTCGATGACAACTTCATGTCGCACATCGAGCTCAAGAACAGCATGATGAGCCACCAGAATTATCAGAACTACACCGTGTTCATGGAGGCCGAGCTGGCGGTCATGCAGGACCTGGGCTACAAGATCGACCGCCGTAACTTCTTCGGCTCCTCGATCTATGGCAGCGGCCTGAAGATCATTAACGACAACCCCTTTTTCGGGCGCAACGCTGCCGGCACCGCCTACATCCCGAATACCTACAATACGGCGCAGGTAGGCCTGGGTTTGCACGTCTATGGTAGTTTCAATGAGGTCTACCAGCGGGCAGACCTGCTGTCGGCGGGCCGCGGTGGCGGCGGCATTCGTGTCGATGGCGAAGGCAACACGGTCACTGTCCTGCCTGGCACGCGCGTCTATGCCGACGGCCCCTACGCGCGCGGGGTGATGTTCGCCTATGGCAAGAATCACAACTTCGTGCAGCGTGGCGATGTGCAGGCCCTGGGCGAGCACGGCATTGCGGCAAGCTTCGACTTCGGCCACAACGCCATGGGAGACGACACGGACTACCGTGGCTCATACATACGCGATGTGCAAGGCGAGCCGGATGACTTGCTCGACGAAATCAATGGTCCGCTGGTTGCCACCGTCGACCTGACCGGGCGTCTTGCCGGCAAGCACGCAGCGATCTACATGAGCGAGAGCGGCTACGTTGGCCAGATCAATGTCATGCGCGGCGCCTCGCTGTCCGGTGACATCCTGTCGTCCTACGCGCAAGAGGACGAGAACGGCGCGTTGCGTCTCACGAAGCTGAGTTTCGGTACGGCGCCCGACGCAAACGGGCGATCGACGAACCGGCCAGACCCCAACTTTGCATTCCGATACGACGGCAACATCGTCGGCATCAATAATCTGTCGCTGCAGATGGCGGGCGGCGTCACGCAAATCAATGGCAATCATGCCGTGTACGACGTGAACGTGGCGCAGGGCGCCACGCTGACCGGAAACAGCAGCTACCTGCTCAACCCAGCTGGCCTCTTCGTCAACAACGGCACCGTCGCGCCAACGCCCTGGGGCAGCATTGAGGTAGATGGCGACTATGTGCAAACCCCCACGGGACGCTTGCAAGTAGCGCTTGATAGCTCAGGCGAAATCAGCGGGCTTGCCGTGAGCGGCAATGCGTCGCTGGCCGGCTCTCTGGCGATAGCCCCGCAGCGCGGCTGGTACGCGACAGGCTACAGTGTCACGTCGGACGAGTGGTTGAGCGCGGACAGCGTCACCGGCGCTTTCTCCAGCGTGTCCGCGGTGCTGGACTCGCCATCCCTGAGAGCCACCGCCATGGCGCAGGGCAACAATACCTATCGCATCGCGTTCACACGCGACGCGGACGCCTACGCGCGGCTTGGCGCTGATGGCAATGGCCGGAGCGTCGGAACCGCGCTGGATAAGATCGCCGGCAATGCTGGCGCCGGTTTGCAGCCGCTGGTTGCCGCGCTGGACTTTTCGGCGCCGAACGGAAGCGACGTGCAGTCAGCCCTGCGCCAACTCTCTCCGTCCGCGTATGGCGCGATGTTCACCGGCGGCCTGCTGCGCGAGCGCCAGATCACCGATATGGTGGCCTCTGCCGTCGGCACGGACGCCACGGAGCCTGCTGGTGGCACCGCAGCGCGCGGGACGTGGCGCGCGTTCGCCGTGCCGTTCGGCAGCGGATACAGAACCAGCCGTAGCGGCGACATGGCAGGTTCCAGCGGCAATACGTACGGCTTGGTTTTTGGCGCGGAAAAGGTCGCGGAAGAGGAGCGCGCGTGGACCGTCGGCGTACACGCGGCGGTCAGCGGACAATCAACCCGGCTCGATGACCAGACTCCTGCTTCGGGCAAGTCGACAGCGTTCGGCATCGGTGTGCAAGCACGCTACGCCTCCGATGCGAACGCCGGTCCCCATGCGTTTGCGTTGGCGCGGATCGGCGCCGAAGACGTACGCGTCAATCGCACGATAGACGTGAACGGCTATTCCGCGAAGCCGCGCAGCAGCTGGACCGGCGCCACCGCGACCGTCACGATCGGCGGCGGTTGGCGGTGGAAACTCGGCGAAGGCTCAAGCGTCGGCCCCGTTGCGGCGCTTGATTACAGCGCATTGCATCGGCCTGACGTCTCCGAAAAGCGCAGCGATGGCGCTGGACTGGATCTCGATGGCAAGACCTTCAACTCATTGCGCACGCGCCTTGGCGGCGAGATTCGCTACAAATTTCCGACATCCGCTGGCAATACGATGACGGCCAATCTGCAATCGACCTGGAATCATGAACTGACCAGTGGCGCGATCACCCAAACCGCGTCGTTTGCCGGATATCCCCAGGCGAGCTTCAGCACCCGCAGCGAAGTGGTGGGCCGCGATAGCCTTGGCCTGCAAGCCGGGCTGTCTTACAAAATGGGGCGGAGCACGACTATCGGTGCCGCCGTATCGAGCAACTTCTATCGGGGCGGAGATTCCGATGTCGCCGGCACGGTCTCGGCGACGTGGCGCTTTTGAGGGGACTCTTGGGCCAGATATGGGCGCCCGATTCGTCTCAGCCCGCGCGCGCCTTGGCGGAAGCCTTGGGGCTCATTCCCTGGGTTGCATGCTTCCACAAGGCGCCGACCGCCGCGGCTTGCCGTCCGGCAGCCGAGCGCACCAGTCCGAATTCCCGCCGGATCGCCGGCGCCAGCGGGACGGCCCGCAATTGGCGCATTTCCGGGGGCAAGGTGGACTCCGGCACCACTGCAACGCCCATGCCCTCGCGGACCAGCGCGCAGGCGCTAGCCCAATCACGGACCGTGACGCGAATGTTGCTCAGCTCGGTTCCGGCTTGTCGGGCCAGGCTCAGGCCATTCACGGAGCAGCCGCCGGTCGCCAGAATGAACGGCTCGTCGGCCAGCTCGGCCAGCGTGACGCCCTGCGATGACGCGCGGCGGCTGAATACGTGTGCGTTGGGCAACAGCGCCATCCAGCGGTCGCGGCCCAGGATCAGCGCCTGCCTTTGTGGGGCGGGATTCATCACCACGCCGAGATCGATGGCGTCGCGCGACAGCCAATCTTCGACTTCTTCGTCCGTGCCTTCCAATGCCACGACCTCGATGCCGGGGTGGCGTTGCCGGAAGCCGTGCAGGAGCGGCGGCAACAACGTCGAGATGACCGAGGGAAAACTGCCCAGGCGGATGCGGCCTTGGCTGAGTCCTTTGCTGTCGTCGGCGAGCACGCGGATGGACTCCAGGTGAGACAGCATCGCGCGGGCGTGTTCGATCACCTGTTCGCCCAGCGCCGTTGCCGCCACTTCCTTGCGCGAGCGGGTGAATACCTGGATCCCCAATGACGCTTCCAGTTGCGCGATGGCCTGGCTTGCGCCGGACTGGGTAATGCCGACACGTTCGGCCGCGCGCGAGATGTTGCCCATGTCGGCCGTCGCGACGAGCAGGCGCCAGTGTCCCAGGTTCAACATGTTAAGTAGCTGAGCTAATGGTAAGAAAATAAAGCATTAATTTTACCTGCACGCAGCGGCGCGAGACACTTCCATCCCCGTTGTTCCATCGGAGATGTCATGAAGCTCTACTACGCCCCGCACACCTGCTCGCTGTCGCCGCACATTGTCTTGCGCGAACTGGAATTGCCGTTCGAACTGGTCAAGGTGAACAACCAGACCAAGCAGACCGCCGACGGCCGCGATTTCCGCACGATCAACCCGAAAGGCTATGTTGCCGCGCTGGAACTGGACGACGGTGATGTGCTCACTGAAGGGCCGGCCATCGTGCAGTATCTGGCAGACCTGCGGCCCGACATGCAGCTAGCGCCGCCCAACGGCACGCGCGAGCGCACGCGGCTGCAGGAATGGCTCAACTTCGTGACCAGCGAGATCCACGCGGGATCGGCTCCCCTGTTCCAGGCGGCCTTGCCGGAAGCCGCCAAGGCGCATTTCCGCGAACGGCTGTTCAAGCGCTTTGATTACCTGGACGGCATCCTGGCCCGGGGCAGCCATTTGATGGGCCAGCGGTTCAGCGTGGCCGATGCCTATCTGTTTACCGTGCTGGGATGGTGCAGGTTCTTCGCGATCGACCTGGATCGCTGGCCGTTCTTGACGGCATACGTCGCCCGCATTGGGGAGCGCTCGGCGGTGCAGGCCGCGCTGCGCGCGGAAGCGTAGGGATGAACGTCTTGCGGTTACCGCAATCGATGGACTAAGCCTGCTGGCGCGTGGCCGCCAGAACGATTTCACGCACGCACACCCCGTCCGGTTGCATATAGGCGTAGTGGATGGCGTTGGCCACGTCCTCCGCGGCCAGCACTTTGCCGCCCATGTCGGCCTTCCAGGCTTCATAGCCCGTCTTGATGTCCGCGTCGGTGGTGTGGCCCAGCAGTTCGGTCTCCACGGCTCCCGGCGCGATCGTGGTCACGCGCACGTTGTGCGCCGACAATTCCTCGCGCAGGTTCTCCGACAAACCGTGCACGGCGAACTTGGTGCCCACGTAGGCCACGTGATTGGGGAAGGTCTTGCGGCCGGCCACCGAACTGATGTTGATGATGCTGCCGCGCTTGCGCTGGACCATGCCCGCCGCGACCGCGTGCACGCCGTTCAGCACGCCTTTGACATTCACGTCGAGCATCCGGTCCCATTGATCGGGGGCCTGGCGCGTGATGTCGCCCAGCAGCATGACGCCCGCGTTGTTGATGAGCGCATCGGCCGGGCCGAAGCGGGCTTCGCCTTGCTGCACGGCCGCGGCCAACGCGGCGCGGTCGGTCACGTCCACGGATAGCGCCAGGGTGTCGGGCAGGTTCAATGCCTGCATTGTTTCCAGCCGGCGGGCCAGCAGCAACAGAGGATGGCCGTTAGCCGAGAACAGGCGGGCGGTGGCTAGACCGATGCCGGAACTGGCTCCGGTGATGATGACCAGCGGTTTTTTCGAAGAAGGCATGGTGGGCTCCAGGTATCGGTTTTATGTATGCTTGAGTGTCTGGAATGATTCTATGCTAGAGAATAATCCTTGAGAAATGGTTTATTTCTTTGGGAGAAATCGGAAAATCTTATGGATAGCCGTCAGCTCAAGGCCTTTGTTGCCGTCTTCGAAGAGCGCAACATAACCGGCGCCGCCCGCCGCCTGCATCTGAGCCAGCCGGCGCTGTCGGGCACGATCAAAAGCCTGGAGGACTTGCTGGGCACGCAATTGTTCACGCGGCAGGCGCGCGGCGTGGCCGTGACCGAGGACGCCCGTATCCTGTACCCGCAGGCGCGGCGCATCCTGTCGCAAACGGACTCGATGACACACCAGTTCCGCCATGGTCCGCACGCGTTGCGCATCGAGATCGGTGTGGAGGCGGATATCTCCGGGCGGGATATCGCCGCCTTCATGCGCGCGGCGCGGGAGGTCGTGCCGACGCTTTTCGTGAGCCTGCTTGAGGGCTGCGATGGCGATGCCCGGCTGGCGACCGAAGACGAGCGCTGCGAGGACGAGCTGTTCTTGCCGCTGTCCGTCGATCCTTATGTACTGGCCATGCCCGAAGGCAGCGGCGCCGGAACCGCATTGCCGTGGATCGTGTGCCCGAACCATCCGACACATCAGCGCCTGCTTCCCTTTTATGGCGAGGCGGCAAACACGCCGGCCGCGCACGCGGGGTCGCTGCGCCTGGCATTGGCGTTGACGGCCGCGGGCGCCGGCATGTGCGTGGCGCCAGAGTCGCTGGCGCGGAGCCAGGCCGGCGTGGAAATCCGCCCCATCGATGGACTGGAAATGTCGCGCCGCATTGGACTTTGCTACGCGGTGCAGTCGCTGGACAAATCCGCGGTGGCAACGCTTGTGGAGCGGTTCCGGGATCGTCCGCTGCAGGCTTGGCATGCAACATGAAAAAGCCGTTGGCGACGAGCGTCAATGGCTCTTTGAATGCTGATGAACCCCCGGCGCCGGGTTGGAGAAAAGCCGTTCGGCGCAATCGAGAGTTCCGGAAGGAAAGGCGCCAGACTACAACTTCACTCGTTAAGTTGTAGTCTGGCGCCTTTCACCATAAAACGTGGCCGCGCAGCGGCCGATCAAAGAGGAGAGAAATATGACGATGCTATCCGGCGCCAAGCTGGGCAGGGCGGTATTGGGGATGACGCTGGCTGCCGTGGCGTTTGCCGCATCGGTTTCCAATGCACGCGCGGATGACTATCCTTCGCAGCCGATCAAGCTGATCGTGCCCTTTGCCGCCGGCGGCGGCAATGACGGGATTGCGCGTCTGCTGGGGCAGTTGCTGTCCGATGGCCTGAAGCAGCCCGTGGTGGTGGAGAACCGCCCCGGCGCGGGCGGCAAGCTGGGCGTGGAGCAGGGCCTGAGGTCAGCGCCCGATGGCTACACCCTGACCTTGATTTCCAATAGCTATTCAGTCAACCCCAGCCTGTACAAGCTGCCGTTCGACCCGGTGGAGGACATGACGCCGATCGGCATGATCGCGCGTGCGCCGTTCTTCGTGTCGGTCAATCCCAACGTGCCGGTGGACAGCCTGGCCAGTCTGCTGGCCCTGGCCAAGAAGAAACCGGGCGGGCTGACCTATGCCTCGTCCGGCACGGGCGGGATTTCGCATCTGGCGATGGAGGCCCTTCTGAAAACGGCCGGCATTTCCATGGTCCACGTGCCCTACAAAGGGTCCGCGCCGGCGTTGACGGACACCGTCTCAGGCCAGGTCGATGCGATGCTGACCACGGCGGGCTCGACCCTGCCTTACCGCGAGGACAAGCGCCTGAAGGTGTTGGCCGTGACCTTGCCGCAGCGCGTGTCCTCGGCGCCGGATATCCCGACGGTGCGCGAGGCCGGCGTCCCGTACGACGTGACGGTGTGGTACGGCATCATCGCACCCAAGGGCGTGCCGCCGCAGGTGCAGGCCAAGCTCAACGCCGCGATCAATGCGGCCGTCGTGATGCCCGAGATGGCCGACCGTCTCAAGGCAACCGGGGAAGCAGCCGCGCCGGGCAGTCCGCAGGCCTTTCGCGATCAGATCGTCAAGGAGATCTCTCTGTGGGGCGATGTGGTGCGCGAGGCGGGCGTGACGGTCAATTGATCGCCTCTGCCTCTGCCTCTGCCTCTGCCTCTGCGGCCTGGGCCGAGGCGGCAATGGCCTCGGCCTTCAGTAATCGGCCATGAAAAAAGCCGCTGACGGTAAACGTCAGCGGCTTTTTTCGAATTCTGGTGCCCGGGGCCGGAATCGAACCGGCACGCCTTGCGGCGGGGGATTTTGAGTCCCCTGCGTCTACCAATTTCACCACCCGGGCAAGGAGGTCGCGGACACGTCCAGATGACGGTCGCGGGAGAAGCGAAGACGGCGATTATATGCGGTCTTTCATAAATTGTCAGGCGGCCCCGAAGCAAGCCGTCTGACAGGAGCCAGTCCCCGCGCGCAGGCGCGGCCGGGACCGGCTCCCTGAGGGGCCCGCCGCCTTACTTCTTCTCGGGCAGGAACCAGTTCATCACCAGCGCGCAGATGCCGCCGGTGGCCACGCCCGACTCCAGCACGCTCTTCACGGCATGCGGCAGGTGCGACAGGATTTCCGGCACTTGCGACACGCCCAGGCCCAGGGCCAGGGACACGGCGATGATGAGCAGCGCGCGGCGGTCCAGGTGGATGCCGGCCAGGATGTTGATGCCGGACGCGGCGACCGCGCCGAACATGACCATGGCGGCGCCGCCGAGGACGGGTTCGGGTACGGCCTGCAGGATGCCGGCCACCGCCGGGAACAGGCCCAGCAGGATCAGCATGCCGGCGATCCACACGCCGACGTGGCGGCTGGCGATGCCGGTCAGCTGGATCACGCCGTTGTTCTGCGCGAAGACCGAGCTCGGGAAGGTGTTGAAGACGCCGGCCAGCAGCGAGTTGGCGCCGTTGACCAGGACGCCGCCCTTGATGCGCTGCATCCACAGCGGGCCCTCGACGGGCTGCTTGGACACCTTGCTGGTGGCGGTGACGTCGCCGATGGCTTCCAGGGACGTGACCAGGTAGATGATCAGCATGGGCACGAACAGCGCCCACGAGAAGCCCAGGCCAAAGTGCAGCGGCGTGGGGATCTGGAACAGGGCGGCTTCGCGGGCGCCGGTGAAGTCCAGGCGGCCCATGTAGGCGGCGGCGATGTAGCCGACGGCCAGGGCCAGCACCAGCGCGGTGCTGCGCACCCACACGACCGGCACGCGGTTCAGCAGGATGATGGTGCCCAGGACCAGGCCGGACAGGGTCAGGTTCTCGGCGCTGGCGAAGGTGCCGTTGCCCATGGCGCTGTAGCCGCCGCCCATGCTGATGAGGCCGACCTTGATCAGGGTCAGGCCGATGAGCAGCACCACGATGCCTGTGACCAGCGGGGTGATCAGGCGCTTGACGAAGGGCAGGATGCGGCTGATGCCCATTTCGACGAAGGAACCGGCGATGACCACGCCGAAGATCGCGGCCATGACGGCTTCGACCGGGGTGCCTTGCTTGACCATGACCGAGCCGCCGGCGATCAGCGGGCCGACGAAGTTGAAGCTGGTGCCTTGCACGATAAGCAGGCCGGCGCCCAGGGGGCCGAAGCGCTTGCACTGGACATAGGTGGCGATGCCGGAGATGACCAGCGACATGGACACGATCAGGGTGGTGTCGCGGCTGCTGACGCCCAGGGCCTGGCAGATCAACAGGCCGGGGGTGACGATGGGAACCAGGATGGCCAGCAGGTGCTGCAGGGCGGCGACGAAGGCGACGGGAGGCGCGGGGCGGTCATCGGGGCCGTAGACCAGGTCGTGACTGGGATCGGCTTCGGAGGCGCCGTGGGGGGCGGGTTGGGTCAGGGAGGCGGGTTGCATGGCGGATGGGCCGGCCAGGGGGCGGGGTAGGGGAGGAAAGTGCGGGATTTTAGCGGGGAAGGCCCCGCGCCGTCCGGGGTAGGTTCGGGTAGGGACCAGGTTGAGGCCGGCATTGCGGCCGCTGGTTAGAATCCCTGGTCGCCAATCAAGGGCCGTCAGCCGCTGCCTCTCCATGCAAAAACGCGCCAAATGGACCGTGATTACCTTGGTCCTGATCATCGCCGCGCTGCCGATGTTCCTGCTGTTCTGGCTGATGGACGGCGACGATTTCGCGGCCGTCGACCATGGGCAGTCCTACGGCAACAGCATCTACAAGAACCATCAGGGCGGCGTCTACGCCGCCGTTCCCAGCAATGGCTATTACCGCCTGGACCAGGCCGATCCCGCCAGTTTCCAGGCATTCGATACCGGGGCATTCGACGGCAGGCAGGCGGCCCGGGACCAGCGTCACGTGTATTGCGGCAACCAGGTTCTGCCGGACTTGAAGCCGGCGCTGGCGCGTTATCTGGGCAACAGCTATTTCAGCGATGGCGCGGCCACGTATTTCTGCTCGATGCACAGCGTGCGCAACGAGGAACTGGGCATGTTGGACGAGTTCTGGCAGAAGATCCTGTACCGGGCGGATGCCGGCCCTAAGCCACAGACCTACCTGTATCCGTTCGTCGCCCTGCCGGCCAGCGCCCGGCCCTACCGGCCGCTGCTTGACAGCGAGCTGGCCACCGACGATGCGCGCGTGTACTACCGGGGCCGCGAAATGCCGCAGGCGCAGCCGGCCTCGCTGCGCCGCCTGCCGGCGGGCAGGGATGGCGACGTGCGGCCCAGCGACGATTTCTTCGCCGATGGCCGCCGCGTTTACTTCCACGAGCAGTTGCTGCCGCTGTCGGACGATCCGGCGTTGTACACCTTCATGGTGGGCGACCTGTACCGCCAACCCTATCTCCGTGATCCGCGCGACGGCATGGTGTACGTGGGCGCGCAGCCCTTCGACGCGGCGCATGCGCCGTATCGGCTGCTGAACGAGCAGGGGCGGCACGTCTACCACGCACTATTCGCGACCAAGGACGGTATCTATTTCTACAACACGCAGACGCGGCAGGTGGAGCGGGCTGGCGACGATCCGTTCGTCTCGGGGGCATACATCGAGTTGTCGCCCTACGTGTACACGGACGGCAGGCAGACGCTGTTCCTGCGGGCGCAGGAATCCTGGGCTCGTTCCTCCCGGGGCAGTGGCGGCGGGCTGGTCTCGCGGTCCACGCTGATCAATCGGCTGGAGGGCGCGCCGGATGGGAACTGGAAAAAGCTGGGCGCGGTTTATCACGGCTTCGGCACGGTCTGGCAAAAGGGCGACACGCTCTACTATCTGGACGAGCTGGGCCCCACGCAGCTTGTCTCCAACTCGATCTACCAAATCCTGGACCGCGGTACGGCGGATTTCCTGCTGCGCTCGCAGGAGACGCGGCAGATCACGGCAGCGGACATCCGCAAGCTGATCCGGGGCGGCAAGCTGGCGGTGCCGCAGCATGAAGCCGTGCTGGAGGCGAAAACACGCTACCGCAAGGTGTTCTCGATTTTCTGATGCGCCGCCGCCACTCCCCAAAATGGGAGGCTGCAAACGGGGCGGGAATTTCCGCCTGCCCTTGAAAACGCGCCAGTGGCCCCCACATCAGTAGGGTTTCCCGGCGGCCGCGCGGGCCAGATGTCCCGGCAGCCAATATCTGTCCCCAATTTACTTACCTAGCCACGTAGAACTATGAGCCAAACCGCCACGCCTTCCACGTCCGAAACCCTGGGGTTCCAGGCAGAGGTGAAGCAGCTGCTGCACCTGATGATCCATTCGCTGTACAGCAACAAGGAAATCTTCCTGCGCGAGCTGGTGTCGAACGCATCGGATGCCTGCGACAAGCTGCGCTTCGAGGCCATCGATCGGCCCGAGCTGCTGGAAGGCAATGGCGAACTGGCCATCACGGTCAGCTACGACAAGGCCGCCCGTACCATCACGATCTCGGACAACGGCATCGGCCTGTCGCGCGATGAGGCGGTGGCCAACCTGGGCACGATCGCGCGCTCCGGCACGCGGGAGTTCTTCTCCCAGCTGACGGGCGACAAGCAAAAGGACGCGCAGCTGATCGGCCAGTTCGGCGTGGGCTTCTATTCCTCGTTCATCGTGGCCGACAAGGTCACGGTGGTCAGCCGCCGCGCCGGCGTCACGGACGCGATCCAGTGGGAATCGGACGGCCAGGGCGAGTTCACCATTGCCGCCGCCGAAAAAGCCACGCGCGGCACGGACGTCACGCTGCATCTGCGCGCCGACGAAGACGAACTGCTCAATGGCTGGAAGCTGCGCGAGATCCTGCGCCGCTACTCGGACCACATCTCCCTGCCCATCCGCATGGCCAAGGAAGAGTGGGACCAGGAAAAGGGCGAGCAGGTCAAGACCGAAGAACTGGAAACGGTGAACCAGGCCAATGCGCTCTGGGCCCGCAGCAAGTCCGACGTCACGGAAGAGCAGTACCGCGAGTTTTACAAGACGGTGTCGCACGACTACGACGACCCGCTGGCCTGGACCCACAACCGCGTGGAAGGCCGCAGCGAATACACGCAGCTGCTGTACGTGCCCAAGCATGCGCCCATGGACATGTGGGACCGCGACGGCCGCCACGGCGTGAAGCTGTACGTGAAGCGCGTCTTCATCATGGACGATGCCGACCAGCTGCTGCCCTCGTATCTGCGTTTCGTGCGCGGCGTGATCGATTCGGCGGACCTGCCGCTGAACGTTTCGCGTGAAATCCTGCAGGAAAGCCGCGACGTGCGCGCGATCCGCGAAGGTTCGGCCAAGCGCATCCTGTCGCTGCTGGAAGACATGGCGGAGAACAAGCCGGAAGACTACGCCACGTTCTGGTCGGAGTTCGGCCAGGTGCTGAAGGAAGGTGCGGGCGAGGACTCGGCCAACCTGGAACGCATTGCCAAGCTCATGCGCTTTGCGTCGACGCAGACGGGCGACCAGGCCCAGACCGTGTCCTTCGCCGACTACGTGTCGCGCATGAAGGAAGGCCAGGACAAGATCTACTACGTCACGGCGGATACCTTCGCCGCGGCCAGCAACAGCCCGCATCTGGAAATCTTCCGCAAGAAGGGCATTGAAGTCCTGCTGCTGTCGGACCGCGTGGACGAATGGATGCTGTCCTATCTGCGTGAATTCGACGGCAAGTCGCTGGTGTCGGTGGCCAAGGGCGGCCTGGACCTGGCCGAGCTGGCCGACGAGGAAGAAAAGAAGCACCAGGCCGAGGTGGCCGAGGACTTCAAGCCGCTGGTCGAGCGCCTGCAGAAGACGCTGGAAGACCAGGTCAAGGAAGTGCGCGTGACCTTGCGCCTGGTGGATTCGCCGGCTTGCGTGGTGGTGGGCCAGAACGAACTCAGCCCGCACCTGCTGCGCATGCTGAAGGCAGCCGGCCAGGAAGCGCCCAACGTCAAGCCGGTGCTGGAAATCAATCCCGAACACCCGTTGTTGGCCCGCATCCGCGCCGCCGAAGACGGCGAGTTCGACCAGTGGGCGCGTCTGCTGCTGGATCAGGCGCTGCTGGCCGAAGGCGCGCAGATTGCCGACCCGGCTGCGTTTGTGAAGCGGTTGAATGCGTTGCTGCTGAAGTAAGCGGGACGCGTGCTTGAAGACGAAAAGGCGCCTTGGGCGCCTTTTTTCGTTTGAGGCGCCGCTCCATGGACGACGGCCAAGAAATTACCGATCGGTAATTTTGTGTGAAAATCAGGCCTGGATCGAAAAATTCTTCCCGTTCGGTAATCTTGCGGACTAAGAAAACCATGCTGCGGTAAATTTTTCCCGATCGGTAATTTTTTTGCCACGCCGATCATATTATTGTCCTAAAATTACCGAACGGTAATTTTGGAGGCGCTCATGCCCGCGAACGATATTCCTGCCGCGCTTGCAGGCGGGGCCGGCGTAACGATCCGCACCTCGACCGAACTGGGCGAGTTGGTGAAGGCCGTCCGGCGCTCGCAGGGTTTGCTGCAAGCTGACCTGGCCGGTCTGTCCGGCACCGGCAACCGCTATGTGGTGGATCTGGAGCGCGGCAAGCCCACGCTGCAATTGCAGAAGGTGCTGGACATGCTGGATCTGCTGGGCCTGGAAGTGCAGGTGGCGCCCAAGCGCCCGAGGCTGCCATGACCGTCGCCGACGCGCTGGACATCTATCACGCGGACCGCAAGGTCGGTCGCTTGTTCGACGAGCGGCCGTTGCGCTTCGTGTATGACGACGCTTGGCTGAATTGGGCTGGTGCGCACGCCATTTCGCCATCGATGCCTTTGCGCAGCGGCGATCATGCGGACGATGCGGCGCATGCATTCTTTGAAAACCTGTTGCCCGAAGGGCATGTGCGCAAGTTCTTGCAGGTCAGCCGCCATGCCACCACGGTCTTCGGTCTGTTGCGCAGCGTGGGCGGGGACACCGCCAGTGGGTTGACCATATTGCCGCAAGGCGAGCAGCCCGCGCCGGCGCGCCACCGGCCTGCGACGTGGCGGGACGTGGCAGTGCGCTTGCAGGACGTGGTTGTGCCCGCGTTGGCGGCAGAGAACGCCGAGGGCGCCCGCATTTCTCTGGCCGGAGCGCAAGACAAGCTCCTATTGACGGTCATGCCCGATGGTTCGCCGGCGATCCCCGAGGGTGCGGCGCCGTCCACGCATATTCTGAAGCCGGATATTCGCGGCCTCGACGGCGTGTGGTCGTCGGCCTTGAACGAGACGCTGGTCATGCAGCTGGCCGCCAGAATGGGCCTGGGCGTGGCGGAAGTCCACTATCAGCCCGATACGCACGCATGCCTGATTACTCGGTATGACCGCAAGCCTGACGGCAAGGGCGGCTTGCTGCGTCTGCATCAGTTGGATCTCTGCCAGCTGGCCGGCAAGCCGTCCGACGTGAAGTATGAGTCCGACGGTGGTCCATCGCTGCAGCAATGTCGGGAGTTGTTGGGAGGCATGGGCATAGGCGCCGCGGATTTGAAGCGTTTCCTGCAATGGATATTCTTCAACTTGTGCGTCGGCAACAACGATAGCCATGCCAAGAACCTGTCCGTGCTGCAGACGCCGGACGGCCTGTACCGGCTGGCTCCCTTTTATGACCTGATGTGCACGGGCATGTACTCCGGGCTGGCCCGCAATTTCGCGTTTGCGATTGGCGGCGAAATGAAGCCCGGCAGCATCGACGCGGAACATATCGCGGCCATGGCCAAGGAGTTGGGCTTTGCCCTGCGCTACGTCAGGGCGGTAGGGGAGTCCTTGGTGGATGCGCTTCCCGCTGCATTGGACGAGGTGCAGGTAGGGCTGATGGCGCAGGTGTCGGAGGGCGCGGAACGCACGCTGATCGAGCGCTTGGGGCGCTGGATCAAGGCCAACACCCGCAAGCATGCCAAGCGGTGGGCAATGGGCGCGTAGCCGCCCGTGGCCGCATGGGTTAGACCGTCTGGGCAACTCCCCCGCCCCGTATCACCACTGCATCCAGCGCCATGGCGCCTCGTCCCTCGGGCAGCGCCAGCAAGGGATTGATCTCCACCGAACTGAAGTCCGCGCTACGCGCGTGGGCGAAACGGGACAGAGCTGCCAGCGCGTCGGCCAGCGCATCGATGTCGCAAGGGGGCGCGCCGCGCGCGCCTTGCAGCAGCGCGTAGCCCTTGATCTCGCGGATCATCGCCATGGCCTCGTCGCGGCCGAAGGGCGCGAGGCGGAAGCTCACGTCCTTGAGCACTTCGACGAAGACGCCGCCCAGGCCGAACATGACGACCGGGCCGAAGACCGGATCGCAATGCACGCCGGCGATGCATTCGACGCCCTTGGGCGCCATGGGGGCGACGAGCACGCCGTCGACGCGGGCGTCGGGCCGGTGCTGGCGCACCGAGGCCATGATGTCGGCGTAGGCGCGCCGCAGCGCGTCCTCGCCGCGGATGTTGAGTTTCACGCCGCCCACGTCGCTCTTGTGCGTGATGTCGGGCGATACCACCTTAAGCACCACGGGGACGCTATCGCCCGAGGCCTCGCGGCCGGTTGCGCTCATGGCGGCAACGGCGCGCACTGCGGCGTCGGCGTCGGTGGCCAGCGTGCAGGGAGAGGCGGGCAAGCCGGCCTGGCGCAGCAGCTCCATTGCCTGAACTTCGTTATAGGCGCCCAGCAGCGGCGGAGTGTCGGCTGACTGGGTTGCGGGATCTTCCTCAGCCTTGTCGTGATCCGCATTGGCCGCCAGCCCGGCCACCGCGCCTATCGTGCGGATGGCGGCGCTGGGGTCAGGGAACACCAGGCAGCCCAGCTGTTCCAGTTCGCGGCGGCGCGCGGGGGGGAACAGCGCGCAGATCGCCAGCGGCACGTTGGGATGGCGAGCCTGCATTTGCCGTGCGAAGGCTTCGAAGGTGGGCCACAGGATTTCGGATGATCCGGCGGCGGCCAGGAAGACGGCCAGCGCGTCGTAGCGGCCGTCGGCCAGCATGTCGTCGGCGGTGGCCAGCAGCAACCCCGGTTCGGACACTGCCTGGCCGGTGACGTCCACCGGATTGCGACCGCTGGCGAAGGGCACGCGCTCCAGCAGCCGGGCTTGCGCATCGGCGGCGGGCTCGGGCAGTGCCAGGCCGGTGTCGGCGGCTTCGTCGGCCATCAACGCGCCGACTCCGCCGGAGATGGTGAAAATCCCCAGGCGCCGGCCTTGCGGCGGTCGTTTCCAGGTGTCCAGCGCATAGCCCAGATTGAAGAATTCCTCGATGGTGCGCGCGCGCAGGGCGCCGTATTGTCGGAACAGCGCGTCGTACACGGCGTCGTCGCCGGCCAGGGCTGCCGTATGCGAGGCCGCGGCTTGCGCGCCGGCTTGAGTGCGGCCGATCTTGGTGACGACCACGGGCTTGCCAGCCGCGCGCGCCGCGGCCAGCGCGCGGCGCAGCTTGGCGCCGTCGCGGCAGCCTTCCATATAGGCCATGATGACGCGGGTCTCGGCGTCGCGCGCCAGCCATTCGATGCAGTCGGCAACGTCGATGTCGGCCTCGTTGCCGGTGCTGATCCAGTGCGACAGGCCCAGGCCGCGATCGCGCGCCATGCTGTAGGCGTAGGCGCCGAATGCGCCGCTCTGCGACACCATGCCGATGCCGCCGGGGGCGACGACGCCGTTGGCCGGGGCCGGCGAGAACGTCGCATAGACCTTGCGCCGCACGTTCATGAAGCCCAGGCAGTTGGGGCCCAGCAGGCGGATGCCGCGCTCGCGCGCGATGGCGCAGAGCCGCTCCTGCTGCGCCGCGCCTTCTGCGCCGGTCTCGGAGAAGCCGGAGGTGAACACCACCGCCGCGCCGACCTGGCC
>NZ_JBARYB010000307.1:0-1952 GCF_049647645.1 Achromobacter sp.
GCATCGAATGCCGCAGGTTCCGTAGCGGCCACGGCGCCAGCGGCGTCGGCGGATTCGTCCGTGACGCTTTCCGCCTGGAAGTCCGCCGGAAAGATCAGCGTCGCGCCCTGGCCTCCATCGGCCAAGCTGGCCCGCACGGCGGCGCGCGCCGCGCCGGCCGCGTCCTGGGCGGACGCGATGCGCTGCACCCAGCCCGATACCGGGCGCGCCAGCGACTCGATGTCCGAGGTCAGCGGCGCGTCGCACTCCAGGTGCCAGCTGGCGTGGTCGCCGATGATGTTGACGATGGGCGTGCGGGCGCGGCGCGCGTTGTGCAGATTGGCGATGCCGTTGGCGAATCCCGGCCCCAGATGCAGCAGGGTCGCGGCCGGCTTGCCGGTCAGGCGGCCGTAGCCATCGGCCGCGCCGGTGCAGACGTTCTCCTGCAGGCCGACGACGCAGCGCATGCCGGGCACCTCTTCCATGGCGCGTACCAAGTCCAGCTCGGTCGTGCCGGGATTGGCGAAACAGACTTCCACGCCCTGCTTGCGCAAGGCTTCCAGCAAGACACTGGCTCCGCTCATGATTACCGCCTCCTTTTTTTGCTACTTTATCGTAATTTGATAATTGTGCAATTTATTTAGGAGGATTGATGCGGGATAATTTATTAAAATTATCTATTTGATAGTTCCGCGCGGAACCCCTATACGCACGCATGCGCGCCGCGCGCGGCGCGGCGATTTGCCAATACGCGCCCCTTGGTGCACCCTCGCAGCACGTCAGCCTTCCCACACCTTGCACCCATGAACAGTCTTCGCCGCATGCTCGATGTCCTGGACCTCTTTCAGCCCGACCGGCCGGTCCTGGACGTCGACGCCATCTGCCAGCTGCGCGGCTACGCGCCGGCCACCGCCTACCGCTACGTGCGGGAACTGTGCGCCTGCGGATTGCTGGTGCGCCTGCCCGCCGGCTATGCGCTGGGCCCGCGCATCATCGCGCTGGACCTGCAGATGCGGGAATACGACCCCATGCTGACCGTCAGCCGCGACCTGATCGAAGAGCTGTCCAGCCAGACTGGCCTGGACGTGCTGCTCAGCGCGCGCTACGACGACAAGGTGATCAACGTGCACCAGCAGCCGGGCCGCAACACCCAGGCCCTGAATTTCGGCCGCGGCCGCTTCATGCCGCTGTTGCGCAGCGCGACGGCGCGCGTGATCCTGGCCAATCTGGGGCCGCGCCAACT
Source organism: Achromobacter sp. (assembly GCF_049647645.1). Lineage (GTDB taxonomy): Bacteria > Pseudomonadota > Gammaproteobacteria > Burkholderiales > Burkholderiaceae_B > Achromobacter. The sequence continues at coordinate 1,223 of NZ_JBARYB010000307.1, forward strand.
GCGGCGCGTCTATGACGAGCATGCGCAGTCGCCCGACATGCAGCGGCTGGGGCCGGACTGGAAAGCGTTTTCCCGCGCCATGCTGCAGGTGCGCAAGGCCGGCTACTGCGTATCGTCGGGGGAGCTGGATTCCGGCAAGACGGGAATCGCCGCGCCGATCTTCGATGAAGAGAACCATGTGCTGGGCAGCATCACCATCATCGGCGCGCAGGATGCCTACGCGGCATTCCGCGAGGACTATCTGGCCGGCCTGATTTGCCGCGCCGCCACGGAAATCACGCGCCGTATCGCCCAGGCGCCCGCCAAACTGCAGCATGCGGCCTGACCCTCAACGCCAGCCGCAGGTACTTCCATGACGCCCGCCATCCGCATCGGCCCTCTTGTCTTTCCCTCGGAGCTGCTGGTCCTCATCGTTGCCGCAGCCATCGGATTACTGGGCGCGAGGCTGTTCGCCCGCAAGCAGACGGCCGCAACCGCCGCACCGCCCGACACCGGCGCGGTGCTATGGCGCGTGCTCATCATCGGCCTGGTCGTCGCCCGGCTGAGCTTCGTCTGGCAGTACCCGGCGCACTTCCTGGAGAACCCGCTGCGCATCCTCGACCTGCGCGACGGCGGCTGGGCCGGCATGGCCGGGCTGGCCGCGGCTTGGGTCTATGCGCTGTACGCGGCGCTGCGCCGCAAGGCGCCCCGGCCCGCCCTGCTGGGCGCGCTGGCGCTGGCGAGCGTGGCC
>NZ_JBARYB010000308.1:0-12229 GCF_049647645.1 Achromobacter sp.
CATCGAGCTCCTGGCGCGGCAGCCCGCCGGTCAGCGCGCGTTCGCGCATCGCGTCCAGGTCGCGGCGCAGGGCCGCCACCACCTGGGTCCTGCCATGCTCATCCAGCGCGGCGCGCATGGCCGGCGCGTTCAGCAAGCGGTCCAGGGAGGGAATGTCGGAGACTGCGGCCGCGCCGCCTTCGGGCGTATGCGCAGCCATGCTATTCCTCCGAACCGTGCCACAGCAGCGGATTGCCGCTGGCCCGCGAATAACCCGCCTCGCCGACCAGCACGTCCAGCATCAGGCTGGCCAGGTCGTCGGCCACGGGCTCCACCTGCAGGTCCTTGTCCTGGTAGAAGATCTTGCGGTAGGTATGGCAGTGGTCGCAGGTTTCGGCCTTGATGGCCGGCGTGCGGCCCTCGATGGCCTGGTAGGCCACCGACTCCACGTCTTCGCAGTGGGAGCACTTCACCCGCACCATGTGCCATTGGGTCGCGCACAGGCTGCAGCACAGGTAGCGGTAGCCTTCGAACTGCCCGCCCACGCGCACCACGCTGGCCACCGGCAGGCTGGCGCACACCGGGCAGACGCCGAAGGGACTGGCGACCGGCAACTGCTTTTCATCGAAACGGCTGGCCAGGTCGGTCCAATAAACTTGCAGGGCCGCCATCACGAAGGGCGCCACGGCGCCATCGACGCCCTGGTCTTGTTCGGACAGCACGGCCTCGGCCAGGTCCTCCAGCGACTCCGGGTTCTCGGCCAGCGCGCGGCGCAGGCCGGCGCAGACCTCGACGGCCTCGGCCGGCACGTCCTTGGCTGCGGCCACGTGCGCAATCAGTTGGCCCAGGATGTCGCGCCACAGCGGATCGCGCGGCCAGCCCACCGCCTGCAGCGGCGGCATGCCATGCGCCTGCGCCAGCGAAATGCGCTCCTCGGATGCCTCGGGCGCCGCGCAAGCCTGCAAGGCGCGGTGCTGGGCATCGACCAGATGCGCCATCAGCAGCAGATAGTCGGCCACCGGGCTGTCCGCCGCCAGCTGCCGCAAACGCGCAGCGCGCGTCGCGAAGACGGACCCGCGGTCCGGCAGGCTGACTTGGGGAATGCGATTGTGGTCTAGCGCTTCGATCTCGCCGCGCGGAAGAATTCGCTGCACTTGCGTCTCCAGTAAAAAAACACGGCTGCCAGCCTTCAAGGAGAAGGATAGCAGCCGTTGGGCGGGTGCGTGAGGGCCAGGAAGGCCCCGGTTGCCGCAGGGCAAGCGGGACGCACGCAGTGCGCGCGCCGTGGGGGCCCTTCCCCTCTATTTTCTGATCTGTTCCCGGAACCAGGCGCGGTGATGCTTCCAGGCCCAGCCCGCTGTCACATACCCGCGCAGCATCGCGGTCAAGGAACCCTTGACCCAGATCGCCGCGTAGATGTGCACGATGATGGCGCAGATCAGCACCAGCGCGCTGACGGCATGCAGCACCGAGGCGGCGCGGATGACCCAGATCGGGAAATAGAACGCGAAGTACTCGCGCCAGATCACGATGCCGCTGGCGAACAGGCCCAGCATGCACAGGATCAGCACATAGAACAGCAGCTTCTGGCCGGCGTTGTACTTGCCGACTTCAGGCAGCTTTTCCTCGCGGTTCTCGACCACGTCGTTCAGTTGCCGCATCCACTGGCGGTCGGCCTTCGTCATGAGGTTGTGCCGCCACATATGGCCGGCGAACACGACGAAGCAGGCGAACATCACCACCCCGATGAAGGGATGCAGGATGCGCGTCCAGGGGCCGCCTCCGAACAGGTTGCTCAGCCAGTACATGGACGGGTGGAACAGCGCCAGTCCGGACAGCGCCAACAGGATGAACGTGAAGGCGATGATCCAGTGGTTGGTGCGCTCGCCCGGCGTATAGCGCTTGATGCGGCGGTAGTGGCGGTCTTCACTCATGGCGCACCTCCTCTTCGGCACGGCGTTCGTCTTCCTCGGACACCTCGTTGCGGCCAACGCGGGCATAGTGGAAGAAGCCCGCCAACGCGGTCAGGGCCATCACGGCCACGCCCACGGGTTTCGACAGCCCCTTCCATAGCGAAACCATGGGGCTGATCTGCGGGTCCTTGGGCAGCCCGTGATACAGCCCGGGCTGGTCGGCGTGATGCAGCACATACATGACGTGGGTGCCGCCCACGCCCTGCGGGTCATACAGGCCAGCCTTGTCGAAGCCGCGCGACTTGAGGTCGACGATCCGCTCCTCGGCGTGCTGCGTCATGTCTTCCTTGGTGCCGAAGACGATGGCGCCGGTGGGACAGGCCTTGACGCAGGCCGGCTCCTGGCCGACGGCCACGCGGTCGGAACACAGGGTGCACTTGTACGCCTTGTGGTCCTTCTTGGAGATGCGCGGCACGTTGAACGGACAGCCGGTGATGCAGTAGCCGCAGCCTATGCAGTTCTCTTCGTGGAAATCCACGATGCCGTTGGTGTATTGGATGATGGCGCCCGGCGAGGGACAGGCCTTCAGGCAGCCCGGGTCCTCGCAGTGCATGCAGCCGTCCTTGCGGATCAGCCATTCCAGGTCGCCTTGCGGATTCTCGTATTCGGAGAAGCGCATGACCGTCCAGGAATGCTCGGTCAGGTCGGCCGGATTGTCGTAGACGCCCACGTTGGTGCCGATCTCGTCGCGCAGATCGTTCCATTCCATACAGGCGCTTTGGCAGGCCTTGCAGCCGATGCACTTGGAGACGTCGATCAGCTTGGCCACCGAGCCCGTGATGGGCTCGCGGATGCCGGGCGGCGGCGTGGTGGTGGCGGAGCGCCGCTTGATGTCTAGGGATTGCATGGACATGTCGGTCTCCTTAGGCCTTCTCGACCTGCACCAGGAACGACTTGAATTCCGGCGTCTGGGAATTCCCGTCGCCCACGAACGGCGTCAGGGTGTTGGTGAGGAAGCCGGGTTTGGCCAGGCCCACGAAGCCCCAGTGGATGGGGATGCCGACGTGATGCACCGTCTTGCCTTCGACAGTCAGCGCGCGCAGGCGCTTGGTGACCAGCGCCACGGCCTTGATGTAGCCGCGGTTGGAGGACACCTTCACGCGCGAACCGTTGGCGATGCCCAATTCCTTGGCCAGCGCCTCGCCGATCTCCACGAACTGCTCCGGCTGGAGGATCGCGTTGATGCGGACGTGCTTGGTCCAGTAGTGGAAGTGCTCCGTCAGGCGGTAGGTGGTGGCCACGTAGGGGAACTTGTCCACCGTGCCCATCGCGGCCAGGTCGTCCTTGAAGACCCGCGCGGCTGGATTGCTGGTGACCCCCTTGGCCTTCGGATACAGCGGGTTGTAGCCCAGCGGCGTCTCGAAGGGTTCGTAGTGCTCGGGGAACGGCCCTTCGGCCATGCCCGCCCGCGCGAAGAAACGCGCCACGCCCTCGGGGTTCATGATGAAGGGACCCATGCCGCCGTCGGGGTTCTCATCGCCCTTGAAGTCAGGGATGTCGGCGCCGGTCCAGAACTTGCCGTTCCAGGAGATCAGGCTGCGGCGCGGATCGAACGGCTTGCCCGCCACGTCGCAGGACGCGCGGTTGTAGAGGACGCGGCGATTGGCCGGCCAGGCCCAGGCCCAGTTCAGGGTCTGGCCTATGCCGGTCGGGTCGCTGTTGTCGCGCCGCGCCATCAGGTTGCCGCCGGGGCCCCAGGCGCCGGCGAAGATCCAACAGCCGCTGATGGTGGAACCATCGTCGCGCAGTTCCGCGAAGCCGGCCAGTTGCTCGCCGGCCTTGCGCGTCACCTTGGAAGGATCCTTGGGGTCGGTCAGTTCTACCAGCGCCTTGCCCGTGTATTCCTTGGCCAGCTCTTCCGCGGTGGGATTCTGCGGATTGGAGTACGGCCAGGACAGGTTGACGATGGGGTCGGGGTACTTGCCGCCTTCGTCCTGGTACATCTTGCGCAGGCGCGTGAACAGCAGCGCCATGATCTCGATGTCGCTCTTGGCTTCGCCCGGGGGCTCGGCGCCCTTCCAGTGCCATTGCAGCCAGCGGCCGGAGTTCACCAGCGTGCCGTCTTCCTCGGCGAAACAGGTGGTCGGCAGGCGGAAGACCTCGGTCTGGATCTTGGACGAATCCACATCGTTGGCTTCGCCCGCATTGCGCCAGAACTCGGAGGTCTCGGTGACCAGCGGGTCCATGATGACCAGGAACTTCAGGTTGGCGAAGCCGGCGTTCAGCTTGGCCTTGTTGGGCGCGGCGGCCAAGGGGTTGAAGCCCTGGGCGATGTAGCCGTTCATCTTGCCCTGGAACATGAGCTCGTAGACCTGTAGCATGTCGTAGAGCTTGTCGAGCTTGGGCAGGTAGTCGAAGGCCCAGTTGTTTTCGGCCGTGGCGGACTTGCCCCACCAGGCCTTCATCAGGCTCACGTGGAACTTGCTGTAGTTCTGCCAGTAGCTGAGCTGGTTGGGCCGCAAGGGCTTCTGCGTGCGCGACTCGATGTACTTGCCGTAGTCCTGTTCGGGCTCGTTGGGCAAGGTCATGTAGCCGGGCAGCAGGTTCGACATCAGGCCCAGGTCGGTCAGGCCCTGGATGTTCGAGTGCCCGCGCAGCGCGTTCATGCCGCCGCCGGCGATGCCGATATTACCCAGCAGCAGCTGCACCATCGCGCCGGTGCGGATGATCTGCGAACCGATCGAGTGCTGCGTCCAGCCCAGCGCGTAGAGGATGGTCGCGGCGCGGTTGGTGGTGGCGGTGGAAGCCAGCATCTCGCACACCTTCAGGAACTTGTCCTTGGGCGTGCCGCAGACGCGCTCGACCATTTCCTCGGTGTAGCGCGAATAGTGCTTCTTCAGCAGCTGATAGACGCTGCGCGGGTGCGCCAGCGTCGGGTCGGTCTTGACGTAGCCGTCGTCGCCGCGCTCGTAGTCCCAGCTGGCCTTGTCGTAGGTGCGCTTCTCGGCGTCGTAGCCGGAATACAGGCCTGCGTCGAACGCGAAGTCCTCGCGCACGATGAAGGAGAAGTCCGTGTAGTTGCGCACGTACTCGTGCTGGATCTTGTCGTTATCCAGCAGATACTTGATGACGCCGCCCAGGAAAATGATGTCGGTGCCGGTGCGTATGGGCGCGTAGAAGTCCGCCACGGATGCCGAGCGCGTGAAGCGCGGATCCACGACGATCAGCTTCGCCTTGTTATGGGCTTTTGCTTCCGTGACCCATTTGAACCCGCAAGGGTGGGCCTCGGCGGCATTGCCGCCCATGATCAGTACTACGTCCGCGTTCTTGATGTCGACCCAATGGTTCGTCATCGCTCCACGGCCAAACGTCGGGGCAAGACCTGCCACCGTCGGGCCATGTCAGACACGGGCTTGATTGTCGAACGCCAGTATCCCCATGCTGCGCACGGTCTTGTGCGTGATGTAGCCGACCTCGTTGCTGCTTGCCGAGGCCGCCAGCATGCCGGTGGTCAGCCACCGGTTGACGGTTTTGCCATCCGCGGTCTTCTCGACGAAGTTCGCGTCGCGGTCGGCCTTCATGAGCTTGGTAATGCGAGTCAGGGCGTCGTCCCACGACATCCGCACCCACTTGTCCGAACCTGGCGCCCGGTATTCCGGGTACTTCAGGCGGTTGGGGCTGTGGATGAAGTCGATCAGGGCAGCGCCCTTCGGACAGAGCGTGCCGCGGTTGACGGGGTGGTCCGGGTCGCCCTCGATGTGCATGATGCTGGCGCGGGCGTTCTTGGAGCCGTCGCCCAAGCCGTACATCAGCAATCCACAGGCGACCGAACAGTAGGGACAGGTGTTGCGCGTTTCAGTCATGCGCGCAAGCTTGTACTGGCGGACTTCGGCCATGGCCGTGCCGGGGGCAGCCCCCAGCAAAGCCAGGCTGGAGCCTGCCAGCGTCGCACCGGTCACCTTGAAGAACTGGCGGCGATTCATGTTGACCATGAAGCACTCCTCTCCTGGTGAATGAAGAAAGCCTTCAGGCCGCCGAAGCGAAAAGGCCCTACGACTTCCAAGGATATTTTCCCGAGTATAGGCTTTGCGAGACGGTCGCGCCATGAGATCAGTCCTAAGGCTGACCGTCCTTATGTCTGAAACTTGGCCGCCAAATCGGGTTTTTTCACAGATTTTGGATGATCCCGCGGCTGCTACCATTCCCGGCTGCCTGGACTGGCCGGCGGGCTCCCGCTGCGGGGACGCCGCGCCGGCCCGCTCTCCCTCTTTTCCCCGCATGACCGTAGGAGCGCCGATGCGCCGCCTTGTTGCCCTGGCCCTGTCTTTCGCCGCCGTCGCCGCGCTGGCGCCGGCCGCACCCGTCCTGGCGGCGCCAGCCGCCCCGACCCCGGCCGCCGCCGCTACCGAAGCAGCCCACCAGGCGGCGATGGAAGGCTATCTCTACTTCTATCCGCTGGTCACGATGGACCTGACCCGCCGCCAGTTCACCCATCCGTCCCGCGGCGCCGAGGGTGCGCCCGCCAACACCTTCCTGCACGGGCGCGCGTTGCCGCAGCCCGGCGCCGCCACGCCCTGGGCCAATCCCGACATGCTGCGCAGCACCGCCTGGCTGGACCTGACGTCCGGGCCGGTGGTGCTGTCGGCGCCGGACACGCAAGGCAGGCTCTACACGCTGACGCTGCTGGACATGTGGACCGATGTGTTTGCCACGCTGGGCAAGCGCAGCACCGGCACGGCCAAGGGCAATACCGTGATCGTGCCGCCAGGCTGGAGCGGCGTGCTGCCCTCGGGCATGGCGCGCATCGACGCGCCCACCACCTACGTGTGGGCCAAGAACCTGATCCAGACGAACGGACCAGCGGACTACCCTGCGGTCCACGGTTTGCAGGACGGCTTCGCGCTGACGCCGCTGGCGCAATGGAATCTGCCGGCGCAGGCGCAGCGATTGAAATCCGATCCTTCCCTGAATCTGCAGGTCCCGGTGCGCGAGCAGGTCGAATCCATGCCGACCGACGCCTACTTCGAGTACGCGGCCGAGCTGCTGCGCAAGAATCCGCCGCATCCCACCGACCAGCCGGTGCTGGCCAAGCTGCGCGGCGCCGGGCTGATCGCCGGCCGGCCGTTCGACTTCGCCCAGCTCGGCCACCCCGCCAAGCAGGGTTTGCGGCGCGGCCTGCGGGCGGCTCGCGAGCGGATGATGGCCGCAGCCGGCGGCACGGTGCGCAGCGTGAACGGCTGGCACCAGGAAACCGCCAGCATCGGGGTCTACGGCAATTCCTACCTGCGGCGCGCCCTGGCGGCGCAGGCGCAGCCGGGCGCGGGCCTGCCCGAAGACCTGAGCGTGCTGCTGCTGGCCGTCGACAGCCAGGGCGCGCCGCTGGACGGCGCGCACGGCTACACGCTGCATTTCGAGAGCGGCCAGTTGCCGCCCGCCGCAGCGATGTGGTCGCTGGCGGCCTACGACGCGCAAGGCATGCCGTTTGCCAATCCGCTGAACCGCTACGCCCTGGGCGACCGCGATCCCCTGCGCTACAACGCCGACGGTTCGCTGGACCTGCGCGTCAGCCACGCGCCCCCCGCGCCCGAGGAACAGACCAACTGGTTGCCCCTGCCCGCCGCGGGGCCGGCCAGCGTGCTGCTGCGCGTCTATGCGCCCGAGCCCGCGCTGCTGGATGGATTGTGGACGCCGCCCGCCCTGCTGCGCGACGTCCCGCCTGAAGAAACGGTGGAAGTCCCTCCGGAAAACACTGAAAAGACCCAGCCATGACAGGCGCCTGCCGCTACCATAGGTGTTTTATTCAAGATTGAACGACCGCCATGGACGAAGCCTTTAGCCACCAACTGTCGATGACCATCCTGATGACGCCAGACATGGCGAATTTCTCGGGAAATGTGCACGGCGGAACCATCCTCAAGTACCTGGACCAGGTGGCCTATGCCTGTGCCAGCCGGTACGCCGGCCAATACGTGGTGACCCTGTCGGTGGACCAGGTGGTGTTCCGCGAACCTATCCACGTGGGCGAACTGGTGACCTTCCTGGCAGCCGTGAACTACACCGGCCGCACCTCGATGGAAATCGGCATCAAGGTCGTCACCGAGGACATCCGCAAGAAGCTGGTGCGCCACACCAACAGCTGTTACTTCACGATGGTGGCGGTGGATGAGCAGGGCGCGCCGACCGCGGTGCCGCCGCTGGAACCGCGCAACCTGGAAGAAAAGCAACGCATGGAAGCCGCCCGCCTGCGCCGCGAACTGCGCCAGGAAATGGAACGCCGGCACGGCGAAATCAAACGGGAAACCACGCACGACGGTCAGCCCTGAAACGGGCTTCCTGATCGGCCAAAGTAAAACGAGCCCATACGGGCTCGTTTTACTTGCGCGTCTTCCGGCTCGGGAACCGCGCAGGGCCGTTCTCAGGCGCGTTCCGCGGAAGCCGGAGGCGCCGGCGGCGCGGCGGCGGGCTCGCGGTCGCGGCCGACCATGCGCTTCAAGCCCAGCCACTGCTGCGACCAGAAGCTGCGGCCGTAATCGCGCCCGCCCAGTTCCGCCTGCTGGTCATGAATGCCCGTGGGGCCATAGCCCACGCCGAAGCGGGCGGTGCGGAACAGTACGTCCCAGATGGGGAACAGCGCGCCGAAGTTGTAGCCGCCCACCGGCCCCGGCGAGGAGGCGTCGTAGGCGATGGAGTGGTGATGGCGGTGAAAGCGCGGGCTGACCAGCAGGCGCTCGCCGATGGCGCCGAAATGCATGCGCAAGTTGGCGTGCGAGAAGCTCTGCGCCAGCTGGGTGATGGCCACCACAATGACGAACTGCGCCGGCGGCACGCCCACCAGTTGCGACACGAACACCACCAGCACGTCGCGCAACATGTCGTCCAGCAGATGGTTGCGGTCGTCGCTCCAGATTGTCATCTGGCGCTGGCTGTGGTGCACCGCATGCAGCGCCCAGAGCCAGCCGAAACGATGCTGGGCGCGATGGTAGAAGTAGTCCACCGCGTCGAACAGCAGCAGGTAGATGATCAGGCTGACCCAGGCCTTGTCCGTGACGCCGGGCCAGTACTGGTCCAGCTGGAAGGCCGCGAAGCCCCAGACGTGCAGTTGGCCGAACACGCTGTCCCACAGCGGATCCACGGTGAAGAACAGCAGCAGGCGGAACGCGCCCAGGCGGTGGATCAGCGTGTACAGCACGTCGATGCCGATCTGGCGGCGGTCGGTGACCGCCTCCACGGGGCGCAGGCGCTGCAAGGGGCCGAATATCAGCACCAGCACCGCGACCTGCAGCAGGCCGACCAGCAGCCACATGGTGGCGTCGTAGCCGTCTTCGATGAAGTTGCTCAGGCCCAGGTGGAACAGCGCGGGCTGAATCGCCGTTTCGAAGAGCCATTGCTGGCACTCTCCGAACAATTGACTAAGCGTATCCATGATCAATGATGAGTAGCGATCCAGTCGCGGTAGGACGGATGCGTGTCCAAAGTAGCAAAACAATAGCCCTTGCGCTGCAAACCTTCAATCAGCGGCTCCAGCACGGCCGGCGCCCAGGGATCCTGGCGCGACCAGATGCCCAGGTGGGCCAGCAGGATGTCGCCGGGCTTGATGGTGCGCAGCGCCTGGTCCAGCAGGCGGGCGTTGGGATACTTGTCGCTGGGCAGTTCATCGCCCAGGAAGCCGGCGGGCGCCCAGCCCACATGCTCGAAGCCGCAGGCCTTGGCCGCCTTCAGCAGGGCGGGCGAGGTCTTGCCGCCCGGGGCGCGGTAGATCGGCAGCATGTTCTTGCCCGTCATCTGATGGAAACGGGTGACGGACCGCTTGATCTCGGCGCAATACTGTTCGGGCGTCCAGTCGGCGCGCTTGCCCGCGTCCGGACCGGCGCTGGGCTTGACGCGGAACTTGCCGCCGGGCAGGTCGGCCTGCCAATAGACGTGATCGTAGGTATGCGAACCGAAGACATGGCCTTCGGCCGCGCGCGCCTTCCACCACGGCGCCCACACGTCATCCAGGCTGAAGCCGTCGGTCAGCGTGCGTTCGTTGGCCAGGAAGAAGGTGACCTTGACGTTGTGGCGGGCCAGCACGTCGGCGATCAGCGGGGCCACGCCCATATGACCGGTATCGAAAGTCAGGTAGACCGGCTTGTCGCAGGCAGCGGGCGCGGCCGTTCCCATGGCGGGAAAGGCCAGCGCGCACATCACAGCCACAGCCACATGCCGTTTTGCCGGCAAGCCCCCGCAGGTGGGCGCGGCGTGGGGGCTCTTCTTACCGCGTAGGAGCATGGTTCAAGGTCCAGACGCCGTGGGGCGACTTGCCCACCGGCACCTGATTGACCACCTTCTTCTGCTCCAGGTCCACCACGGTGAGCTTGCGGGCCCAGCGCGAAGTGACCAGCAGCGTCTTGCCGTCGGCCAGCACGTCCATGCAGTCAGGGCCGCCCGGCACCGGGAAGGTGTCGGTGACGGCCAGCGTCTGCAGGTCGATGCGGCTGATGGAATTGGCGGTGCGGTTGCTGACGAACAGGTGGCGGTGGTCGCCCTGCGCACGGAAGGCGTGGGCGCCGGCGGCGGTCTTGATGCGCGTCACCAGCTTGGCCGGGCCGTTGCTGACGTCGTAGGCCTCGACGTAGGAGTCGCCCGTCAATGCCACCAGCAAGGTTTTCTGATCAGGCGTCAGGAATACGTCGGCGGGCGTCTTGCCCACCGGCACCGTCCACTTCGGCGTCTGCGTGGCCAGGTCGATGGCGATGAGCTGATCGCTGTCCTGCAGCGTCACGTAGGCCGTGGTGCTGTTCTTGTCGATCATGATGTGGCTGGGCGTCTTGCCCGCCTGGATGCGCTTGACCAGTTTCAGGTCGAAGCCCTTTTCCAGCGGATGCCAGGAATAGATGTCGATGTGGTCCAGGCGGTTGGCCGCAGTCACGAACCACTTCATGTCCGGCGAAAACTGCAGCTGATAGGGATCGACGATGCCGGTCAGCGTGCGCTGCACTTCACCGGTCTTGGGGTCCATCAGCGTGATCGAATCGCTGGTGGCGTTGGCCACCATCAGCGACTTTTCGTCGGGGGTCAGGTACAGGTGATGCGGCTCCTTGCCCGTGGGCACGCGCCGCAATTCCTTGTACGAGGTCGGATCAACGATGCTGACGTTGGCGTCCAGGGAGTTCAGGACGAAAATCGGGGCCGAGGCCGCCGCGGCGCTCAGCGCCATCCCTACGCCGAACAGGGCGTAGCGGACAAAATGCATGGGGTTCAATTTCTAGGTCCGGCAAAGGGGTATCGGGCAGGGTCCCGGTGCTCGCCATTTTAGGCATAGCGGGCTGACAAAAGGGCGTCGCGCCACGCCACGCGGACAAACGGACACGCCTGTTGCGACCCAGCAACAGGCGTGCGCGGATTACTCCCCGAAAGCCGGAAAAATCATTTGCTGCCAACGGGTTGCGCGTCGGCGTCGGTCCAGGTTCCGGCACTGATATCGCGTTCCCGCAAGGCCGCGGCGCGCGCCGCGGACGAAGGTCCCAGGTCGGACTCCAACACGCGCCCATCGGGGCCGATGACAAAGGTGTCGATACCGGTCTGCCCGTAACGGGCCGGCCAGGCGACGATCCGGTACGAGCTGCCATCGGCACCCGGCATCACCTTGTAGCGGTAGCCGTAATAGGCGTCGTCCAGCGGCACTTCCGGCCCCATGCTCAGCGCGTCCAGCCCGTAGGCCTGCTGCGGGGCGCCGGGGACCTCGGGCCAATACAGGCCGTCGCGCTGTCCCGGGCGGCTGACCAGGCGGCTCGCAAAGCGCCCCTGGCCCACGCCGTCCTTGTAGCGGGCCTGGGCGGCCTGCAACTCCCGCAGCGTGGCAATAGCGGTCAGTTCGTTGCGGCCAATCGCGCGGCGGCGGATTTCCGCCGTGCCGGCCGCCGGGTCGAAACGCCAGCCCTGCCCGGCACGCACGATAGGTACGGGCAGGGTCCAGCCAGAATCCCCGACCGCCAGCCAGGAACGGCCGCCGTCGGCGACGATTTCGTGCTTGCGCGACCAGGCCGCCAGGAAGCGGTAGATGTCGTCCTGCGCCACGCCGCCAGGCACGATCTTCCGGTGATTCGGCCCCAGCACCTTGGCCAGTCCGTCCAGGTCGCTGGTGGCCATGGCATCGACAAAGGCGTCGGCCGCGGCCTGCGGACTCGGATACAGGCTTTGCGCCGCGGCGGGGGCCGCCAGGCCCAGCGCCAGCAGCGACGCGGCGCCCAGCGCGCGCAAACGAGCAATGGTCATGAGAGTTCCCTTGTCCATGATGCTTATCTCCGGCCGCCGAAATGTCCGCCACCGCCACCGCCGCGTCCGCCGCCGGCGTGGCC